>JABDOQ010000053.1 GCA_013043165.1 Woeseiaceae bacterium | reverse complement strand
TTGCAAGGTTGACGGCGACGTTTGCCGCACCTCCGGGACGATTATCGGTTTCCCGCACGTGCACGACCGGCACCGGCGCCTCGGGCGAAATTCGGCCCGTGGATCCGAACAGGTAGCGATCGAGCATAACGTCGCCGGCAACGACGACATGAGATTTGGAAAAATCTGGAATCCGAATGGTCACGGCTGCAATCTAGCAGATCGAAGCCCGTTGATCATGCACTGAGTGCGTTTTGGGCGAGTGCGGTACGCGGCAAGCGGATCGCGAAATCGCGCAGTGTACATGCTAGTACATGAGCAGATTTCGCGATTCGGTTAACAAAGTAACGCGCCGTCCAAAGCGTACTCAGCTCAGCCGCATTTGGAGTCGCCGCAGGAAAGACAAGTCATACACCCGTCCATCATGATGACCGCGACCGTATTGCACTTGTTGCAGAGCTGCGCGCCTTCCGGATAGCTATTGGCTGAGAAAGCATCCTGCTGCTTTCTCGACTCCTCGAACTCCGCACGTTTTTCGGCGATCAGCTTCTTCTGCCCTTCGTCGAGCTCGGGGGTCGCCATCAAGCCGATCATGATCAGGTGTTTCTCAACGATGTGGCCAAGCTCGGCGATGATCGACGGCATGAACCGGCCACCGGTCTGCCAGTAGCCGCCGCGCGGATCAAACACTGCCTTGAGTTCCTCTACCAGGAACGTTACGTCGCCGCCCTTGCGGAATACGGCGGAAATAATTCGCGTCAATGCCACGATCCACTGATAGTGGTCCAGGTTTTTCGAGTTGATGAAAATTTCAAACGGACGACGCTTTTCGTGTTCGGTGCCCTCATTCAAAATAATGTCGTTGATCGTGACATACATCGCATGGTCGGAGACCGGCGTCTTCACTTTGTAAGTTGAGCCAACCAGGACTTCCGGGCGCTCGAGCCGTTCGTGCATGCGAATAACTTCGGCGCGATTGCCCCCGCCACCTTCGCGTTTAAACTCTGGTTTCGCCGATTCTTGTTCAGCGGCGGGTTGGTTAACCGTGTAGCCAACTATCTTCTTGTCAATTTTGATCATCTAGAATTTTCCGTAATAGCCTTCTTTGAGCGCATCAAACAAATTAGCGGCCGTATGAACTTCACCGTCATACTCGATCTCTTCGTCGCCCTTGAGTTCGACGGTTGAACCATCATCGAGCGTAAAGGTGTATTTCGTGTTCTTCAGGTCTTTTTCTTTGACGAGTACGCCCTGGAACGCTTCGGGATTGAAGCGGAATGTCGTGCACCCCTTCAGGCCCTGCTTGTAGGCATACAGGTAGATATCCTTGAAATCCGCGTACGGATAATCCGTCGGCACGTTCGCCGTTTTCGAAATTGATGAGTCGATCCACTTTTGCGCAGCCGCCTGAATGTCCACGTGCTGGGTCGGCGTAACTTCTTCGGCCGTGATGAAGTAATCGGGCAGAGAGTTCACGGCGGCCCCGTCACCGACGCCGGCCGGCATGGCCTCCGGGTCGACGCTGCCGCGATACGCAAGCAGCTCGAACGAGAAGACGTCGACTTTTTCCTTGGTCTTCTTGCCCTGACGAATGATATTGCGGAAATAATGATGCGCGAAACTCGGTTCTATGCCGTTGCTTGCGTTATTGGCCAAAGACAGCGAAATGGTGCCCGTCGGCGCAATGGAGCTGTGATGCGTAAATCGAGCCCCTGTCTCGGCCAGTTGTTCCACGAGTTCGGGCGCCTCGGCGGCTATTCGCTGCATGTAGCGGCTATAGCGCGCATGCAGAATCCTGCCCGGTACCTTGTCACCAGCCTGGTAGCCATCGGCGCGCATTTCGGGGCGCCGACGCAGCATTTTTTCCGTGACTTCAAAAGTCTCGGTCATGATTGGCGCCGGGCCTTTTTCCCTGGCCAGTTCGAGTGCCTCTTCCCAGCCCGCAAGAGCCAGCTGACGCGCGATCTCTTCGGTGAACTCAACCGCCTCAGGATCACCGTACTTCATGCGCATCATCGTTATCGTGGACCCCAGGCCCAGGAAGCCCATGCCATGACGACGCTTGCGCTGAATCTCGTTGCGCTGCTGCGGCAAAGGCAGACCGTTTATTTCAACGACGTTGTCGAGCATACGTGTGAAAGTCTTGACGACCTTCCTGAAATTGTCCCAGTCAAACCGGGCCTCGTCGCTGAACGGCTTGGCGACAAATCGCGTCAGATTAACCGAACCCAGCAAGCACGAACCGTAAGGCGGCAGGGGTTGCTCGCCGCAAGGATTGGTTGCGCGAATATTCTCGCAGAACCAGTTATTGTTCATCTCGTTGACCTTGTCGATCAACACGAAGCCTGGCTCAGCAAAATCGTAGGTCGACGCCATGATGAGTTCCCACACACGGCGTGCCGGCATGGTCTTGTATACCTTGCAGGCGACGAGCCCTTCCTCGTTCGTGACGTAGTTGCCGGCCTCGGGCCAATCGCGCCAGACGAACAGCTTCTTGTTTGTGATATCGAGGTCGTCTTCCTTGACCTCTTTCGGCGTCACCGGAAAGGCCAGCTTCCAGTCATCTTCATTGATAACCGCCTGCATGAATTCGTCGGTCACCAGCAGTGACAGGTTGAACTGCCGCAAGCGGCCGTCTTCGCGCTTGGCACGAATGAATTCCATTACGTCCGGATGACCGACATCAAAGGTGCCCATCTGGGCGCCACGTCGACCGCCTGCCGACGATACCGTGAAACACATCTTGTCGTAGATATCCATGAACGACAGCGGCCCCGACGTGTAGGCCCCGGCGCCGGTCACGTAAGCGCCCTTGGGACGCAGCGTTGAAAACTCGTAGCCAATGCCGCAGCCCGCTTTGAGCGTCAGACCGGCCTCATGCACCTTGTTGAGGATATTGTCCATCGAGTCGCCAACGGTGCCCGACACGGTGCAATTGATCGTTGAGGTCGCTGGTTTGTGCGCCTGGGCGCCGGCATTCGATACGATGCGGCCTGCCGGAATTGCGCCGCTGCGCAACGCCCAAAGAAACTCCTCGTAGTAGTGCTCGCTCTTCGACTCCGTCTCTACGTTCGCGAGCGCTCTGGCTACGCGTTTATACGTGTCGTCTATCGACGCATCGAGATTCGAGCCGTCTTTGGCCGAGAGGCGATACTTGGCATCCCAGATATCGAGCGATGCCGGTTGAAATTCAATGTCGGTAAGCGTGTGTCTATCCAAATTTACCGCAGACTTCATTGCTGCTCTTACTCCCCTGAACTCCCTGCAAGGAGACCCCAAACCGTTATTATGGCTAGCCTTTTCCAAGCGAAAAGAGTCCCACTCGCCGGCGGCCAGAAAACGCACGACGAGAGCCGTTTCCGGCCTCTTTTCTCTCGCTGATTAGACACAAGATGTTGTGTCCGAGTCAGGGACAGATTATGCCCGTAACGGGCTACTGTCAAGGGTTTACCCCATTTTTTTATTGGGATGTTTAAACCTAAAAATCAGTATGTTATGAAGCATTCACGAGTAAGTGCTTTAAAAACAAGCGAAAAAAAATGACAATATTATGAAATTCGAATTCTACTACATGTAGTGGCTCGCGATTAACCATAACAAGTCGCCCTAAGACCCGCTTTTCTGGTCATTTAGTGCCGCTCGACGCCGCCTTGAAATGCCGAATCGCGCCCATATTTCCGTCTTCAGCAAGACGTTTGCCGGCCCGTTCACGGGCCCGTGGAACTGACTTTGGATTGCACTCTTTCAGATGGAGAAAAATCATGAACATCGCCCGTTTTGAACCCTGGACCTTTGTCGACCTGTTACACCGCGACCTCGACAGGCTGGCCGATTATCGTGGTGTCGCGCGCAACGACCCCGCCTCCGTGGCCGACTGGATTCCGGCCGTGGACATTCTCGAGGAGAAGGATCGCTTTGTGCTGCGCGCAGACGTGCCGGGCGTGGAGCCGGACGACATCGACGTCTCGATGGACAGCGGTGTCCTGAATGTTTCCGGTGAACGGCGCGCTGAGCCGCGTCCCGATGACGCCGGAGTGCAGCGTGTGGAACGCGCCACGGGGCGCTTCTTTCGCCATTTCACGTTGCCGGAGACCGCCGATGCGGAAGGCATCACGGCGAAATGCAGCAACGGCATCCTCGAGGTTTCGATTCCGAAGATGCCCCAGATCCAGGCCCGCCGTATCACCGTCGACGCCGCCTGATCGGACACTGCCACTTGATGCCCGGGCGCGACGCATTGGCGCGCCCGGGCATCTGCTGGATGGCGCCCCGGTGACTGAGGCGCTCGGGGCGCTGAGGGCCCGGAACTTTTGACCCTGCAGCGGTGTCGACGGCAGAGTGCTTATAATGTTCTGCGTTGTGGCGTTCACCGCCGATTCAGCAATAGCTGCCTAACCTGAAAATTTATCCAGATATCCATTGAGGCTACTTATGATGAGGTTAACAACAACACTCTGGTCCGGCCTGCTGCTTGCCGCCATGGCGCTGGCGACAGCGAATGCCGCGCTTCCGGATACTGTCGGTGGTCGGCCCGTCGTCAGCCTGGCCCCGCTGGTCGAGGCGGCGTCACCAGCCGTGGTCAATATTCGGGTCAGTCAGACCGTAAACCGCAGCCATCCATTCGGCGACGACGCATTTCGCCGATTTTTCGGCATTCCGGATTCGCCGGGCGGGACACGGGAAGTTGCCAGCGCCGGGTCCGGCGTCA
This sequence comes from Woeseiaceae bacterium, assembly GCA_013043165.1. Taxonomy (GTDB): domain Bacteria; phylum Pseudomonadota; class Gammaproteobacteria; order Steroidobacterales; family Woeseiaceae; genus UBA1847. The sequence continues at coordinate 34,170 of JABDOQ010000053.1, read as the reverse complement.
TTGTCGATGCCGAACGGGGCTACATTCTCACCAACCACCACGTGGTGGCCGACGCGGATACGATCCAGATTTCCCTGATAGACGGTAAAGTGCTCGATGCCGAGATTGTCGGCTCTGATCCTGCGACCGACATTGCGGTCATCAAGGTCGAATCCGATGGCCTCACGGACATGCCGATCGGCAACTCCGAGGATGCGCGCGTCGGCGATTTTGTCATCGCCATCGGCAACCCGTTCGGGCTCGGACACACGGTCACGTCCGGGATTATCAGCGCCCTCAGCCGAACAGGCATCAGTCGCGATGGCTACGAAGATTTCATCCAGACAGATGCATCGATCAATCCGGGCAACTCGGGTGGCGCACTGGTCAACATGAGAGGCGAACTCATCGGCATCAACTCGGCGATCATCAGCCGTTCCGGTGGCAATGTTGGCATCGGTTTTGCCGTTCCCACGGAAATAGCCGAATCCATCATGGGGCAGATACTTGATTTCGGAGAGATCCGTCGCGGACTTCTGGGTGTCGGCATACAGACAATTGACGCCGAAATGGCGAAGGCGTTGGACGCCGACGTCGACAGTGGCGCGTTGATCACGAACATCGTGCCGAAATCGGCGGCTGAGGATGCCGGTCTCGAAGTCGGCGACATTATCGTCGAGGTGAACCAGAAGAAAGTCGAGGACGCATCGGAACTGCGCAACACGATCGGTCTGCTGCGCTCGGGTGACGAAGTCACCATCAAATATGTTCGCGACAAGAAGGCGCGCTCGACAAAAGCTCTTCTGGGGCAAGTGCTGGCGCAGCAATTGACGGGCGCTGACATTCATCCGGGCCTTGACGGCGCCGTGTTTGCTGCTGCATCTACGACCAGCGAAAGCGGCATCGAAGTCGCAGAAGTTACCCCGGGTAGCCCTGCCGCACAGCGCGGCCTGCGTCCCGGTGACACCATTACGGCAGTCAATCGCACCCTGGTCCGCAACCTGCAGGATCTGGCAGAAATTGCACAGAACAACCGAATTCTGTTCCTGCTGGTGCAGCGAGGCGATCGATCTTTGATGCTGCAAATCCGCTAATCAGAGCCGTGATCGTTCCCTCAGTGGGGCCCGTGACCTGAGTCACGGGCCCTTTTTTGTGAGCGCGAATCGTCACGATCGCATGTTGCGAATCTCTCTTTGTATCAGTAAGGTCTGGACACTACTTGATGCATTACTCTAAGAGGCCAGTGCCCTGCCGATAAGCCATCGCTTCGCCGTCGTTCGTCGCAGTCTCACAGCGCTGCTGTTGCTTGCGGGCGTGCTGTCTGCGCAATCGACGTGGGCAACAGATTTGACGGAAATAGAAAAGCAGCGTCAGCTTTTCAAAACCGTATTCGCCGCGGTCGAACGTGGTGACTGGAGCGTCGTCGACGACCTCCCGGCTGCCGACAGCCTGATTTTGCAAAAGTACGTACTTTGGCCCGACCTGCGCGCAACGTTCTGGCGCGCCACGATCGAAACGGCTTCGGCGCAAGAAATCGAGTTGTTCCTGAATCAGTACGGCACGCTGCGGCCGGCACGCGAACTGCGCTATAAACACGCTTTGCATCTGGCCCGTAGTGGGGACCTGGACGGCTATCAGCAAATCTACGAGCAGTTCTACCAGGGTCAGGAAATCGCCAAACTCGACTGCCTGGCATTGCAGGCCGAGCTCGAAGCCGGGCGTACGGCGCGCGTGAACGGCCGCGCCATCAAGCTGTGGCTGGTTGGCAGAAGCCAGGTGAGTGAATGCGACCCGGTCTTTGATCACCTCGACCGGCAAAATTTGCTCGGACCGGTCGAGTATCGCAAGCGCTATGAGCTGGCTGTGGGCAATCGCGAGTTTCAGCTGGCGCGCTGGCTGGCAAAGAACATTGATCAGCAACACGTCGAAGAGGCCGCCCGCTGGATAAAAGCGCAAACGCGACCTGAAGAGTTTCTCAATAACTATAAGCACTATGCGGATAACGAAACCGCTCGCAATCAGCTTGTCTATGCGACCGAACGTTTGACGTATCGCGACCCTGAGCTGGCGCACAGGGCCTGGCGGCAGGTGTCGAAGCGCGTCGGCTTCCCGGAAGAGCAAAAACTGCGCACCGCCCGTCACATTGCATTGTGGACCGCGCGCGACAATTTGCCGGGTGCCTACAGCTTGTTGCGCGATCTTCCGGATGCAGCGGCAGACACCGAAGTATCGCGCTGGCGTGCGCGTACAAGTCTGCGCAAGCTTGAATGGAACAAGCTGCTGCTCGATATCGCGGCGATGTCGCCGGAGCTGCGCGAGACGGAGGAATGGCGATACTGGCGAGCCGTGGCGCTGCAGCGCTCCGGCCAGGTTCTTGCCGCGCAGGACGCTTTCCAGGAACTTGGCCAGGAACGAAGCTATTACGGGTTTCTCGCCGCTGACGAACTCGGCCAGGACTACGTGCTCGATCACTCGCAGTTGCTGGCTGACGAAGATGCCATCGCCGCGATAGAAAATCGTCCGGACATCGTCCGGGCACGGGAGCTCTTCCTGGTGGGACAAGACAGCCGCGGTCGTTCCGAGTGGGATGCCGCGGTTCGCTCTTTCTCGGCCGAAGACAGACTGCAGGCGGCAATTCTCGCAAACCGCTGGGGCTGGCATTCGCGCGCCATATCGATCGCCGCAAGCCTGGGTGAGTACGACGATTTGTCAATCCGTTACCCGCTGCCCTACCAGCAGCTGTTCGAACAGTCGTCGTCGGACGCCAGCATCTCGCCAACCTGGGCGTACGGTATTGCGCGTAGCGAAAGTCTTTTCATGCCCGACGTTCGTTCCAAAGCCGGAGCGATCGGCCTGATGCAGCTCATGCCAGCCACCGGCCGGGAGGTTGCGAGGGGTATCCGTCTGCCCTACAAGGGCCTGAATACACTCACCAATCCTGCCAGCAATATTCGCCTCGGAACGAGCTACCTCGGTCAGATGGCCGAGCGTTTTGGGGGTAATCCGGTGCTTGCGACGGCGGCATACAATGCCGGACCTCACCGCGTTGATCGGTGGCTCCCTGAATCCGGGACGATCGACGCGCGCGTCTGGATCGAAAACATTCCCTTCAACGAAACGCGCAAATACGTCAAACGGGTGTTATCAGCGCAGGCCATTTTCCACTGGCGCATGACCGGCCAGCTGCGTCGCCTGTCGGATGAGCTGTTGCTGGTAAAAGCTGTTAACGAACCCCAGCGCCTAGCGGCCCGCTAACGCCAGCAGCCTGGCTTCCCGCTCGGCCGCCTCAAGCCGCGACAGCTCCGTCGCCTTGGCATAAAAGCATCGTATGTCCCCTTCGCACCGGGCGAGCATCGAGCGGAACGACGGCAGCCAGCCTTCATAGAGCGTCACGGACGCAATACGCGCGTTATTCAGCTCGCCGTTTGACCAGCCGGAGGGATCTCGGCCGGCACGCGTCAACGTCGTGCTCAAGCCTGCGGCAAGCCGCTCAAGCCTTGCGGCTTTCATGCGCCGCATCTCGTCCTCCGCAATCGCTGCTGCATATATCTCGCGCAGCTCGCCGCGGGCATCCGCCACAAGTGCCATGAGATCCTGGCGCAAATGTCGTCGTTGCCTGTAGACCTCGATATCTTCAGGCCGTCCGTTCGACTCCAGCCAACGCTCGAGACCGAACTCTTCAACCGCAGTGGCGAACGACTCGTTGAATCCGGAATCACCCTTGATGTAGAGCACCTGGTGTGCAAGCTCATGAAACAAAACGCCTACGAGCTGAATGTCGTCCCAGGTCATCATCGAACTCAGCACCGGATCACTGAATTTTCCCAGCGTCGAGTAGGCCGATACTCCACCAACCGCAACATCGTAGCCGTCTCGGGCAAGCCGCATAGACGCCCGGATCGCGGCGTCTTTCGAAAAATAGCCTCGGTAACTGACGCATCCGGCGACTGGAAAACACCATTGCCTGGCTTCGAGCGAAAATTCGGGCGCGGCAATTACGTTCCAGACAACGAACTCGCGCTCGATGTCAGCATAGCTTCGATAGCTCTTGTTGTCCGGCAAAGCCAGCTCGTCGATTGAGAATTGACGCGCCGCCTGCACGAGCAGCAGGCGATCTTTAAGTTCTGTCGACGTGTCACCATCACGAATGACTTCTGCGATCGGCTCGCGTTTGCGCGTGAGTTCCCATTGCCCTGCCGCCGCCTGCATGTAGTAGCAGCCCGAGCTGGCCGCGCTCAGCGCTACCAATATCAGAAATCGTGTCGATCGGGATATGCAGTCGTATCGTCGCATTGCGGTACTCTGAAGGTCGCCGCACCCGAACGTCAACCACGATTGTCGGGTACTATTGCGCGATGCAGGTGTACCTGGTCGGTGGCGCTGTTCGGGACGAACAGCTTGGCATTCCGCACAATGAGCGGGACTGGTGCGTCGTGGGCGCAACACCTGACGAGCTGCTGGCGCTGGGATACCGGCAAGTCGGGAAGGACTTTCCCGTGTTTCTGCATCCGCAATCGGGCGAGGAATACGCGCTCGCCCGAACGGAGCGCAAGACGGCACCGGGTTATCACGGCTTTGCTTTCAACTGCTCGCCCGACGTTTCGATTGAAGACGACCTGCTGCGCCGCGACCTTACGATAAACGCAATCGCCAAAGATGCCAGTGGCAAGCTGATCGATCCTTACGGCGGCATCAACGACATACAGCAGCGCGTGCTGCGACACGTGTCCGATGCGTTTGCCGAAGACCCTGTTCGAATTCTTCGCGTTGCGAAATTCGCGGCGAGGTTCAATCACCTGGGCTTCACGATCGCGCCGGAGACCTTGCAGCTGATGCGGCAGATGGTTAAGGACGGCGAAGTTGACGCACTCGTGCCGGATCGGGTCTGGCAGGAGACCGAGGCGGCACTTGCAGGCCGTAGCGTCCGAACCTATATTGAAGTGCTGCGTGACTGTGGCGCATTAAAAATCCTGCTGCCAGAGGTCGATGTGCTGTTCGGCGTGCCGCAACCGAAAAAGTGGCACCCGGAAATCGATACCGGCCTCCATGTTCTTATGGTGCTCGACCAGGCGGAGGCACTCAGCGAAGATCTCGAAGTTCGCTTCGCCGCGTTAATGCACGACGTCGGCAAGGGCAATACACCCGGCTATCGATTGCCGAGCCACCCCGGTCACGAGGGGCGCGGCTGCAAACTGATTCGCAAAATTTCCGAGCGGCTGCCGGTACCGAATGCCTGTCGGGATCTCGCGCTGCTGGCTGCCGAGTTTCACACGCACTGTCATCGCGCCCTCGAGCTGCGTGCCAGGACGTTGCTCAAGGTCCTGGAAGGTACCGATGCCTTCAGGCGCCCGCAGCGGTTCGAACAGTTCCTGATCACCTGCGAGGCCGATGCGCGTGGCCGTGGCGGCCTCGAAGATCGACTGTATCCGCAAGCAGACTACCTGCGAGGCGCGCTGGCAGCAGCGGCCGCCGTCGATGCAGGGGCTGTCGCGAAAGCCAGCGAAGCATCGAAAATAGCGGCCGCCGTTCGCCACGCGCGCGAAATCGCGCTCGAAGATTACCGTCGCTCAGCCGCCGCCGTAGAAATACAGAAACACTGAGAAAAACGTTACCGATCCGTAAATTTCCGAATCATCGAGGCCGAGCGAAAATTCAACGTCCGCGTTATCGCCCAGCGGGTTGAGGAATCGAATCGTCGCTGTACGAGTCGTACCGCCGTCGACCTCACCCTTCCAGGTACCCACGTCAAACTGCCAGCGACTTTGCCCGCTTTGCAGCCCGAGCGTTGCGTACGCGCGGTAGTCAACAAGGCTATTGATAAGACTGAGGCGAGAGAACGACAGCAATTCCAGCAGGCCCCGATTGTTGTCGAGCCGCAGATTCACATCGTAGTCGTAGTCCATACCTGACAAGCCGATACTCACCGAGTCCGACAGCTCGAATCCCGCGGTAAGGCCAACACCCTCGGCACCGAATCCGCCCCTGCGCGCGGGAAAAAGATCGACAGTGGCTAAATCAAAACTCAAGTCGCGCGACTCGTAGTCGCCGGCGACCGAAAATTCTTTCACGCGCCAGTAAACAGATGCGCGCCAGTCCCTCGATTCGAGGCTGTCTTTGTCGCCCCAGTACGCAACGCCGGCACGGAATCCGAACGGCTTGAACCAGTGATCAATGCCGAGATCGCCGTACCAGGTTTCGAGATCGTCCCTGAACGCCAGGTCCAGCGTATTTCTCGCCACCGCGGCCGATATCCAGGTTTTCTCGGTGATGCCCAATTCGCCGATCAACGTAGCTCCCAGCCCGTCCGCCGAATCGGCCTCAAGCCCCGCACCGAGGATGTACCCCTCGCTTCCGAATGCACTGCTCGCGATCAAAAGCAATGCCAGCATTGACGGTATGGGCGGCGCTTTACACGAGGACATAGAGAATCACCCCAGCTAGCGCCAGTCGATAGATCGCGAACGGCAGAAGTCCGATGCGACTGACGAAGCGCATGAAAAATTCGATACTCAGGTACGCAACAATAGCCGAAACCGCCGCTCCTAGCCCGAGCTGGCCCCACGGGACCGCCGCATCACCGGTCATCAGTTCGAATCCCTTGTACAGGGTCGCGAGCAGAATCACCGGTGCTGACAGCAGGAACGAGAAGCGCGCGGCATCCTGGCGCCCGAAACCCAGGACGCGGGCAGCCGTAATGGTCACGCCGGATCGGGAGGTGCCGGGGACCAGCGACAGCGCTTGCGCGCATCCAATGATGATCGCATCCCTAATCGACACGCCGGCGATAATGCGCTCGCTTTTGCCATAGCGGTCCGCCAGCGCCATCAGGACACCGTAGCCCGACAGCGTCACCACGATGACTGAGGGATCACGCAGGTTGGCCTCGATCCACGACGCAAATAGCAATCCCGCGATTGCAGCGGGTATCGTACCGAGCCCGATGGCGAGCGCCATATTGGCCTGGGGCAAATGCCTGTCGCCTCCCAGCACCTGAAGAGCGCCGCGCAGCAGTCCGAGAATATCTTCGCGAAAGAACACACAGACAGCCACGAGCGAGCCGGCGTGCACGGCGACATCGAAAGCGAGCCCCTGATCCGTCCAGTTGACAAGATAGGGAACCAGCACGAGATGGCCGGAACTCGAGATTGGCAGAAACTCGGTCAAACCCTGCACGATCGCGAGGACGATGATCTGCAGGCCAGTCACTGCGCGCCCCGGCCAGCCATTCGTTGTTTCATAAAGTATGTGTCCTGTCGGCCTTGCAAAACGCCGACGGCGTTCTGACATCGCCGCGCCGCAGCGCCATGCACTTGAAGTGCTCGCCCATCGCCCCGGGCAGAGTAAGCGTTTTAACCTGTCCCGACAATTCAAGCTGTGACGCGAGTGGCAGCGATGCGAATTCCCGCATTTCGGCATCGAGTCCGCCGCCCATCAAAAACTGCGCCTGTGCCGAGTAGCCCGCCACATCGAGTCCACTACTCAGTGCCGCTTCCGCGACGGCGTTGAAATCGACCCATGCAGTGAGGTCCTGGATGCCCGTGAGGATCAACGGATCGTTGTGTGCATGATGCCGAAAGTGACATCGCAGCCATCCGCCCGATCTTTCAGCTGCGTAATATTCCCGGCGCGTGACGCCATAGTCGAACAGGAATGCTACGCCGTGTTGCAGCGTATCGGCCAGTGCAGAAATCCAGCCCGGCAAGCCCAGAGAAATGTCAGAGACAAACCCGACCGGTAAGCTCTGGCCCAGCTCTGCCTCTATTTCGCGGACGGCATTGGAAAGCCTGTCCGATGCGGGCGCTTCAGCAATGGCAAACACGCCACCGTCATCAAAAACGCGCAGTTGCCTGATGCCGGCGTCGCCTCGCACGAAGCGTTCAACCGGCAGGGCGTCAAGCACCTCGTTCGCAATAATGACGCCCGTGTGATTGGCGGGCGGTGCGGCGAGCCACGAAACACGAGAAACCAGTTCAGGAATTTCTGCTCGCAAATAACGCTCCTGGCGCTCCTGCAGCTCCGCCGATACTTCGAGGATTTCGTATCGTTCAGGAAGCGCATCGAGCCGGGCCAGTGCCTCGAGTATGTCGCGGGGGAGTCTGCCACTGCCTGCACCGTATTCGAGGATCGCTCCCCCCTGCACATCAGCCAGCACCTCGGCACATTGCCGTGCCAGCACGCGGCCAAAAACCGGTGACACTTCCGGAGCCGTTACAAAATCGCCATCGGCGCCGAACTTGGTCGAACCCGCTGCGTAGTAGCCGAGACCGGGCGCGTACAGCGCATGCTGCATGAACTCGGCAAAACTCAGGCTACCGTTCGAATCGGCCATTCGCGCACGAATGAATTCGGCTGCGCGTACGCTGTGCTCGGCGCTTGTCGCGTCGGGTCGCGGGAGCCCTGGTCGGTCGTCGTGTTGCATGTAAGCTGTAAAGTCTTTAAGAATGTCGTCTAATTCATGAGTCAGGATTTTTGATGTCGGAACAAGACCTGAATGGCAAAGTCGTGCTCGTAACCGGCGCCGCCCGACGAATCGGCGCGGCTATTGTGACACGGCTTCATGAAAACGGCGCGCGCGTGGCAATTCATTATCGGAGTTCGGCAACTGAGGCCGACAGCCTCGCGACACGATTCAACAATGAACGAACCGACTCGGCCGCAACATTTGCAGCTGACCTGCTCGACCTGCAACAGCTGCCACAGCTGATTAGCGAAGTGACGGACTGGGCCGGACGCCTCGACTGTCTCGTCAACAACGCGTCAACTTTCTACCCGACTCCGGTGGACAGCATCACCGCAGCACAGTGGGACGACCTGGTCGGCAGCAACCTGAAAGCGCCGCTGTTCCTTTCGCAGGCAGCGGTACCGCATTTGCGGCAGCATGGCGGGACGATCGTCAACATTGTTGATATTCATGCCCAGCGACCGCTGCGCAATCACGCCGTGTACGGCCCGGCCAAAGCCGGCCTCGCGATGCTGACGCGTTCGCTCGCAAAAGACCTGGCACCCGATATCCGCGTAAATGGGGTGTCGCCCGGCGCCATTCTCTGGCCCGAAGACGGCATGAGCGACGCAGCGCAGCAAACGATCCTGCGGCAGGTGCCGCTGCAGCGAGCCGGAGATCCGGCCGATATCGCCGGCTGCGTGCTATACCTGATGCGCGATGCGACGTACGTGACGGGCCAGATCATCGCAGTGGACGGCGGTCGATCGATCGGCTGGTAGTCCACTCGACCACCGGAAACCCTGGAGCGTTGCACACCGTGGGCGGCACGAGCCCCCTGCAGAGTCCCCGGCTATCGACGCCGCGTTTACAAAATAATCCCGACGAGTTCGAGCGGTTGACTCGCGGCGTCAAATTCCTGCCAATGAGCCAGCATCGACTTGCCCGTCACCGGGTGCACCAGGTCCGGAGCCAGTTCTGCCAGCGGCCGCAGCACGAAGCTGTATTTCAGGATGTCGCTGCGCGGCACCCGCACCGGGCGCTCATCGATGACCTGGTCATCGTACAGCAGCAGGTCGATATCGAGCGGGCGTGATGACCATTTGCCGTTGCCCCGATCGCGTCCCGCCAAATCATGCAATCGCTCGATTTCACGGCAGATTTCGACGGGCGTCTGTTCCGATCTGAGCCGCACAACGAGGTTCAGAAAGTCATCACCCTCAAAGCCAATGGCTGCGCCACGATAGACCGACGAGACATCGAGGTCACCGTAGCACCGCCGCAGTTCGCGCACGGCAAGGCTGAGGTTCTCTTCGGGCCGTATGTTGCTGCCGAGCCCAAGGTAGACAATTGACATGACTCTCTCCGGGCTCGTGTTCAGTCGGACCACTGGCCCCGTTCGATGAGAATGCCGACATCGCGCGAGCCTCGAATGGCGCCGACCTTGTTAACCCGGACTTTGACCCACTCAACCCCGAACTCTTCACGTATGATTCCGGCAATGCGCTCCGCGAGCGTTTCGACCAGCTGGAAGCTCGAATCAGAAACGAAGGACTGGATGCGCTTGGCAACGGACTTGTAGTTCAGCGTATCTTCGACGTCGTCAGTGGCCGCCGCTTTCGCAATGTCCGCGCTCATTTCCAGGTCGATAATGACCGTCTGGCGAATCTTGCGCTCCCATTCCCAGATGCCGATGACTGTCTCGACCTTGAGTTCGTTAAGAAAAATCTTGTCCATAATTTGATCGCTATTCCTGTCTCATTGCGCCTCTCGCGGCGCGCTTAGTGATGCGATTGACCAGCGTGACCGAACTTCTATTTCGTCGGCCGGCGCTGCCTCCGTTAAACGAAGCGCCCCGGCGACGGCAATCATCGCACCGTTGTCCGTGCAAAACTCCATGCGGGGGTAAAAGACAGAGCCATCGAAACGCTCCGCAATTTCCTTTCGCAGCAACTTGTTTGCACCCACGCCACCGGCAACCACTATCCGCTCGAGCCCCTGCGACCTGGCCGCCTTTATCGCTCGTGTGATGAGCGTATCCACGGCCGCGCGCTGAAACGACGCCGCAATATCCTCGCGGCACAACGTGCCCGCCGCTTCGGCCTTGCGGACTTCGAGCATCACAGCAGTCTTAAGGCCGCTGAAACTGAAATCAAAGCCCGGTTTCTGCAGCATGGGACGTGGAAACTCGAACGCCTTGTCGTTGCCATTTTCTGCCAGTGCCGCCAGCGCAGGCCCTCCCGGATAGCCGAGGCCGAGAAGCTTCGCCGTTTTGTCGAACGCCTCCCCTACCGCATCGTCGAGCGTCGTGCCAAGCAGGCCGTAGTCACCCAGCGCGCGCACGGCGATGAGCATCGTGTGCCCACCGGACACGAGCAGCGCCAGAAACGGGAACCCGGGAGGATCATCCTCGAGCATCGGTGCCAGCAGGTGTCCTTCCATGTGATGCACGGGAATGACCGGGCAGGCCCAGGCCAGTCCGAGCCCGTTCGCCATGCCCCCGCCCACCATCAGGGCGCCGACCAGGCCGGGCCCTGCCGTATACGCGACTGCATCCGGTTTTTCGATTCCGGCCTCACCGAGAACCCGCTGGATCAAAGGCAGTAACATGCGGACGTGGTCGCGGGACGCGATCTCCGGGACCACGCCGCCATACACCGCATGCAGGTCAATTTGGCTGTGCAGCGCATCCGCCAGCAGGCCGTGCTCGGTGCTGTACAGCGCCACGCCGGTTTCATCGCAGCTGGTTTCGATTCCCAGTATATTCATAGGCGGCGGATGATACCGTGTAGGAGCGGGCCGTGCCCGCGGCATGCCGCTGCGGCGGCGGCCGGCGCCGGCCCGGCATTTCGGCTCCAAACCCTTTGCAAACCGCCAATTCCGGCGTTATCATATGCGGCTCAGTCCCGGCCCCGTGCCGGGTTTATTTATGTCTGGACGGAATACCTGAACAATGCCAAGTGTTCGCGTAAAAGAGAACGAATATTTTGACGCTGCCCTGCGGCGCTTCAAGCGTGCCTGTGAAAAGGCTGGAATCCTGACCGAGCTTCGTCGTCGCGAGTTTTACGAAAAGCCCACGCAGGAGCGCAAGCGCAAGAAAGCGGCCGCCGTCAAGCGCCACTTGAAGCGCATTTCTCGCGACGAAGCCAAGCGCAAGCGTCTCTACTAAAACAAATTAAGCTCCGCATTCGTGGAGCAAATCGCTTACCTTTCCTGCCCATGTCCCTCAAAGGCCAAATCACAGAAGACATGAAGGTTGCCATGAAGGCCGGTGATAAAGACCGGCTGAAAGTGGTGCGACTCATGCTCGCCGCGATCAAGCAAATCGAAGTCGACAAGCGCATTGACATGGACGATGCGGCCGTACTCGCCGTGCTGACCAAAATGGTCAAGCAACGCCGCGACTCGATCGAACAATTCGAAAAAGGCAAGCGCGAAGACCTCGTGAAAATCGAGCGCGACGAAATCGCCGTAATCGAACACTATCTACCCAAGCAGCTTACCGCCGATGAACTGGCCGCGATGGTCGACGAGGTCATACGCGAGAGCGGGGCTGACAGCATTCGCGACATGGGCAAGGTCATGGGCCAGATCAAAACCCGGGCCGCTGGCCGCGTCGATATGGGCGCGGTCAGCGCTACCGTCAAGGAACGCCTTAACGCCCTTTGACTACAGAGTTCAGACCTCATAACAACAACCAAGACCCGGCAATGCCCGGTCGCCGTTAGTACTAATATGTCCGGACTGATTCCTCAGGATTTTATCGACGATCTGATCGCCAGAGCAGACATCGTCGAGGTTGTCGGTCGCCGCGTGCCGTTGAAAAAGGCCGGCCGGGAATTTAAGGCCTGCTGTCCCTTCCACGATGAAAAAACACCGTCGTTCACGGTCAGCCCGGGCAAGGGTTTCTATCATTGCTTTGGCTGCGGGGCACACGGCACGGCCATTGGCTTCCTGATGGAATTCGATCATATGAGCTTTGTCGAGGCTATCGAGAGTCTCGCAGGCTCAATGGGCGTCGAAGTTCCGAGAAGCGAAAGCGACAAACCGGCCCGTCGCTATGACGAACTGTTTTCACTCATGGACACCGTCGCCAAACACTGGCAGTCGGCGATGAAAGACACGCCGGCGGCCGTAGCCTATCTGAAAGAACGCGGCATTGACGGCGCAACCGCAAAACGCTTTGGCATCGGCTACGCGGCCGACGGCTGGAGCAATGTGCTCGACAAGTTCGGACAATCGCCGGAAGCCACCGAACGCCTGCTGGCGACTGGCCTGATCATTCGCAAGGACAACGGCCAGCATTATGATCGTTTTCGCGATCGCATCATGTTTCCGATTCGGGATACTCGCGGCCGAACGATTGGATTTGGCGGCCGCATCATGGGTGACGGCGAGCCAAAATACCTGAATTCGCCCGAGACCGTGCTTTTCCACAAGGGCCGCGAGCTTTATGGGCTGTTCGAGGCCCGCAAGGCATTGCGGCAGATCGAGCAGCTCGTCGTCGTCGAAGGCTACATGGACGTGGTCGCACTGGCTCGGCACGGTATCGATTTCGCGGTTGCGACACTGGGTACCGCCACCACCAGCGAACACCTGAATAACCTGTTCCGCCTGACCGAGAACGTCCATTTCTGCTTTGATGGCGATCGTGCGGGCAAAGCGGCAGCCTGGCGAGCCCTCGAAAACGCGCTGCCGCAAATCCGTGAGGGTCGCCAGATCCGATTCGTTTTTCTGCCCGATGGGCACGATCCCGACTCCTTCGTCAACGAGCATGGCGCCGACGGATTCGTTGATGCCCTGGACAACGGTGTCGCCCTGTCCGAGTTTCTTATTGAGGAACTCGCGAGCCAGGTCGACATGGAAACCGTCGATGGACGAGCGAGATTGGCCGAACTGGCAAGGCCCCTGGTGCACAAGATACCGACAGGGGTTTACCGCGAGCTATTAATCGAGAGTCTCGCTGCAGCCGTCGGTCTGACCGCGCCAAAACTCGAGAAAATGATTGCGGGTGGTGCGGCGCGCACCCGCGACACGACGGGAAGGTTCGCCGGCGCCGACAGGAAGAGGCGGCCGCCACCCGGCACGGGCAAGCCATCCGTCGTTCGGCATGCCATCACGATTATCCTGAACCACCCCGAGGCCGGCCAGAATCTCGATGCCGCCAGGCTGGCAGGCGTCAATCGGCCGGGCGCCGATTTGTTGAGGGCTCTTATTGAAACGGTGCATTGCGAGCCCAATATAACGACGGCAGGTTTACTTGAACGCTGGCGACAGGACGAACAGGGCCGCCACCTCGGCAAACTGGCCGCAGCCGTCCTGCCCCTCGATGAGGAATTTGACCCGGCTGCCGAGCTGCGCGAGTGCCTGGACCAGCTGGCACTGGCGGGACGCAAGGAGAGAATTGATTTTCTTATTGAAAAACAACGCCTTAGTGGGCTATCCGACGACGAGAAATCGGAACTCAGGGCGCTGAACTAGGTCGAAATTTTACGAAGTATTTGTGGATTGAGCTCTTCCGAGAGCGTATTATTAATCGTTTGTATCTTTTGCCCGCAGGGGTTTTGTCTTGACAGAGAAAAAAGCAGCAGTCGGCGGAAACAAGCAGGCTAAACAGCTTAAGGCATTGATTGCCCGCGGCAAGGAGCAAGGGTATCTGACCTATGCAGAGGTCAATGATCACCTGCCCAACGACATCGTCGACCCGGAACAGATCGAAGACATCGTTAACATGATTAACGACATGGGCATTGCAGTGCACGAAAAAGTGCCCGACGTCGAATCGATTACGTTATCCGACGCAACCGCCACCGATGATGATGGCGCCGAGGAAGCCGAGGCCGCACTCGCCAGCGTCGATGCGGAATTCGGCCGCACGACGGATCCGGTCCGCATGTACATGCGCGAGATGGGCACCGTCGAACTGCTGACGCGCCAGGGCGAAATCGACATCGCGAAGCGTATCGAGGACGGCCTGAACCAGGTCAAATACCATATGGTGCACTTCCCGCCCACGGCTGAGGCACTGCTCGAAGTGGCCGATCGCGTGATCGGTGGCGAGACCCGCATGCAGGACTTCATCGTGGGATTCATTGACCCGAATGAGCCAGACGAAATCAAGCCGCCGGCGCCGAAGTCTGACGATGACGATGAAGTCATAGACACAGGGCCGGATCCCGATGAAGTAAAAGCGCGTGTCCGTGTAATTCGCCGCCACTTCAACCGCGCGATGAAAAATCTCGGGCTGCATGGCCTGAAAGACAAGAAGACAGTCAAGGCACACGCCGACATGGCTGACCAGATCATGGAATTGAAGCTCGCGCCGAAGTTGTTCGATGCGCTGGTCCGAAACCTCCGCGATGTCGTCTCGATCATTCGCAGCCAGGAACGTCTCGTTATGAAACTTTGCGTTCGGGATGCCGGCATGCCTCGCAAAGACTTTTTGTCCAGCTTTCCGAAGAGCGAAACGGATCTTGCCTGGATCGAAAAACACATTCGAGCCAAGCGCAAGCATTCTTCGATACTTGCCAAACTCAAGGATGATGTCACACGCGCTCAGCGCAAGCTGATTGCCGTGGAGGAAGTGACCCGACTGCAGATCAGCGAGATCAAGGAGATCAACCGCCAGATGTCGATCGGTGAGGCGAAAGCCCGCCGCGCTAAGAAAGAAATGGTGGAAGCGAACCTGCGACTCGTAATCTCGATTGCCAAAAAATACACAAACCGCGGCCTGCAGTTTCTCGACCTTATTCAGGAAGGCAACATTGGCCTGATGAAGGCCGTCGACAAGTTTGAATACCGGCGTGGCTACAAGTTCTCGACCTACGCGACCTGGTGGATCCGTCAGGCCATCACGCGCTCGATCGCTGACCAGGCGCGCACGATCCGTATCCCGGTTCACATGATCGAGACGATCAACAAACTGAACCGCATCTCGCGGCAGATGTTGCAGGAGATGGGGCGCGAGCCGTTGCCCGACGAGTTGGCCGAGCGAATGGAAATGCCCGAGGACAAGGTTCGCAAGGTACTCAAGATTGCGAAAGAACCGATCTCGATGGAAACACCTATCGGTGATGACGAAGACTCGCATCTCGGCGATTTCATCGAAGATCAGACCGTGCATTCGCCCGTCGATTCTGCGACAACTTCCGGCCTCAAGGAAACGACGCATTCGGTGCTGGCGGGCCTGACGCCCCGCGAAGCCAAGGTGCTGCGCATGCGCTTCGGCATCGATATGAATACCGATCACACGCTCGAGGAAGTCGGCAAGCAGTTTGATGTCACCCGCGAACGTATCCGTCAAATAGAGGCGAAAGCGCTCAGGAAGCTGCGGCATCCGACTCGTTCGGATCAACTCAGGAGCTTCCTGCTCGAAGACTGATTCGCTACGACCATGGTTAGCAAAGAAGCCGGGCAATGCCCGGCTTTTTTCTGCTAGAATCGCGCTCCTTGTGTTGGCCTGTAATCAGGCTACGACGGAAAAAGGGCCTGTAGCTCAGTTGGTTAGAGCAGGGGACTCATAATCCCTTGGTCCCAGGTTCGAGTCCTGGCGGGCCCACCACTTTTTCCGGACAGGTGCCCGGTCCCGGCCGCACGGACCATCGCTGCGATGACCTAAAGGGCAATACTGTGAATTGCATCATTGTGATTTTCACGGGCCAGACTATGTTAAACGCTACACTCGCTATTCCTGCCGAAAGGCCCGATCCAGGCCTTTGCAAAGGTCAAAAAATGCGCGCTACCGTTCGACACACTTTATGGCTTTCCTTTGCATGCGTTGTTTTCGCAACGCCTGGCTACGCGTACCTCGATCCGGGCACGGGCAGCATTCTGCTACAGAGCCTGCTCGCATCAGTCGCCGTTGCGATGGGGGTGCTGCGTTTTCACTGGCACAGCTTCAAAGCGTTTCTCGCGAACTTCGTCGCTTCATCTGCCGTGAAAGAAAAAGAGACCGGCGAGGCTGTCGATACAGAATCAGAGTCCCAGAGTGGTCAGTAGGTGGCAACCGCGACCTCTGAACCGGGCTCTTTCCGTGATAACAAGGGGCGCATCTACTACCTGGGTGATCGTGTATTTCGCACAGTCGCACCCGTCGGTGTTGCCGATTTCGAAGCCGTCCGCGCGACCGGTCTCGTTGACGAGCTAGTCGCAGCAGGCCTGCTCATTCGCGAAGATCGCGCCGACAAGGCGCTGCTGGGCGACAGCGCCGCGGCTGCAAGCCTCGTCATCGAACACCCGCGGCTGCCATACGTTTCCTATCCCTACGAATGGTCATTCGAGGGAATGAAGGCCGCGGCGCTGGCGCATCTCGAACTGCATCAAAAAGCGCTGCAGAAGAACGTGACCTTATCCGATGCGACCGCCTTTAACATGCAGTTCCGTGGTACGAAGCCTGTCTTTATCGACAGTCTGTCGCTGCGCATGTACGACGAAGGCGAGTTCTGGGCCGGTCACCGGCAGTTCTGTGAGCATTTCGTCAACCCTTTACTATTACGATCTGTCCTGGGCGTTCCGCACAACGCCTGGTTTCGCGGTGCGATGGAAGGTATTTCAGCCGAGGAGCTGAGCCAGCTTCTTCCCTGGCGCTCGCGTTTTTCCTGGAACATCCTGACGCATGTGTTCCTGCAGGCACGCCTGCAACGTGCGTCCGGTAGTGCCGATAAAGCAGCGAAACGGGCTGAAACCCGGAGGTTGGCAAAGATCGGATTCGAGCAAATACTGCATACGCTGCATCGATGGATATCGAAGCTGGAGCCACGAAAAAGTGGTGCGACCGTTTGGCAGAATTATGCAAACGACAACAGCTACGTTGACAGCGAGACCGAACACAAAAGAGACTTTGTCGCCGAATTCATACGCAACGTTAAGCCCGAACTGCTGTTCGATATTGGTTGCAATACGGGCGATTACTCTTTCCTGGCACTGGAGTCCGGCGCTCGTCACGCGGTTGGTCTGGATTTTGATCACGGAGCGCTTGATTTTGCGTTTCGCCGAGCCAGCGACCTGGACGTCGATTTTCTGCCATTGCACCTGGACGCAGCCAATCCCAGCCCCTCGCAGGGATGGATGCAAAAAGAACGCCAGGGGCTCATGCAAAGGGCACGCGGTGACGGTGTCCTCGCGCTTGCCGTTGTACACCACCTGGCCATCAGCAAAAACCTTCCGTTGCAGGAAGTCCTGGACTGGATCGTCGGTATTGCGCCAAAAGGTGTCATCGAATTTGTTCCGAAACACGATCCGATGGTGCAAAGACTACTGAGCCTGCGTGAAGATATCTTCCCAGGCTACAGCGAAGAGTCGTTCCGCGATTCGATCGCTGCCCGCGCGCGCGTCGTCAAATCATCAGTGGTTTCCTCCAGCGGCCGCGCACTGTACTGGTACGATCGCCGATGACCGCCGTTCGCCGCCTGGCGTCTGGCGCCGCTCTGGCGGCACTGCCGCTTTTAACGCTGTGTGTCTTCACTCCGCTGCTTATCTACTCGGGCAATCCCTCGGAATTCACAGCGTCCTTTACGCAAATTGCGCTCGCCTATCTGCCCTACTGCGCCGTGCTGATTCTCGCTGTTGGCTTGCTCGCCGCGTTGCTGAGCGCCGACGGCTACCGCCGCATGCAGGCGCTGACAGGGGCCGTTGCATGCCTGCTTTGGCTGCAGTCGAACATCCTGGTCTGGGACTATGGCGAGCTGGACGGCCGCAGTATCGAGTGGCTGGCCGGAGCCTGGCGCGGCCTGCTGGATGCCGCGATCTGGGCTGGCGTAATCATCGTGTCGATAATTGCCTTCAAGCGCAGCGGTCCCCTGTTCCTGTGGGCGGCTGCCGCATTGTTCGTCGTTCAGCTTACAGCCGCGGCAGTAGGCATGGCGGGCGATGATCCTGCCGCGTTAAAGCACTCGGATATCGAGGAAGATCAAGCGGCCCGGGATGCGCTGCCGCGATTCTCCACGTCGAAAAACGTCGTGCACATAGTCATGGACGGCCTGCAGACCGATCTCTTCGAACAGCTCCTGGAAGATCGTCTGAACGACGGCGAAGACCTCAGGGACCAATTGCAGGGCTTTACGCTGTTTCGCGACAACCTGGGTGCCTTTCCGTATACGCAACTGACGATTCCGGCAATGCTGAGCGGCAAGACGTATCAGAATCGTGTGCCTGTGGACGAGTTTATCGATGCAACACTTGGAGGCGACACCGTTCTGAATGCTGCAAGCGACGCTGGCTTCGAGGTCGATATCGCGGCCCAGGTGTCACTCAAGAATATTTACGCAAAAAACCGCCATACCAACGCCTACGCAATATCCAATAGTGGCCACGTCTCAGCACGGGACTACATCGTCAATGATTCGGCACGGCTCATCGACCTATCGCTGTTTCGCGCTCTGCCGCATTTTGGCAAAGCACTGGTACACAGAGATGAGCTATGGGTTTTCCAGGGCATGGTCCGTACTGCGTCCTACCTGCACATGCAGTATTTTTCAGATCTCGAGTTTGTGCGTAACTTGTCGCAGGCCATGCGCGTGGACAGGGAGGCGCCGGTCTACAAGATTATGCACCTGATGTTTGCACACCGCCCGACGGTTGGCGATGAGAACTGTGACTTCGACGGCGTCCAGGCTACGGGTCGCGAGAACGTATTGCGGCAGGCCAACTGTGGTTTGCAGGCCGTGCTGGCTGTTTTCTCGCGCATGAAAGCGTTGGGCATTTACGACAATAGCCTGATCATTCTGATGGCGGACCACGGAGCATGGGTACGTCTCCGGGATTTCGATCCGGAAAAGAAACGTGGCGCTATCGATTCAATGTCCGCGGCAATGGCCGTGCCGTTGCTTGCGATCAAGCGCAGCAATGACAGCGCGGACTTCCGCGTCAGCAACGCGCCTACGTCAATTCCGGATCTTCCGGCGACTGTCGCAGCCGACCTCGGGCTGCCCGTACAATTCCCCGGGGTCAACGTCTTTACCCTTTCCGACAGCCAATCCCGCGAACGAAGTCATTACAAGTATTTCTATGGTGCAAACAGGAATGCTCCGGGATATTTGAACAAGATGCACGAGGTCGTCGTGAACGGCAGCGTCTACGATCACGACGCCTGGAGAAACGGTCGGAAATTCTCGCCGGCGGGACAAGTTTCGGACGACTAGACCGCTAGATCACGTGCTCGACATCATCGAGCCAGTCGCGCCAGTAATCCAGCTTGGCGCGCAAATCCGCGACCGCGCTCTCACGGTCGCGTGGCAACAACCTGACATGGTCGCCGGGTCGCAGCTGACCCAGCAGGTGACGATCGGCACGGGCAATCTGAGCGACGCGCGCGTATCCACCGGTTGTCTGCGCATCGACTGACAGCATGAATACGCGGCCATCCTCGGGACACTGCACGGTGCCGGGGAAAACCGGCGCACTTGCCATGCGGCCATCGGATTCAACAGCCAGCTGTGCCCCTTCGAGCATGATCCCCATGCGGTCACAGCGTCCTGCAACCGTGAAGTTCGTGTCGAATAGTTGCCGCCGATCGCGCAGCAAGCCTGTTTCTGCCGAGTCGCAGGCGCGCAGCGCCCAGCTGGCGGTCATGGGCGGTTGAAACTCATCCGGCGTGGCCAGCATTTCGACCGTTCGCTCACAGCGATCGAGCATGAGGCGATCGCCCTTTGCCAAGGCCCGCCCGTGATGCCCGCCCAGAGCCGCCGGCAGGTACGTCGAGGACGAACCCAGAATCTCGTCGGCCAATAGACCCCCGGCGAACGCAGCATAGGTCCGCGCGCCCAGCTCCGATCGACCGACAAGCAATTCATCGCCGACTTTGGCCTGTTTCGTGCAGTGAAGCGGCAGCAGTTCGCCAGCCAGCGTCGCGCGAGCGTGCGCGCCGGCCAGGGCAACGGCTGTATTTGAACGGAAGCGCAGCGACATTCCGCCGAGCGTTATTTCCAGCGCCGGCGCCAGCAGCTCATTGCCGACCAGGCGATTGGCCAGCGCCATGGACAGCGGGTCCGCCGGGCCGCTGCACGGCACGCCGAGGTGCCGCTGCCCCGTTCGCGGTGCCGACTGGATCGTCGTCTGCGGGCCCGGCTTCAGTACTTCCAGCGTCACGGTTCTGGCACCGCTACGAAACGAATACGCATGCCGGCCTTGAGTGCAAACGGCCGATCGCTGGTTGCATCGAATAACGGATAGGACGTGCGACCGATCAGTACCCAACCGCCCGGGCCGGGCAATGCATAGAGTCCGGTTCGGCCATCTGCAATGCCGACAGAGCCCGCCGCAACCCTGACGCGCGGCTCACGCAGGCGCGGCACACTGAGGCGTTCATCGAGACCCCCTATATAGGCGAAGCCGGGCGTAAACCCGAGCATGTCGACCGTGTAGTCGTGGCCTGCATGGAGCGCAATCAGTTCTTCGGCGGACAGTTTCAGCATCGCGCAGACGGCGTCAAAATCCGGGCCGTATTCACCGCCGTAGCAAACCGGGATTTCGACGACATCGGGCGACATCGCAACAACGGGCTCATCCTGGCTCGTTGACTCGTGGACTTTGCCAACGACGAAGTCGAGGTCATGTAGCGCCGCATCGAACTGCAGCACGACAGCATCGATGCCGCCGACCACTTCGATCCAATCGCCGCTTGCCCGCAAACGCGCCGCCAGGACCTGCGCCTCGGCCGGACCCGACACGTCAATGCTGACCAGGTCGTCGCCAAGCGCGTGTATTTTGTTAGCCAGCGACACGTATCTCGATTCCCTGCTGCTCGAGCGCATCACGAACGGCGCGCGCTGCTTGCGCCGCGCCCGGCGTATCGCCGTGGACGCAGAGCGTGTCAACTTTCAGCGACACAGGTTGGCCGTCACTACTGGTCACCGCATGGTCCCGTGCCAGAGAAATTGCCTGTGCTTCGATACTCGCGAGAGCCTGATGCACGGCTCCAGGTTCTGACCGTGGTACCAGGCTTCCGTCGGCAAGATAGGCCCTGTCGATAAAGGCCTCCGCCAAAAACGGCAGTCCTCGACGGCGCGCCGCTCGCTGCAGCTCGCTGTTCGGCAGACCGACAAGGAAGACACCATCGCTGGCCTCGACTACGGCCGCTGCCACAACGTCGGCCAACTCAGCGTCTGCACAGGCGTCGTTGTACAACGCGCCGTGCGGCTTGACGTGATGCAATGAGGCCCCGTATTCGGCAACGATGGCGGACAGCGATTGGATTTGCGCTACCAAAGTCGCCAGGAGACCGGGTCCCGCGAGAAAGTCGCTGCGCCGGCCAAATCCGTCACGATCCGGGTAGGAAGGATGAGCGCCGATCGCGACGCCGTTTTCGATGGCCGCAGCAACGGTCGCACGCATGCTGGCCGCGTCGCCCGCATGTCCGCCACAGGCAACGTTGCAGCTCGAAACAATGCGCAGCAGCTCAGTATCTGAAGCCTCGCCTTCACCGAGATCGGCGTTGATATCTATGCTTGCCATGCGCTGTTCTTCCTCCTTGCGGCGACGCCCAGTCAATCTCATGATATACACTGGCTATCACGTAAGCGCTGTCAGGGAATTTACCATGAGCGTCGTTCTTGTAACCGGAGCCAGCTCCGGCATCGGTGCCGCCACGGCCATTGCCTTCGCCGAGGCAGGCTGGGACGTCATGGCCGCCGGTCGCGACGAGGGCCGTCTCGAAGAAGTCGCTGATGTTTCGACAAAGATCGTCACGTGGTCGGGCGAGCTGGCGGAATCCGAGGACTGCGACGAGCTCGTACGAGACACGCTTGATGAGTTCGGGCACCTCGACTGCCTGGTAAACAACGCCGGTGTCATCGTGCGAGCCAGTGTCGTGGATACCAGCGATGAAGAATGGCGCTACACGATGGCCATCAACCTCGACGTACCTTTTTTCCTGAGTCGCGCTGCCCTGCCACACTTGCTCAGTGCCGAGGGCAGTATCGTCAATATTGCATCCGACTGGGGTTTGCGCGGCGGCGAACGCGCGGCAGCCTACTGTGCCAGCAAGGGCGGTCTTGTCCTGTTGACCAAAGCGATGGCCAAAGACCATGCGCGAGACGGGTTACGCGTCAATGCGATTTGCCCCGGAGATGTGGATACGCCGATGCTGGCGGCCGAAGCAGATGAACAGGGCATGGAACTCGACGCCTACCTTGAAGAAGCCGCAGAGGAAATTCCCAGTGGCCGCGTCGCTACACCCGAGGAAATCGCAGGACTGGCTTTGTTCCTTGCCAGCGATGCTGCAACCCATATCACGGGCGCTGCAGTCCCGATTGACGGTGGGGTAACCGCCTGATCGTCGCCAGTGCTGTCGTGTGCAATAAATATCTTCCACAATGACCGCTGCTGGCCCTCGGCGGCCGGTGTGGACCCGAAGAACGCACGGTTCCTACCGGCTCTCGCCTGTAAAAAGCACCCCAGGTGTTAGCGCCGTCGCCGCCAGTGACGGATGAGCAGGAATCCGAACAGCATGCCGCCCAGGTGTGCAAAATTGGCAACGCCCGGAGCTCCGCCGCTGACCCCCAGGTATAGCTCGAGCAGTCCGTAGATAAATACGAAGGTGATTGCGCGCATTGGAATGGGCGGAAACAGCGGCACCACAATGCGGTTGGGGAATGTCAATCCGTAGGCAAGCAAAATGCCGAACACGCCGCCGGATGCGCCGACGGTTGGATACAGTCCACCCTGCATACCTGCGACGACCAGCTGCACGATCCCTGCCCCCACCACGCAGACCAGGAAATAAATCAGAAAACGCTGCGATCCCATGAAATGCTCGAGATCACGGCCGAACATCCACAAACCGAACATGTTGAAAAATATGTGGGTCGTGTTGCCGTGCAGAAAGCCATACGTTAGCAGCTGCCAGGGCATGAACGGTGATCGCGGATCCGTCGCGGGCCACAGTGCGAAATTGATGAACATGAACTCCGCGTTCATCTGCTGCAAAGCGAACACCAGGCCATTGGCGATCAACAACCCGAAAATAACGTTGGGAAGAGTGCTGCCTGGCCTGCGGCGATATACGGTCTGATTCATTCCTGGACTGTCCTGCCATCAATATCTGTCATCGTTACCTTCGCTTCGTTGATTCTTGCAGCAGTAAGTTCAAAAAATTTCGTCGTGTACACAGAATTCACCAGCCGCCGCCACCGCCACCGCCGCCACCGCCGCCGGATGAGCCGCCGCCACCACCACCCGAGGACGAGCCCGGCGGTGAGACCGATGAGCTGATAGCGGAATTCAGGCCGCTCGACAGTTTGCTGGTTGTTTTGCTCAGGTTGGAGCTGTTCCAGGAGCCGTTGTACCAGGACGGCCGGTAGGCGCCGCCATCCGGACCGCGAATATTTGCGAGAACAGTGGCGAACCGTTCCGACCACTGCTGATCGACGCCCAGCGCCAATGCGAACGGCAGGAAGGATTCGAACAGCTCGGGCGTTTTTTCCGGCGGGTTTCTCAGGTTGAGTTCGTCCTTCTCGGCAATCTCGAGGAAGTCTTTAAAACCAAGCATCTCGTCCAGCAATT
The DNA here is from genome assembly GCA_013043165.1 of Woeseiaceae bacterium. Taxonomy (GTDB): domain Bacteria; phylum Pseudomonadota; class Gammaproteobacteria; order Steroidobacterales; family Woeseiaceae; genus UBA1847. The sequence continues at coordinate 10,253 of JABDOQ010000053.1, read as the reverse complement.
TTCGGCCGCGTATCGTGGGACGTTTCATGATCACAGCAAAAAGTGCCATGGTGAGGAAAGACAACACGATGGCTGCAATGACAAACGGCGTCGGGCCACGCCCGATGTTCAACGCAATAATTGTCGAGGCGATTACAATCACTATTGCCGGGATATTGAGCAACATGTTGGTCTTGAAATAGTGCTGCTTGTAGTCTTTTACCAATGATTTGCGGTGCGCGCCCCGGGCTTTGCCCAGCACCGCATGGTTTTTGTCGTCAAGTTCGATCTTGCTGTTGCTTTTGAAAAGCCCGACGTACAGCTCCCTCTCACCGGCGGCCATTGGTGGCTTGGGTTCGTTGGGTGTTTTCATGATCAACCAGTGGGATTTTCCCCGTTTCTTTATCTCCAGGTAACCCTTGACCGCAAGATTTACGACAGCCGCCGTCATGACTTTGTCGTCGTAGTACATCTGCCGGATATAACGCAGCGACGCCGGTGAAAAGCCTTCGGGCGGCGCGTAGCGCGTCACTATAAGGCCCTCTTCAGGATCCCGGCCGTGCTGCCGCCAGATGGGCACGTAGTAGGCTAATAACAGCAAGTAACCGATTACGGCGGCGAGCAGGTTCTTGTTGTCCTTGAGCAGCCAGCCGACTCGGTCTGTATTTGTCGGCTCGTCGACAAAGCCTTTTGGCCATCCAACGACAATGGTCAGCCCGTTAACGGGCGACAGCGGTTTATTTGCCTCGAAATACACTCGCCTCCCCGAGTCAAGGCGGGATCGATAGTCCCGTCCCCTGGCGCCGAAAGGCCCCGTGTACGCTTCTTCGGTGATACCGGACAACGGTGCATCGAACTCCAGTACGACGGTGGCACTCGCCTTATCAATTGGAAAGGCCCAGTCAAAGCCCGTGACATTCCAGTACAGCTCATCATGCTCATCGAAGAAACCGAGCATGCGGCTGGCTTTGTACCTGAAGGTATAGGTGTGCTCGCCGGGATCGATAAAACGGTCGGCACGACCAAAATAGGTTCGTGTGCCGTTTCGCACAGCCTGTGTATGAAACGACTCGGGCCTGTCATTTCGCAACACCGCGAGCGGTACAAAGTCGATTTTGTACTCGTTGCCGAGTTTGTCCTGGTATTCGGTCGGAAAATCCCGATAAATCCCTCGCTTGATGCGGTTCCCCTCGGCCCGGACTTTGATTGTCTCGGTGACCTCGATCATACCGTCGGTCATGACACGAATGTCGCTGTGAAATTTCAGGATTCGCTCATCAGCGACAGTCGCTAGCGGCAGTAGAAAGAGTAGCAGCGCGACCAGCCTCTTCATTCGACCGAACCCAGCTTGACGAGTGGAACGTTTGCCGCATCGTCGGATTTCTTCTGGAAAAAATCCCGCATCGAAAAATTGAACCAGCCCGCGATGAAGTTGCTTGGCACAGTCTCGGTCATTGTGTTGTAGTCGCGCACCGAGCCGTTGTAATAGCGGCGTGCGAACTGCAGGTAGTTCTCGGTTTCGACAAGTTCGTTCTGCAGGCTCAGGAAGTTTTCGTTGGCTTTGAGGTCCGGGTAATTCTCGGCAAGCGCGATGATTCGCTCAATGCCCGCACTTAGCTTCTCCTCCGCCCTGCCTTTGGCGCGTACGTCGGCCATCTGCATGGCCTCCGCTCGCAGCTCGGTAACCGCCTCGAGTGTCGCGCGCTCATATTTTGCGTACTGGTCGACGGCCGTCACCAGCCGCGGAATCAGGTCGTGCCGTCGTTGCAGCTGCACGTCAATGTCGCTCCACGCGGTATCGACCCGGTTGCGACTGCGAATGAGGCGGTTGTAGAGGGCAACGCCGACGACAACGATCAGGACGAGTACTGCAACGAAAATGGCTGTCATGGACGCGTACCTCCGGCTTGCCCGGAGCACATCCTAACATCAGTCGGCGCGGCTCATGGTCACGATCGCCGCGATCCAGGCGCGTCGCAGCGCGATCAGTTTAGTACCAGAACGAAAAGAAAATCTGGAAGACGTCGGCATCGAGCTTGTAAAGTGGCTCTTCGCCGATTGGCGCGAGCGCCGTCAAGTCCGAGAAGTCGTGGAAATCGATATGCAGCATGTCGAGCGAAGCCGTGACCGACCCCTTCTTGAGAAAGCCCCAACTCTGGTTTTCGTTAAGGAAGGTATAAGCGGCCTTCAGCTTAAACGTGTAGCTGGTCAACGGGCTCAGCTCTTTGTCACGACCACGGAAGTTGGTCGCCTCTGCCCTCGAAAAAAGGTCGCTGTAAAAATGTGCACCTGTCTGGTCGTGATATCGGAATTTGCCCGTAAACGTGAAATCTTTCCACGGGTGAATGTACGTGATTGCGGCTGTGTGACTTTCGACGTCCCAGGTATCGATGAAGTACCGGTATTCTGCTTCGACCGCCGCGCGATAAGGCAGGAAGTAGCGAGCCCGAATGCCAAGAGCATTGCTGGTACGCGTATTCGGGTAGAGCTCGCTTTCATAGCTGTAGCCAAGAGCGCTGCCGGAGTCGAAATAGCGTACCGACCGATACGGGTTGTTCAGATAGCCTTCGTCGGTCATGGTCTCGAAATTCACGGTCGAGATCAGATTCTTCGTCAGAATCTGCGTCAAGCCGATGCCGTAGATTTGTTTGTCCAGCTGCCGCTCGAAGGTCGGGTCATTTGACTTGCCGACGACATCGTCGCCAAGCGCATAACTCAGCGTCAGCGTCGTCAGCGCGCCGAACATATCCTGGCTCACCGAGAAATTATAAGTTGCCGCATCGTAGTCGGACTCTTCACTGCTCGTGTAGCCGGCGCGCATCGTCGTATTGCCGCGCAGGTAATCCATGCCCAGTGACCACTGCTTGCGTTCTTCGGTATAGGGACTCGCTGTCGTTATAACGTCAATTGATGCTGAACTCACCATATCGACGTAGTAGTTGCCAACGAACGAAAGGCTCTTGCCGACTTGCTTGCGAACCAGGATAGACGGGCCGTCGATTTCGACACCACCGCCGTCGTAGAGATGGTAAAGAACATCAGCACGATCTTCCGGCAATACACCCGCATGGGCGACGTCAAAAACCATCAGCGTGGCTGCAAGCAAGAGTCCGCGTCGGAGCATGGTCATCGCTCGATACCGCTAGTTACAGCCGCAGCCGCCGCCGGCCGCGCCTTCACCGCCGCGGGCGCCTTCACGGGATTCGTAAACGTGCTGCAGATAAGACGTTGAAACGGGGTCACCGTCGAGCGCCATAATCGGATCCGCAAGCCTGTCCCGTTCATAGGGTTTGACCCAGGGCTCGATATTGCTGCACCCCGACAGCCCGCCGATGACGAGCAGCGGCAGCAAAATTCGACCAATCGCTAAAAAAACATTTTTCATAAGCTCACCATTATCCCGGGAAACCGATTTGAAACCGTGATCCCTGCCTCAGAAGAACACCGTGAAGCCCAGGTGGCCCTCGAGATTGTGCGCCGTCTTCTCCTCACCGAGAAGATCGATATCGAACAGGTGATCGCGGAAGTCGAGGTGCAAAGCGATCGAGTCCGAGAGCAGGAATCGATAGCCCGCACCGACGTTGACCGTGAACCGATCGTCGCCGGCAAACCGCGTCGAACCGAGCCCCGCGATTAAATACAGGTTGGTGTTATAGGCACGTCCTTCGCCAATGAACACTTCGCCGGGCAAAATGTTATAGCCGAGATTCAGGTTGTAATACGTGAAGGTCCTCTGGCTGTCCGTTATGAGCCGCGCGCCACCGGATAATTCCTCGAAGCTCGTCAGCCCGCCCTCAGTCTGGCCGACCGTGCCTTCGACGAAAAAGCCCTCGGTGATGTGGTAGGCGAGTCGCACGCCGTACGAAACGTCACTGCCGAAGTCTTCGATACTCATGATGCCGACATAGGCACCGATCTCGAAGTCCTCACGATCGATTGCGGGTTCCTTGATTTCACGGCGCTCGACCTCCGGATCGATGACCTGTCCTGGCGCTTCCGACGTGGGAGGTGGTGCCTCTTTATCGCCGAAACCGAACAGGTTCTTTGTCGCCGCGCAGCCCGACAGGCTTATCATGGCAACAATCAGAAAAAGAACGCGAAACCGACTTTCCATTCCTCTACTTCCTCATTTTCGTCCCGGCTCGTGAAAACCACGTAGCTCTTGTACTCGGCACGCAGCAAGAAGCGGCGGCCTGCATACACGCGGAAGCCCGCACCCACGTGTCCTATCTGGTCCGTACGATCCTCGCTCTGGACAATCGTCGACTTCGGCTCCGTTCTTATGTACCCGGCGCCGAGCGTAAAAAAGGGCGAGACTCGCCATTCGGGCCACGCCTCGTGCACAACGTTCACGCTACCCATCCAGCCATTCGAGAAGTTACCAAGAATTTGCGAGCCCCAGAGCTCGAACGACACGTTCGGGTTGAGCGAATAGCTACCATACAGCGAAACGATATTCGCGCCGCCGAAATCGCCGGCAAGCAGCCCTGTTTCCCATTTCGCGTTCGTGAAATCCTCGATCGTCGCTCGCTCGAAGCTCGTTTGCTCACCATCCGGCCGCAGTGTCTGAGCCAGCTGTTCCCTGGTTACCCAACCCTGTTTCCCGTTGGCGTCGCGCACCTCGTACCACGTTGTGCGCTGCTTGATGATGTCCACCGTGTCACCACGCTCAACCACGTGAAAAATTGGATAGCCGCGCCCCGGTCCGGTCCGCATTTCGAGATACGGATCGGCAACGACAACCGTCCGATAATCTTCCGCAGCAAGAAGCGGCGCCACCGCGAACGTCTGCAGCAGGACTACCGCAAGGCAAGCCAGCCAATACGACCTAGTTGGCAGGGGCGTCGAAGGGATTGTTGTAATACTGGGCGCCGACATCCAACCATTCCGCGATAAGGCGTTGTTCCGCCTCGGACAAAATATTGTAGTGATCAAGATCCAGTGGATCATTAAAAGGGGCAAAGAAAACGCTCGATAATGCCGCAGACCCGGCTACTGCCGGCGGATTAGTGGTAATGAATTCGACAATGTCGTCGCCGTTTGCATCCTGACCGATCACACGAGTGGCATCGACCAGCATGCCGCCCTCCAGAACCTGAAGATTATCAGTAACTAACAGCTCGCGATAGGCATGAAAATGATCGGGCTCGTCGAGAGACAGGCCATTCTGAAATTCCAGCTGCCCTGCCGGCACGCGGGCCAGTCCGGTAGCCGGATCGACCGGCGTGTGGCAATTGAGGCAGTTATTGCTCCGCTGCTCGCCGGAAGCCGGGTCAATAACCGGATTGCCGTCAACGTCAAAGACAAGACGCGGCTGGCTCCACAGCGGATGAATAATGGTTTCATAGTTAATAACGCTGCGGCATTGCGCCTGCCAGTCATCCTGGCAGGCGAGCGACGCCGGCGATCCGGTGGTCAGGTCGGTGTACAGGTAATCAATATCGAGGTTGTTGGCGGCGATAACCGGATCCGCCGTCCAGACATCGCGGTAGATGACGTTCATCGACGGCTCGATCGAGGAGCAGCTGCCGTCGGCACAGGTGACCTTGGCGCGCGTTTCCGCCATCGTGTCACCGACGTCACTGACGAACCACATCGGATCCGTATTGGGAAACGCAACGCCCGCCGTCCTCGCACCGGCCCATGCGCTGTTAAATGCATCGATTCGGCCATGCGACAGACCACTGTTGGCATCGTGGCAACCGTTGCACTTGAGCTCTTGCCCGGGTGCTGCCGCGATCCAGTTATTATGCCGCTGCGTAATACGATGTCCCTTGTCATCGACAACGCTGAGCATCAGCGCCGTGTAAGCCGGCACCTTGACCATAACCGAGCCATCCGGCTCGATCATCGCGTACCCGACGATCTCTTTCATACCAAATCGCGTCGTTACACCGAAGGCCGTGTTGTCGATATCGCGCACTTCGTCATCAGGCTGCGAGACGGCTTTCTCGACGCGCAAGAAGCGTGCGGGTCGATCCTCTGCCAGGGTTTGCGCCGGGTCCGCCAACGCGGCGATATCGAATAATGGCGCCCCGTCGAAATCGTAGACACTGCGAATATTCAGAAGCGCCTCGCCCGCCGCTGCCAGGGATATGTCCAGCGGAAAATCATCGAGCCCGTCGAACACTACCGGCGGTAAGGGCCGCGGGTCGGCAGACACAACTTCGGTGAACATGAAACCCTCTTCGCCCTCGACGATCGGTAGCTGTGTGTCCTCTCGCGGATCGTAGATCCAGATACCGTACAGCGGTGGTGCCACGACAAAGTCACCCACTCCGGGGTTGTTGCCCGCGGCAACGACATTAGCCAGACCCTCATCGGTACAGGGCAGGATGGCTACGTTGTCGGTTTCCGGGTCGCCGTCATCGGGAAGAATCTCCGCGAGGCGACACTGGCTCCAGCTAACCATCAGTCGCTCGGTGCCATCCTGCAACGGATAGACGGAATAGTAGCGGCCGCCCACCGAAGGCGTTCCCGGAATCGTCGATACTTCATTAACGGTCGCGTCCTGCTGCGCCGGACCGGTGAGGACTCCTATGTTTTCTCTCGTTGGCTGCTGGTTTTCGACGTACTGCGGCGTGTCGATCAGCAGCAGCTCACCGCCACCCTCGGTATCGGTGAATGGTCTCGCCAGGACCATAACCCGGCCGTCCTCGACCTGCCGCGGCTGCATGAACTGAATCGTTGAGCCATTGGTGCCGGTGTCGTGACTCTGCTGTCCGTACAGCAGCTCGAGCCTGGAGCCGTCCGGATTCATGCGGTACAGATTGACGGCGTTATTGGGACCGTTGTTGTCCCAGCGACTGAAGACAATTTGTCCGTTTGCCAGCACGGAAGGATCGAGGTCGTGGCTCTGGTTGAATGAAACCTGCTTGATATTGAGCCCTGTCTCATCCATGACGTGCAGGTTAAATGCGGGCTCGTTGTCGTCCTCGTCCTGCGCCGGAAATGCGCCCTTATTTTCGTCGAGCAACACGGCCTGCGACTGTGTCTGCCGCGTCGAAGAGAAGATAATGCGGCCGTCCGGAAGATACTTCGGCATGATGTCGTGACCAATCTCCGCTGACAGCTCCGTCGGAATGATGCGCTTCAGTTCGGCGGTCTCGAACGTGTACTGCCAGATATTCCAGGTCGGCAGGTCTTCTTCGTCAACATCCGGATCGAACGGCACGCGCATCGCGAACAGCAGGCGGCTACCATCAAAATCGATTTCCACGTCACGAATCGCGGCCAGACCCTGAGAAATTTCACCCGTGATATTGACCGCTTCAGCACCCGGAGCTGCGCGGTCACGAAAATACAGATCAGCACCGAAATCAAAAGTGATCTGTTCACGCAGGTCGCGCTGCTGGAACACGCCATTGTCGTCGATCGGCACCGGCGCCTTGATATAGGCAATCGGAAAATCCACGATCACCGGGTCGGCGTCCTGACCCGTCCCGATGCTGACGCCATCACCGCTGCCGCCGCAGGCGGCGAGCGCCGCGACCACTGACAATGACATCAGCCTCGCGGCTGCCGCAGCGAGTCCTTCAAACAGTTGTCGCAAATTCATCAACATTGCTGATACCTGGGATCATCCAGCCAGCCTACGCCGGCGCAGTGGCGGCATACCGTTAACGCAGTCACAAACCGCGGTCAACTGTGCGGACGCGCCGTTCAAAAATGGAACAAAGTGCCGTAATTATAGGGCTCACCGGCAAAGCGATGTAATGTCTCAAAAGCACGACAGGCAACAATGTTAAACCACGTCGGTAACCGAACCGACTGGCGCAGACCAAACCCGCGGTATGTCCGGCCGCGGCAAGAAGCACGAGACTCCGCAGTGAACGGTTATCGCCGTCACCCGACTGTGACGGCGTTCACACTTTGCCGACGAGAATATTTTTCAGATTGACGGGGTCATCATGACGACTGTCTCCGATCGGCGACAGCCGTGTTGCCGCAGGAAATCAGTACTTTATGGTGCGGACCCCAAAATACTGTGGGCTTCGACCGACAAGCGCTTGACATATGGCAGCCGGACACTCGCTCCGCAGGCCACAAGTAACTCGCTGTTTTTACGAATAATAATTAGACATTTCCCCGCATGAGCGCGAGCTGGCACAGCACTTGCTTTGTTGATTGGAGATCGATTGATTTCGGGTGGCAGTTAAGGACTGTGAATGTCTTCACGGTGGAACTTGTCGATATCCGGCACGCTGCCGAAACCACATCGAGTAACCGAGCAGAATGCGCTCAACTGATTCGCACAAGTAACGAGCTACCAACGTATGCATGATAAAAAGTACTGCCGATCTGAAAAGCGGCCGGGCGTAATAGTCTCTTGCGTTGCTGCGACGCTGCTAATCGCATTCAGCGCTTCGTTGATGACTCCCGCTCACGCGGGCTACGTTGAGCAAGCGCAGCGTCTTCACGATCGGCTCGCCGGGGTACCGCCCACGGAAGACGTCCTGCAGGAAATGGCTGACGCCATTAACCCGGCGCTGCCCGGCAACGCGAATACCGCAGCGACGATCGCGATGGACAACAAGAATTTCTACAACGTCACGCTGAAAAATTTCGCGGCGCCGTGGACCAACCGTGACCAGTCAGTGTTTGTTCCATTAAACGACTATATCGCGACAGTCATCGGCATGATTCGTGACGGCGTGCCATTCAACACGCTGCTCTCTCATAATATTACCTACGTCGGGCGATCCGGCCTGGTTTCTGCGGCCCCATCAGCGTCGAACAATGATCATTACCAACAGCTCGAAGCGAACAATATCGATTTAAAGGATGCGCTGGAGTCAGCATCGCAGGCAGCCATACAGAGCATCCCCGAGGCGGCAACTGCCGGTGTCATGACGTCGCGAGCCGCGTCCGAGGCCTTCTTTGTAGCCGGGACCAATCGCGCGATGTTCCGCTTCACGATGCTGAATCACTTTTGCACGGATCTCGAGCAGCTGCACGATCCCAAATTACCGCCGGATCGTATCCGACAGGATGTCAGTCGCAGTCCCGGTGGGGATAGCCGCCTGTTCCTGAACAATTGTATCGGCTGTCACACCGGCATGGATCCGATGGCACAGGCTTTTGCCTATTACAATTTTGACGAAGCAGCGGGCGCTCTCGAATACACCGCGCCGAACGTGCAGCCGAAATACTTCAACAACGATCTGAATTTCCCGCAGGGATTCCGTACGCCCGATGATGCGTGGGACAACTACTGGCGCAAGGGCCAGAACTCCTACCTGGGCTTCGACGAAGGCCGTCCCGGGAGTGGCTCAGGGGCGAAGTCGCTCGGCGAGGAGCTGGGCAACAGCCAGGCGTTCGCCGCATGCCAGGTCAAAAAAGCGTTTCGCGCCATGTGCCTGCGCGATCCCGAGAACGAGACGGACCGTGCCAAGGTTGCGGACATCGTCACAACCTTCCGCGGCACCGGCTACCAGATGAAGCAGGTATTCGCAGATGCCGCCGTCTACTGCATGGGCGAGTGAGGGGCACGTGATGATCAGATCTGTTTTGCAAAGTTTGCGCACTGCGGCCAGCCGTTCGTATCGCGTAGCGATTCTCGCAACGTTGTCGGCCCTGCTTATTGCCGCTTGTAGTGGTGGGGCCGAGACAACCGACAACCCGCTGTCGCAGAACCTCACCGACCCGGGCAGCACCGCGTATAGCGGTGAGGTGGCACGTGATGATGATGTCCTGAAGTTCCAGCAGGAATTCTGGGCGAAAACCAGAAGCTCGGACCGTTGCGGCGCCTGTCACAATGAAGTCGTCGGCCAGGTTCCGATGTTCGCGCGCAACGACAACGTCAACGATGCGTACGACGCGGCGATTGGCGAAATAAACCGGGAGCAGCCGTCGCAGTCCCCGATCGTTGCGCAAGTGAGTCAGCTGCCGCTCGGCCACGGCTGCTGGGTCGACGATCCGGGTGTTTGCGGCTCGATCATGACCACCTGGATAGAAAACTGGGTCGGTGAAACCGCCGACGGCGGCCGTGAGATCGTGCTGACAGCACCGAACTCCGAGAATCCCGGGGACAGCAAGAACTTCCCGATGGACGCCGATTCGTTCCAGCTGCTGATCCATGAGCCAATTCTCGAACCGTATTGCTCAGGCTGCCACAGCTCGCAGTCACCGACCGCGCAGCAGCCCTATTTCGCCGATCCCGACGTCAACAGCGCTTACGAGGCGGCGAAATCCAAGATCAACCTGGATACGCCAGCCGATTCGCGATTCGTCGTGAAGCTAAGCCCGGTACCGTTTGGCGAATCGCATAACTG
>JABDOQ010000008.1 GCA_013043165.1 Woeseiaceae bacterium | reverse complement strand
GGCCAACCACCCGGATCTGCTGCGCGCCCTCGCCGACGAAGCCCTGCATGATCACGGTTACGACAGGCGTACGAACATATTCCTTGAGGACACCCTCTATATCCCTGGCGAGCTGGGTGGGCGTTCGGCCAGCGGCCTGTAAATCCTCTACGAGCGGCGTCGAAATCTTTCCATCCGGGCGCACCTGTACCCCTGTGGACAGGTCTTGATGATCCCAGACAAAGATCTGCAGGGAGTCACCCGGCCCTATCTCGTAATCCGAGGAATGCGAATCCGCTGACGAATCGGCGATTTCCGATGCTTTGTAGCTTGGACGCCCGGAGGCACACGAGGCGAGGGCTGCTGATATCGCCAGCAGGCCCAGGATTTTGAGGAAGGTCTTACTCATAGCTCAGCCAACAGTTTTTCCGCATCATTGCGGCTGGCGAATTCTTCGTCGCCAGCCAGTATTTCATTCAAGGTATTTCGCGCTTCCTCAGTCCTGCCAAGTTTCGCCAGTGCCGCGGCGTGATGGTATCGAATCTCGGGTCGTCCGTTTTCCATTTCGACCGCCTGGCGCAACAACTTCTCGCCGTCTTCGACCGAGTCGCGCTGGACCAGAATCCATCCGAGTGTATCAACGATTGCACCGTTATCCGGCATCGCGTCGAGCGCTTTTCTGGCCGTTTCAATTGCGCGCGGGTCGTCCGCGAGATAATAAGCCCAGGCCAGGTTGTTAAGCACGACGGCGTTGGTCGGTTCAGCCGACGCAACGCGCTCATAGGTCGCAATAGACTTGCCAACATCATCCGTCTGCATATAAGACTCGGCGAGAACCGAGCGTACTTCGTTATCCAGCGGTCGCGCCGCAAGATAATCGAGCAGCGGCTTGTCCGCCCCTGCAACACCCAGTTGACGCTTGATCTGGTTCGAGCGTATTGCATGGATTTTGACCATTCCCAATGACAGCGCTTTGTCATAGGCACTGTTGGCCAGGGCCAGGTTCGTGTCGAGCAATTGCACCTCGCCTTCCAGCGCGTAAGGAGCAGGTTGGTCGGGGTGCCGCTTCTGCAATTGACTCGCGATATCCAGCGCACCGGCAATATCACCGTCTTTCGCCTTGAGCATTCCGAGCGTGACACCCGAGGGGATGTGCGCGAGGCTAGTCTCCAGCGCGTCCTCGAGGATGCCCGCAGCCACAGCACTGTTACCCAGTCGATCTTCAGCCCTGGCGAGGTTCAGGCGGTAGTTGGCATTCCCCGGGGCCGCTTCCGAAGCACGACGGAAATTATCGACAGCGGATTCGTAGGCCTCCTGTCGAAACGCGATTCGTCCCAACGCAAACATCGCCCAGGCGGCTTCAGGTTGATCCTTTAAAATGGCCTGGTAGCGCGACTTCGCCGCATCCAGATCGCCGGTTGATTCATCGATTTCCGCAAGCGAGCGCCGCGCAATAATATTTTTCGGTTCCAGCCTGACCGCTCGCTCAAAGCTCTCTGTCGCCGCGTCGACACCTCCGGTTGCCAACTGAACGGCGCCGAGCAGGCTGAATGCGCCCGGACGATCGCTGTAAGCGTCTGCGACTTTTTTCGCCGCCTCGAGAGCGACTACCGGCTTGCGATCACGGATCGCCGTGAGAACGCCGAGCGCATCGCGTCGATAGGCGTTCTCAGAAGACCCGGACACGTCCAGGTCGTCAAGGACAGACTGTGCCTCGTCAGTCCGGCCCGCCTGCAGCAACGTGACGGCAAGTTGAAACCGAAGGTCTGCATTGTCGGGGTTCGCCTCGACGTTACGTCGAAGGTATTCAAGCGCGCCTTCAAGGTCCTGACGGCCGAGGCTCGCTCGTGCGGCCATCTGCAGCGACATTGGATCAGCGTCCGCTCCGCTCACGATAGGCGCCAATGCTTCCTGGGCTTCGTCCGCTTTCTGCATTTGCAGTTGCGTCTCGGCGAGCATTTGTCGCGCTCTCACATTATTCGGCATAGCAGCGACTGCCGCGGAAAGATACATCTCGGCCTGGGACAGATTGCCACTGCGCAAATGTACGGCCCCGAGCAACACCTGTGCGGGTCGATAGTCGGGTGCTGCCTGCAGGATCTGTTGCAGGTTTTGCTGTGCCGTTTTCCAGTCTTCGTCCAGGTAAGCGATGCGTGCTATCAACGACATTGTCTGAAAAGACCGCGGCGCTTCGACGGCGAGTTGATCAACGTGCACTCGCGCGGCTTCAACCTCCTGTTGCTCGAGCAGGCTCTCTGCGAGCCCGGCAAGCGCCTGCAAACGGGCGGGCTCGTCTTCCTGCGTGTCGGCGAGGTCCAGTGCGACCTTGTAATTGGCTTCTGCGGACTTGAAATCTGCCATTCGTGCATTGAAAGAGCCGGAATACAACCAGACGCGGGGATTGTCCGGGTAGGTTTCAAGGATCTGCTCGACCCCGCCGCGCGCCTGCAGGAAATTATTTTCGGCCACAAAGCTCGAGACAATGCCCAGCCGAGCGTCGAGATTTTCCGGCTGCAGCTGCAACGCCGATGAAAACATCTCCCTTGCAGCCTCGGGCTGATTCAGACCCAGGTAAGCGTCACCGCGCGCCGCGCGAACTTCGGCTTCGACCTCACTGGACGCCAGGCCCTCGAAAGACACGTCGTCCAGAACCTCCTGGAACTTGCCCTGTATCAGCAGAGCGCGGGCCATGTCGGGAGCAACCTCTGCCGCAGCCGTACCTAAAGCAATTGCCCGGCGCAGTTCTTTTTCGGCGGACGGGCCGTCGCCAACCTTGACCGAAGCGCGGCCAAGCAGCAGGCGACCACGAACATTGTCCGGCTCACCGATCAGGACGTCCTTGGCGTCGATGATGGCGGCCGGATAGTCGCCTTCCGCGAATGCTTTTTCGCCTCGATCCAGCTTGGCCTCGCTGTTCATTGCAAGGCCGCAAGCGGAGACCAATAGCAAAGCCACGCAAGCTATGAATCCCGGAAACAATGTCGGAACCATCTTGGCGCGGGATTCGGTCGATTTCATAGAGCTTCCGTCTTGTCGACAAGGTTGTTGATTGTATGCCGAGTTCATTGATTTTTCAGCAAAAAAATACCACCGCAGGCAAGCATCTCTGTGCTTCCTCCGACCGTGGAATCGCTTTGGCAAGCTCACCAGTTTACACCAGCTTTGGCAGGAGATTCACAGCCTGAGAATCGCATTCGGGAAATGTGACGGCGTTCACATCAGGTCATGGGAACGGCGCCCGGATTGCCTCCCTGCCTATCGATCGGGATGATCATCGACAGGCTCGTCCCGTCTCCCGGACTGCTCTGCACTTTGAGATCGCCACCCAGCTTTCGGGCGAACTCACGAGCCTGGTACGCGCCAATTCCCATGCCCTGCGCGCCCTTGGTCGAATCGAACGGGCGAAAAAGACGATCCCGGATGAATTCCGGCGTCATGCCGCTGCCCGTATCCGTTATGTCAATTGTGACCCGTCCTTCGCCGTCCCGAAGAGTCACGCTGACAGTCCCATCGGGCGGCGTGGCGTCCTGCGCGTTCCGCAGCAAATGAGTGAGCACCATCGTGAACTGCTCTGCATCCACAACGAGCGACGCATTCACGCCGTTGAGGTCGAGCGTCGGCACCGGTTTTTTCCCGGAACAATTGTCGACGGCCGACGAGACCAAGAACCGTAGTTCTGTCGCTTTCGTGACTCGTTCCGTCTCGTCGCGCTTTAGCTGACGCATCACACGCTTCATGCGCTCCACGGAGCCGGCTATCGTCTCGATGGCATCGTCCACAAAGTCCGGGTTGCGCTTGTGTTTTTCGGCGTTCTCGACAATCAACGACTGCTGCGCGATCAGGTTGTTCAGGTCGTGCATCAGGAACGCCGTAAGGCGGTTGTAGGC
>JABDOQ010000111.1 GCA_013043165.1 Woeseiaceae bacterium | reverse complement strand
GGGCGTAATCGCCCTTATTATTTGACAGGGCATTGTATGCGCTATTGACAGCGCTGTCACCTTATAGTGCAGGCGGCCTGTGTATGCTGCGCCGGCATTACCAAAAAAAGTTGACAGCGCTGTCAGCGTAGGGTACAAAACGTAAAGACAGCGTTGTCAGTTTCGAACGAAACCAATAGACGGCGCGGACAGCATCATAAAAAGGCCGATCGATCGGCACTCTTCATGACAGCAAGCTAGGGGGCTTGAGCATGCAAAAACCAGTCTTTCACCGTAATCCGTTGGCCGCAGGCGTTGCACTTGCATTAGGCGCCACCGCCGTTTCGCCGGCCGCCGTTGCCCAGGATGACGAGGTCATCGAAGAAATCGTTGCTGTCGGTATTCGTGGCAGCCTGATTTCCTCGATGAACACGAAGCGCAGCGCCAAGGGCGTTGTGGACGCGATCACAGCCGAGGATATCGGCAAGTTCCCGGACACCAATCTCGCGGAATCCATGCAACGAATTCCCGGCGTATCGATCGACCGGCAAAATAACGAGGGCAGCAGGGTTACCGTGCGCGGCTTCGGTCCCGAGTTCAACCTGGTTCTGTTGAATGGTAGGCAGATGCCCGGTGCGGACCTGAGCAACGAATCCGTGCGATCGTTCGATTTCGCCAACCTCGCCTCCGAAGGTGTGCGAGCCCTCAATGTCTACAAGACGTTCAACGCGGCGACACCCAGCGGCGGTATCGGCTCGACGATTGATATCAAGACTGCCCGACCGTTTGACAAGCTCGGCCTGGTTGCGAGCTTCGGCGTGAAAGCTATGACCGATACCACGAACGAAAAAGGAGACGACTTCACACCCGAGCTTTCCGGCATTTTCAGCAATACGTTTGCCGATGACACCGTTGGTGTCGGCGTATTCATTTCGCACCAGGAGCGTGATAGCCGCGCAGTAAAGGGGCAAGTAGCCGAACAATTCTGGCGTGAGAATGTGGATGCTGTTGCCGTCCCGGCAACGGCGGTCGTTACCGACAATCGTACCGAGCCGACCAATACGTTTTTCCCGCGGAGCCTCGGCCTGAACGTTGATGACATAAGCCGGACCCGCACCAATGGCCAGCTGACGCTGCAATATGCGCCGTCTGACAGTCTCACTGCGACCCTGGATTACACCTACTCGGAGTTCGAGAACGAGGTGGCTACGATCGGTTCGGGAATCTGGTTCAACGACGGTGATGCGCAGGAAGTTGAAATCGACCAGAACGGAGCGTACCACTACGTGCAAGCCGGCCCAGGCGACTACTCTGCGGGGCCAGCGTCAAAGAACTCCCGAAATGAGAATAACTCAGTCGGTCTAAACCTCGACTGGCAGGTCACTGATGATCTGAATCTAACCCTGGACGCGCATGATTCCAGTTCAGATGTTCGGGGTACAGGTCGCGGCAGCAACGTATTCATCGTGATGGGCGCCACTTGTCTGGCTACCAAGACCATGGATGCCAGGCCCAGCCAGGATGTTCCAGATATGTTTGTGACTTGGGGAGACTGCCTCGGTTCAGCACCCGGCGAGGAGCCGACGGGGTCTGCCTACGACAGCCTTTTTGCCAACGCTTTGAGCGACATCAATAAGGCCGACATCACTCAGATTCAGCTCGCCGGTGACTGGGCGAATGCGTCTTCTGACGATGGCTTGACGAGCATTCAGTTTGGCGTCGCGAGCACGGACATCGATTATCGTGTACGCAGGTGGGACGACGGCCAGGTAGCTGCTGGCTGGTATGGAGGCAACCAGGATGTGTTCGACGACTCGATATTCACGCGAGTGGATAGCTCGGGAATCCTGAGCGAGTTCTCTGGTTTCAATACCAACGCACCGTTCTATCACGACGTAGATATTGAAGCCGCCCTTACGGCGATTGAACAGGAATATAACGGTGGAGAACGCATCGAAGTTGACTACAGCACTACGCCACTCGAGGATCATGCGATCAACGAGGAGACCGTGTCTGCTTACCTGCAGTTCAACGTCGAAGGCGAGTTCAACGACTTGCCGATAACCCTCGTCGGTGGCATTCGCTACGAAGACACCGACATCACGGCGAATAGTCTGGTGCAGGAAACGACAGCAATTACGTGGATTAATGCAGACGAGTGGAGCGAAATCAAGGCTGCTGAGCAAAGCTTTTCCGACGTCGCTGGCGATTACAGTCTGTGGCTGCCGAATCTGGATATCAGCTTCGATGTTCGCGACGATATGATCGCGCGCTTTTCCTACAGCAAGTCCATTACTCGCCCGACTCTAAAGAGTATGCGTGGCACGACGTCTACCAGTAGCCGTCCGAAGCCGGGACAGAGAGACGGTAATGCCGGCAACCCCGGGCTGCTGCCGTTTACTTCCGATAACTTCGACCTGTCGTTCGAGTGGTACTACGATGAAGGCAGCTATGCGTCGATCGGGTATTACCGGAAACAGGTCGAGAACTTTATTGTCCAATCGCAGATTCCAACCATAGTCGGCAACCTGAGAGACCCGTCTGAGGGCCCGCGGGCTATCCAGGCCCGCGCCGATATCGCAGATGCCGGTGGCGATCCCACCGATCTGCAATTGCTTCACGATCAGATCAACATCAACCAGGGTATCGACCCCACCTCTGCTGCGTGTACAGGCAGCCCCAGCGGCACCTGCACTATTGTGCAACAGGATGACGACCCGTTAATTAGCTGGAGGATCAGCACGCCATCCAACCTGGAAACGGCGACACTCTACGGTTGGGAGTTTGCCATTCAGCATTTGTTCGGCGATTCTGGCTTCGGCGTTTCTGCAAACGCAACCATCGTCGAGGGCGACATCAATGTCGATAACGCAATTACCGGGTTCCAGTTTGTCCTGACCGGCCTGAGTGACTCGGCAAATCTTGTCGGTTTCTACGAAAACGACAGGTGGCAGGCTAGAATCGCCTACAACTGGCGTGACGAGTTCCTTAACGGGACGAGAAACGACAGCCCTCACTATACGGAGGAATTCGGGCAGTGGGATGCGAATGCCAGCTATCTGGCGACGGATAATCTCACCGTCTTCGTCGAAGCGATCAACATCACGGATGAGTCGCAGCGGATATATAACCGCTACCCGAATCAGTTTACTGACGCCAATCAGTTTGGCGCGCGGTATAACATCGGTGCTCGCTATAGTTTTGAGTAAGGTGCAGGGGCCTTACGCTGCCTGATTGCATCCGGGAGAGCCGCCTTTTCAGGCGGCTTTTTTGTTAAAGTACTCCGTCAGACATATCGGTAGTGACAGTCTAATGAGCACGCCCGTCAAGAAAATCGTCATAGTCGGCGGCGGTGCAGCCGGCTGGATTACCGCTGGCGTTATTGCCGCGGAACACGAGGCCCATCTGGATACCGGTGTTGACGTTGTCCTGATCGAGTCTCCGGACGTCGCAACAATTGGCGTCGGCGAGGGCACCTGGCCGACGATGCGCTCGACCTTAAGCAAGCTGGGAATTAGCGAAACGGATTTTATTCGCAACTGCGATGCCTCGTTCAAGCAGGGAACACGGTTCGATCGCTGGCATACAGGCGCGGCAGACGACGTTTACTACCACCCGTTTACGCTGCCGCATGGCTACATGAAGACCAACCTGGCCGCCAGTTGGCTGGCGCGGGACGATCGTATCCCGTTCGCCGATGCTGTTTGCGTTCAAAGCCGCTTGTGCGAAAGACATTTGGCCCCAAAGCAGAGCGCAACGCCCGAATACGCTTTCGTGGCAAACTATGGCTATCATTTGGACGCCGGAAAGTTCGCGGCGCTTCTGCAAAAGCACTGCACGCAGGTGTTGGGCGTAAAACATATTCTTGACCATGTGACGAGCGTGAACGCGGGCTCCGACGGCGATATCGCATCGCTTGGCAGTAAGCAGCACGGCGATATTGATGGCGATCTTTTCGTTGATTGCACCGGGTTCTCGTCGCTGTTACTCGGAAAGCACTATAAGATTCCTTTTATCAGCAGGAAGGAAAACCTGTTTATCGACAGCGCGCTTGCCGTACAGGTGCCCTACAAGAGCGAGCACAGCCCGATCGAATCGCAGACGATTTCGACAGCGCAGAGCGCAGGGTGGATTTGGGATATCGGTTTGTCGTCGCGACGTGGCGTTGGTTACGTCTATTCGAGCGCCCATGTTTCAGACGATAAGGCCGAAACAGAACTTCGTTCCTACGTAGAACCGTCGATGGGCAAAGACTCGGCATCCGTAACGCTCAGAAAAATCGACATTAATCCAGGCCACCGGCAGAAGTTCTGGCACCGAAACTGTGTTGCTGTCGGCATGTCGGCGGGCTTTTTAGAGCCACTCGAAGCGTCAGCATTGGTCCTCGTTGAGCTTTCCGCGCAAATGCTCAGCGAGCAACTCCCTGCGATGCGAGAATCGATGACAATTGTCGCGAAACGATTTAACGATAAATTTCTTTACCGTTGGGACCGCGTGATCGACTTTCTGAAATTGCACTACGTCCTGACAGGGCGTAGGGACTCAGAGTTTTGGATCGACAATTGCCGCAAGGAGTCGATTCCCGACAGTCTGCAGGAATTACTGACGATCTGGCGGCACCATGTTCCATGGCACGGTGATTTCACCCAGATCGATGAGGTTTTCTCCTCCGCCAGTTACCAGTATGTTCTCTACGGCATGGGGTTTCGGACCGAGCCGCGAGTATCGACGCGACGTTCGCTGAATGCCGAGGAGGCCAACAGGCTTTTCGAGGAAAATGCCCGGAAAGCGCGGCAACTTGTTGCGGGCCTGCCCACGAACCGCGAGCTTATCAATCAAATCAACGAGTTTGGGCTGCCCAAGGGCAAGGTGGCCTGAAAATCGGTCCTATCCAACTTCAACATTCTGCATCGCGAGCGAGCATGGCAAATCATCAGCTACTGGACAACATTACTCACAAAGACCTCAAGGTCATTACGGACCGGGCGGCGTGGTATGGCGATGACCTTGCCTTTACGGGCATCTTTCCGCTCGAGTTTCGACGAGTCCAGGCGGAGTACCCAATCGCGTTTCAGAAAAACACCACGACGGGCGGCTTCGAAGCGCTTGCAATTTTCGGTTTCGCTGAGGGCGAAAACCTGTTCCTGGGCAGCGATGGCTGGGATGCCAGTTACATACCGCTGTCGATCGAGCGGCAGCCGTTTCTTATTGGTTTTCAGTCGACCACGGAAGGTGGCGTACCGGTGGACAAACCCGTAGTCCACGTTGACATGGACAGTCCGAGGGTCAGCGACACGGAGGGTACAGCGGTTTTTCTTGAGCACGGGGGCTACAGTCCTTATCTGGAGCACATCAACTCAGTGCTCATGGCAATACACGATGGCCATGATTACATCAAAGGTTTCTCAGATGCCCTTTCTGAAAGCGATCTGTTGGAGCCGTTTTCGCTCGAAGTTAAACTGCAAGACGGGTCGAAACAGACAATGGTCGGACTGCATACAATCAATGAAGACAGACTCAATGCGCTCGATGGAGATTCCCTGGCAAAGCTTCACGTAAACGGCTATCTGGAACACATATATATGGTGGTTGCGTCCATCGCGAATTTTAAGAAGCTGATCGACAGGAAGAATGAGCGGCTGAATGCATAACGATGAATAGTCAGGAATATGCTGAACGCTGAGCGAAAAGTGAAGGAAGTATCGGGCTGCACTCCGGAAGACCTGCCAGATGAGGTTCTGCACTCAGAACAACCTCTGGTCTTGAAAGGGCTCGTATCAGACTGGCCGTTTGTCACTGCGGCAAGGCGATCCGCTGATGACGCCGACGCATATATACGGCATTTTTACAACGGTACGGCAGTTACGGCGTCGGTCGGTCCTCCGGAAATAGTGGGGCGAATTTTCTACAGCGACGATCTGAAGGGCTTCAATTTCGAGACGCGGCGTACCCATCTGGACGTGTTCCTGGATGAGCTCAAAAAGTATCGAGATGAAGAGAGCCCGCCGGTTCATTACGTAGGCTCCACGGCCGTCGACTACATATTGCCGGGACTGCGCAATGACAACGACCTGAATTTAGGTCACTTTGCTCCGAGTGTAAGAATCTGGCTTGGCAACCAGACGCGCATTGCGGCGCACTATGACATTCCCAACAACATTGCCTGCGTCGTCGCTGGCAAGCGGCGCTTCACATTGTTTCCTCCGGAGCAGTTGCCAAACCTTTATGTTGGTCCGCTGCATCATGCGCCCGCAGGGCAAGCGATCAGCCTGGTCGATTTTCATGAGCCCGACTTCGACAAATTTCCCAAATTTCGGCACGCACTTGAGCATGCACAGGTCGCCGACATCGCGCCTGGCGACGCGATATTTGTCCCAAGCATGTGGTGGCACCATGTTGAAGGCTTGGAAAGTTTTAACGTACTTATCAATTTCTGGTGGCGGCAATGTTCTTCCTTCATGGGTACGCCGCTTGATGTTTTGAACCATGCGCTCTTGAGTATTCGGGATTTGCCCGAGGCGCAGCGCGACGCCTGGCGCGATATCTTCGAGTACTATGTGTTTGCGCCCGACGACGATGTTACTGCGCATATTCCGGAAGACCAGCGCGGTGCGCTGTCACCAATAGATGAATCGACGGCGAGAAGGCTGCGGGCTTTGTTATTGAGGCAGTTGAATCAGTAGTCGTTCGTCAGCTTATGTGAGACGTAAAATTGAGCAGTAAAAATATCCGTAAAGTGATTATTGTCGGTGGTGGCACGGCTGGCTGGATGGCAGCCGCCGCGCTCAGCAAGCTGCTCGGAAAAAATCTTGATATTTCCCTGATCGAGTCTGATCAAATCGGTACCGTCGGTGTTGGCGAGGCCACGATTCCGTTGCTCAGCGCTTTTCACCAGTTGCTCGGTATCAAAGAGCCGGATTTCATGCGCGCAACGCAAGCGACCTTCAAGCTGGGCATCCAGTTCGAAAACTGGGGCGCACTTGGCGACAAGTACATCCACGGTTTTGGCATCATCGGCCAGGACTGTTGGGCCTGCAGCTTCCATCACTTCTGGGCGAAGTCGCGTCAGCAGGGCAACAAGGCCACGCTTGTCGACTATTCACTGCACAAACACGCTGCAAAGGCGGACAAATTCAAACTCGATCTGGAGCACGGATTGGCGTACGCCTATCACCTCGACGCGACGCGCTATGCGAAGTTCCTACGGCAATTCAGCGAACAGCATGGCGTTAAACGAATCGAGGGCAAGATCGTCGACGTCGCAACGGATGCCGACAGCGGCACAATTGAATCGGTGACGCTCGAGTCAGGTCAGGCAATTTCCGGTGATCTTTACATCGACTGCAGCGGCTTCCGGGCACTGCTGATAGAAGGCGCCCTTAAAACAGGCTACGAAGATTGGACACATTGGTTGCCATGTGATCGCGCGTGCGCCGTGCAGACCAAATCCGTGGGCCCGCCGATCCCTTACACGCGCTCGATTGCGCACGAGGCCGGCTGGCAGTGGCGAATTCCTCTGCAACATCGCGTCGGTAACGGCCTCGTGTATTGCAGTGAGTACTTGTCCGACGAGGATGCCAAACAGACGCTGTTGGACAACATCGAGGGCGACATGATCACCGAGCCTCGGTTAATTCGTTTTAGAACCGGTCGGCGCGTCAAGCAATGGAACAAGAACTGCGTATCGCTCGGTCTGGCAAGTGGCTTCCTCGAGCCGCTCGAGTCAACCAGTATTCACCTTGTGCAGTCGGGCATCATTCGCCTGATGCAGCTGTTCCCGACCTCGGGCATCAATCCCGTCGAGGTCGATGAGTACAACACGCAGTCACGACTGGAGTTCGAATACGTTAGAGATTTCATCATCTTGCACTACCATGTGACGGAGCGAGACGACAGTCCGTTTTGGAATTACTGCAGGACTATGAACATCCCGGAGTCACTGTCTCGCAGGCTAGATCTATTTCGTAGCAACGGCCGCATATTTCGCGAGAACTTCGAATTGTTTTTCGACGGTTCCTGGTCACAAGTCATGACGGGCCAGCGCTTTATGCCCGATGGGTACCACCCCATCGTCGATTTGATGTCGGCGGATGAACTCAGGAATTTTCTCAACAACATTGCGGCGGAAAATGTGAAGACGGTCTCGACTTACCCGAGCCACCAGGAATTCATCGACAGTTACTGCAAAGCAGCAAGTCCCGACTAGATCATTCAGGAGCAGGCTTTTGACGAACGAAAAACGGCGAATCGTCGCTATCGCATTTTTGGGTCTCGTGGGCGCTGCCTGCGGGACGGAAAAAGGTGCGCCCGGCGAGCGGATAGACACTGCCACGACCGGCCTCGTCTGGGCCGCTAACGTAGGCGGTCCGGCATTCACGGGCATGGATGGTACGAAATACAAGGCCGAAGAATCGATATCGGGTGGCACCATCGGCACGATGGAGGTCGTAAAAGGATC
This sequence comes from Woeseiaceae bacterium, assembly GCA_013043165.1. Lineage (GTDB taxonomy): Bacteria > Pseudomonadota > Gammaproteobacteria > Steroidobacterales > Woeseiaceae > UBA1847. The sequence continues at coordinate 2,329 of JABDOQ010000111.1, read as the reverse complement.
GCAGGATGCCTTTCTCTACAAAAGCTACCGGGAAGGCGATATCAAGGTTGTTCGCCAGCTAGCAAACGGCACCTACGACATTACTTTCCACTTCGCCGAACCCAAGGACTATGCGGGTGGCGAACGGATCTTCGACGCGTTTGCCGAAGGCCAAAGGATAATCGACGACCTGGACGTGATGGCGTCGCGTGACGGCAGGGTCATGTCCGCATTGACCGTTACGGTTCCCGACGTCGTTGTCGCCGACGGCGAGCTCAATATCCGCTTCGAAGCCTCCGCGGACCAGCCGACGCTGAGCGCACTGGTCGTCCGCGACAAGAATCGCCCGTCTCCTGCCTGGGAGCTCGTCTGGAGCGACGAATTTGACGGCGAGACGCTGGACGCCGGGAAATGGAGTCCGAATATCTGGCCGCCACGCAAAGTCAACGACGAGGACCAGGCGTATACAGGACGAGAAAAGAATCTGCGTGTCGAGAACGGCATGCTGATCATCGAGGCGCACAAGGAGGACTACGAGGGCGCGTCCTACACGTCGGGCCGCGTGCACTCCGAGGGTAAGGGGGACTTCCTGTACGGACGCTTCGAGGCACGCGCAAAACTGCCGCGCGGGCAGGGCACCTGGGCTGCAATCTGGATGTTGCCGAGCGACCCCTACCGATACTCGACGACCTGCGAGCCTGGTGAAGACTGGCAGGGCAGCTCAAGCTGTGACGCCTGGCCGAATTCGGGCGAGATCGACATCATGGAGCACGTCGGCTACCAGATGGGCCATGTGCACGGTACCGTTCATAACGAAGCCTACTACTGGGTGAAGTGGGAGCAGCGCAAGGGGCGCATTCTCCTCGATGACGTCGACGAGGCATTTCACGTGTATGCGCTTGAATGGACGCCGGAGCGGATCGACGTTTTCGTCGACGACACGCATTATTTTTCGTATATCAACGAAGGCACGGGCTGGAACGTGTGGCCGTATGACCACCCGTATAACCTGATCCTGAACGTCGCGGTCGGCGGCGCCTGGGGTCGTTCCGGCGGGCCCATCGATGACGCGATCTTTCCGCAAAAGATGGAGGTCGATTACGTCAGGGTGTACGAGCGCGCGACGACTAACTGAGCGCTTTCGGCGCGACCAACACGCCGTTGCCGTCACAGTAAATCCAGTGGCCGGGTTCAAAGCGAACGCCGCCGAAATGTAAAAGGACGTCGACAGCCCCTTGGCCCTTCTTAATGCTCTTTGCAGGATTAACGCCCAATGCTTTGATTCCTATGGGTATTTCTGACAAATCTGTAACGTCTCTCACGGCGCCGTTGATCACAACGCCCGACCAGCCGTTCTTCGCCGCTTTTGCCGCGATGATGTCACCAATCAGGGCGACCTCGGTCGATCCCTTGCCGTCGACCACGGCGACGGCGCCTTCGCCGGGTTCGTCTATGAGCGCTCGAAACAGCTGGTTGTCGTTGCGGCATTGCACGGTCCGGATCCTGCCTGAAAACTGTTTTTTGCCGCCAAAATCGCGAAACTGGATCGAACAGGTTGTCGCAATGTCTTCAAAGTCGTCGTAAAGATCGGGTGTTGATCGCATGGATTTTCCCTGGAGGCCTGGCTGTCGGTCGAAACGCGAAGTTTACAACGAATTGTCGCCTGCGGACGGCCTGCTGCTGCAACGCTGGCTGGATGCACGCACCACAGAGCCGCGCTAGTATGCTCACTCGATACAGCCAGAGTATTTCGTCATGGCAATGACTAGAGACGACGTCGTCAAGGCGGAGCGGGGGACACCGATCCGCGACGGCGCGGACTACATCGAAAGCCTGCGCGGCCGCAATCTCAAGGTGTATCTGTTCGGTGAACTCATCGAGGAGCCGGTCGATCATCCCGTGATTCGACCGTCGATCAACGCCGTCGCCGAGACCTACGACCTGGCCGTGCGCAGCCCGGAACTCGGTACCGCCGTGTCGCCGTACACGGGCGAGCGCATCAACCGTTTTCTGCATATCGCCGGGAGTCCCGAGGACCTCGTCATGCAGAACAAGATGCAGCGACGGCTCGGGCAGCTGACGGGCACCTGTTTTCAACGCTGCGTCGGCATGGACGCGTTCAATTCACTGCACTCGGTCACGTACGAGATCGACGAGGCCCACGGTACGGCCTATCACGAGCGATTCGTCGAATTCGTCACGATGGCGCAGCGGCAGGGATACGTCATCGGCGGCGCCATGACCGACGTCAAGGGTGATCGCAGCAAAGCACCGCACGAGCAGGAAGATCCCGATATGTTCGTGCGGGTCACCAGGCGCACCAAGGAGGGCGTCTATATTCGCGGGGCAA
>JABDOQ010000106.1 GCA_013043165.1 Woeseiaceae bacterium | reverse complement strand
GCCATGCGAGCTGGAAGTCGATGAAAGCCGCCTTGCCGTCGTCGCGAACGATCAGGTTCGGCTCCTTCGCGAGATCGTTGTGAACGACGCCGGCCCGATGCATGCGCCGCAGCAGTTGGGCGGCGCTGACGAAGTAGGCTCTGTCCGGTCGTGGGCCCAAATGCATCGCCGTTCCGCCGATGTAGCTGCGCGTGAGCTGGTGTTCGTCGTAGCTAATCAGGGCAGGGAGACCCTCGATGCCGTCCAGCGCCGCAAGTGCTCTGGCTTCGCGCCGGAGCAGCGAACGGGCAAGCCACCGAAGCCACCAGCGGGCGGACCGGGTATCGCGCAGGATCGAGGAATCAGCGGCGGAATCCTGCTGCCATACCTCCCCGAACAGGTCTTTCTTTAGCAGGCGCTTGCGGCTCATAGGGCGAGAATACAGGGGCAGGCGCCTGGATTCTGCAGTTCACACTGGCGATACGCCGGTAGAATGCACAAAATAGGATGACGCACTGCTACGGAACCAGCGATGGCCGGGGATTTTAACGAAAAGGGGTTGGGCGACGAACGCGAGGAACTGGATTCGACGGGCGAGTTCTTCAGCGTCGGGGCGCCACTGCATGCCGTACGTGCCGGGTATATTCGCAGACCTGCGGACGATCTTCTCTACGACACGCTTGTTTCGGGGCGGTACGCGCACATACTCGCGCCGGACCGCAGCGGCAAGTCGAGCCTCATCGCTGCGACTGCGGCCAGACTCGAGAACAACGGCTGCAAGGTCGCCGTTCTCGATCTTGCGCAGATCGGCGTGCGTGATGGCGCGGGTGATCCCGGACGCTGGTATTACAACGTCGCATACAGGTTGCTCAGGCAGCTCCGAATCCGTTTCGATCTGCAGTCCTGGTGGCAGGATAAATCGGTGCTCAGCAACCGTCAGCGACTTGTCGAATTCTATTCCGAGGTTATTCTGCAGTTCGTGCCCGAGCGGGTCGTCGTATTTGTCGATGAGATCCAATGCATCGAAGCAGTTCCGTCTGCCGATCAATTCCTCGCGAGTATTCGCGCGGCACATAACGCGCGAACTACGGATCCCGATTTTTCACGGCTGTCATTTGTACTGCTGGGCGAATGCGATCCTGTCAGCCTCATACAGGAAGCAGAACTATCGCCCTTCAACATCACGCAACAGGTCTTGCTGGGCGACTTCTCGCGCGAAGACCTGCAACTATTCGCGACCGAGCTGAATCTCGACCATCAAGAGGCGGTAGCGGCGCTGGACCGCATTTATTACTGGACGCGTGGCCAGCCCTACCTGAGCCAGAAACTTGCGCGCTCTATTGTTCGCGAGGGCGCGTCCGGTGACGTAGTCGCCCATATCGATCGAATTGCGACCCAACAACTTGCCGGCCGTGCGGCTTTGCACAGCGAACCGCATATGAGCCACATTCATCGTGCGATTATTAACGACGAGAAGCGCAAAGAGCCGCTGCTCAATTTGTACGGCAAGATCCGCAAGGGTGTCGAGGTCGCCGCCGACCTGGGATCTTCGTTGCAACGCAGGCTAATGGCCGTCGGCCTGCTGGAGATTGATGAAGACGGCGTGCTGCGGGTCCGCAATCGGCTGTATGAAAGAGTATTTACGGCCCGGTGGGCAAACGAGAACCTGCCGATACGCTGGCGCGTACCAGCGGCCGTCGTGGCTTCGATTTTCCTGTTGGTTCTGATTCCTTTCTTGTATACGCAGTGGCTGCCGCGGCCCTATATGGCTGTTTTGACGTCGACGACCGTTGAAGACGGAGCGGCCAGCGAGGCTTACCGAAATCTGCGGTCATTTCCGGGGCATGCCGACATTGCAGACAGCCTCTACCGGACCTTCCTGACGCAACGTGCGCTGGTCGCCGATGAGGAAAACCAGATCCAGGCTATCGCAACGTTGACCGAGGAGCTGCCTGATGCCGGGCGATTGGCAGACCAGCTCGAGGCGCAGTTCTGGGATCGAAAGGTGCTCGCAGCCAAGCGCCTGGAGCAGCGCGACGAGGCGCTGCTTGCGGCCCTGCAGTCGCTCGTCATGGCTACCGCACAAAGGCGACAGCGCGCCGCCAATCTGGTCGGTGATGATTATCCGCTGTTGATCGCCAGCCTGCCGACGCTGACCGGCAGCCGCACGGTATTCGACCCGGTGAGCATGGTACTCACATCGGCCGAAGGCGCGCGCATCTCGCAATGGTCTTTGGCAACGCAGGGCCTGCAACAACGCGAAGACTGGTCGATTACGGCGCTGGAGGTTGTTCCTCTGGTGCGTCGCGTTGTGATGGATCGTGAGGGTGTCGTGCAGCGAATCGGCCTGACGCTGAACATCAGCCATACTCGCCTGTCGGACCTTCGTGTAAAAATCATCGCACCGTCGGGGCGCACGGTTGAAATCGAGACCGGACTCGATCGGGCATCGAGCAGTGACGACATTCGCATTGCGCCGCAGCAGCTGCGCGCACTGATAGGCGAGGCTCTTGCCGGCACCTGGTCGATAAGCGTTCGCGACGAAAACCCGGGGATCGCCGGACAGTTTGTTGGCTGGAACCTGAGTCTGAACTCGCAGGGGAACGTCGAGGAATTTCAACGCGGCCTGAATATACCTGAGCCGGTCGAACGTGAAACCGACAACGTCTGGTTCGACGACAGCGGTCGTTACGCAGTCGCTCGCGCCAAACAGAGTGACAGCGCGCGTATCTGGGACCTTGCTTTCGCTGAGCCGCTGCGCGCGATTGCCGTAAACGAGAGCGAGGCGCTTGTCGGACTTGACGCGGGAGCGCGGCGTCTCGTCACGGCGACACAGGACAGCGTTAACCTCTGGGACACGGCGTCCGGCGATCGAGTCATGTCAATACCGGTGGGATCAGCGAGCGCTGGCGCCAGGCTTACACGAGACGGAACTCACCTTTTCGTCACGCGTCGCAGTGACATCGAGACCAAGCTCGAGCTCTGGTCTCTCGACGAGGGCGTGATTGCGGCTGAACTTGCGGTCGCCGGACTGCCTTCGCTCGTTGCGGTTGATTCGACGGGTAACCGGGTCGCGGTCGCGGACTATGACCGCGCGGTCCGTATCTGGGATTTTGCATCGGGTGTGATGCGCGCACAGGTCGACTTGCCGGCACAGCCCAGCGTAATTCGGCTGGGGGCTGACGGCACGGCGCTCGGTGTGATTTACGGTGATTCCGGCGTCTCGATCTGGAACGTTGCTCGTCCACAGCGGCCGCTACTCGAGGAGTTCGGGGCCGGGCGTTGGCAGCTCGTCTTTTCACCCTCGGGCAGCAGTGTACTTGCCGGACGACCGGATATCGGGTTCCAGGTTTACGGCAGTAGCGACGGGCGTCTCATCGGTGCGCCCCTCGGCATGCGCAGCGACGCATTCTCACGGGATTTTCTTGCCTACAGTGATGACGAACAGATCCTTTTGACCGGGACACCGGACAGCACGGTGCGCATATGGAGAGCCGCCGTGCCCGTCGATAGCAGCGCCGTAGTCGAGCTCACTGATCATCAGGTTTGGAAGCCATCCGCAGATCACGTTCTTGTAGCAACGCCGGATGCAAGCCGTATCGCGATAGGCGATCCCGAGGGTCACGTGCATGTGTTTCCTGCCAGCGTCAGCCTGGCCGGCATAAAAGCCACCAGTGACGACGTGAGCTTCGTCGGACACAACGCTGATGTTCGCGCGCTGAGCATGAATGCCAGCGGGTCATTGGTGGCGAGTGCGGCGTCGGATAATTCGATCCGAATATGGGACACCGACAGTGGGCAGCCATTGTCGTACACCGCCGAGATCGCCGGGGCCGCGGTCACTCGGATGGTGTTTTCTCCCGACTCGTCGCTGCTCGCGGTTCTGAATGTCGATCGCGTCTCGCTGCTCGCAGCAGGCAGCGGAGATTTGGTAGCGCAATTCGAGGTTGGCAGCCCTCACACGGGCATTGCGTTTGCGGAGGATGACCAGCTTTATATCGGCGGGGACAACGGTTCCCTGCGATTGATCAATAGAGATACTGACGGCAGCTGGAACCTGAAAAACCTGTGGCAGGGCGCTACAGCGATACGTTGGCTCGAGGCATCGCCGGACGGCAAGTACCTGATCGTTGTCGATGCAGACAACCTGGCGAGCCAGTTCATCCTGGCCGAAGGTCGAATCGCAGACGGAGTATTGCAGCTGCCAACGGCGGTTCGGGACGTCACTTTCGCAGGCGGTGGCGGCCACGCACTGTTCCGCACATCGCGCTGGGTGCACCGAGCCAGTTCATCAATGGGCGGACTGATCTGGCAGGACAGCGTATTGGTGCCCAGGACGTTCGAGGGCGCTCGGATCGTCTCGGGCAACACTTCGGCAAGCAGCAGCAGCTACCTGCCAGCCGTGCGTGACGGCTTCGTCGAGCTTGTTGAACTGAATTTCAGGGGCTCATCGAGTCCCGGGTTGTTTGGCAGCAAGGAAAAGTTGCTCGAAGAGTGGCTGCCGCGCTTGCAGGGCAATATTGTTTCGCCAACAAACTGACTCGACACGAAAAAGCAGAGACGCTTCGCTCATCGTAAATCGCCTCGCAACGTTCTGACGAGCAGTTCCAGTCTCGCCGCCGTCACTTCAGACGGCGGTACAGGCTCGCCGAACGTAACCGGAACTCGCGTGAAAAAACGACGCGGGATCTTCCTGATTCCGCCGGACTGCCGGCGGCTGAACCAGCTTCCCCAAAGCCGTCCCAGCGCAGCCGGAATTACAGGGACAGCGCGTCGTTGGATGATTTTCTCTATGCCCGGTCGAAAACGTTGGATCTCGCCATCGGATGTAATCCCGCCTTCTGGAAATATACAGACAACGTTTCCTGCAGCAAGCTCAGCATCAACTTTCTCGAATGCTTCATCCATCAACTGTTTGTCCTCTCTTGCAGATGCAATCGGAATCGCCTTTGCAGTTTTAAACAGGAATTTGAGCAATGGTATTTCGAAAATCTTGTACCACATGACAAATCGCATCGGGCGGCGCACCGAGCCACCGAGTATGATCGGATCCATGAAGCTGACGTGGTTGCAGACCACTACTGCCGGACCCGTGCTCGGGATATTTTCGAGGCCGGTCGTGCGGATCCGGTAGAGAACGTTGATCACGAGCCATGCCAGGAATCGCATCAGAAACTCGGGCAAGAGCGAATAGATGTAGAGCGCTACAGCTGCATTCAGCACGGCGATAATGACGAATAGTTCCGGAATCGAAAACCCGGATTTGAGAACGACGATCGACAGAACGGCTGCGCCAACCATCAGCAGAGAGTTAATAATGTTATTGGCCGCGATAATTCGTGACAGGTGCTGGCGCTTGGAACGTTTCTGTATCAGCGCGTACAAAGGAACGCTGTAGAAGCCGCCAAAAGCACCGAGCAGGGCGAGATCCGCCAGGATACGCCAGCTTCCGCTGCGGCCGAGGAACTCACTGATGGTTGCTACGGCGATACTGTGGGAATCAGGCTGCGCGAAATACAGGTCGATCGCAAACAGGCTGAGGCCGATGGAACCGAACGGTACCAGGCCGAGTTCTATTCGATGCCCCGACATCCGTTCGCACAATAATGCACCGACGCCTACACCAACCGCGAATGCAGCCAGAAGAGTCGTTGTTATCGCTTCGTTACCGTTGAGAATTTCAAGCGTGTACGCCGGAATCTGAATCGTCATCGCAGAACCAAAGAACCAGAACCACGAGATACCGAGAATCGATAAGAAGACGCTGCGCTCTTCTCGCGCGAACTTGACAATGCGCCAGGTTTCCCGCCAGGCGTTCCAGCTGATCCTGAGTGTGGGATCGACGGCCCGGGTGAGTGGCACCTGTCGACTTGTCAAGTAACCCGCGAGCGAGACAACGATGAGACAGGCGCCGAGCATGCTTCGTTTACTGATGCCCAAGCCGTTGGCAACCTCATTTCCGACTGCAATGCCACCAACGATGAGCCCGAGGATGATTGCAACGTACGTCCCCGACTCGACGAGAGCGTTGCCGCCAACGAGCTCATCATCAGCCAGTTGTTGTGGCAGGTATGCGTACTTGACCGGTCCGAATATCGTTGACTGGCAGCCCATGAGGAACAACACAAGCAGCAGGAGCGAGTAGCTTTCTGAGACGAGGGCAAATGCAGCGAGCGTCATAAGGCCAATTTCGAGAACCTTGATGCGCCTTATAAGCATCGACTTTTCGTACTTGTCGGCAAGCTGACCAGCAGTCGCCGAAAACAGGAAGAACGGTAAAATGAAAAGCCCGGCAGCGACGTTGGCAAGCTGAGTGTGATCCATTCCCGCAACAAGCACGCCCTGGAAAGTGATCAGGATGACCAGGCCGTTGCGAAAGATGTTGTCGTTCAGGGCCCCGAGGAACTGCGTCGCGAAAAATGGGGCAAATCGCCGCTGGCCGAGGAGCGTAAATTGGCTCGATCCTGACAAAGGTCCGCGTTCCTGTAATGAGCACCGCGTCACTATAGCGCGAAAAAAAGCAAAATCAGCGCAAAAAAGTGCGAACTGACACCGCCACTGTAATTTGACAATTTTGCTATCATCGCGTCCGCAGCATGAATTTTTGTACCAAACACCAAATTTGGAATGGTTAGGCCCTATGACGAAGCATCTGACACTGTTGCTTTGCGGATTATCGGTGCTGGCCGGTTGCGCGAAAGAGCCGCCGCCTCGGACCGTTACCGAATTCCTCGAAAATCCGATTCTGCTCGAAGCGGCGATGGTCCGGTGTGGCCAGGATCGCTCCAAGACCCGCTATGACGCGGAATGCATAAACGCTCGTCAGGCTGTTGCGAGAGTTCAGGCCAAGGAAGAAGCAGCCGACAGAGCGGCGCTGGATGCGAGGTCAGAAAGCAAAAGGAGAGCCTTGCGTCGCACTCAGGCGGCTGCTGCGGAGGCACGCCGGCGCGCGGCCGAGGCGCAGCGGCTTCGTGAGGAAGCCGAGTATCTCGCCCAGTTTGGCGTTGCTCGCCCGGATACGATGGAGGCATCCGACCCGCTGTCCGAAGGCAATGTACCGGTTGCGGTCGTTCCTGAAGCAGTGATTGCAGATGAGCCGGATATGGTTGATGTTAATGCAGATGCTCAGCCAGCAATTGATGGCGGCAATGCGCCGGTTTTGGAGTCAGCTCCCGAACCGCCGGCTGCTGATCTCGAATCGATCCGCGAAGAACTGCGTCGCCGAAACGAAGACGACGTCGACTAGCTTCTTGCCGGCGGCATCGTTCGCACATGCAGATCGCGTTGCGGGAACGGAATTGAGATGTTGTTTTCGTCAAGTGCTTTGTAAACAGCGCAATTCAGCTCGTGCACGACACGACCGCGATCAACCGGCTGCGCGATCCAGCCCAGCAATTCAAAATTCAGACTCGAATCGCCAAACATGCGAAACCGAACGCGCGGTTCCGGGTCATCGACGATATCCGCATTATTATTCGCGACGGCTTGCAGTACGTTGATGACCTCATCGATATCACTGCCATACGCGACACCAACAGCAACGCGAATTCTATGTTGCTCGGACGGGCCGCCGGCCTCATTTATAATTTTGCCGTTGCCGATGATTCCGTTCGGCACCGTGATTTCCACGTCGTCGCGCGTCAAAATTCTCGTGCTGCGCAATCCGATGTTCGTGACAATGCCGCGTTCGCCGGACTCGAGGATTATGAAATCGCCTGTCTTGTACGGTGCGTCCATGATGATCGAAACGCCGGCAAACAGATTCGACAGCGTATCTTTGGCAGCGAAACTGAGCGCCAGGCCAACAATACCGGCGGATGCGAGCCATGCTGTTACGTTGATGTTCCACGCCAGGAAGATAAAGTAACCTGTCAGTGCGACCAGGACTATTTTCATCACGTTCTGTAGCAAAGACAGCATGCCGGTCTGTACGATCTTGCTGTCATGCGTGCGGCTGAATGTCTTTACGAACAGAGCCAGCAGGCTGTTCAGCGTGCTGTACCAAACGAATATCGCAATGGTCTTGAGAATACCAAGCGTTATGAACGTCGGCGCATCCGGCATGTCGAGTCGGCGGGTCGCAAGTCCAAGGCCAAGCAGAACAAACGAAAGGAAAACGGGCCGGTGAATCAGCCCTACCAGCTCGTCATCGAAGTTGTTGGTGGAGCGGCTTGCAATCCGGCCGATTACTCCGGAGATTATCCAGTCAGCGATCTTGCCGATAACAATGAAAACCGCCGCAATGATCGCTGCCTGCAGATAAACATTCGGGCCAATCAGCTCGGCGAGTTGCTGCACCTTTGCAATCAGGTCGTTCAAGGATCTATTCGCTCAGGCAACTAGTAATTCGGGTCGTATTCTGTTTCGTCAATTTCCGGTTCACCGGCTTCGGGCATGCCGAAAGTGCGCACGTTAGAGCTTTCTTCTTCGGGCGAAGCTGTATCAGCCTGCATGCCGGGGGAGGTTGGCAATCGTCTTGTCTGCGCCGTCAGTATTTGCACGAACGTGTTTGCAACGTCCGGCGCAATGTTCGGCGAACTGACGAAAATATTCTCCGGCGTCATGCTGCTCGAACTATAAAATGCGGCGTTAGCTTTGCGGTCCATGGAAACGCCGGCGCCTTCGAGCGCAATTCCGGCGAACAGGCCTCGGCTGCGAGAATACGAGACGACTTCAGCCCTGAACAGGATGTCTGTGGCTACGGCCGTATGTCGGCCCACCGGCCCGGCAGCGACCGACGCGTCGGCACCCAGCGTCAACTTGCCGTTCGCGATGCCGTCGACGCCTTTGCGCGTTTTGAACACCAGGATAATGTCTGTCGACTGAGCGCCGATCTGCCAGCCGACGCTGCCACCCGTCAACGTAATAAAGGCCGGGTTGCTCCATGAACTATCGTCCTGACGCACAACGATGATGCCCTTGCCGCGACGTGCGCCCAGTCCGAATGCCGCTTTGACGACATTGGGTACGACAGCGACCGCGTATGCATGCGAAAGCAAATTGGGCGGAATCGTTTTTTCGGGAATCCGCAGCAGTTGATCGAGCACATCGGCGGCGTCGGCAACTCGCTTCTCTTCGCGCGTCGCGCCGTAGCTGGTGGATGTAATGGCAAGTGCCAGCAGAAAGAGCATGGCCAGGAGGCGTGGTTTATTCATGGTGATGTCCGACAGGAATATCGCTCAGGAGTTCTATACTACGACAAAATTACCAGGCAAAGCATATGCAGCGGCGGCCAGCCGCTAATCGGCTGTCCGGCGCACAAGAATAGGCGGCAGCGGATAATCGAGCGTTGCGCAAACGGCTCGAATAAGCTCAGCTTCCCCTATCGAGAGCCTGGCATCGTGTGCCGCCGTGGCGCTGATGGCTCGCAACAGCGTTTCCTTGCCCTTGCTGTTCAAGCCGAGCAGCACGTCGAGGCTGTGGTCAAGGACGGCAACAGTAAAGCTCTGTTCAGATTCATACTCATAGTCTCGCGCCCAGGCGCCCAGCGTCGCACGGCCGGCACGAAACGCCGCGTTGCTCTGTTCCCCGGATTCATTTCCATGCTTGGCGAGTACTCGTAGCAGATCGATCGTCGCCGCACGCAGCTCTTTCTTGCGCGCACGGGTCGCTGTGCGGCGTCCGGACGGATCAACGGCCTGGCCGAGACTGCTCATCAGTATTCGATAGAAACAGAATTCGTAAAAGTCGATTTCGCCGTCGATTTCAATCATCCGCGTGGCGAGCGACACCAGGTAGCTTAGATGTTGGGCTGGCCGCAATTTAAGCGCCGGGAACGCGATCGCGAGCAGCGGCAGGCGAAATTCAGCTCCGATCGTTGCCAACTCGGAGTAGTAACGCTGTAGCAGGCTGGTGCGCTCGGCCCCGAGTTGCTCTTTCGCCAGTGACAGCTGCCGATCCGCCGTTCTGTCGTCCCGATGCAGTATCAATGCGATCGTCAACAGATACGCAAATTCCGGGGAATGGGCGGCCGCGTAAAGCGATTCCGGAACTGATTGCCGAAGCTGTCGTGCGTACTCGATATGCTCGCTTTCAGGCTGGCCCACGGTTTCGGCGATAGAATCAGGCAAAACAGCGACACCGCCGCTCGCGAGGGCCGTGGTCATATCGTCTCTGAATCCACTGTGTACTGCTTCCGGGCTGCCTGTGGCCTTGCGTTGGCGCGGATCGACGCGTGGGAAATCGGATTCCCTGAAGCTCGGATCCAGCGCCTGAATTCGTTCGACCAGCGGCGGATGTGTTGCAAACAAGCCCGAAAATTTGCCGCCCTCACCGAACAGCATGTGGCTGACTTCTTCAGGATCGGCCGACGTGATCCGCGAACCCGCGCTGTAGCCACCGATTTTCTTCAAGGCATTTGCGATGCCCGCGGTCTGGCGGGTGAATTGCACGGCAGAGGCATCCGCCAGTGACTCACGCTGTCGGGAGACGCCGGCCTTGATGATGCGGGCAAGGAAAACGCCGATACCGCCGATAATGACCAGGCCCAGCCCTATCAGGATCGCGACGGGAGCGCCGCGGTCGCGGCGACTGGAAACGATGCTCGCGTGACGGCCGCCACGCACGATCATGCGGCCGATCAGGCCCAGGACCATAATGCCGTAGAGTACGCCCATGAGGCGGATGTTGAGGCGCATGTCACCATTCAGGATGTGGCTGAACTCGTGGGCGATCACGCCCTGCAGCTCGTCGCGGTCGAGGATTTCGAGCGTGCCGCGAGTCACGGCCACGGCGGCATCGCTGGGTGTGAAGCCGGCCGCAAACGCGTTGATACCGTGCTCTTCTTCGAGAACATAAATTTCCGGAACCGGTACCCCCGACGCAATTGCAATTTCTTCGACAACATTGCGCAGCCGGCGGCGCAACGGGTCCTGAACGTCTGCCGGGACAAGCGTCCCTCCCATTCCTGTTGCAACGCTGCCGCCACCGGCAGAGAGGACAGAGGTCTTGAACAGGCTGGCACCGAGGATCAAAACGATCGTGGCAATCGCGGTGCCAATGAGTACCGGCCCCTGTCGGGCAAAGAAGTCGCCCTCTGCGAAACCCGATTGGGAGGCATAGCCATAACCTGCCGCCGAAAACTGAAACATTGCAACGCCAACCAGGGCGGTTACGGCGATTACAATGAGCAGCATGGCGACAATGTAGGCGGCAACCAGGCGTCGCGACGTACGGCGTGCACGGTCCTGCGCATCAAAGAAGTTCACTTGGCGTCCCGTCCGATGCGTCGCAGGATGTCAGGAATCAGGTAAAAGAAACGTCCGGCACTTCGCGTTTTTCTTCGGACTCGATCTCCAGGAAGCTGGCAAGCTCGAAATTGAAGGTATTCGCGATCATGTTATTCGGGAAATTCTGGGCCGTGTTGTTGTAGCCCAGAACCGCGTCATTAAACGCCTGGCGTGAAAAAGCAACCTTGTTCTCGGTGCTGGCCAGTTCCTCCTGGAACTGCATCATATTTTGATTCGCCTTGAGATCAGGATAAGCTTCTGCCAGAGCAAACAGGCGGCCGAGCGCGCTGCCCAGTGCGCCCTCCGAGGCGCCAAGCTTCTTGATGGCTTCGGCGTTGGCGGGGTCGGCCTTGGCAGCGTCGAGGCTGGAAACCGCGTTGTTGCGAGCCTTGACAACGGCTTCGAGGGTTTCACGCTCATGTTTGATGTAGCCCTTGACGGCTTCGACGAGATTAGGAATCAGGTCATGTCGCCGAGTCAGCTGAACATCGATTTGCGCGAACGCATTTCTGACGCGATTTCGTTCGTTTATGAGTCGGTTGTAAATACCGATCGCCCAGATCACTATCGCGGCAATTACGCCCAGGAAAATCAGGAATGAAGTCACTGTCCGGCTCCTTACTAGGGGGTCAATCCACCAAGCATAACTCCCGGCTTGGCCTAAAACTAGCAACACTGCTGCTGATATGGCCGGGATCGCTCACGCTCGCAGACTGGCTCGGCGATACGCGCCCGTTGATGGGCACCGAAGTCAGCGTCTATCTCTGGAGCGAAAGTCCGGAGACCGGCCAGCAGGCGCTCGAAGAGGTTTTCGACGAAGCGGCTCGCATCGACCGCCTTATGAGTACCTACAAAGATGACAGCGAAATCTCGAGAATCAATCGGCTGGCGGCGCAGAGCCCGGTGCAGATCGGAGATGAGCTATTTCAGGTCATTCAACGATCACTGGATATTTCGGTACTGACGCTCGGTGCATTCGATATAACGTATGACAGCGTGGGCCAGCACTATGACTTTCGTTCGCGACACCGACCCGATGCAAAGACAGTGGAGTCGGAGCGCGAAAACATCGACTACCGTTTTGTTCAGCTGGACAGGGCTGCGGGCACAATCGTGTTTCTGCAGCAGGGAGTACGCATCAACCTCGGTGGAATTGCGAAGGGGTATGTGGTCGAGCGGGGCATCGACATTTTGCGTCAAAAAGGCGTGCAAAATGCGATTGTCACGGCCGGCGGGGATTCGCGCCTGCTTGGTGATCGTCGCGGCCGACCGTGGATGGTCGGTATCCGGGATCCCAGGAACGACGGGCAGGTGGCTATTTCGCTACCGCTGGCCGACGAGGCCATCTCGACCTCGGGCGACTATGAGCGATATTTTGATGAAGATGGGATTCGTTATCATCACATTATCCAGCCGCGCACGGGTGAACCGGCCGGTGGCGTGCGCAGTGCAACGGTAATAGGCCCGGATGCAGTAATTACCGACGCCTTGTCGACCTCGGTATTCGTGCTGGGTGTCGAGGATGGACTGACGCTGATCGCCACATTGCCGGACTACGAAAGTATCGTCATCGATGCACAGGGCCGCGTCTATTATTCGGACGGGCTGCAAAAGCCCATCCACGACTTATCCGAGTAGCAAAAAAAAACCGCTGAATGTCGCTGAAAGGCGACGTATTTTCACTTTAAATTCAGTTTCATACGCCTATCATTGGGCTGCAACTCCGGGCAAAAAAATTGGGCTGTGGCAGTCATTTAACGTAATCTGGGACGATCGCGTGGCCTGCCAGCTGGCAAGCATCGCCTGCCATTATGTTTAGGAAATCCGGGCATTTGTGACCACTATCACGGCCCGGAGCCACTGCGCCTGTCACCATTCGGGACTGAAAAGGCGCGGCTGGCGGCGCTCGTTATCGGATGGAACCGGACTCGTAGAACAGGGAACAGGTGTATGAATATCAGAAACTCGATTTTTGCGTTTTTAGTCTGCGTCGTCGCGACAAGCAGCATCGCATCCTCAGGCCTGGAAGGGCAGCCGGCGCCGGATTTCGCGCTCAAGAGCTCATCGGGCGCAAACCTGAGGTTGTCGGAGTATCGCGGCGACGTTGTCATGATCAACTTTTGGGCAACCTGGTGTGGCCCATGCCGTCAGGAAATGCCGCTGCTTGACGAATTGTATGCGCGCTACCAGCGAGTGGGGTTCAACCTGCTCGGCGTGAATATCGACGATGACTCGCGGCGCGCGATGAAAATGATCGATGAGCTCGGCGTCAGTTTTCCGGTGCTGTTCGATGCGCGAAAGGAAGTCAGCGAATTGTACGAAGTTGAAGCTATGCCAGTCACGATCCTTGTTGATCGGGAAGGCAGGATTCGTCATGTGCACCATGGCTACAAGCCGGGTTACGAAGTGAAATACCTGGACCAGATTCGCTCATTGTTAAGAGAGTAACGCAGTGACCAAGACATTTATCAGCCTGGCGGCAATCGCGATACTCGCAGTCAGCATTTCTGTAGCAGCACAGGACGCGGTCCCGATGAATGCGGATGCAGCGATGGCTGGCGCGATGATTGCAGAGGCCTCGGAGTCAGAATCCCGTAATGAGTTCCGCAGTCTGGATCAGGATGTGCAGACTTTGAAGAAGGAGGTTCTGGACCTCAATCGGGACCTGTTCCTTCTCGAGGAAGAATTGCTGTTTCCCGCAAACTCGCAGGTCGCGTTCTTCATATCCATGGACGTTGGCGAGTATTTCGAACTCGACTCCGTAAACATCAAGATTGATGGCAAGGAAGTTGCCAACTACCTGTACACATCGCGCGAGGCGGATGCATTGATTCGTGGCGGCGTTCATCGCGTGCACATGGCTAATCTGAAAACCGGCGATCACGAACTCATTGCAATCTTCACGGGCAAAGGCCCTCACGTTCGCGACTACCGTCGCGGTGCAACCATGACCTTTGACAAGGGTATCGGTGCGAAGTATCTCGAGCTGGAAATCACTGACCGGGTCAGGAAGCAGCAGCCGGAATTTGTCATCAAGGAATGGGAGTGACCTTTGCATCCAGGTCGCTCACTACTTAGGTGCCTCTGCTTGTGGCTGGCGCTGCAGGTACCGACGCAAGCCCTTCAGGCAGCAGACGATGGTCGCGACCCGATCGTCGTGCAGGACCCGCACTATGGTGAGGTCCTTTTCTACTTCTATCAGGAAGACTATTTCCCGGCGATCGTTCGCCTGCTTGCCGCGAAAGATAAGCAGCAGCTCGACGATCATAGCGACGAAGCCGAGCTACTCCTCGGTGGAATGTATCTTTCCTATGGCCACCACCTTGAAGCCGCTGACATCTTCGAGCGCCTGCTGGCAGACAACGTCGCCCCGGATATTCGCGATCGAACCTGGTTTTTTCTAGCCAAAATCTGGTACCAGCGCGGTTATCTCGACAAGTCACGGCAGGCACTGAGCTATATCGAGCGTGAGCTTCCGAAGAACCTGCAGCGCGAAGCACTGATGCTCGAGTCGCAGATTCTTATCGATGCAGGCGATTACGATGCTGCGATCGCCAGGCTGCAAAACTGGAAAGGCAAGACTGAGTGGGCACGGTATGCCAGGTTCAACCTCGGCGTAGCGCTGGTCCGCCTGGGTCGTGTCGATGAAGCGGCGCGGCTGCTTGACGACCTGGGCGACCTGGACCCCTACAACAATGAGCTCGCATCGTTGCGTGACAAGGCGAACCTGGCGCTCGGCTACGCGCTGTTGCAGGACGGCCAGCCCAGTGCAGCCAAAGCACCGCTGCAGCGCGTTCGGCTTGAAGGTCCATTTTCTAACAAGGCCCTGCTGGGCGTCGGCTGGGCCGATGCAGAAATCGAAAACTACCAGCGAGCGCTGGTGCCCTGGATGGAGTTACGTAGCCGTAACCTGCTTGATTCGGCGGTTCAGGAATCCATGCTGGCGATTCCGTATGCCATGGCAAAACTCGATTCAATCAGCCAGGCGGCCGATCACTACCTCAATGCGATCGAAGCGTTTTATGAAGAGACTAATCGTCTCGACCGGACGATTCAGCACATCGAATCCGGCCTTTTCTTTGATGATTTCGTCGAGGACGATCCGCTGGACAGCGCAGGCTGGTATTGGCGCCTTGAGGAGTTGCCCGCGGGTCTGGAAGCGCGTTACCTGTTTCATCTCCTGGCGACACACAAATTCCAGGAAGGCCTCAAGAATTACCGCGACCTGAGTTATCTGTACAGGAATCTCGACGAGTGGCAGCTAAACGTCGGTGTGTACGGCAACATGCTCGAAACGCGCAAGGAGGCATACGCTTTGCGTTTGCCACGCGTTGAGGATGCGCTGGCGCGCGCCGATCTGGATGGCATGGTAAGTCGCAAGCTCGAGTTTGATTCGACGCTGAACAACATCGAAGAGAGCCATGACTGGCTGGCTCTTGCGACCCAGGCCGAATTTGACATGTGGGGCGAAATTACCGGTCTTGAAAATACTCCGGCTTTGCGTGCCGACATTCCTGAGGCGGAAGAAGTGCGCGACAAGATCCGCCTGTTGAAAGGTGTACTGCAGTGGAACCTCGAGCGCGACTTTGGCGACCGCCTGTGGCGCATCCGGCGCAACCTTCGCCAATCCGGTGAAGCCCTCGTGGCGACGCAGCGTTCACGACGTCAAATAGACGAAACGATGCGCCTCGAACCGCTGCGCTTCGCCGAGCTCAGTAATCGCGTTTACGGCCTGGCGCCGCGTATCGAGGGCACCAAGATGCGGGTCGAAGACGCGCTGTCCAGGCAGCGCGCTTTCCTGCAATCGATCGCCGTCGGCGAGCTTCAAGCGCAGAAACAGAGGCTTGACATCTATACCGTGCAGGCGCGGTTTGCTCTCGCGGCAATTTACGACATTGCGGCAACAGTCGGGGATGCATCGGAATGAAAGGGCATCGCTACCTGTTGCCGTTGATGCTTGCTCTGGTGCTTGCGGCGCCATCCGCGAGCGCGGGCGTAAAAAAGAAGGACACGATCAAAAGTCTCGAGAAAAAAACCGTTCAGATACGACCCGGAAAGGTCATTCTCGACAGCTCCGATCTCGCGCGCGACAATTACCGGGCGTTTCTTGATCTTGTGTCGGATGATCCGGAGCTGCGTGCCGAAGCCATGCGCCGCCTCGGTGACCTGGAACTCGAAGCCACCGAGGCCAATCAGCTCGCCGACAATATCGAATCGCTGGACTCAACCGGCTACGACAATGCAGTTGGCCTCTATCAACAGTTGCTCGAGGCCTATCCGGATTATCGGCGCAACGATACCGTGCTATACCAGTTGGCTCGTGCCTATGAGATTGGTGGCCGTACAGACGAAGCGCTCGAAGTCCTGAATGAGCTTGTGACCAAGTTCCCGGATACTGCGTTGATTGACGAAGTGCAGTTCCGTCGCGGTGAGATGCTGTTCTTGCGCAAACAATACAACGATGCGGAGGCCGCTTACCAGGACGTCAGAAAATACGGCGAAGAGTCGCGCTTCTTCGAACAGTCGTTGTACAAGCTCGGCTGGTCGCAGTTTAAATTGGCGTGGCATGAGGATAGCCTTGAACCCTTCTTTGAACTGCTGGATCGCAAGATCAAAGGCGTTGAAATAGGGGAGGGTGAGGAGCGCCTTGCCAGCTTGAAGCGGGCCGAACGCGAGCTGGTTGAAGATACCTTCCGCGTCCTGAGCATCAGCTTTTCTTACATGGAAGGTGCCGACAGCATCGACGCCTTTCTCCAGGCGCGCCAAAACCCGGCGTACAGTTATGTGATTTATAGCAACCTGGGCGACCTGTACCTCGAGAAAGAACGCTATGTTGACGCGGCCGAAACCTATGAGGCCTTTGTAGCACAGGATCCGTTTCATCCGAAGGCGCCGATATTGCAGGCCGAAGTCATCGAGGCATACAAGCAGGGCGGCTTCCCCACCCTTGTGCTTGAAGGCAAAAAGGGCTTCGTCGAACGCTATGGAATGGACGGCGAATTCTGGGTTCGCAATCCGCCAGAGGAGAACCAGGCAGTTGCTGCGTATCTGAAGAGCAACCTCAACGACCTGGCGCAGTATTATCATGCCGAGGCACAGCGCGATGGCAAAAAGAGTGACTACCAGCAAGCCGCCAACTGGTATCGCAAGTACCTGGCATATTTTCCGGGTGAACCGGACAGCGCCAACACCAACTTTCTGCTGGCCGAAATACTGTTCGAGAGCGAAGACTTCGGGGCTGCGACGGCCGAGTACGAGCGCACTGCATACGGCTACATTGATCACGACAAGTCAGCCGAAGCCGGCTACGCGGCGATTCTCTCGTATCGGGAGCATGAAAAGTCTCTGGCTGGCGCCGCAAAAGACGACTGGCACAAGAAATACCTCGACAGCGGTTTGAAGTTTGCTGACACCTATCCCGATCATCCGGAGTCGGGCGCCGTACTGACAACCGTCGCCGAAGATTTGTTCGCCCAGAATCAGTTCGATCTCGCTATAGCGGTAGGCCAGGCGGTAGTGGCCAAACTGCCGCCGGTGGAGCCAAAGCTGGCGCGAACGGCCTGGACCGTGATCGCCCATTCGCAGTTTGACCTGCAAAATTTCACCGAGGCCGAAGCTGCGTACTACAGTTTGCGAAGCTTCACGCCGGCTGACGACGTGACGGCAGGCCAACAGATCAAGGACCGAATCGCTTCGTCGATTTACAAGCAGGGTGAAAAGGCGCGGGATGCCGGCGATCTCGAGACTGCGGTTACACACTTTACCCGCCTGGGCCAGGTCGTTCCGGATTCCGATATCCGCGCCACTGCCGAATACGATGCGGCTGCCGCCCTGATTAATCTGCAGGCGTGGGATCGTGCTTCCGGCGTACTTGAGAGATTTCGCAGCGATTATCCGGACAGCGAATTCGCCGACGATGTATCCCAGAAGCTGGCCGTTACTTATCTTGAATCCGGCCAGTCAGACCAGGCAGCGGCCGAGTTTGAGCGTATATCCAGAGCCGATTCGAGCACCGACGATGTCCGCCGCGAAGCGCTCTGGAAGGCATCCGAGCTTTACAAACAGTCCGGTACCATTTCCAGCGAGCAGCGAGTGCTGAATGACATCGTGCTGCGTTACCCGAACCCGCTTTCGGAGTCGATCGAGGCGCGTTTTCGCCTGCTCGAGATTGCACGGCAGACCGGCAACGAACAGGAACGTCTTGCAAGACTTAATGAGCTTGTTCAGGTCGACGCGATGGCCGGCGCACAGCGGACCGATCGCACGCGCTTCCTGGCTGCAACAGCGACTTTGGAGCTTGCAGACCCGGTACGCGAGCGTTTCGTGGTTGTGAAATTGGCCCAGCCGCTGGCCGACAGTCTTAAGCTCAAAAAATCGCTGATGGAAGAAGTTATCGCGGCTTATACGGACGCAGCCGACTATGGGGTTGCGGAAGTGACCACGGCGGCGACCTTTCGCCTGGGCGAGGTTTACGAACAGTTCAGTTCGGATCTGCTCGATTCCGATCGACCGCGCGACCTCGATGTCGATGCGCTTGAGCAATACGAACTGCTCCTCGAGGAACAGGCCTTCCCGTTCGAGGAAAAAGCGATCGACCTGTATAAAGCGAACGCAGACAGGGCCCCGGATGGCGTCTACGATGAATGGGTGCGCCAGAGTTTCGAACGACTGGCCGGCCTGATGCCGGCGCGATACGCAAAAAAGGAGCGCAGCGAAGATGTTGTTACAGCGCTTTACTAATACCGTGCGGGTTTCGATGTCCCTGCTGGGGCTGCTGGTGCTTGCGGGCTGCGCGAGCGGCGGCCCGGCCAAAGCGCCTGATTCGAGGGCAGCCTCAGGTCAGGGCGAGCTTGCGGCAGGCAGCCAGCCCGAAGCGGTGATCCCGCCGAAAGTCCGGACGCTTTACGAGCAGGCGGTTTCGGCCATGGCGGCCGGCGATTTCGTAGACGCCGAGCTCCGATTCAAGGAGTTCCTGCTGCAGTTCCCGAGTTACCCGGGGGCCCACGTCAACCTGGCCATCATTCACGTCAATAACGGCAACAGCGCGGCCGCGAGGTCGGCGCTGGACGCCGCATTGGCGATAAATCCCGGTCATGCGGCCGCTTTGAACCAGCTGGGCATGCTACTTCGCAGAAATGGCAATTTTCTCGAGGCAGAAGCCGCTTATTTGAAGGCCGTCACAGTCAAGCCCGACTACGCCTTGGCACACTACAACCTGGGGGTCCTGAATGAGCTGTACCTGCAGCGCCTTGATGTGGCACTGCAGCATTTCGAGGCTTACCAGGCGCTTGTCGGTGAAGACAAGCAGGTTGAGAAATGGATTGCGGATCTGAGGCGCCGCGTAGCGGCGCATCAGCGCACGGCAAACGTGGCGGATTGATGGACATGGGTACTGCAAAAATCAGGGTATTCGGCGCCGGATTCATGCTCGCCATGGCGTTGGCAGCGTTTGCCACTTTTGCTCAGGAATCGACATCGGACGACGATGACCTGATGCCTGCTGTTGACACCTCGTCAATGCAACAGCAAGAGGCTCGCGAGACACAGAATATCACGCGGCAAACGGCAGGCGACCGCGTCATGGACTCGATCGAACTCGGACGCACTGAGATTACGGGTAACCAGGAGCTGCCGAAGGTGCTGTACATCGTGCCCTGGAAAAAATCGGACCCCGGCGACCTGATGGGCAAGCCGGTTAACACTCTGCTCGATGAGGTGCTTGCACCGATCGACAGGGAAGAATTCATTCGGCAGGTCGATTACTACGGCGACCTGTACGGCGAAGATGAACAGGATTAGGAGTGGCGCGTAGCCTCGACTGACTTGTAAAGAGCGGCTCATGCCGCGAGAAATTCTGTTTTTAGAGGAGCAGACAAATGAGCACTATCGTGCGGTTTTTTCAGGATGGCGGCGCATTCATGTACCCAATCCTGTTTGTATTTGCATTCGGCGCCGCGATCGCGATCGAGCGCTGGATGTACCTGACCATGTCGGGTGTAAGCAATCGTGCTTTGTGGAAAAAGATCGTGCCTTTCCTTAAGGCCGGTAATTTCCAGGAAGCTGCTGCGCTCACTTCGAAATCAAAGGCAGCCATTGGCTCGATACTGACTTACGGCTTGTATCGCGTTAAGTCAGCACGTCGTCGTGACGATATCGAGAAGGCCATGGAAGAAAGCCTGATGGAAGTTTTACCGAGGTTGGAAAAGCGCACGCATTACATTGCGACGCTGGCGAACGTGGCGACCCTTCTCGGCCTTTTGGGCACGATCATCGGCCTGATCAACGCCTTCACTGCCGTATCGAATGCGAATCCGGCAGACAAGGCAGACATGCTGTCCGCCAGTATCTCGGTGGCGATGAATACAACGGCCTTTGGGTTGATGGCTGCCATTCCGTTGCTGCTCGTGCATGCCTTGCTGCAGACGAAGACAAACGGTCTTGTCGACAGCCTCGAGATGGCGAGCGTCAAATTCCTCAATGCCGTGACCGAACGTCAGCTGAAGACATCGGGAGCGTAGGTCATGATCCGTAGCCGCAGACGAGGCGGCGCTCATTATCGTAATGATGCGGCCGAGCTCAACATTACGGCATTCATGAACCTGATGGTGATTCTGGTTCCGTTCCTGCTGATTACCGCGGTGTTCTCGCGATTGGCGATTCTCGAATTGAATCTGCCAGGCTCCTCTACTGAGCCCGCGGACCCGCAGGAACAGGTCTTTCAACTGGAAGTCATCGTAC
>JABDOQ010000100.1 GCA_013043165.1 Woeseiaceae bacterium | reverse complement strand
CAGCTGTAAAACTTATAGTTGCCAACGACGACAACTACGCACTAGCTGCTTAAAAACCAGTAAATGCCTTCTGCCCGGATCGTGCCTGTGCGTCCGGATCGCAGGAGTCACCGACACAGGACCGCGGCGCGAGCATGTTCAGGGCTCAAACCGTTAAATCCTTGCTGAACTGGCTGTGAGTTTTCCCTGCCCGTCGGGTAGCTTGCAGCGAGATTAAAGACGGAATAAGCATGTAGATCTCGTAGCGTAGGTCTTGCGGACGTGGGTTCGATTCCCACCACCTCCACCAAAACTAAGAAACCGCCCCTGGGCGGTTTTTTTTGTTTTGTGGGCGGTGGTCCGGAAGAGAAGCCACGTAGCGACAAAACGGCAGGAAAGCCGTTTTGGACGCACGAGCATCGCGAGTGCGCCCGCAGGGCGAGGGCCAGGGACGGCCCGAGTCAATTCATCCGAGCCCGGCGCAGCCGGGCGACAGACGCGCAGTGCGCCCCGCAGGGGTGAGCCGCCGCAGGCGGTGAATCCATTCTCGCCACCTCCACCAGGTTTCAATGCCATCGTGCTTGCGCAATTCGGTCCGGGTGTAGACTAATCTGTTCGTGTGGGGCCGTAGCTCAGCTGGGAGAGCGCCGCGTTCGCAATGCGGAGGTCGGGAGTTCGATCCTCCTCGGCTCCACCATTTTCCGACAGCTCACACACCAGCACCTGTCGTCCGTCAATTCTGGTCCAGGGCCTCGCGCACCTTTGGCTCGAGGCCAGTCAGCCCACCCTGTTTACCGACCTCTAAAGCGGTCTCGTCGTCAGCGCCCTTGAGGCTCGCTCGCAACGCTAACAACGCGCCAACGCGGTTGCCACTGGCGCAATGGACCAGCACCGGCTGGTCATAGCCGCCAAGCAGCTCGTCCAGTGCTGCGGCATTTTCGAAACTGATGCCGTCGCTGCTGATGGGAAATGACAGGTAATCCATACCCAGTTCCTCGACAACGGCCTGCTCGTCGAAACCGCGTTCTTCGCCCGCGGTTCGCATATCGATTACGGCCGCATAGCCGCTAACCGCAAAAACCTTGAGCGCAGCCTGATCAGGCTGTCCCGCGGAGGTAATGCCATTGACGGGCTGCACGCGCCCGATATCGACGACGCTCTGTAAATCCACCTTGAGCGGCGATGCCGGGGCAGTTTCGACGCTGCCTACGCAGGCCGCAAGCAAGACCCAGCTGCAAGCCAGAAGCCAGCCTACTTTTTTCATCTACGCCTCCGATTTTCCCAATAGCAAAGGCCACGCAGTCGGGCCGCGCGCCTTGATGTCGACAGGCAGAAGCCTAACACCTACTCGAAGGCGCCTGTACAGGTACACTGCGATCATGCGAATTACGAACGTAAAGCCGAGCGACCTCGATAGTGTCCTGCGCCTGAACGAAGACGCGGTCCCGCACGTCGGTCGGATCGATTTGGCGCAGATGAAGTGGTTCGCGAGCACTGCGCATTATTTTCGCGTGGTTCGGCACGAAGGACAGGTTGCTGGCTTCCTGATTGGCTTGAGGCCTGGACTGCCCTACACCAGCCCCAACTATCGCTGGTTCAGTGAAAACTACACTGACTTCGGATACGTCGACAGAGTTGCCGTGTCGGCGACGGCCAGGCGAATGGGCATCGCCTCGCGCCTCTATGACGACTTCGCAGCCACTTTGCGGGGCGAGGTTGACGTCATGACCTGTGAAGTCAATATTCGGCCTGCAAATGAAACATCCATGCAATATCACAGGCAACATGGCTTCGTGCAGGTCGGCACGCTGCAGACTGAAGGTGGCACGAAAGAGGTCGCACTACTGGAGAAGAGACTTTGAGCAAAACTAATTCGGAACGCGAGTTTGATGTCATCGTCTGGGGAGCGACCGGCTTTACCGGCACACTCGTTGCCGAGTACCTGATGCGCCAGTACGGCACCGACGGTGATTTGAAGTGGGCCATCGCCGGCCGTAGCAAGGAGAAACTGGAGAAGCTGCGGCAATCACTCGGTGTCCGACCGGGAGACCTCGAGACAATTGTCGCCGACAGTTTCGATAAAGACTCACTGGCGAACCTGGCACGTCGCACGCGCGTTGTTCTCACGACCGTGGGCCCCTATGCACTGTACGGTTCCTCGCTCGTTGACGCCTGTGTCGAGGCAGGCACGCATTATTGCGATCTCGCAGGCGAAGTGCAGTGGATTCGAAAAATGATTGACCAGCACCAGGCGCGTGCGCAGCAAACCGGCGCGCGCATTGTGCACTGCTGTGGCTTCGACTCGGTGCCGATGGATATCGGCGTGTGGTTCTTGCAGGATGCCGCGAAGCAGCGTTACGGAGCGTACTGCAAGTCAATTGCGCTGCTGGTAAAGGCGACCAAAGGAACGGCGAGCGGCGGCACCATTGCGAGCATGATGAACCTCATCCAGGAGAGCCGCAAAGATCGCGACGTTGCACGGATACTCGTGCACCCATACTCCCTCAACCCCGAGGGAGAACGCGACGGTCCTGACAAAAGAGATCAACAATCCGTTTTGTATGACAAGAACGCACAATCATGGACTGCGCCTTTTGTCATGGCGGGCGTCAATACGAAAGTCGTTCGACGCAGCCATGCGCTGCTCGGCTACCCATACGGAAAGGACTTTCGTTATCGGGAAGCGGTCATGACCGGTGATGGGGCCGCCGGTTGGGTTAAAGGCGCCACCATGACAGCCGCCATCGGCGGCCTGGTTGTTGGCGCCTCCTTTGCGCCAACAAGAAAGTTGCTACAGACTTTCATACTGCCCGATCCGGGCGAAGGCCCAAGTCCGGAGTTGCAAAAGACCGGTTTCTTTAACCTTATGCAGATTGGCGAACTACCGGACGGGACGCTGATTCAGACTCGAATCACGGGCGACCAGGACCCGGGCTACGGCTCCACGAGCAAGATGCTAAGCGAATGTGCCGTCTGTCTTGCAAAAGACGCCATTGCAGTCGGTGGCGGAGTCTGGACCCCCGCCTCGGCCATGGGCGGCCTGCTGCTGGAACGCCTCAGGAAAAACGCCGGCCTGACTTTCGAAATCCGTGACTAGAATCCGGCGTCGGCCGAATAGTGCAATGCCTCATCGTACTTCTCACCGGCCTCAATGCGGATTGGCAGGCGGTTGCGCGGAGACGCCACGGGACATGTTGAAAAGTCGTTGAATGCGCATGGCGGGCTGTAGGACAGATTGAAATCCAGTACGGTTCTGTCGTCATCGTCCGGCGCCTCGGCATACAGGAAACGACCGGCGCCGTAGGTATCATCACGGTTGGTCTTATCACCAAACACGAAGAAAAGTTTGTCGCCCGACGTATAGGCCTCGAGTTCGAAAGTCTGACCATCAACGGCGAAGCTCACGGTGCCCGGTGATTCCGGGTGATACCCCAGGCCTTCGATAACAGTTTCGACGTTGGCGATTCGGGGTTCGTCGTATCGATGCAGTGTCGCGGGCACGCGCAGCGATGGATCTACCGGGAAATACGGCAACGGTCCGAACGTCGCAACGAATGGATGCTCGAAGTCACGCACCCTGACCGCGAAACGATCGTCGCGCTTAACCACAGTCCAGGCTAAGCTTCGATGTGTAATTTGCACTGGTGCATCTGTCGTGTCGTCCGCAATCAGGATTCGCTGCACCGGCTGGTCGTCGCTGTAAACATCCACTCCATTTGCCGCCGTCATCCAGACGCCGCCGTCGCCGACTTCGAACACCCCAACCAGCGGCGCCGCCGTATCGGGCAGACGGATTTCATTGCCTGAATCAGAGCCAACGCTGTAGGAGCCCTTTTCCAGCCAGTACAGGCCGACCTGGTTGAGATAGCCCTGCGGGTCCTTCAGCCGCTGCAGGCGCCCGGCCCGCCACTCCATGACCTCTTGTTCATAGGCCTCTGCATCAAACACGGGCTCCGCCTGGCCACACGAGGCCAGGGCCATCAAAATCCCTGATATCACAATCGTTTTCTTCATATTTCCTGCCAGCTGTGCCATATCAATTCGGAGAACGGCTCTCTATAATCCGCGGCCTGCTTCAAGAGCCTTACCCTGATGCCTGATATTTCCAAACTCCGCAATATCGCGATCATTGCCCATGTCGATCACGGCAAGACAACGCTCGTGGACCAGATGCTACAGCAATCCGGCACGCTCGGTCCGCGCGCGGCTGTACCCGACCGTGTCATGGATTCCAGCGACCTCGAACGGGAGCGTGGCATCACCATCCTCGCCAAGAATACGTCCGTCAAATGGAACGACTACCGCATCAATATCGTGGATACGCCCGGCCATGCCGATTTCGGCGGTGAGGTCGAGCGCGTGCTTTCCATGGTCGACAGCGTCCTGTTGCTCGTGGACGCGGTTGAAGGCCCCATGCCACAAACGCGCTTCGTGACACAAAAAGCGTTCGCGCAGGGCCTGGTTCCGGTCGTTGTCATCAACAAGATTGACCGCAATGGCGCGCGCCCCGACTGGGTGCTCAACCAGACCTTCGATCTCTTCGACCGTCTCGGCGCGACGGATGAACAGCTGGACTTCCCGATAATCTATGCGTCGGCGCTCAATGGTTATGCCAGCGAAAACGCTGAAATGCGCAGCGGCGATATGACGCCGCTTTTCGAGACAATTATCGAACACGTGCCTCCGCCTGATGTTGATCCGGATGGCCCGCTGCA
This sequence comes from Woeseiaceae bacterium, assembly GCA_013043165.1. Lineage (GTDB taxonomy): Bacteria > Pseudomonadota > Gammaproteobacteria > Steroidobacterales > Woeseiaceae > UBA1847. The sequence goes on along the minus strand of JABDOQ010000100.1, from coordinate 67,023 downwards.
ACTGCAGGTGTCGAGCCTCGACTACGATACCTACGTCGGCGTACTTGGCATCGGCCGCATCAACCGCGGCACATTGCGGGCAAATGAGTCGGTCAGCGTCGTCGCACCCGACGGTTCCGTACGCCGTGCAAGGGTTCTCGAGTTGTTCGGTTTTGACGGGCTCAAGCGGCAGCGCGTGGAGTCGGCCGCTGCAGGCGACATCGTCGTGTTCAGCGGCATCGAGAAACTTGGCATATCGGATACCTTGTGCACGCCGACCCACGAGGAAGCACTGCCTGCGCTGTCAGTCGATGAGCCGACAGTCAATATGACGTTTTCGGTCAATAAGTCGCCATTTGCCGGCCAGGACGGCAAATACCTGACGAGCCGCCAGATTCGAGAACGCCTCGAGCAGGAACTCAAACACAACGTGGCGCTGCGCGTCGACGAAACGGACGATCCGGACAAGTTCCGCGTTTCCGGCCGCGGCGAATTACACCTCTCTGTGCTCGTAGAAACGATGCGCCGGGAAGGCTATGAACTCGCCGTCTCACGTCCGGAAGTCATCATGCATGACGTCGATGGCGAAGAGCATGAACCCTGGGAGCAACTGACCGTCGACTTCGATGAGGCATACCAGGGAACCGTCATGACGCGTCTGGCCGAACGCAAAGGCGAACTCGTGGACATGCTGCCGGACGGCAAGGGCCGCATTCGCCTGGACTACAGAATTCCGACCCGTGGATTGATCGGATTTCGAACCGAGTACCTCACGGCAACGTCGGGCACGGGCCTCATCTATCACGTGCTCGACAATTACGCGCCGCGAGTTCCTGGAACTATCGCTCAACGCAACAATGGTGTGCTCGTTTCGATGGTCCAGGGAAAGGCCCTTGCATACGCGCTGTTCAACCTGCAGGAACGCGGCCGCTTGTTTATCGGCCACGGCGCGCCGGTATATGAGGGCATGATTATCGGCATTCATCAACGCCAGAATGATCTCGTCGTGAATCCGACAAAGGCCAAGCAGTTGACCAACGTACGCGCCGCTGGCACTGATGAAAACCTGGTCCTGACGCCGCCGACGCGTTACTCCCTCGAGCAGTCGCTCGAATTCCTCGACGACGACGAGTTGCTCGAGGTCACGCCAAAGCACCTGCGAATCAGGAAGAAGCTGCTCAAGGAAACCGACCGCAAAAGGGACTCGCGCAGGAAGGTCTCGTGAGTGGCAATGCAGCCGCCCTCGCGTTTGCCGACCTGCACCCCGACGATATCCTGGCCACACTGGGCGAGATGGGATTTGCGTGCGACGGTCGGTTCCTCGCACTCAACAGCTACGAAAACCGCGTCTACCAGGTGGGCATTGAGGACGACAAACCCATCGTGGCCAAGTTCTACCGGCCGCAACGCTGGAGTGACGACGCGATCCTCGAAGAACATGCGTTCGCACTCGACCTCGCAAGCCAGGAAATTCCCGTAATCCCGCCGCTGGTGCTCGCCCGAAAAACTCTGCACCACTCCGGACACCATCGGCTCGCCGTCTACGCTTGCCGGGGAGGACGCGCGCCGGACCTGGATAACTTCGATCTTCTGACGCAACTGGGTCGACTGGTTGCGCGCATACATCTGGAGGGAGAAACACGCCGTTTCCTGCATCGCCCGACTATCGATATACACTCGTACGGCGTCTCCTCACTCGAGTATCTTCTCGACAACGACTTTATCCCGGACGACAACCGCGATGCTTACGAGGGCGTCGCGGAACTGGTGCTTGATGGTGTCGAGGCAAGCTTCGAGCGGTCCGGCCACGTTCGGGAAATCCGGCTGCACGGCGACTTTCATCCCGGCAACGTCCTCGTTACGCGCGAGCAACTGCATATCGTCGACCTCGACGACGCCCGCCACGGACCCGCCGTCCAGGACCTGTGGATGTTCCTGTCGGGTGACCGGGATGAACAAACGCCGCAGCTCACAGCATTGCTGGAGGGATACCAGTCATTCCGCTCATTCGATGCCCGGGAGCTGCACCTTGTCGAAGCCCTTCGCAGCTTGCGCATCATGCATTACGCGGCCTGGCTGGCGCGTCGCTGGCAGGATCCTGCGTTCAAGCTTGCGTTTCCATGGTTCGACAGCCGCCGATACTGGGATGACCACGTGCTCGCCCTGCGTGAGCAGGTTGCGCTAATGCAGGAGCCGCCGCTGGAGTGGCGCGATTTCTGATTACTTCGACGGCAGTCGGTGCTGCCGCGGCCGAATTTCAAATTGATCTATCCAGCGCGTGAACGTTTGTCGACTGAGTTTCATCAGCGGCCTGATCGAACCGATCGTTTGCCGGCGTATGGTTTCAGCGTCGATTCTGTCCCGTTCTTCATCGAGCGTCGACTGATGGTCCGGAACCGTGAGCCATCGTTCGATTAGCGGACCGCTGGCCTCCAGGTGAAATTGAAATCCGTACGCATGTTGACCATAGCGGAATGCCTGGACGGGACTCGCGTCCGAGCCGGCGAGGTTAACCGCCTCCGGCGGCAGTGAGATCCCATCCTCGTGCCATTGAAACACCTGTTGACGCGGCATGAACGACGCCAGCACAGGATCGTCAATGCCGGCTTCCGTCAGATCAACGTCATGCCAACCGATTTCACGAACGGCGTTGCGCGACACGGACCCGCCCAGAGACTTTGCGAGTAATTGCGCACCGAGGCAGATTCCCAGTACCGACATTTCGCTGTCCACGGCCTCGCGGATGATTTCTACCTCGGTGATGAGGTTGGGGTAGGTATCGATCTGCAAGGAGCTCATCGGCCCGCCAAGGACGATCAACGCCTCGTATTTGTCCAGAGCGGGCCTGGCCTCCGGCTCGCGCCCGAAATTGACGTAGCGTATGCGGAATCCGGCTGCTTTGAGCAACGGATCCAGCGTGCCTAGCGGTTCAAAAGGAACGTGTTGAAATACAAGTATTTTTGGTCTCGGCATCGGTGTTCGCAGAGGCTACAAAGGCAAAGGAAATCGTGAACTTTATACCGGTAACGGGCGATCAAGTGAACCGGATATCGATTTGCACTGGACATGCACTGCAACTACAGTGGTTCGGCATTAGAATCAGGTCAATTCATTGGAACTCTGCGAGGCCGAAAGGCTCTGATATACAAGTCACCCCAAACCCGACGTGCGGATTTCACTCATTTGATCGCCACGATACGCGCCACGCTTCCTGTCTGTCTGCTCGTCGTTGGGCTCGCAGGCTGTAGCGCCAACGTAACCATGGACGAGCCGACGATTCCGGCTCCGCGCGTCGCGAAAATTCCGGTAAAGGTAGCGCTCCGTATCCCCGAGGAGTTCGAGCATTTCGTGCATGAGGAAAACGTACTGGGCAAGGAGTCCTGGACTATTGATCTTGGTCGCGCGAACGCGACATTCTTCACGCAACTTTTTGGACATCTGTTCGACGGTTTGACAATTATCGGACCCGGTGACGATGCACGCGATTTCCAATTCGATGCACTCATCGAACCCACCATTGACGGCTTCGAATTCTCGGTTCCGAACCAAAGCAAGACCGAGGCATTCGCGGTTTGGATTCGATATCGTTTCAGGATTTTTGACCGGGAGGGCAACAACGCGTCAAATTGGACCGTCAGCGCATACGGCAAAAGCCGGAAACAGGGGCTCAGGGGTTCGGACTCACTGCGAAGGGCGGCCGTATTGGCCATGCGCGATGCCGCCGCTTTGATCATTCTGCAAATGGACAAAGCGACCAGCATCAGCAAGCTGGCCGGTGGCGCTCTCGCGGAACCATCGGTGCGCGCAGCCAGGATGGCTGCCGATACCGACGTGAATTCGGCGCAGGACGACTCCGAAGACGACTTTGGTGTTTTCGCCATTGGAGGAATTGACGATGAATGAGAGTCATCCGCGGCAGCGCGCGCAGTTAATTGCGGTTTTCGGGATTCTCCTCTTCTGCCTGGGCGGCTGCGTTACGTCGCGCGTTGAAGATGCCCGGGAAAACGTAACCGGGCTCGGCGAGGGTGAGGCCGTTGTCATCATGGCGAAAAGTTATCACCAGGGAAATGAAACGGAATCGGACTACGTCAGTTGCATCGAGAATGCGCTGGGACGTGGTTCAAAGGGTCTGCGGGTCATTCCAAGGCAGCAGTTTGTCGACTCACTGTTTCCGTGGTTCGAACCACGCACGGCGCCGGCCGAGACAAAAGGGCTAACTAAATTGATGGGGCGGCCTGGCGTGGCTCAAATTGTCGAGGACCTCGGGGTGCGGTATATCGTATGGCTGGATGGTGACACAGAAACCGTCGCGCAGGGCGGCAGCCTGTCCTGCGCCGCAGGTCCCGGAGGGGGCGGCTGTTTCGGATTCGCCTGGTGGCAGAAAGACGCAGACTACGAGGCGTCTGTTTGGGATCTTGAAGGCTACGAATCGGCCGGAACGGTTACGGCCGACTTCAGCGGCACATCGTTTCTGCCCGCATTGGTTATTCCTATTCCGCTCATTGCCAGGACGCAGGCCGCCGCGTGCAAGGGTCTTGCACAGCAGCTAAAGGCGTTCATCATTCAGTAGCTCAAAAATCCGTTTTTGCCGTTGGCCTATTGCGGGCGCCCGGCTCGCAAGAAAGTATCTTTATAAAACGGCGAATCCAGTGACGCCACGGCGACCGTGCGGCCGGACGACGGCGCGTGTACGAAGCGTCGCCCGCCCAGGTACAAACCAACGTGCGATATCTTGCCTGCGATCCTGAAGAACAGCACATCGCCGATGCGCAGCTCGTGTCGCCCGACAGCCGCTGTCGAGGACCAGAGTTGCCCGGTTGTTCTGGGCACTTGCTTGCCGGCCCGGGAATAGGAATACTGCACCAGCCCACTGCAATCGAAGCCACGCGGGCTACTACCACCGTAACGGTACGGCACGCCAACCTGATCCACAGCGATCGCCGCGGCCTTCGCACCGACACTGCCGTAAGAGTCCGACGAGGTGCTCGCTGGCGCCGGATACCAGGTCGACGCCGGCATCGAAGAGCACGCCGATGCCAACCCCAACATGGTGATTGCTAAGGCAAAAATGCGAATTATGCGAGCTGGCTGCGCTATCATCCGAATCACTCTGACTCGCGGAACCGTTCCACCATACGGCATGGGGCCTTAATTCAATATGAACTGCATCTCAGGATTGGGAGCCCGCTCCCTGTCACCGGCACTGACTCGTATACGTCGATGGGCATCTTTCCTGGTCCTCATTGCCATTGCCGCGTGCGACGTAGAATCGTCCGAGTCAGCCGCTGCGCCGGCGGCCCGCGACTACGGCGCGCACTACTCGGTCAAGGTGATTCCGGAGCAATCCAGCGTCGAAGTGGTACTGGAAATTCGGCAACCGCGCCACTTGTTGCGGGAACTGAGTTTCACGTTTCTACGCGACACACTTAGCAACTACAGCGGCGATGGTGAACTGCAGGTTAGCCACGGCACCCTGCGTTGGTTGCCGCCGGCCAAGGGCGGGAAGCTGCGCTGGCGAGTGCATGTCGCACACCGACGGGCAGGTGACGGCTATGACGCGTGGCTTGGGCCGGCCTGGGGCATATTCCGCGCCGAGGACATCATCCCGCGGGCGAAAACCCGCGCCCTCAAGGGTTCGACATCGAATACCACACTGTCTCTTGATCTGCCGAATGGCTGGTCGTCAGTGACGGAGTACTCGAGTATCAGCGAACCGATCAAAATCGTACGACCGGACAGGCGCTTCGATCAGCCGACCGGCTGGATCGCCGTAGGCGACATCGGCGTCCGCCGCGAAAAAATCGCTGGCGTCAGGGTCGCCGTAGCCGGGCCGCAGGGTCACGCCGTGCGGCGCATGGACATGCTGGCACTGCTCAACTGGACTTTGCCGGAACTGATCGCCCTGCTGCCGCAGCCGTTGCCGCGACTTACCATTGTCAGTGCCGGAAAGCCGATGTGGCGCGGCGGCCTTTCCGCACCGGCCTCTCTGTATGTCCATGCAGACCGGCCGCTAATTAGCGAAAACGGGACAAGCCCCTTAATGCATGAGGTAGTTCATACGGCCTTGTCGATACGCAGCGAGGATGATGCTGACTGGATTACCGAAGGCCTCGCCGAATATTACGGCCTCGAATTACTCAAGCGCGGCGGCGCGATTTCAGCCCGACGTCACAGAATCGCTCTCGCCGAACAGGCGAAGTGGGCGACAGAGGCGGATTCGCTGTGCGGCACAAGGTCAACAGGCGCGACGACGGCCCTCGCCGTCGGCGTGTTCGACGCGCTAAACCAGGAGATTCACGACAAAACCGGCGGCGCCGGCGACCTGGATGAGCTGTTACGGCAGCTGCTCCTGAACAAAGCTCCGATCGGCGTTTCCAGACTCCAGGCCCTCGCCGCCGACATTATCGGCGCACCTTCCGACGTACTTCACATCGATAAGCTACCCGGCTGCCCTAGAATGACGTCAGGCAAACACAGCAGCTGAAACCGCACATGGACGGAAGTCACGACCTCGAACTGATACTGAGATCACGCACGCCGATCATCGTCATAGAATCGCGTGACGAAGCTCGCGTGCTCGAACTACTTCAGTCAATCGCGATCCGCAGTTTAGCCGACAGCTACCTGCCCCTGTTCCGCTGGACTCTTACCGACGGGTTGCAGCGGCTCGACATTTCGCTGCAAGCGCAAGCACTGAATTCAGCACCGACCGATGTGCTCAAGCACATTCGAGCCGTGTCAAAACCGGGAATTTATGTTCTGCTCGACTTTCATCCATTTATCGATGACGCCGTTCACGTGCGACTGATTAAAGACATTTGCATCCATTACAAGGACGTGCAGCGACAGCTAATCCTGATCAGTCACAGCATAAAGATACCCAGTGAGCTCGAAACGTTCTGCGCACGTTTCAACATGGATCTGCCGTCCAGTCGGGAGCGAGGACGCATAGTCAGCCGCACGGTCAATGAATACGGCGAGGATAATCCGGGACATCGAGTCGAGATCGACCCAACGGCACACGACCTGCTTGTGCAAAATCTCGCGGGTCTCACCTACGCCGACACGGAGCGATTGGCACGAAACGCAATCTATCTTGATGGCGCTATCACGAAGAACGACTTGCCTGGAGTCATGCAGGCAAAGTACGAATTGCTCAACCGGGGTGGCGCGCTGCAGTTCGAGTACGATACCGCGCATTTCAGCGACGTCGGCGGGCTGTCACGACTGAAGAAATGGCTGACGCAAAGGAAACCTGCCTTTCGACGTGAGGCAAGCGCATCTCACCTCGACGCGCCCAAAGGCATCCTTCTTCTTGGTGTGCAGGGTTGCGGCAAGAGCCTGGCCGCGAAAGCCACCGCCGGTATCTTCGGCGTACCGCTATTGCGTCTCGATTTCGGTGCGGTCTACGACAAGTACCACGGCGAAACAGAGCGCAAGCTACGAGAATCGTTGCAGACTGCAGACGTGATGTCGCCTTGCGTTCTCTGGATTGACGAAATTGAAAAAGGCATCGCCGGACGCGGTGGAGAAACCGGAACTACGCAGCGCGTGCTCGGCACCTTCCTGACATGGATGGCCGAACGAACAAGCCAGGTCTTCATAGTCGCGACTGCAAATGACATCAGCAAACTACCGCCGGAACTCGTTCGCAAGGGCCGTTTCGACGAAATCTTTTTCGTCGACCTCCCGGCAAGTAAGATCCGTGCTTCTATCCTGGCCATTCACCTGTCGAATCGAAAGCAGCCACTCACGAATTTCGACATCGAGGCGCTGGCGGATGCTATGGACGGCTTTTCCGGCGCCGAGGTAGAACAAGCTGTGGTTTCGGCACTGTATGCCGCACACGCGCAAAATAAACAGTTGACCACGCAGCATATTCTGGAAGAAATAGGCCAGACACAGCCCCTTTCAGTGGTAATGAACGAGAAAATCTCGATCCTGCGCGATTGGGCGGCTGGTAGAACTGTTCCCTGCGACTAAATACGGTTTGACTTAATTCAAGATACCGGCAGCCCATGGCGCTTGAGCGCCGCGCCGCACATGGTAGACTGTGTGTATGGCTAATGAAAACAAAAACATAAATGAATTAGTCTCGAATGACGATGACCCGACCTCGGAGCTGGAAGTCCTGAACTTTCAGCGCTTCGACGTTGACGATGTTGAGCTCGAATCTGATTCGAATACCTACGGATTTGGCAACAACGACGATGCCTCATCGTCCGGCCAATCCATACCCGAGCTAAGATCGGATCTCGAGAGGCGCACGCAGACGATCGGCCGTCTGCAGTACGACATTGAGCAGCTGCGTGCGAAGTGGCTCGGCCTGGAAACCGAGATAGAGGCGCGTGAGGAAATTGTCACTAACCTGTTGCGAGACGTTGATGGTCTGAAAACAGAAGTATCTCGCAAGGACAAGCTGCTCAAGAAGCGCACAAAAACCATTAAGTCCCTGAAGTCAGATATAAAACAGCGCGACGAAACGCAGGCTTTACTGGAACAACAGCACGTCGAAGTGCAGCAACAACTCGATGCACAGCGTTCGACTGACGCCGACAATGTCTCAGCGCTCGATGACGCCAGTCGCGAGCTGGAGAAGATGCACACGGGGCTCAAAACGGCGCAGGATGAAATTGAGTCCCTCAAGTCAGAGATCGGGGCACGTGACGAGACCAACGGACTGCTCGAGCAGCAACAGGCCGAACTTGAAGAGCGGCTCGACCACAATGTCGCGGCGCTTGCGAAAAATAAACGCGAGCTGGCGCAGGCCAACTCGCAGCTCGAAGCCGCTCAGCAAAAGATCGCATCGCTGACATCGGAAAAGGGGCAGCAAGGCGAGGTCCAGGGGCTCCTCGAGCACGAACGTACTGAACTTGAACGGCAACTTGCGGAAAGGACTGCGTCGCTCGAAGAAAAAGAACTCGAGTTGGAGAAAATGCATTCCACGCTCCTGACCGTTGAAAGCCAAAGCGCCGCGGAGCTAATACGAACACAACAGACAAGTAGCACGGCTATCAAGGACGCAAAGGCGCAGCTTGCCGGAGCTGAAAAATACGCGGACACGCTGCGGTATAAATTACAGGACCTGATTGAATCTCAATCTCAACGGTCAAGAGAACGCGACCGCCTGAACGAAACGCTGGAACAAGTCTCGGAACGCAATTGGCAATTGTCTGAGGACCTGGAAGCCGCCGGCGCGTCGATAATCGAGCTGCAGGCGGCTCTTAAACAGCAGCACGATGATCACGAGCAGGAGATCCGCACGCTGCGCTTTGAACTGGGAGAAGCACAAAGCACGGCTACGCAGACCGGCGAGCTGAACTGCGAACTCACCACCGATCTCCTAGAAGCGCGCAGCTTCAAACAAGAGCTCGAGCGGATGCTGCATGAGAACGACGAGTCGGCACAGGGTCGTTTAAAGGATCTTGAGAAACAACTCAGCGGACTGAGCGAAACGATCGAAGATCTTGAGCAAAAACTGGAAACGAAGAGCAACACCATTAATGTCCTGCTTGGCGAGTTGGCGAAAAAATCCGAGCAAATCGATTCTATCGGCGAAATCGAAAACGTTATTCAGGAAATCGACAATCGAATGTCCGAGCGCTTTGACGATCGGGACATGAATCAGAATTCAAAGGCGGATTTAGCACAGGAATCTGCCGATCGAGATCGGGTTACGCGCGTCCTGATCGGTAGCTTCGGCAGCCAGGAACTGCGTTTCCCTCTGTTCAAGGATCGACTGACCATCGGCAGAAACGAAGACAATGACATTAAATTGAAGACCACGTACATCAGTCGCCGCCACGCGGTTATCGTGACAGAGGGCGATGCCACCCGGGTCATTGACTGGGGCAGCAAAAACGGTGTTTTTGTCAATTCTGATCGCGTCAAAGAGCAGATTCTGTCGAATGGCGACATAGTCGCTATCGGCAACGTGAAATTTCGCTACGAGGAACGCCCGAAGCGGGAAGCCTGATTCACACCTGGCAAGACAAACGCAATTTGTGAGGGCATTCACGGTCTTTCCTGTCCATCCGGACTATGCTCGATTTTCTGACAGGGAATCGAGTCACAAGGATGTTGGGCACAGCCGCAGGGAAAGCGACAGGCCTCAATGAAACGAGGCATGGTACGCGTCGTAAGCGACGCCTGATGGCCAGGAAAATCTGGCTGCCGAAGCTGCTTTACGATGCACTTCCCTACTTCTACCTGGCGTCCGGTCTCGCCGCTTTTTTCGCGACGCTCTACATCACCGAATGGTTTTGGGTTCTACCGCATTACCTGTTGTTCTCGATCGTATGCATCCATCTTGCCGTAATCGTGTATCGGCGGCGTCACAGGAGTACGAGGCGGCAACTCGAAGACACCCCATAGCCGAGTTCCCTTTTCAAGCTTGACGCCAATTGACGGCTGCGCAAGGATAGCAGTCCCGTTCAGATTACCCAGGCGCCAGCGGTGACCGAAAACCCATCTATAGTCAAGAGAGGCATTCGCAGGGAGCTGGGCTTGTTCGTCGGTCTGCTGTTTGTTGGCTTCGTATTGATGCCTGTAGCAATTTTTTGGGTGGGGCAAAGCCTCTTCGGTGCCTATGGCGGTCAGGGCTACAGCGATTTTTTTGGCACTATCAGTGAGAAGATTCGCAGCGGCGATGGTGTCGCATGGTTTCTGGTGCTTTCTCCTTACCTCGTTTGGCAGTGCCTGCGATTGACGGCATTGGCCTGGCGCTACTTCGGCCGCACGACATGATCCGCGATCGAAGCATCGAAGTTCGGCCCGGAAACTGTGAAATACGTCACATTTTCGGTGTTGCATGTGTCGCTAATTCTTTAATTTCTATAGCAAAAGGCTCCTGGTTGGGGCATTCTGTCCAATAGGTGAAACCGAATTTGCCCTTGCCTCGGCGCAAGGGCGTCATTTATTGGTAAGCAATGTCGATTGAGAAGATCAAAAACTGGCTGCAGGATCATTTATCCTCCGCAGACGTGAAGAAGCCGAAGAGCCTGAGTAAGGCCGGCTATATCGGCCCGCGTCCGGTGGGCGCGCCAAAAAAGAAAGTCGCGCAACCACCCCCTGCGCCGGAAATGGTTGCAATTGAGCCAAGCGTAGAGGGCAAAATCGAGAGCCAGGGCCCCGGCAAGAACGTACTAATCCGCAATCGATACGTCCGCGAAGATACCGGGACTCACGAAACGCTCAAGATTCTGGACGACTCGATCGTCGATTCTGGCGAGGAAACCGGGATGGACCCGTACAATACCGGTAAATTCGATCGCTCAAAAAAATGGGATCAGCGCTTCCGCAAGTAGCGCCGGGCCAAATTCACACCAGCGTGATAATCTGCGGCTCTGTTTGTTTCATGGAGCTGGCACCGACGTGACCCTGCGTATCTCTTTTGAGCTGGACGAAAGCGACCTAAAGCACTTTCAATTGATTATGGCCGAGGCTCGCAAGACCGCTGGCCGAATGGCCCCGGAAGACATTGTCGCGGGCGCCGAGCATCTGTTCAAGGACGTCACGGAATCCAGTGCTCCAGGATTTATCGTCGATCGCATTCACAAGCTTCGGCTCATGATCAATATGCTTTCCGATATCGAATGGCGACTACCGCATCAGGAAGCCGGACGCGTTCTCAACGCCCTCGCCTATTTTGCGGACCCCGAGGACCTTATTCCCGACCATATTCCGGGCCTCGGATTTCTCGATGACGCGATCATGATCGAACTCGTGGTTCGCGAACTCAAGCATGAGATCGAGGCTTACCAGGACTTCTGTGACTTTCGTGACCGTACCTTGACCGAGCAAGGGCAAAAAGCCGACGTCAGCCGGGCGGGATGGCTTCAGGACAGGCGGAAAGCACTGCAGTCGCGCATGCGCCGCCGCCGCAAAGGCGGTCCGGGTATTCTCAGGTAGAGGGCTGCGGCGCGCTAGGGCCAGTAAAACCAGCCGGTAGCGACCAGGCCAAGCCACATCGCGCCCTGCGCCCAGAACCGCAAGCGGTGCAGTCGGACAAGACTGTAGAAACTTGCCGCCGATAACGTTGTCATACCGAGAAAGATAAAGAAGCTCTTGAGGAGTGGCTCAAACTCACTCTGCAAGCGCGGATAGTCATCACCGAGGACGAGTACGACGATGAGAACCGCCGCAAGACTAAACGTAATTGCAAAACAAGACCCGAGGATGATCAGGTTGATTGCAGTCAGGGGTCGCATCAAGTATTTTCCATAACGGTAAAATTAATCTACGAGACAATTCGGATTATGGCGAATGTGCCCTTGATCCGGGGCCGCCCGACAACTAGCCTAGCCCAATTATCCGTGTTGTAGAACTGTATCTGGCAGTACTGGAGACAATGTTGAGAAAAACAGAGAATCGCCGAACTCATTGGCTCGCCGCTGCAGGCCTGACTCTGCTAGCGCTGCCGGCCTTTGGTAACACGACGGCGACCACGGAAGAACAATTTCTCCATCCGGAACCGCGCCACGAAAAAATTGGCGAACTGGTTACGCAGTTCATCCAGAAATCTCACTACATGCACATTGCCGTGAATGACGATTTGTCCTCGCGTGTAATGGACGTTTTCATCGAATCTCTGGACCGCAACCGAATATACCTTCTCGCCAGCGACATCGAATATTTCAACACGTATCGCCATGAGCTGGACGACATCGTCAAGAGCAAACCGATGGATCCGGTGTATCAGCTATTCGCAGTCTACCAAACGCGTGTCCGCGAGCGCCTGGCGTTCGCACTGACACAACTCGAATCGGAACCGAACTACCAGTTGCAGGAAGAATACGTATTTGATCGCTCCGAATCTCCCTGGGCGTCCAGCACAGAGGAACTTGACGAAATCTGGCGGCGCCGGGTTGTTAACGATGCTTTGAATCTCGCACTTGAAGACGAGCCCTGGGAAAAAATCCAGAAGGTCCTTACGTCGAGGTATTCAGGTTTCATCAAGCGCCTCAATCAAGTCAACAACGACGATGTTTTCGAGCGCTTCATGAACGCCTTTGCGCACACGCTCGATCCTCACTCCAGCTACCTTTCGCCGCGGAACTCCGAGGAATATCGAATTCAGATGAGTTTGTCGTATTTCGGCATCGGAGCATCCCTGCAGACCGAAGATGATTTCGTAAAAATTGTTGGCATAATCCCGGGCGGCCCGGCGGCAATAGATGGCAAACTGCAGCCTAACGATCGCATAACAGGCGTCGCGCAAGGTCTCGAAGGTGACGTAGAAGATGTAATCGGCTGGCGTCTTGATGATGTCGTCGACCTGATACGCGGACCCGCCGATTCGGTCGTTCGCCTCGAAATTATTCCTGCAAATGCCCCACCGGGCAGCCCGAAAAAAATCGTCAAACTGATCCGTGACCAGGTGAAACTCGAGGAACAGGCAGCGAAGAGCAAGATTGTAAAAATACCACGTGATGGGCGTGAATGGTCCATTGGTGTGATCGACGTGCCGAGCTTTTACCGCGACTACCGTGCACTCAGCAACGGCGACAAGAACTACACCAGTACGACGAAAGACGTAAAGCGCCTCATCTCCGAACTCGAACAGCAAGGTATCGATGGTCTGGTCATCGACCTGCGTGGGAACGGTGGCGGCCACCTCACCGAGGCGACGGCATTATCGGGATTGTTTATCGACAACGGCCCTGTTGTGCAGCTGCGCAACGCGAACGGTCGAATCAGCCGTCTTGATGACCCTGATCCTGTGGCCCGCGTCGCCTACAACGGCCCACTCGCGGTGCTCGTCGACCGCTCCAGTGCATCCGCTTCCGAGATCTTCGCGGCGGCCATCCAGGACTATGCTCGTGGCGTAATCGTAGGACAACAGACTTTTGGCAAGGGAACGGTGCAAAACCTCTACTACCTGGATCAATACCTGAGACCAGATGGCGACACCGGATTTGGTCAACTTACTCTGACGATAGGCAAGTACTATCGCGTCACCGGCGAGAGCACACAGCATCGCGGCGTCGATCCGGATATTTCGCTGCCATCGGGCATCGATGCAGAAATGTTTGGAGAGAGCGTCCGGGACAGCGCGCTACCCTGGGATACGGTTCAGACCACGCGATTCAGAGCGGGAAAACCACTCGACAGCACGATTCAGTCCCTGACGGCCAGCCACACGGAACGTTCGAAAGATGATCCAAATTACCAGTACCAGGTGGATATGATTCGTGCCGCCGAGAAGATGCGTTCACAGAAAACGATTTCTCTGAATATCGACGCTCGTCGCGCAGAACGCCAAGACGACCTCGACAGACGCCTCAAGCGTGAAAATGAACGCCGCACGGCACTGGGCCTCGAACCCGTGGAAAGCCTCGATGATATCGAGGATGACGAGATGCCGGACGTGCTGCTGGATCAGGCGGCCGGAATCGTTACCGACCTCGCCACAATGCGCCAGATCGCGACCAAACCAGAGCAAACAGCGCGAATCGAACCCTGATCGTCGCGCCTTGCGGCAGTAACATCGGGTGCTATACTCGAGTAGAGGTGCAGCGTTGATTCGGGCGGATTCTTCGAAGCCGTCACGTCGACCGGAGAGACTATGGCAGGACGGCGTCCAATGTCGAGACAAGGCAAGCCATCTGCGGCTGGCGCCGCGTTCGCGTTGCTCTTGCTGTCGCTAGCCGGTCCGGCAAGTGCCTCGTCCAATACGCCGCTGGGCAGTGACGGCGTAACGACATCAGCAAGCGAGTTTGAGGCGATGTCGCCGAGCCATTCCCTGGCACCCAGAGTCGAGGCCGCACTCCGCAAAATTTTCAAAGATCCGGCAGCGCGACTCGACGACATCGACGACTCTGTGGGCTTGAAGCGTCCCGCGATGACGACCCGTGTGCCGGGCATTTCTGACGACCAGTTAATTCGCTATAAGCGACGAATGTACCGCAAAGACATCTGATCTCGCATCTAGCGGCTCAGGACCTTCGCTAACGCAAAATAATTGTCGCCAAGAAGGTCGGCGTGTTGTTTTTGAACGACGCCATTGGCATCGATCGCGAAGATCGTCGCCACAGAGTTCGGCACTGGCACAGCGTCATGTTCATGCCGAAACTGACTATCATCAGCGATTAACTTCGCTCGTTTTTTCAGGACCTCAGCCAGGTCAGTCTCGGCTTCGGCTTCTTTTCTTTTCCGTGCCAGTAGCTTCAGGATCGCGTCGCATTCCGACTTATTGCCGTAGTTGATTGCCCCAACGCTCTTTTCGCTGGCCTCTTTCGCCAAATCAACAAGACTGTCCTCTTCAAGATGAAGATACAGGTGCTGCGCGAACGAAAGAATCATGAAATTGATGGACCGCTTTGTGTCAATGTCGAGGCCCGTCTGATCCGGCGGATCCATCCCCTGAACAGACTCGAGCTCGTGCAGGAATTCCTGCTCCTGCTGCTGGCCAGCCTCCAAGCGTGACACGATGTCGTCTATTTGCACACCGAGCGCCCTGCCACGAAATAGTTTGACGAAGCCATTCATGGTCATTAGCTTGTGTCGCTCCGACTGCAATTGATCTTCCAGCAATTGCGATGCCAGGCGGTGCTCGCCAATGCGACTTTCTATGCGCTCCGTTTTCTGCTGACGTTCCTGATTCCATGACACGAGAGCTTTGTGATGGACACGCTGTTCACGTTGCTGCTTGAGCTGTTCGGCAAACCGGCTCAGCTGCTCGATGCAGTGTGTTGCCATGCCGCGCAACTGGTAGAATGCGACCACGTTATGGACCCATTCCGGGTCCAGCAAGAGGCTTTCCAGGTGCAGCAACTGTTGCTGAACCCGAGCCGTATTCCCCTCGTGCTGTTTGATTCGATCCTGTAACTGATATTTTTCGTTGCGCAGCGACGCAAATTCTTTTTTCAGCTCGGAACGATTCCTGAAGAGATCGACAAGTTTGTCCGTCTCCTGAGTATCAGTTGATCCGCTCTTGAAAATTGTTGTCAAACTCGCCAATGCAGCGCCTCTTAACATAATAAGCGCCGGGCAGCCGTTTGCCCGACTAAAGACTCAAGCACATGATGACAACGGAACCGCGGACAAACTCTGACCGAATCGACAGTTTCGGCAAACAGCAGGCAGCCGGGATTTAGCGTTCGAGGACCAGGTGACCCTGCTCCGAGAGATATTCGAGCCACTTGTTCAATACGATATTTCGCTGCCATCGGAGGTCCAGTACGCGCCGGTGCGCACCGATAAGCTGGCGGAGCGCGGCGTGACGCTGGCTTTCGTCGATGCTCATCGCTTCTGCCAGCTGGCCGTCGAGGTAGACGCGGATCGTCATGTCCGGATCAATCAGCAGCCCCTCATCGGTTTCCAGGTGATATGACAATGAGAGCGTGACCGTGTAGCGACAACGTTCCAGAATTTCGATATGCAGGTCGCAGTCACCGGCTACCCGCGACCGAAAACAGCCATCGAGCCTTGCGATTTCCGGGATAAGCCGCAGGAGGCGCAGGTAGTTGCTTTCGTAAAGCGTCATCAGGCCGATGAAGCTGCGTGGCTTTACTATGGCCTGCGGAACAAGATAAGAGTCGAGTAACATGCGTTCAATATAACACGCAGTTCTGCGTAAATATCAAGGTCGTACTCGACGTTCAACACCGGTACTATTCAGGATTCGGCTCGAAATTTCTTCGATAGAGAACGACGTCGTGTCGACGTGAGGAATGCCATAGCGGCGAAAGATCTT
Organism: Woeseiaceae bacterium; assembly: GCA_013043165.1. Classification (GTDB taxonomy): domain Bacteria; phylum Pseudomonadota; class Gammaproteobacteria; order Steroidobacterales; family Woeseiaceae; genus UBA1847. The sequence goes on along the minus strand of JABDOQ010000100.1, from coordinate 50,348 downwards.
CGCCGCCTCGCGTAATTCAAACCTCACTTGCTGCGCTGACGAATATTTTCCCAGGGGTCGTCGCTCCTTGCGTATTTGCTGTAAACGCTCGGGCGTGATTGTCAGGCCATACAGCTTTTGTTTCTGCTCGACCAGAAAGTCCGGCAAGGTACCATTTTCGAGCTCTTCGTCGGTCAACGGGTAATTGGCCGCGTACACGCCATATTGCAATGCAAGATACAGGCATGTGGGTGTTTTGCCGGACCTCGAGACGCCGACCAGAATGACATCGGCCGCATCGTAATTACGACTGACCCCGCCATCGTCATTGGCAAGCGCGAAATTGGTCGCTTCCATGCGTCTCATGTACGTTTCTATATCGCTCATGCCATGCGCGCCGCCCAGCGCAAATGATGGCGTCTCATCGAGCTCAACCGCCAGGGGGTCCAGGAACACGTCAAAAATATCGAGGTGCAGGCCCTCCGCGTTTTTTACAATCTCTCTGAGTTCCGGCTGTACGAGCGTAGAGAAAACGACAGGCCGAAGGGAGTTCTTTTTGCACGCAGCATTGATTGTCCGGACGGCTTCACGCGCCTTGTCTTCGCAATCTATAAATGGCAAAGTCATCTGCCGAAAATTCTGTCCGGTGAATTGCGAAATGAGACTATGCCCAAGGGCCTCAGCCGTGACACCGGTCTGATCCGATAGAAAATATACAGCGCGCTCTTTCATTGGTGGGATTCTCCATGTCCTGCCCAGGAACACAAGGGAGTATGTCTTGGAGCCATATGTCATCAAGCTCGAGGAGCTCGGCATAGACGATATCGAGATCGTCGGCGGAAAGAACGCATCACTCGGAGAAATGATCAGCAACCTCAGCAGCCTCGGCGTCACGGTGCCGGGCGGGTTTGCCACAACAGCGGCCGCCTACCGCGACTTTCTTGCCACCAACAAACTTGACAAAAAAATTGCAGACTTGCTGAATGAGCTTGATGTCGACGACATAACTGCGCTGACGCTCGCAGGGGGCAAAATCCGTAGCTGGATTATGGAGACGCCGCTTCCGGACCGCTTGATGGATGCGGTGCGCGCGGCCTGGAACACGATGAGTGACGGCAAGGATATCGCCGTGGCTGTGCGTTCTTCGGCTACTGCTGAGGATCTTCCCGACGCCTCCTTCGCCGGGCAGCAGGAAACCTTCCTGAACGTTCGCGGCCTCGACAATCTCGTCGTGGCGATGCACCAGGTTTTCGCTTCATTGTTCAACGACCGTGCCATCGCGTACCGGGTTCATCAGGGCTTCGATCACAGCCAGGTAGCACTCTCCGCCGGCGTTCAAACGATGGTACGCAGCGACATCGGCGCATCCGGAGTGGTGTTCACACTCGACACGGAAACCGGTTTCCGTGACGCTGTTTTTATCACATCGTCTTACGGCCTCGGTGAAACTGTCGTTCAGGGCGCCGTGAATCCCGACGAATTCTACGTCTACAAACCCGCGCTCGCCGCAGGCAAGCATCCGATTCTGCGCAAAAACCTCGGCAGTAAGGCCATCAAGATGATCTACAGCGATGATTCGACGCCAGGCAAGACCGTGGCAACGGTTGACGTCGATGAGCGCGATAGCCTCGCCTTCTCGATCAGCGACGACGACATAATCGAACTGGCAAAGATGGCGGTCACCATCGAGAAGCATTATGCGCGCCCGATGGACATTGAGTGGGGCAAGGACGGTAACGACGGCAAGATCTACATCCTGCAAGCCCGTCCCGAAACAGTGCAAAGCCAGAGCGGTCAGACCATCCAGCGTTATACCCTGAAAGGCCACTCCGACATCGTTATAACCGGCCGCAGTATCGGCCATAAGATCGGCGCAGGTACGGCCAAGGTTATTCGCTCGGTGGCGGAGATGAATCGCGTTCAAACAGGGGACGTATTGGTTTCGGATATGACGGATCCCGACTGGGAGCCGGTGATGAAGCGCGCCGCGGCGATCGTGACGAATCGCGGTGGCCGCACTTGCCATGCGGCGATCATTGCCCGTGAGCTAGGCATCCCCGCCGTTGTCGGTTGCGGCAACGCCACTGACCTCATTGCAGATGGAATGGATATCACGGTGAGTTGTGCTGAAGGTGACGAAGGCGTGGTTTACCGCGGCAATCTTGAATTCGAGCAGACCCTGATCGAGTTGGACTCGTTGCCGGATATTCCGGTAAAAATCATGATGAACGTCGGCAATCCTGATCGCGCCTTCGACTTTGCAATTATTCCGAACCGAGGCGTCGGCCTTGCGCGCCTGGAGTTCATTATCAATCGCATGATCGGCGTGCACCCGCAGGCGCTGCTAGAGTACGACGCGCTTGACGACGCGACGCGAGCCGCCGTCGATGAACAAATGGCCGGGTATCCCGATCCGATTGAATTCTTCGTCAGCAAACTCACGGAAGGCGTCGCGACCATTGCGGCCGCGTTCGCACCAGAGCCAGTGATTGTGCGCCTGTCGGACTTCAAGTCAAATGAGTATGCCCATCTGATCGGCGGCCAGAAATATGAGCCCGACGAAGAGAATCCGATGATCGGCTTCCGCGGCGCCGCCCGCTATCTCGCCGAAAGTTTCCAGCCCTGTTTTGAACTGGAATGTCGGGCATTGCGTCGCGTGCGCAATGACATGGGACTGACCAACGTGCAGGTCATGATCCCGTTTGTCCGTTCGGTCAAACAGGCCCGGGATGTTATCGACCTGATGGCGAGGAACGGCCTGGAGCGTGGCAAGGACGATCTCAAAGTCATCATGATGTCGGAGCTGCCGACCAACGCACTGCTTGCGGACCAATACCTGCAATATTTTGACGGCATGTCGATCGGATCGAACGACATGACACAGCTTACGTTGGGCCTTGATCGCGACTCGGCGCTCGTCGCCGACACTTTCGATGAGCGCGACGACGCTGTAAAAGCGTTGCTCGCAATGACCATTTCAGCCTGTAAGAAGCAAGGCAAATACATTGGAATCTGTGGCCAGGGTCCGTCTGATCACCCTGACCTGGCTCGCTGGTTGCTCGATCAGGGCATCGAGAGCATGTCCCTGAATCCGGACACGGTCGTCGAAACCTGGATGTTTCTCGCAGGCGAAACTATTTGAAACGATTTGACGTTTCTAGAATCGGTCGTAACGCGAGCGTCTCTGCCATCGCACCCGCGGCAGCCAGATGCCGAGAATAATGCCGACCAGCAGAACCAGGGCACCGGCCACAAACCAGTAGCGAGTCGTCTGGCTGCTGAGCTGGCGGTTTTCCTGGTCGAGCGTGTCTGCACGAATCTGGGCCGCCGCCAGCTGGTCCATCAACGTCTTGTTCTGTTTATCGATGGCGAGCACATTAGCGGCCGTGCGTTTGATTTCGGCCAGCTCTTTTTCTACGGCCGCCTTCGCGCGCTCGAGTTCCTTGATTTTTCGGTTGGCGGAATCGTACTCGGCAGTGACCGCCTTCATTTGGGAATCCAGCGAGCTGCCGCGCGAATTCGCGCTCGTTAGTTGGCTGCTTAACTTCTGAAGTTGCTCGCGCGCGCTCGGCTCATTCATGAGATACCGGCTGAGCACCCATCCTTCTGTCCCGCCTGGCGTGCGGACCCGGGAATAACCCGTGTCAGCATCACGTTCGAGAACTTCGAGGCGAAGTCCACTGTCGAGCATGAGCTGAATCGAGTTGCTGGTGCTGGGTCCGGTGCGCAGCGTGATTTCGAACTGGTCGCTCACCCACGCCGGCGCGGCGGACGCCGCCGCCGCCGCGAAAAAACTGAATACCAGTGCAACCCGTACCGTCATCTTCATTGTATTCTCGTCAGGGGCCCGATCCGAAAGACGCAACTATAAGCGAAGGCTGCTCTTCTCGCCAGCCAATAATCAGTCAAATCAGTCGCTTATCGGAGACAATTTCGAGACATTCTGCTCCCAGTTTTGACCGTCAAACGGCGTAACTTCTATGGATTCGATGGTTTCCATTTCGAGACAATGCACATTGACGCTGACGCCCTCCGGATGCGAGCGCGGAATATAGAAAGACTTGATGCCACAATGTCGGCAGAAATAGTGCTTCGCGACACCGGTGTTGAACGTGTAGCTGCTCAACTCGTCCTCGCCCTGCAGCAACCGGAAGTCAGCCGCAGACACAAGCAGGTGCAAAAAGCCCGACTTGCGGCAAATGCTGCAATTGCAGTCATCGGCGCGAATAGTCGCCGGTGCATCGACTTCGAATCGAACCTGGCCGCAGTGACAACTGCCTTTGTGCGTCGTCATTGAACGCTCGCTTGCGATTTTTGCCATATAGCCACAAAGTTGTTCGACGGAACAGCGTACAAGTTTACACGCCGCAATCCGTTTTCGATGCCCAGTATATCCAGCACGTCAAGATCCCGTATTCCCATCGATGGATCCCGCGACCGCAGATCAGCATCGAAGTCCGCATTACTTTGTGTATTGAATCTGCCGGCCCGGCGGAACGGACCATATAGTATAAAAAGCCCGTCGGGTCGCAGGACCCTGCCCACGAGCCTGAACATCGCCTTGACCGCGCCTGGGCTCATGATATGCGCCGTATTCGATGAGTAAACGGCGTCGTAGGATGCATCCGACACTTCGGCTGTCGTTACATCGAGTGACAGCGGCTGACGGACATTCGGCAGCCCCGCCTCGGCAATCCAGAAGCTGATACCCTCGTGATTCTCGTCAACATCGCTCGTCTGCCATTGCACGTGAACAAGGTCAGCGGCAAATCGAATCGCGTGTTGGCCCGTACCGGAACCTATTTCCAGAACTTCGGTATGGCCCCGGAGTTCGTGTCGCAGCACCTCGAGTATTGGCAAAGCATTGCGCTGAGCGTACTCGGCGTAGGGCTTCTCAGGCATCCGCAGATTCCAGCACGGCGCTGTTCAGCAGCTTATCGCGGTACCATGCGAGTTCCTCGATGGAATCCCGAATATCAGACAAAGCGAGATGCGCGGACTCCTTGACGAAACCCCTGGCGACTTCGGGTGCCCATTGCTGTGCGAGAATCTTGAGGGTGCTGACATCGAGGTTGCGGTAGTGAAAAAAACGCTCGAGTTCCGGCATTTCGCGCGCAAGAAAACGCCGATCCTGACAAATGCTGTTTCCGCACATCGGCGACGCATTCTCATCGACCCACTCTTGCAGAAATGCGAGAGTCGCGTGCTCCGCGTCGTGAGCGCCGACCTCGCTGTCCAGGACCCGCGCTGTCAATCCGGACCCCCCATGCTGGCGCCGATTCCACTCGTCCATCGCATCCATCGTTGCCGGCGACTGTCTGACGGCAAGAACCGGGCCTACCGCGAGTTCATTGAGATGCTTATCAGTAACAATAGTCGCAATCTCGATAATGGTGTCGGTTTCCGGGCTGAGACCGGTCATCTCAAGGTCTATCCAGATCAGGTTGGTCAGGCGATCCGCTGCTGATGTCGACATACGCGTTTTATTCCGGCAATAGTGATCCGTCGTAGTTTACATGTCTTCTATGTGCAAGGCTGCCCGCTTGGCGGCATACTCTGAATGACCCAGGCAATCGTCCTCCCGACATGAAAAACGAAACGGCGACCGTAATCGCCACCTACAGCCGCCGCATGCGACTGCGACTTGCGAGCGGCATCGAAGTCGATGCTCGCATCAAGGGCAAGCGAATAAAGCCTGTGTGCGGCGATCGGGTCATTGCAGAATCGTTAGCCAATGAGTCTGAGTGGCTGATCACTGCTATCGTGGAACGGGAAAATGAGCTTGCCCGCCCAAACATGCGCGGACAGATCGAGGTGCTCGCGGCGAACCTCGACTACCTTGTCGTGGTTGCTGCGGCTGAGCCCAAAGCTGACTGGTACATCGTGGATAGATACCTCTGCGCCGCCGAACTAATGGGCATTGCGGCGGCCGTTGTATTCAACAAGATTGACCTGGATACAAGTGCATCATCCACTGCCAAAGAGCTCGCTGATTACGCGCGCATCGGCTATGACGTTATTCAATGCAGCGCCAAAGAAGGACACGGAACAGCCGATATCGAAGACTTACTCAAGAACCGCTGCGCCATTATCGTCGGCCAATCAGGCGTGGGGAAATCGAGCATTATCAATCAACTTGTCGGCGACGCGACGCAGCCCACCTCGGCCGTGTCCGACAAGACGCGTGAAGGCCGCCATACAACCGTCAATTCCGTGATGATTCCGTTGCCTGGCGGTGGATCGGTGATTGATTCGCCCGGCGTCCGCGATTATGCCCCGGCGCTAGAGTCGTCCAGCATCGCGGCACAAGGGTTTCGCGAGATTACGGCTGCGGCACAGCACTGCAGGTTCGCGAATTGCCAACATTTGCGTGAGCCGGGATGTGCAGTTAAGCGGGCCGTGGAAGTCGAGACAATCTCAGCTCGTCGATATGAAAGCTACAAGCGCATTGTCAATTTGACCAAACAACTGTCAAACGGCCGCCACAATTAGGGCCCTAACCCGGTGGCCAGGTGAGAACTCGACCGCCCAACAGATGCAGGTGAATGTGAAACACCGTCTGACCGGCCGCTTTGTTGCAATTCATGACAGCGCGATAGCCCTGTTCCGAAAATCCTTCCTCCCGCGCGATTGTGCTGGCAGCCGTATACAGGCTGCCCACGATCGCCTGATCATCCGCGTCAATATCGTTTATCGTCGCAATATGTTTGCGCGGAATGATGACGACGTGCGTTGGCGCCTGGGGATTAATATCTCGGAACGCGATTGCCGTATCTGATTCGTAGACGATATCGGCCGGGATGTCTCCATCAAGGATCCTGCAGAAAAGGCAATCTTTGTCCGCCATCCAGTTCTCCTCCTAATCGACAGCGCGTCGACCAAAAAATGCGTGCGACAGCGTGCCGCCGTCAACGTATTCGAGCTCGCCGCCCAACGGCACACCGTGCGCAATGCGGCTCGCCTGTACTGCCTGTTTAGCGGCCAGTTCCGCAAGGTAGTGCGCCGTGGCGTCACCTTCGACGGTAGGATTGGTGGCAATGATCAGCTCCCTGACTTCGCCTTCCTGCAGCCAGTCTTCAAGTTGGCTGAGGCCCAGTTCATCAGGACCAATACCGTCCAACGGCGATAAATGCCCCATCAGCACAAAATACAGTCCGCGAAATCCCGTGGCATCTTCAATTGCCATTACGTCAGCCGGCGACTCGACCACACATAACTGCGAACCGTCCCGCCCGCTTGCAGAGCAGATCGAACACAACTCGTGCTCCGTGAACATGCGGCAGCGGCCGCAATGCCCGATAGCGGCGACCGCTTCCTGCAGCGCCGCTGACAGGTTGCTCGCTCCATCCCGATCTCGCTCGAGAAGATGAAACGCAATGCGTTGTGCCGACTTCTGCCCGACGCCGGGCATACAGCGGAGTCCGTCGATCAGACGCACGAGCAGCGGTGAATAGGACATCGTTAGTATGAACTCAGAATGGCAGCTTCATTCCCGGTGGCAATTGCATGCCGGCCGTCATCCCGGAGAACTTTTCCTGCACGGTCTTTTCAACTTTTCGAATTGCATCGTTGAATGCTGCCGTTATCAGGTCCTCAAGCATTTCCTTGTCGTCGTCAAGCAGCGAATCATCAATATTTACGGCTTGCACCTGGTGCTGGCACGTCATTGTTATGCGCACCATTCCCGCACCGGACTCTCCGGTCACTGAAATCGACGCCATTTCTTCCTGCGCCTTTTTCATGTCGGCCTGCATCTGCTGAGCCTGTTTCATCAACTGGCCGATACCACCTTTCATTTGTCTTCTCCCGACCTCGTGGTCAATCTGACTGCGACGGATTGATCAACTGAATCGATTCCGTTTTTATTTCAGCGCCGAATATGTCTTTCATCGCCTGCACGTTAGGATCCGCTTCGAGTTTTTGCCTCTCGGCCTCCATGCGTTCATCAGCCATGCGCGATTCTTCCTGTACCGGTGTCTCCGGCGTCTCGGCACCGACAGTAGCTTCGACCGCGATCTTGACGTCAAGTTGCTCGCCGAATTTTTGAGACAGGCTCGTCGCCAGCGCGTCTTTTCGTTGCCTGGTCAGCAGGGACTCGGATCTCGGGTCGAGTCCCAGGTGGACGGTGTTGCCCTCACGACGCAGAAACGCACAGTTGACCGCCAGCAGGCGCACGGCGCCGGCCAGGCCAAGCTCTGCTACCAGCTGACTCCAGTCGGGATCCTGCCACGCTTGCGGCTGAACGCCAGTCGCTGCTGCCGGCTTGGCCCGCGCCGGTTTTCGCTGCCTGGCCTTATGCGGTCTGCCAGCGCTGTTCGCCTCACCGCCCGACGACAGTTGCAGATCACCGGACGTCGGCCGAAACGCGAGCATCCTGAGAAATGTCATTTCCGCGCCGCTGCGCGGGTCCGGCGCAAGCGGTAAATCGCGTCGACCCATTACGGCAATTTGATAAAAAAGCTGCACATCGGCGGCTGGCAGTGCCTCGGCGAGCTCGGCGCATTCCTGTTCGCCGATATCGTCATCGCTGTCACAGGTACCAACAACCTGGAAAACCGCGATACGCTGCAAATCACGCGCCAGGTCATCGAGCAGGCGCGAGTAGTCCGGAAACTGCTCATCAATCTCCCGAATCGCATCAATGATGCCTTTCGCGTCGTCTTCGGCCAGCAATCGCAACAGGCGCGACACGTGCTGCCGATCGATAGTGCCAAGCATCAGCGCGACCTGCGCTGCATCGATCTTGCCTCCACAGTACGCTATCGCCTGGTCGAGCAGGCTGAGGGCATCACGCATGCTGCCGTCGGCGGCACGGGCCAGCAGCGCCAGCGCGGCCGCATCGAATTCAATCGCTTCAGCTTCGCAAATATGCGCGAGCCGATCCGACATCAGGCGCGGCGTCATGCGCTTCAAATTGAATTGCAGACACCGGGACAGAACCGTTACCGGCAGCTTTTGCGGATCCGTCGTGGCCAGCAGGAACTTGACATGGGGCGGCGGCTCTTCGAGCGTCTTCAAAAGCGCATTAAAGGAACTCTTGGACAACATGTGCACCTCGTCTATGAGGTACACCTTGTAACGGCCGCGCGCCGGTGCGTACTGCACGTTGTCGAGCAGATCCCGCGTATCATCTACCTTGGTTTTGGAGGCAGCATCGACCTCAATTAAATCGACGAATCGACCTTCGTCGATTTCCCGGCAGGCACTGCATTCGCCGCACGGCTCTGACGTGATGCCCTTTTCGCAGTTGAGAGCTTTCGCAAGAATGCGCGCGATGGTTGTCTTGCCGACGCCACGCGTACCGGTGAACAGGTACGCATGGTGCAATCGACCTGAGTCGAGGGCATTGATGAGGGCCTGGAGCACGTGCTCCTGGCCAACCGTATCCGAGAAGTCTTTGGGCCGCCATTTGCGGGCCAGCACGAGATAGCTCATAGAACTTCAGCAGCCTGTCGGGCTCGGTGAGAATCACACAGTGTAACGTAAGTGGCCCGCGCCAGCCGCTTCCCGGCACCCGGTATCACCGCTACCGTTGCTCCCTTCCGGGCCTGGCGGAATTCACGGCTGACCGTCGCGGAAAAGCCGACGCGGACCGGCGGGGATTATCGCCGCTAGCCGACCTCAGCACAACGTGATTGTGAGGAAATCCGTCAACCCCAGAGGTGGCGGTCTTTTTCGATGACTTGCGACGACGAGCCCACGATCAGGGGGTCCGGGCCGTGCAACACGCGAGCATCCTTGCGTGAATAGTCCAGGACGGACAGGAAATGCTGCATACAGTTCAGCCGGGCGCGTTTCTTGTCATCCGATTTGACGATCGTCCAGGGCGCATCGGCCGTGTCCGTGTAGAAGAACATCGCCTCTTTCGCATCCGTGTACTCCGCCCACTTTCCCTGCGACTCCTGGTCGATCGGGCTGAGCTTCCAGTGTTTCAGCGGATCCAGACTGCGTGCCTTGAAACGCCGCTGCTGCTCTTCGTGAGTAACCGAGAACCAGTATTTGAACAGGCGAATGCCCGAGCGAACCAGCATACGCTCGAGATCCGGCACCTGGCGCATGAACTCGAGGTACTGAAGTGAATCGCAGAAACCCATGACGCGCTCGACACCTGCGCGGTTGTACCAGGAGCGATCGAAAAAGACCATTTCGCCTTCTGTCGGCAGATGCTGGATGTAGCGCTGGAAGTACCATTGGCCCAGCTCGTGTTCCGTCGGTTTTTCCAATGCCACGGTGCGTGCAGCACGTGGATTAAGATGTTCCATGAAACGCTTGATCGTACCGCCTTTACCCGCCGCATCGCGACCCTCGAAAATAACGACAATTCGCTGGCCGGTTTCCTTTACCCAGCTTTGCACCTTGAGAAGCTCGACCTGCAGCTCTTCCTTATGTCGTTCATAGGCGGCCTTACGGATCTTGGTCTTGTACGGGTAGGTGCCGTTACGGAATAGCTCTTTGATCTTCTCCGGATCGTGGCGCATCGTGCCGAAAATATGTGCGGGGGATTCTGCTTTGTCACTCGAGTCCGTATCCGATTTGGGCATCGAAACAACGGTTTTCGGCTGGCTTTGCTTGCTATCTGTCATGATCTCACCCGCGTTGGCGTTAACATTATGCCGCATTGTCCGCCAATTTTTACTTGCCCGAAATACGGAGTATTGCCTATTGAGTACGATATTCCGTGCCGCGCCCTATTGCCCGGCGACAGTCTGCAGTGCACTGGCCGTTGCGTTTAATAGCGCATCAGGTCCCACCGCCTGGCCCGTGGCATTTTTCATCCACAGGTCCGGCGCAATGTTTCCGGCACGGCACATGCGTTCGAACTCGGCGCCGAGATCGCCGGATTTTGCGATCTGCTCCTCGATCTGGTGCGCGATCATGCCGCCGACGGGGTAATTGGGCAGGTACAGGAACGAGTGGATCATGTGCGAGTAGATGCCAAGCAGCGTCACGTCCTCGACGCCAAACACCGGCGCATAGTAGCGATTCCAGACGTCTGTCGAAATTCTGAGCGTTGCCGCCTTCAGCTGAGCAGGCGTCGCCTCGGGGTTCTCGTACATCCAGTGCCAGACCCCAATATCGACGAGCGCGACGGCGGCGATTTCGGCGGTGCCCCAGAAGTCGTCCAGCGTAGCCAGTGCCCGCGCTTCATCACCAGGCGACGCAAGGCCAAGCAGTTCCAGATCACGTGCCTGGAACACGAAGGCAAGTGCTTCGGTAAAGGCCGTATTGGGCACACCTTGCAGCATGTAGTGATCAATGTCGTTGAGCGAAATCGTCTGTTCGACGTTGTGTCCCATTTCGTGAACGGCAATGTTGAAGCCCTTGTAGTCCATCCCATCCGCACCCACGCGCGTTCTCAAATGCGTCTTCGCATCGCGCATGCCTGCACCCCAGGCGTGCCCCGAACCGCGCGCCGGTTCAACGACGATATTTGCGGCCAGCTCCTGCGCGCGGTCCTTGTCGAACCCGAGTCCGACGAGCAGATTCGGCATGTCCGCCTCGAAGGCGGCCGCCGTCGGGTATCGTTTCCTCGTAATCGCGTCCAGGTCGGCTTCGCTGTAGGCGCCGCGTGCCCGAAAACCGTTGTACCAGATATCGAATGGTTGCAGCGGCCGACCCAGGCGCGTCTCGATGAGCCGTCCGGTACGTTCCAGCAGATCTGACGAGAGGACCGACTCGAACATCTCGATAACGCGCTTCTCGGGGATCTCACGACCCTCACTGAAACTTCGATCGATGTGCGTTGGCGCGGTCGGCGAGTACGGATCAACCTGGCGCGCCGCCCGGTAGGTACCGAGTAAAACCTCATAACGTTTATCCGGCTCGGGTGCATTGGTGACCGAAAGATCGGCCGGCGCCGGCTCTTCAGTATCGGAAACAACTGCCGCTCGCACGTCGTTGCTATACGGGTTCCAGTCGACATGCGGGTTGTTGATAACGGCGTTCGGGATTGTCTGGTCGACGATCCGCTCCATCACTTTCTGCACCATGCGCTGGCGCGCGAGTCCCGCCTCGTCACCGCTACTGTAGTTGGCCTTGATCTCATCGCGTAAATTCCAGTGCGACAGCAGCTTCATGCCGGCCGGGAACAGTCGCTCGCCGTCTTCTGTGACGAGGTGGTGCATAAAAATATTGTACTCAGCAATGTACTGGTCGGCGATCGCGCCTGCCGACGATACTGCCTGCTGAACGTCGGCCGGTATCCGCTTCGCATAGCGATCCGCCAGACGCGACTGCGCCCACTGGGTCCGACTCCAGGAATCCCCTACTTCGAGGCGCTCGGCGAGCGATGTGATCGGGAAATTCAGCAGGACGACGAATGCCAGTTTATTGGCAAAAAAATCATCGCTGAAATGTGCGAAGGGATCGTACGCAGCGAATATTTCGTCATACGGCATGATCGGACCAAGGTCGAGATCAGACTGCTCTCGGAATGCCAGCAAGATCTCGAGGGAGTGACCGTCCAATTGCTCGAGCAGTTTCTCGTAGCGGGCGAACATCATCTCGAGTGTCGCCTCGTCGCCCGCGAAGTGCCGCTTTATGAACGCCTCGAATGCATCGCGCCCACCGTCTTCCTCGCGCCAGAAATCCGCGACCTGGTCAAGGCCGCGCTGAATCCGTTGGCGCTGTTCATCGCCGTGCTCCGCAACCAGTTCGGTCTCGAGCGTCGCAACAGATGCAGTTATCCAGTCAGCTTGATCCGACACGGCAGGCGAAGCCCACAGGAAAACCACAGACGATACGAAAAAAGTGATATAGGTCAGTGCGTTGTATGTGTGACGCATTGGTGCAGGCCTCCTCGGAAACAGGTGCAGGTAACGCCATGGTCCAGCCAGGACCCGCCGTAAGCGGGGAGCATCTTAATATTTATCGGCAAACGGCGTACAGGGGATTTCGGCTTTGCACCCATCGAACAGGGTGGAACGGCGCCGTTGGCGCCTCGCGCTGCGCGCGTCTGTCGCGCAACTTCGTTGCGCTCGGATCGAAAGCCCATACCCTCTCCCAAAAACGAAAGGCCCCATAAAGGGGCCTTCTTGTTTTTGGCGGAGAGGGGGGGATTCGAACCCCCGGTACGGTATAAGCGTACACTCGCTTTCCAAGCGAGCGCCTTAAGCCACTCAGCCACCTCTCCGAAATTCATTGCAGTTGCCCGGTGTTATTTGCTCGTGCCTGCCGCGGGCGGCAATTCAATGCAGCGTGAGCCGGGAGGTCGAACCGGCGCACCCTCGGCCTTTGGGATCGGCATCTCGGCGAACTCGTTGAGTGCATCCAGGCCCTCGGGCGCTTCTACTCTCTTTCCAGCCACGACACTTTGATACCGCTGCGGCTCATCGCAGGACTGTTTGATTACATCGCCGCCGCCGCAAGCGGCCAAACCAGCCAGCATCGCCAGGGAGGCTATGAGTCGAACCATGGTCATGCCCTTTTCTCCAGACCGGCGCCTGCGTTACGCATCGCCGATCGCATTTGTTCATGATACTGCTCTGAGTAAGGCGTCAGAGGCAGTCTAATATGCGGCGCCATCAGGCCCAATTGACTGACAGCCCATTTCACGGGTATTGGGTTCGACTCCACGAACAGCGCCTTGTTCAAAGGCTGCAGCGTATTGTCGAGCTCTGCTGCTTCGGCATGTTCTCCGTCCAGTGCCAATTTACACAGCCGTGACACCTGCCGCGGGGCCACATTGCCGCTGACCGTTACGACGCCATGCCCGCCCTGCTCAATAAACGGCAACAGTGTGAAATCGTCACCGCTGTAAAGCCGGAAATCCTCAGCGACCAGCGCCTGGATTTCCTTCAGGCGTCCAATGCTGCCTGTCGCTTCCTTGATCGCAAAAATATTGTTGTGCCTTGCAAGGCGCCCCACGGTATCGGGCAACATGTCTGCGACGGTTCGGCCCGGCACGTTGTACATCATGACCGGCTTTTCCACGGCATCCGCAACTGCCGTAAAGTGCTGAATCAGGCCTTGCTGCGTTGGTTTGTTGTAATACGGCACGACGACCAGGTAGGCGGCTATGCCGGTATCAGCAACCGCAAGCGACAGTTCAATCGTCTGCGCCGTGGAATTCGATCCCGTGCCTGCGACGATCGGCAGGCGGCCTGCGGCGATTTCGACGGCCCTGGCAATCAGATCAACATGCTCAGATCGCCTGAGCGTGGCCGACTCGCCCGTAGTCCCGGCGATGACAAGTCCGTCGGTGCCCTGTTCCACATGGAAATCGATCAGGCGCTTGAGACTCGTGTAATCGACCCGATTATTGCCATCGAACGGCGTTACAAGCGCGACCAGGCTGCCTTGGAACACAAATGTACCTCGCCACAAATGAGGCGGCGATGTTACTGTTCATGTCCGGTGCTGGCAAGGACTGGTGACCGGCAGCTGAAGAGTCGGTTGCCACTGCGCCAGCAGGGCAGGAAAGCTCCCATAATTATATAAAGTCGATTATTGAAAGATGTCACAACTCATTGTAATTTCAGCAGTTGGTTCCGATAGAACTGGCGTGGTGCAGGATCTGACGAAGGTCATTCTTGCCTGCGGCGGCAACATCGAGGAAAGCCGCATGACAACGCTGGGCTCGGAATTTGCGATGTTGCTGCTGGTGTCCGGCAACTGGCACACGCTGAATCGTCTCGAACAGGGGCTCGACAAGCTCTGCGTGGGCGGTCAGCTATCGATTGCGATTCGCAAGACCGACATCAAGCCCGCCGCTGAAGACCGCATGCCATATGCGGTCGATGTGGTCGCTCTCGACCAACAGGGCATCGTCTACAATCTTGCAGAGTTTTTCTCGTCGCGGGACATCGAAATCGCTGACGTTGCGACCCGCAGCTACTCGGCGGCGCACACGGGCGCACCGATGTTTGCTGTGCAAATGGCCGTGAACGTGCCCTCGTCCATCCACATCGCCCAGCTGCGCGAGGAATTCCTCGAGGTCTGCGACCGCCTGAACCTGGACGCGATACTCGAACCCGTCAAATCCTGATCCGGCGCCCTGCAAGGATCCCGTAAGGAAAACGCTATGAGTGCACCCAAACTGAACCGAGTCGTGCCCGATTTCACGGCTGAAGCGACCCGAAACAAGAAGATTCGGCTGAAGGAGCTGCGCGGCCAAAACGTGGTTATTTACTTCTACCCGAAGGACAGCACCCCGGGCTGCACGACCGAGGGCCGCGACTTCGGCCAGCTGCACGCCCGGTTTCGGCGACAGAAAACGGTCATTCTGGGTGTCTCACGAGACAGTATCGCGTCACACGAAAAATTTCGCGAAAAGCAGGGATTTCCTTTCGATCTGATTTCCGATCCGGACGAGAGACTATGCAAGGCATTCGACGTCATTCACGAGAAATCGCTGTACGGTCGCAAGTTTATGGGTATCGAGCGCAGCACCTTTCTGATCGATTCCGGCGGCAAGCTCCGCAAGGAATGGCGCAAGGTCAAGGTCAGTGGCCACGCCGAGGAAGTGCTTGCGGCCGTCAAAGCACTATAATTCAGGGAACACCCGGACTTGTGCCCAGTCGGACACTGTTACACGCAACATTGAACTTCATCTTATGATTTCAGGCTTCCTCAAACGCGCGCTTACAGCGCTGGTACTCGCATCGCTGGTTTTTGTCAGCGGCGCCGGTGCCGACGATATCAAACTTCCCGACATGGGCAGCCCTGCGGATGCCGTTTTGTCGAGCAACGATGAGTCGCAGCTGGGGCGCCTGATCATGCGCGATATCCGCCGCAGTGGCCAGGTGGTGGAAGACCCGCTCATAACGGAGTACATCAACGAAATCGGCAGCCGCATCGTGGCTCAGACAAATGACGGCGACCATAAATTCACGTTCTTCGTCGTCGATGATTCGCGGATAAATGCGTTTGCACTGCCAGGCGGCTATATCGGCGTGCACACAGGACTCATTGAAGCCACGCGCAGCGAAGACGAACTGGCCGGTGTCGTTGCACACGAGGTCGCTCACGTCACGCAGCGCCATATCGCCAGGGCAATCCACGCGAACTCACGGCAGAGTATTCTGAGTACGGCAATGATGCTCGGTGCGATTGTTGTTGCGGCCGCAGGTGGCAGCTCCGAAGCCGTGCAGGGAGCCATCGCCGTGGCCCAGGGCACGGCCGTTCAGCAACAGATCAATTTCACGCGAACCAATGAATACGAGGCGGATCGCGTCGGCATCGCGGCGCTCGCCGACGCGGGTTTCGATCCTTACGGAATGGCGTCTTTTTTTGAGGTCATGTCGCGACAAACAACGACCAGTCCGGAGATGCGTGCGCCGGAGTTCCTGCGCACTCACCCGGTGACGACTGCGCGCATCGCAGAATCGCGCAATCGGGCTCGCGAATACCCGGTTATTCGAAGCAACGATTCAAGCAGCTACGGCATTGCACGCGCGCGGATGATCGTCGCGCGATTCGATACCCCAAAGGAAGCGGTCGCCTACTTTGAAAATCGCCCGTATGAGAATCAGACCGATGTGGAACGCTACGGCCGTGCAGTTGCCTACCAACGCGCCGGCCAGTACTGGGAAGCGCTCGATATTTTTCGGGAATTGCTCAGGAACGATAAATCCATTATCGCTTACCACATTGGCCTCGGCCAAACCCTTGTCGCCCTGGATCAACCGCGTGAAGCGCTTGAGACCTATGAGCGCGCCGTCGGGCTGTTTCCGCGCAATGTGCCGCTTGTTCTCGACTACGGTGAGCACCTGCTGCAGCTGGGCCAGGCCGGCAAAGCGCATACGATGTTGCTCGACCTGATGAACAATGTGCCCCCCACTCCGGAACAGGTGCGCCTCATTGCCCGCGCCGCCAATGAGGCGGGCGAGAATGCCGAGGCCTATTATTACCTCGCCGAGTACCGCCTCATGATTGGCGACCTGACCGGCGGTATCGGCTATTTGCAACAGGCGCTGCGTCTGCCAGAATTGCAGGAGATCCAACGCATTCGTTTCGAAGCCCGCATCGATTTCATACGCGAATTCATGACCGAGGAGCAGCTCAATATGATGCAGCGCGACAGGCCCGTCGGCATCTCCCTGCGTAGCGGTACCTAGGCGTGCCGGGACCGAATATTTTGCGAGTCGCGACTGCCGCCAACGTCGTGCTGCTGGCAGCCTTGCTGGGCGCCTGTGCAAGCATTCCTGAGGAACAACGCACGGACAGTGATCCATGGGAGCCGCTTAACCGGACGCTGTATAGCGTCAACACGGCCGTCGACACAGTCAGCCTGAAACCGTTGGCCAAGGGCTATGACAAGGTTATGCCACGGCCGGTGAGAAACAGCGTCAGTCATTTCATGGACAATCTCGTCACGCCCGCTTCTGCGCTGAATAATTTCCTGCAGTGGAAGCCGGCCTACGGTTTTACTGAACTTGCGCGATTCGTGTTCAACAGCACGCTGGGAATCGCCGGTCTTTTTGACGTCGCCACCACCGGTGGGATCGAGGCACGTCGCGAGGACTTCGGCCAGACGGCAGCGGTCTGGGGTGTACCGCCAGGACCCTATGTCATGCTGCCTTTGCTGGGGCCCAGCACGCTGCGCGATGCGCTAATGCGACCTCTCGATATCCTGTCGAATCCGCTGTATCACTACGAGGTAACGTCCGTTCGTGACAAATTGACCGTGCTGCGCATAATCGACCTGCGCTATCGTCTGTTAGCGGTCGACAAACTTCTGGAAGGCTCCAAAGACAAGTACATCACGACTCGCGAATCCTATTTGCAAAATCGAAGATATGAGGTGTACGACGGCTACCCGCCCGAGGACGATGCCTTTCTCGACGAATTTCTTGAGGATGAAGTTTCCGACGAAGGCGCCGGCAACTAATTCAGGCTTCCGGGGCCTCGATAAATCCGGCCCAGCGCTCGCCCCGCGTCAGCAATTGGTCTACTTCCGTGGTTTTCGCGATCGCCATGATGCGCTCCGGCATCCCGTTAAATCGAATTTCACGCACAGTGTGGTTCGCCCATGTGACCCACTCGAGCAGCAGGGCCAAGCCCGCGGAGTCGCAGACTGTAACACCCGAGAGATCGATCTCGAGCTGCGAGTGTTGCTCGAACGGATCCCCACTCGCCTTCAATATTCTCTCCGCCGTATCGAACGTCATCTCACCGCTGACCGCAAAGCAGCCGTCGCCGTTATCCTCGAGAGTGAAGTCATTCATCTGCAGGCATGTCGGCTTCTTTTTCGAGGCGCGCAATTACGGCATCCAGGCTTGTGCTGCGGATCTCGGAATCGAGTTCGGCACGAAAATTGGTCACGTACGAGACGCCTTCGATCACGACGTTATAAACCAGCCATCCCGAGTCGCGCTTGACCAGGTCGTAATCGACGGCAACCTTGCTGCCATCGTCCAGGGCAACCGTGCTCCTGACTTTGGTGCGCGGTTTCGACGCGTCGCCACGATACTGCATCACCGTGATCTTGTTCGGATCAAATTCGAGGATCCCGTCAGCATAGCGACGCAACAAAGCCTGGTAAAATGCATTGATAAAGCGCGTTCTCTGCGCCTCGCTGGCCGAGCGCCAGTGCCGCGCCAGCACCAGCTGCGCCGCGAACTTGCGGTCGAATCGAGGCAACAGCATCTCATCGATCAATGCATATAAGGATTTACGATCGGCAGCCAACTCTGCCTTCCGACCATCGAGTTTCTCAGCCAGCACGGCCATTGAATCCACTATGACGGCGTTCGGCGAGTCCGCGGCCGCAGTCGCAAATCCAATAGCCGCAACAGCCATTACAAATCCAAGTAACAGTGCAGCAATTGCTCGTCGCATAATCAGACTCCTGTCGATATCAGTCTTCGTCTTTTGAGCCGGAATTCACAAGGAACTTGCCGATCAGGTTCTCGAGCAAGATTGCAGATTGTGTAAACATCACTTCGCCGCCGTCCTCAAAATAGGTATCCGAACCCCCGGCCCGCAGGCCAATATACTGGCTGCCCAGGATGCCCGAGGTCAAAATACTCGCATCGGAATCATCCGGGATTTGGTCGAACTGGCTGTCAATAACGAACTGAACGACGGCTTCGAGCGTGACAGGGTCAAACCGAATACTCGTAACACGCCCAATCGTGACTCCGGACATCGCGACCGGCGCCCGGGTTCGCAGGCTGCCAATATTTTCGAAGCGGGCCTCCATCGTGTAGATTTCGTCGGCCGAGAAATCATCGCCGCCCGTCGTCTGTGTCGTCAGGAAAAACAGCGCGCCCACTCCCAGCAGGACAAATAGACCGGTGCCAATCTCAACTGAACGTGTCTGTTGCATTTTAATTCCTCAGATCATCACTGCCGTGATCATGAAATCGAAGACGAGCACTGCAATAGCTGTAATCACCACGGTTCGGGTCGTAGCCCTGCCAACACCCTCGGCCGTCGGGACAGCATTATAACCTTCCCAGACGGCGATCATGCTGGCGGCCACGCCAAATACAATACTCTTGATAATACCCTCGTTGATGTCCTCCATATCGACCGTGATCTGTATTTGCTGCCAGAATGCACCAACGTCAACAGACAACAGTTCAACGGCGACAAGGTGCGTGCCGAACAGTCCGATCATGCTGAAGACCGCTACCAGCAGCGGCATCGCAATAACGCCACCCAGGAACCGTGGCACCAGCACTCGCGGCACCGGGTTCACAGCCATCATTTCCATTGCCGAAAGCTGGTCAGTGGCCTTCATGAGGCCGATTTCCGACGCCAGTGCCGTACCCGCTCGACCCGCAAACAGCAATGCCGTGATTACCGGCCCGAGTTCCTTGATCAGACCGAATGCCGCAAACACGCCGATCGAATCCTCGGCATTGAAGCGTGCGAGATTGGAGTACCCCTGAAGCCCGAGAACGCCGCCGACAAAAAGCCCGCAGACCATGATAATGACCAGCGACAGCGCACCCGTGTTGAACACCTGTTTGACCACCAGACCGAAGCGACCGAGCAGGACCTCGGGAGAGTGCCTGAGCACTCGCAGCGAAAACAGCTGAAATGCGCCAAAGGTGCGGACGAATTCGACCGAGGTGTTGAACAGATCGCGTACTACCGATGTCACTCTGCATCCCGTCCGAGCAACTGTTCTTCGTAATCCGGGGCCTGGTAATGGAAAGCCACCGGACCATCCGCCATGCCATGCATGAATTGACGAACAAGTTCGGACTTCGCGGTCCGTAGTTCGTCGGGGCTACCGGAAGCCGCCACCTTGCCGCCGGAGATCAGGAAACTGCAGTCTGCGACGGTCGACACCTCGGCGACGTCATGACTCACGATAATACTCGTAATGCCGAGCGTGTCGTTCATACGGCGTACCAGCCGCACTATGACACCCATCGAAATCGGGTCGAGACCCACAAAGGGCTCGTCATAAATCAGGATATCGGGATCCATGACCATGGCGCGCGCGAGCGCCACTCTGCGGGCCATGCCACCGGATAACTCCGACGGCAGCATATCGGCTGCCCCGCGCAAGCCAACCGCGTGCAGCTTGGTCAGTACCACATGCCGAATCAGCCGATTTGTAAGTTTGGTGTGTTCGCGCAGCGGAAAAGCGACGTTTTCGAATACGTTCAGGTCGGTGAGCAATGCACCGTTCTGAAACAGCATCCCGAAACGCTGCCGCAGCCGATAGAGCTCCGCCATGTTCAGGGTCGCAATATCGATGCCGCCGATGTGAATAGTGCCTTCCTCGGGGATCAGCTGGCGCGTGATGAGCCGCAACAGGGTCGTTTTGCCGGTGCCGCTGGGACCCATGAATGCCGTGACTTCGCCTCGCTTGATGTCGAGATCGAGCCCCTTGAATATAACGCGGTGACCCCGAGAGAACTTGAGATTGCGTATCTCTATGAGGTTGTGGGATGAGTCGTCCAGCTGCTTCATTGTTTGTTTCTTTTGGGGCCCTTGGCGCACATACGTACCCTCCGCGACGGCGTAGCATAGCAAAATCACCCCTCGAGAGGCGCAAGAAATCCGCAATGGCACTGGTCTCGGGCCTTAAATAGGACTAAAATAGTCCTTTATTTGGCGGGAGTCGGAGCGGACCGTGCTCAGAATAAGCAAACTCACCGATTACGGGACAGTTTTACTGGCCCATCTGGCCGCAAACCCGGCCAGCGTATGCAGCGCCGCGGACGTTGCGGCAGCGACCGGCATAGCGCTGCCGACCGTCAGCAAGTTGCTCAAGTCGCTGGCGAAATCCGGGCTGGTCACATCGACGCGCGGCGCAAACGGCGGCTACGAGTTGTCGCGAAGCCCGGCAGCGATCAGTGCAGCCGACGTCATCGATGCGCTGGAAGGACCCGTGTCAATCACGGAGTGCAGCTCGATTGACAGCCTCTGTGAGCATGAGGGCGTTTGCAGCGTGGGTGGTTCTTGGCAGCGCATCAACGTGGCGATACGCCGCGCGTTGGACGATATCAGCTTGAGCGATCTGCTGAAGTCACACAGCCCGGTGCCGCAGTTCCGTTTCGCCGGCACGCCGATCAACATTGAAAGCAAGTCCTGAATTTATGGCAACTGAATCTGAAAACCTCGAAAGCCTGGTAAATCGACGCTACGAACACGGCTTCATTACCGACATCGAAACCGACAGCCTTCCGCCCGGTCTGAACGAGGATGTCGTGCGTGCGATCTCGGCACGCAAGCACGAGCCGCCGTTCATGCTCGAGTGGCGGCTGCAGGCGTATCGGCAGTGGCTCGAGATGAAAGAGCCCAAATGGGCCCATGTCCACTACCCGAAAATCGACTACAACGAGATATCCTATTTTTCTGCGCCCAAGTCGGATGAAGATCGACCGAAAAGCCTCGATGAAGTTGATCCGAAGCTCCTGGAAACCTACGACAAACTGGGAATCCCGCTGCACGAACGGGCACGCCTGGCCGGCGTGGCTGTGGATGCCGTGTTTGACAGCGTCTCGGTCGCGACGACGTTCAAGGAAAAACTGTCCGAGGCCGGCGTCATTTTCTGTTCCTTCTCAGAAGCAGTCCAGGAATATCCTGACCTCGTGCAAAAATACCTTGGTACCGTCGTCCCGCGACGTGACAATTTCTTTGCAGCTCTCAACGCCGCGGTATTCAGCGATGGCTCGTTCGTGTACATCCCGAAGGGTGTGCGCTGCCCCATGGAGCTGTCGACCTATTTCCGCATCAATGCCGCCAATACGGGCCAGTTCGAGCGTACGCTGATCATCGCGGATGAAGGCAGCCACGTCAGTTACCTGGAAGGTTGCACCGCGCCTATGCGCGATGAAAACCAGCTGCACGCAGCTGTCGTGGAACTCATCGCGTTAAAAGACGCCGAAATCAAGTACTCGACGGTGCAAAACTGGTATCCCGGCGACGAGAACGGCGTTGGCGGCATTTACAACTTTGTGACCAAACGCGGTGACTGTCGGGGTGCCAATTCGAAGATTTCATGGACACAGGTAGAGACCGGATCGGCTATTACCTGGAAGTATCCGAGCTGCCTGCTGCGCGGCGACAATTCTGTCGGCGAGTTTTACTCGGTCGCTGTCGCCAACAACATGCAGCAGGCGGATACCGGTACGAAGATGATTCACATCGGACGCAATACGAGCAGCACGATTGTCTCGAAAGGAATTTCCGCCGGCCGTGCAGAAAACGCGTATCGCGGACTGGTGCGCGTCATGCCGCAGGCGCACGGCGCGCGAAACCACACGCAGTGCGACTCGCTGCTCATCGGCAAACAGTGCGGCGCGCACACATTTCCTTACATGGAAATCAAGAACCCGTCCGCCAGGGTTGAACACGAAGCAACGACTTCGAAAATTTCGGCCGATCAGCTGTTTTATTGCAGGCAGCGCGGTCTCTCGGAAGAGGACGCAGTGAACATGATCGTTAACGGATTCTGCAAGGAAGTTTTCAAGGAATTGCCAATGGAATTCGCGGTTGAGGCGCAGGCGCTGCTCAACGTCAGCCTGGAAGGCGCGGTCGGTTAAACAGCAATATCAGGAATTCGAAATGCTTGAAATCACAGATCTAAAAAGCCGTATCGGCGATTCAGAAATACTGCGCGGGCTGTCACTGTCAGTCAAAGCCGGCGAAGTGCATGCCATCATGGGACCGAACGGCTCGGGCAAGAGCACGCTGGCGCAGGTCATCGCGGGACACGAGGATTACGAGGTCACGGGTGGCACGGTGACATACGAAGGCCACGACCTGCTTGAACTCGAACCCGAAGAACGCGCCCGCGAAGGAATATTCCTTGGATTCCAGTATCCCGTCGAAATCCCGGGCGTTAACAACGCCTACTTGTTGAAGGCAGCCGTCAACGCAAAGCGCAAACATCAGGGCCTCGGCGAAGTTGACGCTTTCGAGTTCCTGAAGCTCGCCCGGGAAAAAATGGCAGTGCTCGGCATGGACCCCAAGTTTTTGAACCGCGGTGTAAACGAAGGATTCTCGGGCGGCGAGAAAAAGCGCAACGAGATCCTGCAAATGGCGATGCTCGAACCCAGCCTCGCCATTCTGGACGAGACCGATTCGGGACTGGACATTGATGCGCTCAAAGCAGTCGCCGCCGGCGTCAACGCTCTGCGAAGCCCGGAACGCGCCATTATTCTCGTAACGCACTACCAGCGTCTGCTTGACTACGTTCAGCCCGATTACGTGCACGTGCTGTCGCAGGGCCGGATTGTCCGCTCAGGGGACAAGTCCCTTGCACTCGAGCTCGAGGAAAGAGGTTATGAATGGGTACGCGAGGCCGCGAACGCATGAAACAATCGTCTCTTTCCATCGACACTCTCAGGGAGGTTGTCAGGACTCTGCCCAAAAACGGGCTGACGCCGTCCCGGGAAGCCGCCGTGGCGCATCTCGATGAACATGGCTTGCCTACGCTGCGCGACGAGGACTGGAAGTACACGGACCTGTCGCCAGTTGTTGATATCAGTAATCGCTGGCTGACAGCGGGAGGCCAGCAACAGCTGCCCAAGCCGCCAAGCGAAACCATCGCGGCCATAACGAGCTCGATCGATGCAGCCTGGCTCGTAATTTCGAACGGAACAATCGACGAGCAGTCCGTCGGCGCCTTAAAACAAAAAGGTGTTGAGGTTTCGCGCTTCAGCGATGCACCTTCCGAGTTCGTAATGTCGCGACCGCTTGCCGACCTCAACGCGGCACTACTGCAAGACGGCTTGCGCGTGCGGGTCACGGAATCGATCGAGAAACCCATCGGAATTCTAATCGTTGATCGTGCTGGCGACAGCGTCGCCGTCGCGCAATCTTGCGTCGAGATTGAAGTCGGATCCGGGGTCTCGGCCGATTTCATCGAGTACCATGCTTCGGAAGGCGACGCAGACCACTATGCCAACACGGTCTTGTCTATCGCTGTGGGCGACCGTGCCGACGTAAGACACGTTCGCATTCAAAATCGATCGGTTCGACACGTTCAGACCGGGCGCACTTCGATTACGGCCGGACGAGAAGCCCGGCTTCGTATGGCGAGCTACGATCTCGGCGGCGGCCTGATTCGTAATGACGTCGACATCGACATCAGCGAGCCCGGCGCCGACATCACTTTCGACGGCCTGTACCTCGCCGGTGATGGCCAGCACATCGACAATCACACACGTGTAGATCACCGCGTGGGTCCGGCAACCTCGTCACAGGAATATCGCGGCATACTCAAAGGCAATTGCCGCTGTGTCTGGAACGGTAAAGCGATCGTGCACAAAGGGGCAGACGGAACCGATGCCAGCCAGGCCAATCACAATCTGTTGCTGTCCGACAAAGCGGAAATCGATACGAAGCCGGAGCTGGAGATCTACGCGGACGAGGTCAAATGCAGCCACGGTACGACCGTCGGTCAACTGGACGAAACCGCCCTCTTCTACCTGCGCGCGCGGGGGCTGGACAAACGTCACGCCACCCAGATTCTGACGCACGCGTTTGCAGCCGACATCGTCCTGCGCGCGCCGGTCGCCGGAGTAAAAGACGCGATTACTGCAATCGTCGAAGCTCGCCTTGCGGAACTTATCGAGGCGGATGCAGCGGCGGATTTGTTGTCGTGAGCCATGCACAGCGACAACCGGCTGTGGCAGCCGTCGACTGGCGCAAGGACTTTCCGATCCTTAATCAGTCGGTCAACGGCCAGCCGCTGGTCTACCTCGATAGCGCCGCGTCCGCACAGCAGCCCGCATCGGTCATAGACGCGGTCGCACGCTACCAACGTGAGGACCATGCCAACGTTCATCGTGGCGTGCACACGCTGAGTCACCGGGCGACTGATGCCTATGAGGGTGCTCGGGACAAGATTCGCGAATTCATCAATGCGGCGAATCGATCGGAAATTGTCCTGACCAGTGGAACCACCGAGTCAATCAACCTGGTGGCACAAAGTTTCTGCCGTCCCCGGATTGCGTCGGGCGACAAGATACTGATCACCCATCTAGAGCATCACGCCAATATTGTGCCGTGGCAGCTGGTTTGCGAACAGACCGGCGCCGAACTGGTCGTGGCCCCTATCGATGACCACGGTCAACTTGAGCTGGAGACATTGCGCTCAATGATGACGAAGGATGTTTTCCTGCTCGCCGTCGGCCACGTGTCCAATGCGCTCGGCACCGTGAACCCGGTTAAGGACATCATTGCACATGCCAAACAATGCGGCATACCGGTCCTGGTTGATGGGGCTCAGGGGGTGCCGCACATGCCAGTCGATGTGCAGGACCTCGACTGCGATTTTTACGCTTTCTCAGGTCACAAGATGTTCGGCCCGACAGGGACTGGCGTTCTCTATGGTCGCGAGACTTTGCTGGATTCGATGCCGCCATACCAGGGTGGCGGTGACATGATTCTCGAGGTCAGTTTCGAATCCACAATTTACAATGAACTGCCCTACAAGTTCGAGGCCGGAACGCCCAACATCTCCGGCGTAGTTGGCCTGGGCGCCGCGATCGACTATCTGCAATCCGTTGGCATGCAGCGCATCGCCGCCTATGAGGCTGACTTGCACCAGTACATGCTGCTGAAGCTCGGGCAAGTCGACGACATTCACCTGATTGGCACTGCCGTCAACAAAGCCAGCGTGCAATCTTTTCTTCTCGGCGACATTCATTCACACGACCTTGGCACCATTCTCGATCATCAGGGAGTTGCCATTCGCACGGGGCACCACTGCGCTATGCCGGTGATGACGCGTTTTGGCATTTCGGGCACGGCACGCGCGTCCCTGGCTTTCTACAACAATACCGACGATGTCGATCGCCTGGTTGCGGCGCTCGAGAAAGCGAGACAGGTCTTCAAATGAACGTGCATGCCGCCGTGACGGACGATGTCCTTGACCTGTATCGTGAGCTGATCCTCGATCATGCGCGCAGTCCGCGGCATTTCGGTCGCCTCGCGAATGCCACCCATAAGGCTCGCGGCATCAACCCGCTCTGCGGCGACAAGATTTGCGTCTACCTCTGTATCGATGACAACGCGCGCATTGAAGCCATCAGTTTCGACGGCTCCGGCTGCGCGATTTCGGTGGCGTCGGCCTCATTGCTCACCGACGCGATCATCGGGCTGTCCGCAGACAGGGCAGAGACCATTTTCAGCGCGGTGACCGAACGGCTGACTGACGGCGGCAAAGGCCAGCCAGGCAACATCGACGTAGAACTCGACAGACCGCTCGAAAAAATCAGGGCGCTCGATGGCGTGCGGGAATTCCCGTCACGAGTGAAATGCGCAACGCTCGCCTGGCACGCCCTGCGCTCTGCTTTACGCCAGGACGCTCAGCCGGCTACTACGGAGTAAGAAGTACGATGTTTGGTCATACCAATGAACCGTTCACGCTGTCGCAAGACGTGTCCGCCATCATTATTCCGGCCGGCGAGCAGGTGACTCTGCGGACGGGAACCGACGGCTTCATCACGCAAGCGCTGGGCGGCAGCTTTACCGTGTACGTCGAGGGCAACCTGTTCCGCATTTCTGGCGCGGACGCCGATGCGCTGGGTAAAGAACCGGTGCCGCCGCCACAGGTCCCGGAAAACGCAACTGACGCCGATATCGAAGCCGTAATCTGGGAACAGCTGAAAACCTGCTATGACCCGGAAATTCCGGTCGACATCGTCAATCTCGGACTTGTCTATCGATGCGACGTCAGGGCACTTGGTAATGGCCAACGCTCGGTTGCCGTGGAAATGACGCTGACCGCGCCGGGCTGCGGCATGGGCGATGTACTGGTGGAGGACGCCCGCGAAAAGATCGCCATCATTCCGACAATTTCGGAGGTCAATGTCGAGCTGGTATTTGATCCACCCTGGAACGTTGGCATGATGAGCGAAGAAGCACGCCTGCAAACCGGGCTGATGTAGGCGGCGGCATGGCGGCGATCAAGACACTGACCCTGGTGCGCCACGCCAAATCCAGCTGGAGCGATACGCATCTCAGCGATCGGGATCGTCCGCTCAACAAACGTGGCAAGCGTGACGCCCCCGAAATGGGCAAGCGCATGCTCCGGCACGGCATCCGTCCCTCACTGATTATCTCGAGCCCGGCCAAGCGCGCCTGGTCTACGGCGAAGCTGATCGCGGCGGAAATCTCCTACCCTATTGAATTCCTGCAGCGCGAAGACAGCCTGTACCACGCATCTCTCAGTGAGATTTTGGGAGTAATCGTTGCGCAGGACAACAGGTTCAACGAACTGATGATTGTTGGCCACAACCCGGGGATGACCGACTTTGCAAATTTTCTATCGCCCGGACTAACGAACAACCTGCCAACGGCGGGTGTTGTTTGCGTGCAAATCAATCTGGACGACTGGAACCTTTACGAGCAACCCAAGACGGAGCTGCTTGTTTACGACTATCCGAAAAAAGGAATCTGAGCCCGTCGGCTCAACATTCCGGGACGTTAACCGCAAGCCCCCCCCTGGATGTTTCCTTGTACTGTGCTGACATGTCCAGACCCGTCTGGCGCATGGTTCTGATAACCTGGTCCAACGTCACTTTGTGCGTGCCGTCCCCATGCATAGCGAGCTTGGCCGCATTGATTGCTTTGACGGCACCCATAGCATTTCGCTCGATGCACGGTATTTGCACGAGACCGCCAATCGGATCGCAGGTCAAGCCCAGGTTGTGTTCCATACCGATCTCGGCCGCCTCTTCAATATGATCGTTGCTACCGCCGAGCGCGGCAGCAAGGCCGCCTGCGGCCATGGAGCACGCGACGCCGACCTCACCCTGGCAACCCATCTCGGCGCCGGAAATCGAGGCGTTGATCTTGTACAGAATACCGATGGCACCGGCCGTCAGGATGAACGTTCGAATACCTTCATTGCTCGCGCCGGGAACAAAGCGGTCGTAAAACATTAATACAGCCGGGATGATTCCGGCGGCGCCATTAGTAGGCGACGTGACCACCCGGCCGCCCGATGCGTTTTCTTCATTAACGGCGATCGCAAATGCGTTTACCCATTCCATTGCATCAAAGGCTGTCGGCTCACCGCGTTTTGACAAGCTGCGATAAAGCTTTGGCGCGCGACGCAGGACCGACATCTTGCCTGGCAACACACCGTCCGTGCGCAAGCCTCGCTCAATGCAATCGCGCATGGCCTGCCAGATGTCCGCGATGCGCTGGTCCACTTCTTCGCGGCTGCGCCAGTGCGTTTCATTTCGAAACACGAGCTCGGCAATGCTCAGCTCGTGTTCCGCCGCTGTCGTTAGCAAGGACTCACTCGTTGAGAACGGCAAAGGTGGCTCACCCTCCTGCGCCAGGGGTTCCGGGTCGTCGCTACGTGCAATGAATCCGCCTCCAAGTGAATAGTAATTCTCGTCGAGCAATACCCGGCCGTCGGCCGCAGTTGCGACGAAGTGCATGCCATTGGTGTGTCTCGGCAACTCCGTCTCAAAATCAAAAAGCAGGTCTGTTACCGGATCGAACGGCAGGCGACCAATGCCTGGTGCCTCGACATGTCGGTCGGCGCGAATTCCAGCCAGCAGGTCGTCGATCTCGTCCGCATCGATCGTCTCGGGCATGAACCCCGACAAGCCGAGTAGCACGGCGGAATCAGTCCCGTGGCCTTTGCCAGTCCATGCAAGAGAGCCATGCAGTGTGACTTCGATTCGGACGACATTCGCAGCCACGGGATTCAGGCTCGTTACAAAAGCCCTTGCCGCCTTCATTGGCCCGACCGTATGCGAACTCGACGGGCCGATGCCTATCTTGAAGATGTCGAATATGCTCAGGGGCCGTTGATCAGCCATCAATCTGAGCCGAGTGTCAGCAAGCTTGCGTTACCGCCGACCGCCGAGATGTTATTGCTGACCGTGTATTCACTGCCGAATCGCTGCACGTAGTGTGGCCCGCCCGCCTTCGGCCCGGTACCGGACAAACCTCTGCCGCCGAAAGGCTGCACACCAACGACCGCGCCGATCATATTACGATTAATGTAGATGTTACCGGCCCCGGAAGCTTTGACGAGACCACGGGCGCGCGAATCTATGCGGCTGTGCAAGCCCATGGTCAGACCATAGCCGGTCGCGTTGACCGCCTCGACAGTCTTGTCGAGATCGCTGCCCCTGAACTTGAGCACGTGCAGGATCGGGCCAAAAACCTCTTCGGTCAGGACGCTGATATCGTCTATTTCTACCAGCGTAGGCGCGAAGAATGTACCGACCTCGTGTCCGGCAGGCAAAGTGCATCGATGGACGATTCTGGCTTCTTTTTCCATTCTCTCGACGTGTGCTTCAAGTACGGCTCTCGACGGTGCGTCAATTGCGGGGCCGACGTCAGTTGAAAGGTATTGTGGATCGCCAATGACGAGTTCATCCATGTAGCCCTTCAGCAGATCGAGCGTTCGTGGTTCGATCTCCTCCTGCACGCACAGCAGGCGCAAGGCAGAGCACCGCTGACCCGCACTGTTGAATGCCGAATAGACACTGTCGTGCACGACCTGCTCCGGCAACGCAGAACTATCGACAAACATGGCGTTTTGTCCGCCGGTCTCGGCGA
Organism: Woeseiaceae bacterium; assembly: GCA_013043165.1. Classification (GTDB taxonomy): domain Bacteria; phylum Pseudomonadota; class Gammaproteobacteria; order Steroidobacterales; family Woeseiaceae; genus UBA1847. Next base: position 20,423 of record JABDOQ010000100.1, on the reverse strand, counting down.
TCAGGGTGCCGATCGGGCCGTCCCGATGGGCCAGCGTCTGGTTGATCGTCCGGGCGACGCCGGTCGATCCGGTAAACACCACACCCGCGACCCGCGGATCTGCAACCGCGCGGCCTCCGATCAGGGAGCCAGAACCTGGGATGAAATGCAGCACATCTGCCGGCACGCCGGCTTCGAGCATCAGCTGCACAGCGCGATAGGCAATCAGAGGTGTCGGCGCCGCCGGTTTTGCGAGTATGGCGTTGCCCGCTGCAAGTGCGGCCGCTACCTGGCCGGTAAATATCGCCAGCGGGAAATTCCAGGGACTTATGCAGACGAACACACCGCGGCCGCGCAAGCCATAAGTATTGTGCTCCCCGGTCGGCCCGGGCATGACCAGCGGCTGGCCAAAATGTCGCCGCGCCTGGGCGGCATAGTAGCGCAAGAAATCCACGGCCTCGCGCAGCTCGGAGATCGAGTCCGGAATGGTTTTGCCACCCTCACGGATGCACAGCGCCAGCAGCTCGGCGTGATGCGCTTCGAACAGATCCGCCGCACGATTCAGAATGCTGGCACGTTCGTCGGCCCCCACGCAATCCCAGGCAAACTGCCCCTTGACCGAAAGTTCCAGCGCCGCATCAACGTGCTCTTCTGCCGCCAAATGGCAAATGCCCACGACTTCGTCGGTTTTCGCCGGATTAAGCGACGGCGCTTCCGCCCCGGTCATCTCTCTGCCGCCGACAATCGGTTTAGCTGTTAATGGCTTCGCGCTGGCTGCCTCCAGATCAGACAGAAGCTTTCGGCTGACATTGCGGTCCGCAAGATTAAAGCCGTGTGAGTTGTCTCGCTCGGGCTGGAAAAGATCCATCGGCCTTGGTATCCGGTCATGCGGCAGGTAGTCGTGTTGCCCGGCGACAGTCAACGGGTCGGCAACGATGTCCTCTACGGCGATGGACTCGTCGATAATCTTGTTCACAAACGAGGTATTGGAACCATTCTCCAACAAGCGCCGAACGAGATATGGCAACAGATCCTCGTGGTTACCCACCGGCGCATAGACGCGGCAAGGTCGGTCGTGTTTTTCTGGATCGACGATTTCGGCGTACAGTTCCTCACCCATGCCGTGCAGGCGCTGGAACTCATAGTCCCGACGCGCACCCGCGAAATGCAACACGCTCGCCAACGTATGCGCGTTGTGCGTCGCGAACTGCCCATAGATCTTGTCGCCGGCTGCAAGTGCAACCCGCGCGCAGGCCAGATACGACACGTCAGAGTGAGATTTACGTGTGAACACGGGATAGCTCGAAATTCCCTGCTCCTGCGCCCACTTGATCTCGCTGTCCCAGTAGGCGCCTTTCACGAGACGGACGGGGATTCGACGCCCGACGTCGCCGGCCAGATCTTCAATAAAACGCATCGTGTCTCGGCCGCGGCGTTGATAGGTTTGCACGGCAAGGCCAAACCCATCCCATCCGGCTAGCGCATTGTCGCGATAGACGCGCTCGAATATGGCAAGCCACATTTCGAGCCTGCTCGCCTCCTCCGAGTCGATCGTCAGGCCGATACCAACGTCCCTGGCGTGTTTGGCAAGCTCCAGGACCGACGGGACGAGCTCATCCAGGACCCGCCGTTCGTGTGTGTATTCATAGCGCGGATGCAGCGCAGATAACTTGACCGATATACCCGGTGCCGAAAATACATCCGCCGCGTCAACTCTCGGAGACTTGCCAATACTGTCGATGCCCTGGTGGTAACTCTCGTGGTAGCGCTGCGCATCGGACCGGGTAAGCGCGGATTCGCCGAGCATGTCGAAGGAGTAACGGTACGGTAGCTTTTCGTCTTTTGTTGCCCGTTTCAGAGCCGCCCCGATCGTGCGTCCCATGACAAACTGGTGTCCCATGATCTTCATTGCCTGACGCATGGCGGTTCGCACCAACGGCTCACCGGCACGGCTGACGAGTCGGCCAAGCGCCTGTCCGGGATTGCTCGTTGCGACTTCGTCCATGCTCAGAATGCGGCCTGTCAGCATCAGGCCCCATGTCGACGCGTTAACGAACACAGAGTCACTTTCACCGAGATGATCCTTCCATTTCGCAGACGTGATCTTGTCCGCGATCAGCCGATCGGCCGTATCGCCGTCCGGGATTCGCAGCAATGCCTCGGCGATGCACATGAGCAACACACCTTCATCCGATGACAGGTCGTATTGCTGTAGAAAAGCTTCGATGCCGCCGTCCCTGGCCGTGTTCTTGCGAACTGCGCGCACAAGCTGCGCCGCCGTCGACTGAATTTTCTCGCGAGTGGGGCCGCCGGCATCGGCGGCCTGGACCAGCTCCATGACAAGTTTCTCTTCGTCCGCGAGATAAAGATCATTGATGTCGGGAATACTGCCCTGCAACGCAGCCGGCTGATCAACAAAGCTCATGCAACAACTCCAAACGTCCACTCTTGCGGTGGGCTCAAAAAGGAATACACGGGCCGGGATTATAGGGTATTCAGGGCCGCACGGGCATCGCTATCGGCCTTTTCGATTGCGTAGCTGTCGGCGCGTGTGTTTGTCCGGCTTGCCCTTCGTCATCGGCATTTGTAGTCGGTCCCTCCGCAGCTCGGCAAGCCGTTGTTGCCGCCGAGCGATGCTTGCGGGAGACTCGTCGTAGCAGGCCTGCGCTTCCTTCGCCGGGCCGCGCCGGGCAGGTACTCCCCGAACCGTTAGCTCGTACGTCAATTGTTGACGGACGAGCTGGACTTCGTCACCAATGCGTATGCTCGTCGCGGCGCGGGCGCGCTCCCCGTTAACACGAACGTGGCCGCCATGCACCGCCGCGCTGGCCGCCATCCGCGTCTTGTAGAATCGAGTGAACCAGAGCCACCGATCCAGTCTTAGTGAGTCGTTTGACACGACCAATCTCCTTTGGCCTCCTGATATACTTTGCGTCCTTCGAACCCAGAGAGCAAACCCGTGCCAACGACCTTTTTGGAATCACTCGGCAAACAGACCGAGGCGCTGAAATCAGAGGGTCTTTTCAAGACAGAAAGACTCATTACGGGACCGCAGCAAGCCGCTATTGATGTGCGCGCAAATGGCGGCACAAAGCATGTGCTAAACCTGTGCGCGAATAACTACCTCGGCCTCGCCAATCATCCGGAGGTCATTGCGGCTGCGCACAAAGCACTGGACCAGTACGGCTACGGCATGGCATCCGTGCGATTTATTTGTGGCACGCAGACCATTCATAAGGAGCTGGAAGCTCGGATCAGCGCTTTTCTCGGCACAGAGGATACGATCCTGTATCCATCCTGTTTTGATGCGAACGGCGGCTTGTTCGAGACGCTGCTGGGACCCGATGATGCCGTCATCAGCGACGCGCTGAACCATGCCAGCATCATCGACGGTATTCGCCTCTGCAAAGCGCAGCGCTACCGTTATGCCAACGGCGATATGCAGGACCTTGGCAGCCAACTTCAGGATGCATCCGGTGCCAACACCAAACTGATCGTCACGGACGGCGTCTTCTCGATGGATGGCACGATCGCCGACCTCGTCGGCATTTGCGAGCTGGCTGCAGATTCTGATGCCCTGACAATGATCGATGACTGCCATGCAACGGGTTTCCTCGGCAAAACCGGGCGCGGCACGCACGAATATCACGGCGTGATGGGACGTATCGACATCATCACAGGTACGCTGGGCAAAGCGCTCGGCGGTGCGTCGGGCGGATTCACTTCCGGTCGCAAGGAAATCGTTGGCTGGTTGCGGCAGCGCTCGCGTCCCTACCTGTTTTCGAATTCCGTCGCGCCAATGATCGCAGCGGTGTCCATCGCGGTTCTCGACCTGCTCGAACGCGACAACTCTCTGCAGGAAAAACTGCACGAAAATGCGGCGTATTTCCGCAGCCAGATGACTGAGCGTGGCTTTGAGCTGAAACCCGGAGAACATCCGATTATTCCGGTGATGCTCGGTGACGCCAGGCTTGCGACCACAATGGCCGACAAACTCCTCGCTCGCGATATCTACGTGACTGGTTTCTCGTTCCCGGTGGTCCCGAAGGGACAGGCGCGAATTCGTACACAAATGTCGGCCGCCCTGACTCGTGTGCAACTCGATAAAGCGATCGATGCATTCACGGCCGTCGGCCGCGAACTCGGCGTAATTAATTAATCGCGCACACCAGGACAGAACAATGAAAGCACTGGTCAAAGCAAAACGGGAGCCTGGCATCTGGATGGAAGACATCGCAGTTCCCGATGTTGGCCACAACGACGTCCTGGTCAAGGTCAAACGCACGGCGATATGCGGAACCGATATTCACATTTTTAAATGGGATGACTGGGCGCGAAAAACGATCCCCGTTCCAATGGCGGTTGGGCACGAATTCAGCGGCGAGATCGTGGATATGGGCATCGAGGTCCGTGGCTTTAGCCTGGGCGACCGCGTCTCGGCTGAGGGGCATATAACCTGTGGGCACTGTCGAAATTGTCGGGCCGGCCGCCGTCACCTGTGCATGAACGCAGTCGGTGTCGGAGTCAGCAGGCCAGGCGCTTTTGCGGAATTCGTGTCGGTCCCGGCATTTAATGTTTTCAAACTGCCGGATATGATCAGCGATGACATGGCATCGATTCTCGACCCGCTCGGTAACGCCACGCATACGGCATTATCGTTCGACCTTGTGGGGGAGGACGTTCTGATTACGGGTGCCGGCCCGATCGGTGTCATGGCCGTCGCGATTGCACGCTTCGCAGGCGCACGCCACATCGTCATTACCGACGTTAACGATTATCGGCTGGAGCTTGCCCGAAAAATGGGAGCCTCGCGCGCACTCAACGTGACCCGGCAGACGATCGACGACACCATGCGCGACCTGGGGATGGAAGAAGGTTTTGATGTCGGCATGGAGATGTCGGGCAATCCGCAGGCGTTTCGCGACATGCTGAGAACGATGCACCACGGCGGCAAGATCGCCATGCTCGGCATTCCGCCCGGCGAAACGGCCATCAACTGGAATGACGTCATTTTCAAGGGGCTGTTCATCAAGGGGATCTATGGTCGCGAGATGTTCGAAACCTGGTACAAGATGTCCAGCATGCTGCAAAGCGGCCTGAACATGGATCCGATCATCACCCACCATTTTGATATCGAGGAGTTCCAGCCCGCGTTCGAACTTATGGAGTCCGGACAGACGGGCAAGGTCATCCTGCACTGGAACAAATAAATGGGGACATTCTTAATTTAACGTATTAATACGTTAAATTAAGAATGTCCCCATCCAGCTAGTCGATCTCGCAGAAACAGTGCGAATAAACGCCCCTGGGATCATTGAACTTCGTGACAGCCGAGAGCAATTTCTGCAGCTGATTTGCGAATACCGCGACCGGCGCCGGGTCTCGCACAAAGCTGGCCGGATCGACACCAGCGGTTTTCGCAACCGCCAGAAAATCGACAATCATCTGCTCGGTCGGCGATAACTCCGGCTGGATCGTTTTCCTGCTGTAAGCTCCTTCCTCGAGGCCACCGAGTTCTGCCGCAACGGTAACAGCGTCATCGAAATCGCCAAGCTGATCGACCAGTCCATTCTGCAACGCATCGGCGCCAGTCCAGACCTGACCCTGGCCTATGCTGTCCACGGTTTGCTCGTCGAGGCCGCGGAGCTCAGAGACCCGTGCAACAAAATCGTCGTATATGTTTTCGATCAGCATCTGCACCAGCTGTTTCGAAGTATCGGTCATTTCACGATCGACTCGCAGCGCCCCCACCCACGGGGTTGTGGCGACACCATCAGTTGCCACGCCGACAGTCGCAAGCGAGCGCTGGAAGGTAGGAATCATGCCGAAGACACCGATTGATCCTGTTACTGTCGACGGGCTGGCGATTACCCTGTCAGCGCCGACAGAAATCCAGTAGCCACCAGAAGCCGCCACGCTGCTCATGGACGCAACAACGGGTTTGCCGGCCGCCTGCAAAGCTTCTATCTCGTTCGCAATCACTTCTGACGCAAACGCGCTGCCACCCGGACTGTCGACGCGAAGCACGACGGCTTTGACAGACTCATCGTTCCGGGCTTTACGAAGCAAGGCTGCCGTCGAATCGCCGCCAACAGTGCCTGGTGGATGCGATCCATCGAGTATCTCGCCCGCTGCGACGACGATCGCAACGTTTTCAGCCTTCTTCCTGGGCTTATGCAACAGCCGCATTTGACTGAGGTAATCCCGCATCGACACTGACGAGTACAGCGTCTCGTCCTCCGAATCCGCTCCTGCGTATTCCTTGATACGGTCGCGCAAGCCATTGCGGGTCAGTAAATCATCCACCAAACCGATGTCACGTGCAGCAACGGCCGTATCGCCATTGGCGCTTCCGACACGCTCAACCATGTTCTGGGCGTAGTCGTCAATGGCGCCTTCAGGCAGCCCGCGCGCAGCAACTACGTCTTGCTGGTAGGTGCTCCAGAATTGATTTATCAAGCGGTTCCTGGACTCCCGGTCCTCCGCAGACATATCCATGCGTGTGTAGGGTTCGACGAACGACTTGTGGGTCCCGACTCTGAAAACATTCCAGTCGATTCGCAGCAGGTCTATCGCCTCCTTGAAGTAGGTTCGATAGGATCCGAAACCCTGCAGAAACACCAGGCCGTCGGGGTGAAGATACAGCTCGTCGGCGTGTGCCGCCAGGTAGTAACCCTGTTGTGCAAAATAGTCTGCGCTTGCAACGACCGGTTTTCCCGACTCCCGGAAGGCATCGATCGCGTCTGCTACGCGCTGCAATTTGTTTAGCCCGCCCGAAGCGAAAACGCTCAGCTCGAGATGAACGGCCGTGATGCGTTCGTCGGTCCGGGCGAACTCCAGTGCATCAATGACATCCTGTACCAACGTCTGCGGCGGCGTATCGCCAACCAGTTCGGTCAGCGCGCGGTCGAATGGATCACCTTCCAGCTGCTCTACAAGCACGCCGGACGGTTGAATGAACAACGCCGCCTTGTTTGGCATCAATGGCGGCGTACCCGACATAGCGCCGAAAAACACCAGGAAAATGAACAGCATCAGTACCAGGTGGAGCACTTTTCGCAGTCCGTTGAGGCCGCGCCATATCGATGCCAGCATACGGCGGATCAAATTGCCCTTACTCATAATCTCTGCATTCCTAAGCTACAAAAATCGCGACGAGCACGAACTTTACACCATGAGGCCCGAAATGTGGCCCCGGTTCCGGCTCATACGGTAAATGGGATGCGCTGCGAAACGCTGTCAATCCGAAAGAAATACGAGTGACAGTTCCGGCAAGAAGGTGATGATCACGACTGACGCCATCAAGATGATCAGGAACGGGAACGTCGCCGAGTAGACGTGCATGATCGGCTTCTCAAAGCGATAGCTCGCTATGAACAGGTTGAGACCGACCGGCGGGGTCAGGTATCCGAGCTGCATCGCGGCCAGGAAGACGATGCCAAGGTGCACCTCATTGACACCGTAGCCCGCAGCAATAGGCAGGATCAGTGGTACGACGAGTACGATGGCGGAAAAAATATCCAGAATTGCACCCAGGACCAGCAGGAACAGCAGCAGCAGAATCAGGAACGAGGTCTGGCTGCTGACCCTACTCGAGACGAGCTCAAACAGGCGCTGCGGAATGTCTGCGTCGATCATGTAACTGGTCGACGCAACCGACAGGCCCAGAATAATCAGGATCGCTCCAACCAACACCATCGACGCGCGCATTATGCGCGGCAGCTCGCGCAGGGGGATTTCCCGCAAAATCACGACTTCCACCAACACTACGTACAGCGCCGTGACGGCAGCTGCTTCAGAAACCGCGAAAAATCCGGAATAGATGCCGCCCAGCACAACGATCGGGAGCGGCAATTCCCAAATCGATTCGCGCAACGCCGAACCTACCTCGCGAACGGAGAAGGAACTTAGCGGCTTACGAATGGCACGGTTCACCCAGAGATTCCAGCCCGACAGCATCAACAGCATGAGCAGCCCCGGTAAAATGCCGGCCAGGAACAGGTTGTCAACCGGAACTTCAGCGATGACGCCATAGAGAATCAGCGGCAGCGATGGAGCGAACAATAGCCCGAGGCTCCCGGCTGAGGTAACCAGGCCGAGGTTGAACTTGTCGCCGTACCCGTCCTGCTTCAAAGCCGGGTACAAGATTGCCCCGAGCGCGATAATCGTTACACCGGACGCGCCTGTAAAAGCGGTAAAAAAAGCGCAGACAGCGAGGCAGACGAGCGCAAGCCCTCCGGGCATCCAGCCCAGTATCGCGCCCGTCAGTTTCACGAGGCGCCTGGGCGCTTCACTTTCGCTCAGCAGGTAACCCGCAAACGTGAAAAGCGGTATGGCTGCGAGAAACGGCATGCTGGCAATGCTCTGCACTTCAAGCGCCATGATCATCAAGTCAGTTCCCTCTTTTTGAAAACCGATCATCGCGCTTGCGGCAATGATCGCAAACAGAGGGGCCCCGAAGATCGCCAGCAACACCAACAATGCGCTGAGAATAATCACGCGCCCGACCCGGGCAAGGGACGCGTTACTATAGCGCCAATTTGCTTCACGACCAGCACAACAAAACGAAAGCTGATCAACAGGAATGCCGCCGGCATGATGCTGTGAGCGATCCAGGCCGGGATATTGACCAGTACCGTATCTGCGTACTCAATCTCAACCTGCAGGTATAGCCATGCCTGCCATGCGATTACGCCGCAGACAAAGCCTGCAAACAAATCGACGATTATCCTGATAACCTGAATTCCGAGCTCAGGAAGAACGTGAGAAAGCGCATCGATGCGTATGTGGCGATTCTCCCGGGCTGCTGCGATTGAGCCAACCATCGCCAGCCAGAGCACCATCAACTTGATGAGTTCATCCGCCCACACGAACCCGGTATTGAATATTTCCCTGAGAATGATCTGGCCGACGGCCAGCAGCATCATCGCGCTGAATAGCATTACGAGAGCGGCAGTTTCCAGAAAGCGTCCGGCCCTTTCGAGACGCTCGAGCAGCGCGATAAATCGGTAATACACGACTAGTCGGGGCCGCTGGCACCGTGCTGGCTGCGATACTCATCGAGATAGCGCATCATCTCGTCGTATAGCTCCAAGCTGAATTTACCTTGTTCACCGAGCTGCCGGTTCGATGCGAGTAGCACCTTGCGCGTCTTCATGAACTCTTCCTGGTCGAACTCGACGGATTTGATACCGCCATTCAACAATGCATCGAATGCCGCAGCGTTGTCTACCAGGTTCACCTTGTTGAAATTCTCATAGATTCTGCCCATCACTTCGTGGACGATCGCCTGATCTTCGGGACTTATTTTTTCAAATGCCTTTTTGTCCACGGCCATAAAACCAAACGTATACACCAGGGGAACTCGCGTGACGAATTTTACTTTCGTGTGCCACTGCAATATCAGCGCGACGTAAGGAGGAATAGCAACGATATCGATAAGACCCGTCTGCAAACCCGTGAGAACGTCCGTCAACGGCAGTGTAACCGGGGATAGCGACAGCGCCTTCATCGATGCGTAGCTAATGGGGTCCCCTTCAGGTACCCACACGCGTTTACCCTTCAGGTCTGCAAGCGAACTGACCGGAGTGTTCGACATGATATTGGCGAACCCCGACGTCGCGAATCCAAAATTGACGAAACCTGCGTCCTCGAGCCCCTTCTGCAAGCGCGCGTCGAGACGACTCCGGACATAGGCCGCTTCCTCTTCGGAATTGAATATCAGCGGCATACCGTACAGATTCAGGTCAGAGTATTGAGATGCGAGCGCCGACGGAGTAAATGCACCACCCTGCAATTGCCGGATCCTGATTTGGCCCAACACTTTTTTGTCGTCGCCTTTGATGCCACCGCCATAGTATTTGATTTGCACACGACCTTCCGTGCGCTCTTTTATTTCTTTCGCGCCCGAGCGCATGTCATCCATCCACTGCGTACCATCAGGCGTGGCCGTTGCAATCTTCAGCGTGACAGCCTGGACAGGCAGACTGATCGCCAACGCTGCAAGAATCAAGAATAGCTTTCTCATGATTTATCCATCAAAAATAATCATCTGCTTCGGCAAGTAGCACCGCCGCGTCTTCCTGAGCAAGAACGTTACCCAGTGTGTATCCATCCTGGTAGGGATCCGCCGCAATGACCTCATTCAATAGCCGGTCGTGCATCTCCCGTTCGTATAACTTCTTCGCGTAGCCTCGAGCGAATTCGACCTTCGCGCCAAGGTCTCTACCGCCAGTCATCGCTATGGCTTTCTCAAAGTACTCGCGCGCCTTTTCCGGTTCGCCGCCCAGCGCCGGCGGCCGCAGAGTCAGCAATATTCCCATATAGGTGTAGGCGCTACTGTTAACTGCGTCTCCACTTATGTCCAAATAATGATCAAAAAGAGCTTCGACCTGCGGCAGTTCGGCGAGCGAGTTCACGTCAGAGCTATGTGCTCTAAGGTAGGCCAGCGAGGCAAAGCCGTAGGCATAAAGAAACTCGGCTTTCCTGGGCCGAATACCGCTCAGCGTTGCAACGAATTCGTCATAGGTCGCGTCGGGCCAGGCACAGGCAGGTGTGTAAGACTCGCACATGGCTGTCAGCGCATAGCGCCGGGCGCGCTTCGTCAGTCGCGACGCACGGATCTCGTCATCGGCAAAAACAGCGCCATAGGTGGCATACAGGGTGGCCGCCGCGGCCAGGATGTCGGCGTCACGCGGATTGCCCTCGACAAAACTGTCCAGCAGCAGCAGGTAGGACGGCGCCCCTGCCCGTACGAGTTCAGGATCATCCTGGTTCAGGATGGCCCCGGACAGGTTGTCGGCCAGACCCGTTGCGGCGGACGACACGATAATCGTGCAGCCGCTCATAGCGCTGCTCGAAACCAGCAGCAACGCCACCTTCAGGACGAAATTGGGAAATACTGTTCTCATGACACGAGGGACCCCGTCACCGGGAATTGGTTCAAAGCTTTCAGACAGAGCACATTATGTGCACTATTGTCGGAATTTGAAACAGGAGGTGCGGGCTCGTGGCGCACCGACCCCTGTGCGACGCGCGCAGCAAAGGTCGGAAAGAACGAACGATCGGCAGACTAAATCTTTTCCTTGATGCGCGCCGCTTTACCGGTACGACCGCGAAGGTAGTACAGCTTGGCGCGCCGCACGTCGCCACGGCGTTTGACCGCTACTGAATCGACGACCGGGCTATAGGTCTGGAACACGCGCTCCACACCCTCGCCGTGCGAGATCTTGCGCACCGTGAATGACGAATTGAGGCCACGATTGCGCTTGGCAATCACAATTCCCTCGAAGGCCTGCAGGCGCTCGCGCTCGCCCTCTTTAACCTTGACCTGAACGACAATCGTGTCGCCTGGAGCGAAATTGGGGATTTCCTTGCCCATTTGCTCGTTTTCGATCGCTTCGATAATTTTGCTCATTGTCTTTGCTCTTTCAAAAATTCTTCGAGCAACGTTCGTTGCTCATCACTTAAATCCAGTTTTTCAAGCAAGTCCGGTCGTCGCAAATGAGTCCGACCCAAGGCCTGCTTGTACCTCCACCGGGCGATATTGGCGTGGTCACCAGACAACAAGACGTCCGGCACTGACCTACCTTCAACAACTTCCGGCCGCGTGTAGTGCGGACAGTCCAGCAGCCCGTTAACAAACGAGTCCTGCTTCGCTGACTCATCATCACCCAGCACACCAGGCAACAACCTCACCACGGCATCAATTACCGCCATCGCTGCGATTTCGCCGCCCGAAAGCACGAAATCGCCCAGCGACACTTCTTCATCGACCTGCGACTCAATCAGCCGCTCGTCAATCCCCTCATAACGACCAGCCAGCAATATCAGCCCTGGCAAGGCAGCAAATCGCTCAGCCGCGGCCTGGTCAAACACCGCGCCTTGCGGTGACAGGCAGACGACCGGGCTACCCCCGGGCATTCGCTCGCGTGACGCCTGTAAAGCCCGGGCGAGCGGCGCAAACTTCATCACCATGCCAGGACCTCCGCCGTACGGTCGATCGTCAACTGTGCGGTGAACGTCATCCGTGTGATCCCGTGGGTTTTCGATATCCAGCAGAACCAGCTGACGCTGCAGCGCACGGCCTACGACACCATAGTCGGCGATCGTCGCAATCAATTCCGGAAACAGGCTAACGACGCCAATCTGCATCTCGTCAGTCCCATTCCCAGTCGACGGTGATCATGCCTTTCACAAAATCAACGTCGAGTACTATTTCGTTTTTGACGAACGGAACCAAACGCTCCTTATCGCCTTGTATCACCATTACGTCGTGTGTGCCGGTCTCAAGCAGGTATGCCAGTTTGCCGAGTTCCGAGCCATCGCTCCGCACGACTTGTAACCCCTCGAGATCGGACCAGTAATAATGGCCCTCCTGCGCCTCCGGCAGCGCCGCCCTGGGGACTCCAATGTCAGAGCCAATCAGCGTTGCTGCCTGATCGCGATCGTCGAATCCATCGATTCGCACCACGACCGTTTTTCCGTGCCGCTGTCCTTCAGCGACTTTGGCGGGTTGCCACTTACCTTTGTGGCCGAGCAACCAGTTTTCGTAATCCAGTACCGCCTCACGCGGGTCGGTGTACGAAAACACCTTGACCCACCCTCGCACGCCGAACACGCCGGAAATACGTCCCAGCACTATCGGCTCGTGTGCCAACAGGTCAGCTGCTCGCGGCGGCCTTGCGATGCTTTTTCAGCAACGATGCAACGCGATCTGACGGTTGTGCACCTTTTCCGATCCAGTAATCAGCGCGCTCGAGATCAACCCGAAGATTCTCTTCGTGCTCCCGTCCAACCGGATTAAAAAAACCAATGCGCTCAATATATCGGCCGTCCCGACCATTGCGGCTGTCGGTGACCACCAGGTGGTAAAAAGGACGCTTTTTCGCGCCAGCGCGCGAAAGTCGAATACTAACCATTACATTTCCGTATATGTGTAAAGAAAGGCAGACATGCCTTGACTCGGGCCGGCCCGAGTAGACGGCGCATTGTACGGCAATTGGGACAAATGTGAAGCGTTTTGCCGGCGAAAATAGTCAGGAATTCCGGTACCTTAGCGCATGGGTCAGCAATTTCGGCCGTATCCCGTGCTTTTCAGGCCGCAATTGGGCCCGAAATCACCGCATTCCTGGCGGCATGCCGCCTCCCGGCATTCCGCGCATGAACTTCTTCATGCCGCCCCTGGACACCTTTTTCATCATCTTCTCCATCTGCATATGCTGCTTCAGAAGACGGTTGACGTCCTGGATTTGCTGGCCCGCACCACCCGCGATCCGTTTCTTGCGAGAGCCGTTGATTATCTTGGGGAAGCGACGCTCAGCCGGGGTCATGGAATTTATGATCGCAATCTGGCGGCGGATCTTCGCTTCGTTGGCGCTATCCTTGAGGGCCGCCGGATTGACGTTGCCCGGCAGCGGCAGCTTTTCAAGCATGGCGGCGAGTCCGCCCATATTCATCATTTGTTCGAGCTGATCGCGAAGGTCCGCCAGGTCGAACCCGCGGCCTTTCTTGAGCTTTTTCGCCAGTTTCTCGGTTTGATCCTTGCTGACCTTCTGTTCGATCTCCTCGACCAGGGTCAGCACATCACCCATACCGAGGATGCGCGACGCCATTCGATCCGGATGAAATGCCTCGAGCGCATCCACCTTCTCACCGATACCAATAAACCGAATCGGTTTACCGGTCACTTCGCGAACCGACAAGGCAACACCGCCCTTGGCATCGCCGTCGGTCTTGGTCAAGACGATACCGGTCAACGGCAGGCTCTCATTGAATGCCGTGGCGGAATTGACGGCATCCTGGCCGGCCATGCTATCGACCACGAACAGCGTTTCGTGCGGTGCGGCTCTTTTATGGACGTCAATGACTTCCTGCATCATCTCCCCATCGATATGCAGCCTTCCGGCGGTATCAACAACGAGCACGTCGACATGAGAACGACGAGCCTCGTCCAGCGCGCGGCCGACAATCGACGTCGGTTTCTCAGTTGTCTCGCTGGCGCAATGCGATGCGCCGACTTCGGTCGCGAGTGTTTGCAGTTGCAATATGGCCGCAGGCCGGTGCACGTCAACACTGACCAGCATGACCTTTTTCTTCTCGACGTCGATAAGCCGTTTCGCGAGTTTCGCCGCGGTCGTTGTCTTGCCGGCGCCCTGCAGTCCAGCCAGCAAAATAACAACGGGCGGTTGCGCCCTGAGGTCGAGCGGCGCCGACTCGCTTCCCAGGATACGAACCAGTTCAGCGTGAATGATCTTCACGAGCGACTGGCCCGGCGTCAGGCTCTTGCCAACCTCTTCGCCAAGCGCACGTTCACGGATGCGCTCAATGAAACTCTTGACCACAGGTAGCGCGACGTCTGCTTCCAACAGGGCCAGTCGGACCTGCCGCAGCGTGTCTTTGATATTGGTTTCGGTCAGCCGGCCCTTGCCTGAAAGCTGGCGAGCCGCGTCCGATAAACGGCCGCTTAGGTTGTCAAACATGCGCGTATTCTAAACGGAGAGAACGGTACCGCGCGATAGCATTTGGATGTTTTTCTCGGGTGCCGCTTTCTTGACCTGCTCGAAAATCTTGCTTTCTTCGCCTGGTTTCATGCCCGTCAGCCAAATCTCCGGGTTGTGCCTGAGGCGGCGCAAGTCTTCGGTCAGCGTTTTTGGCGTGTAGTGTCCGGAGGTTGCCGCCAGGTCCTGCATTTCGTCAGGGAAAGAGACTTCAATTACGAGAACCCGAAGTTCGTTACAGGCATTCAGAACCGGCCAAAGAGTTTCGTTCGTTTTGGTGTCACCGCTGACTGCAAACGCGCCACCCGAGTTTTGCACCGTGAATCCCAGCGAAGGAACAGAATGCATGACATCGACAGCATGGAATTCCCGGTGATCAATCGAGATCTTGTCACCGGGGCTGCAAACATGGTAACGCAGCATGGGATTTTGCTGCGTCGGTAATTTCGAAAAATCCGGCCAGATGACATCATTGAACAGATGGTCCTGGACCGCTCGCAGCGTTTCTTCGCGCGCGTAAACCGTTAACGGAATTGCATAGTTCTCGTCGAATACGCGGTCGGCCAGCATCGGCAACCCGGCAATATGATCGAGATGCGCATGTGTCAGGAAAACATGGCGAATAGAGTCAAGATCCTGAAGTTCGAGATCACCAATGCCCGTGCCTGCATCGATCAGCACATCATCGTCGACCAGCATCGCGGAGGTACGTGCTCCTGCGCCAATACCGCCGCTGCAACCAAGCACGCGAATTCGCATAACTGAGGGTTCTCTTGAACTTGTGCATATGGGATGATCTGACGTTAGGTCAATGCGTACCGGGTTTCTGTGTCTCAAATCACAATTTTTTTGCTCTACCTGTTGGCAGCCGCGGGGTTCACGATGAGCCGCCTGCCTCGGTTTTCAGAGCGATCCCGTCCCTTTTTCCTCCTGGCATGCATCTTCGCGGCAACAGGGATCGGCGTGCACTCACAGGTGCTTTTCGATTTGATTCTACCTGGCGATGGCCTGGCCCTGTCGGCGGGGAGCGCGGCCTCGATGATCGGTCTGGAGCTTGCACTTATCGCCTTGCTTGCAGCGATCGAGCCATCGCTGCGTGGCATGAGCGCCGGCATGCTGATCTTGTCGGCCGCAACCGCACTGCTGATCAGCGCGACCGACCACTCGAGTGCGGGTGTTGTATTGACGTGGCAGGTTCGTGCGCATGTATTGGTGGCTTTGCTCTCATACGGCTTGCTGACGGTTGGTGCAATCGTCGCTGTGTTCGCGTTGACCCAGGAACGCCGGCTGCATTCGGCGCGGATCACCCCGGCCAATCGATTGTTCGCGCCATTGGAGACGACCGAAAAACTGCTGATCGGCATATCGGCGGCCGGCTTTGCGGGCCTGACGCTGGCTATTGCCACGGGCCTCTCGTTTGTTAACGACCTGGTGGAACAGCACCTTGCGCACAAGTTCGCGCTGTCGCTGCTGGCCTGGGTGGTATTCGGCGTGTTGCTTGCCGGCCGTTTCAAGGCGGGCTGGCGTGGCAAACGCGCCGTAAAGCTCTACCTCTGGGGCTTCGCCACGCTCTGCCTGGCTTATTTTGGCAGCCGCCTGATCCTCGAAGAGGTATTCAACCGCAGCTGGAGTTGAGACGGCAGTTCTTGACAGCATGCTGGCAGCCTGTTGAACTGATTTTGCCCTGACTGTTTTGGAGGTGCCCTTCTTTTGGGCGACGACATACCACTAGCAAGCCTCTTCTTCCTGCTTGCTGTCTTGTTGCTGCTTTCCGCCTTTTTTTCGGGCTCGGAAACGGCGCTCATGAGCCTCAACCGATACCAGCTGCGCCACAAAGCGCGCGAAGGCCATCGTGGAGCCCGCCTCGCCGAACGCCTGCTAAGACGCCCCGACCGGGTCATCGGTTTGATCCTGCTGGGCAATAATCTCGTAAATTTCTCTGCGGCATCGCTCGTCGCAGTAATCGCGTTTGAAATCGGGGGGCAACCGGCGGTTGCATTGGGTACGCTGATCCTGACACTCGTGGTTCTTATTTTTTCCGAAGCGGCCCCAAAAACTCTGGCCGCATTGCATCCGGAGCGACTGGCGTTTCCGGCAGCACTGGTTTACTACCCGTTACTTAAAATTACGTATCCCATAGTCTGGCTGACAAACACAGCTTCAAACGCGGTTTTGTATCTATTCGGTGTACGGGAGAATGGAGCCGAACTGCAGTCCCTGACACGGGAAGAATTGCGCACCCTGGTTTTCGAAGCCGGCGCGAGGCTCTCCCCGCGCTACCGCAAGATGTTGCTCAGCATCCTTGATCTCGAGAAGGTGACGGTCGACGACGTCATGGTCCCGCATAACGAGATTAACGGCATCGATCTCAACAGTGACAACGCCGCCATCGAGGCGATCATCAGGGACAGTCAGCATACTCGCATGCTTGTCTATCGGGACGATATCGACCATGTTGTCGGCGTTTTGCACTCCCGCAGGCTCGCCAACATGGCGAAGCAGGACATAAGCAAGGACAACCTAAAGGACCTGGTTTCGGAACCCTACTTCATTCCTGAAGGAACACCGTTAAGCACGCAACTCATTCAGTTTCAACGGCGCCGCGAACGTATCGCGCTGGTCGTCGATGAGTATGGCGACATCCAGGGCATCGTCACGCTCGAAGATATCCTCGAGGAAATTGTCGGCGAATTCACAACCGACCCGGCCGACGAAGAAAATGATGTTGTCAAAGAAACATCGGAGACTTTCCTGGTCGATGCGACAGCCAATATCCGCGAACTGAATCGATCACAGAACTGGGATCTTCCAACCGACGGACCGAAAACGATTAACGGTCTGATCGTCGAGATGCTGGAGACGATTCCTGCGCCCGGCACGCATCTGAAGATCAAGGGTTACCCGATCGAGATTGTGGAGACCAACGACAATCGAATTTGCTCGGTCAGGGTCGGGCAGCAAGTGCCAACAATCTCTTAGACGGCGCCGGGACCTACCAGGCCGAGTCGAGAGCCTCGCTCAATCGCCGCACGCCCATGATCTTCATGCCTTCGGGTACTCGTTTGGGTACGTTACCTACCGGGATAATAGCCTGTGTAAAACCCTGTTTCGCCGCCGCCGCGATGCGCTCTGTGCCAAATCGCACGGGCCGAATTTCGCCGGCAAGACCGATTTCACCAAAACAGATCAGTCGCTCCGGGAAGGCTCGATCACGAAAACTCGAGACAATTGCGAGGACGGTCGGCAAATCAACCGCGGTTTCGGCAATTCGAAGACCGCCAACCACGTTGACGAATACGTCTTCATCACCAATGTCGAGACTGCCGTGGCGCTGAAGCACCGCGAGCAGGAGCGCGAGGCGGTTCTGATCGACGCCCTGTGCCAGTCGCTTCGCGTAATTGCTGTTGCCGTCGGCAACGAGTGCCTGAATCTCGACAAGTAGTGCGCGGCTGCCTTCCCAGGCCACCGACACGATGCTGCCAGGTTCGTTGACCGAATCACGCGAAAGAAAAATAGCCGACGGGTTGCTAACCTCTCGAAAACCGGTTTCGGTCATCGCGAACACGCCCATTTCACCGCTCGCACCAAAACGGTTCTTCACCGACCGGATCATCGTGTAACGGCTCGCCGGGTCGCTTTCGAAATACAGTACCGTATCGACCATGTGTTCAACGACCCGTGGCCCTGCGATGGCGCCTTCTTTCGTGACGTGGCCAATAACAAACACCGAGACTTCGTTTTGCTTCGCAAACTGCACGAGCCGGCTCACGCTTTCGCGCAGCTGAGCCACGGAGCCCGGCGCTGAAGGAAGATGGTCGCAGGTCATCGTCTGGATAGAGTCAATGACCAGCACTTTCGCACTGCAGCGCGAGGCCTGCTCCAACACGTTTTCGATTGACGTATTGGCGAGGAGGTTCATCGCCGACGCATCGAGCTCCAGCCGCATTGAACGTTGCCCGATCTGACGCAGCGACTCTTCCCCGGTTGCATAGCAGACCGGCAAGTTTGATACGAGGCTGGCCGAAACCTGCTGCAACAGGGTCGACTTACCGACACCCGGATCACCGCCCAATAGCACGACAGCGCCGGGAACCAGCCCACCGCCGAGCACACGATCGAACTCGCCGAATCCCGTAACGTAGCGCTGCTCGAGATCGCCGGCCAGCTCATCGAGTCGTTGTGCCCGGGCACCGGGGCTAGCCACCGAAACCGCGGTCGAAAAGGTCGTCTCCGAGAGCGTATTCCACATCAGGCAATCGGGGCACTGTCCGGCCCATTTGACGCTGTGGGCGCCGCATTCAGTGCAGACATAGGCTTTTTTCGCCTTCGCCAACGCCCTGCTACCCCGTATCCCGTCGCCGATCGGATCGCAGGCGCGCAACGCGGCACGAAGGACACACGAGATCAACGCCTAACTTATTGTTATATATTGGTTTAATTTGCTTTTACTTGGTAATGGCGCGACGTTCGTCCGGATTATTGTTAAATTCACGTTATCGGCGACGCCGCCAATGATAGCACCGCCTCCAGAAACTGTATTACATAAAAAGTGCCAACCCTATCTCATTACGAGTGCCACCATTTCCTTATAATTTTGCCCTTAAAACAGGGACATGAATTAAGTTGAAAACGGGAAATTACCCAAAACGCAACCGCCTGATCGCGCTCGGCTTCGTAAGCGTGCTGTTGCTGCTGGTCTACGGTCCTTTGGCACAGTGGTTTGTCGCGGCCGACCGGCTGTTGTACGACCAACTCGCCGGGAACCTGCCCGGCAAGTCTCTCAGCAACGCCTACATCGTCAGTATCAACCCGCAAAGAGCGGACCCGGGCGAAATCCTGGACGAGTATGGCAAGGTCATACAGAAGCTGCAGGGCGCCAAGGCCAAGCGAATTATCCTTGCGCACCCGCCGAAAATTGCGGCAACCGACAAGCTGCCGCGCTGGGCGGACCTGATGCTGACGGGTACGCCCGTATTCGTCCCATCACGTCATCGACTCGCGGATATTTCGGCGAATGATGGCTTTGTCGACCTCGATGCGGACGACGATGGCGTGTTGCGTCGCTCGGAGCTGTGGCACTTGAATGGTGGCGTCATGTCGCCGTCATTGCCTTTGGCCGCAGCGCTCGCCGAATCCGACACGGCAACCGCCCCGCATTTGTCGAGTTCCGACGATGCCATTTATTTCTCGAATTACACAGAGCTTCCGAGACTAAGTGTCGCGGACGTATTCGACGGTGGTCTGTCGTTTGCCGGCGCCACCGTTTTCGTCGACTCGGACCCCGCGCTGGTCGGTGCGGAAGCCGTTTTGCCGTCGGGGCAGTTCGTTACGCCCTCAGAATTGACGGCCGCGCTGTTGGCTGATATCGAAAACGAGCGAATGATTATTGCGCCGTCCTGGGCCAGGGCCATGGAGTGGCTGGCGCCCGTCTTGCTCGCGATCGTCTCGGTGCTGTTCATGCCGGATCGCAACCGACACGAGATTGCTGTCCTGGCCGTGACGGCTGTGATATCGCTTTTGTTGCTGGAAGCACTTCTTTTGCTCGGCCTGCATGTTCGCATCGACCTCGGCCGGCCCATCCTGATATTTTCCAGCGTGGCCCTACTGAGCGTCTTCCTCGTGGCCGATATCAAGAAAGTGTCGAGTAACGCGTTTCAGAGAGGCTCTGAATTTCTTGCGGCCGGTCGCCTCGAACCGGCCTTTGGGGAATTCCGGCGCTGCAACCCGTCTGAAACTGTCGCGTCAGTCATGTACAAGCTGTCGCTGGCGTTCGAGGAGCAGGCCAAACCGGAGCGTGCGGAAGCTGTTCTCGAGTGGATGAAACGAACCCATTCGGGACACGCACAAGGTGATTTGCGGGCCGCGAGCCTCGGTGGTGCGCCGCAGCGACTCGGCCGCTACGTTATACAGCGCCGCATCGGCCGCGGCGCCATGGGCACCGTGTAC
>JABDOQ010000095.1 GCA_013043165.1 Woeseiaceae bacterium | reverse complement strand
CGGCGTGACAGGCCGGTATTCTAACCAACTGAACTACCGCTCCGAATCTGGTGGGTGCTGACGGGATCGAACCGCCGACCCTCGCCTTGTAAGGGCGATGCTCTACCAGCTGAGCTAAGCACCCGGATAGCCCGTGCTTGAAGGCTGTTATACCCTCCGATACCAGGCTTTTTCGGAGCCTGCTGCCCCGAAGGGCGCGCTAGTTTACGGCATCCTTCAGGCCTTTGCCAGCCTTAAATCCGGGCACATTACTGGCCTTGATCTGGATCGTTTCACCGGTTCGCGGGTTGCGTCCGGCGCGAGCCGCGCGAGCCTTAACCGAGAAAGTTCCAAAGCCTACGAGCGATACCGAACCGCCTCTTGAAAGCGTTCGAGTGATGCTATCGAGTACTCCGTCGACCGCCTTGGTTGCGTCGGCGCGTGAGAGTCCAGCTGCACTTGCAACCGCGTCTATCAGTTCACCTTTGTTCATGCTTTCACCCTTGCAGATTGATTAAAAGATTTGTCATCAATCCAGCGAGCTCCCCACTCTGGCGCAATCCGCTGAATGGCTGTCAGCGGCTCCGTGCATCCGCTACAGCTGCGATGCTTATATCAACTGGCATAAATACCGTCAAATATCCTTTAACCACGCGGGCTTCAGCGCTTTAGTGAGGCCGGACGATGTCCTTGTTTTTTTGCTCGTCAGAGGGTGATTTTGATTCCGACTCATCGTCGTCCGACTTGGACTCGGGCAGTGGCTGCCGGACCAGTGCATGCTGCATGACCTCATCAATCCATTTCACTGGAACAATAGTCAGCTTGTCCTTGATGTTCTTCGGGATTTCGGCGAGGTCTTTCTCGTTTTCTTCGGGAATAAGGACCTTGCCGATGCCGCCCCGGTGGGCTGCAAGAAGCTTCTCTTTGAGGCCGCCAATCGGCAAAACTTCGCCACGCAGAGTGATCTCGCCGGTCATGGCCACATCGCTCTTTACCGGGATGTCGGTTAATGCCGACACCAGGGCAGTACACATGCCAACTCCCGCACTCGGACCGTCCTTCGGTGTGGCCCCTTCGGGCACGTGAATATGCACATCGACCTTCTGGTGGAAGTCTTCCTCGATGCCAAGAATAGAGGCCCGGCTGCGGACAACCGTCATGGCGGCCTGGATCGATTCGGTCATGACTTCCCCGAGCTGGCCCGTGTGCGTGAGCTTGCCTTTGCCCGGTACGACGGCCGCCTCGATCGTCAGGAGCTCGCCGCCGACTTCCGTCCAGGCAAGACCCGTAACCTGCCCTACCTGGTCGTTGTCTTCAGCCTTGCCGTAGCGGAAACGACGCACGCCGAGATATTTTTCCATGCTCTTCGGCGTGACCAGCACGCGCGTCGTTCGCGGTTTCAGCAGCAGGCCCTTCACTACCTTGCGGCAGATCTTGGAAATCTCGCGCTCGAGGTTACGAACACCCGACTCGCGCGTGTAGTGCTGAATGATGTCGCGAATTGAGTTCTCGGTGATGGTCAGTTCTTTTTTCTTCAGCCCGTTTTCCTTGAGCTGCTTCGGCACGAGATAGCGGAGTGCAATATTGGTCTTCTCGTCCTCGGTATAACCCGGGATGCGAATGACCTCCATGCGATCCAGCAGCGGCGCCGGAATGTTCAGGCTGTTCGCCGTGCACACGAACATCGTGTCAGACAGGTCGAAATCGACTTCGAGGTAATGATCGGCAAAGGTCGAATTCTGCTCTGGGTCCAGTACTTCCAGCAGCGCCGACGATGGATCACCACGGAAGTCCATGGCCATCTTGTCGATCTCGTCGAGCAGGAACAGCGGATTGCGAACACCGGTCTTGGAGAGGTTCTGGATGATTTTGCCGGGCATCGAGCCGATATAGGTGCGGCGATGGCCACGAATCTCGGCTTCATCGCGCACGCCGCCCAGCGACATGCGAACGAACTTGCGGTTCGTGGCGCGCGCGATGCTCTGACCCAGCGAGGTCTTGCCGACACCCGGTGGCCCGACGAGGCACAAGATTGGGCCCTTGAGTTTCTTCACGCGCTGCTGCACGGCCAGGTACTCGAGGATGCGCTCCTTGACCTTTTCCAGGCCGTAGTGGTCCTCTTCGAGAATGGTCTCCGCTTTCTTGAGGTCCTTGAAGACTTTGCTGCGTTTTTTCCACGGCGCTTTCACGAGCCAGTCGACGTAGTTACGAACCACGGTCGCTTCGGCTGACATGGGCGACATGAGCTTGAGCTTGTTGAGTTCGGAGGTCGCCTTTTCCTTGGCCTCTTTCGGCATGCCGGCTTCTTTGATCTTCTTTTCAAGATCTGCGAGTTCGTTCGGTGCATCTTCCATTTCACCGAGCTCTTTCTGAATGGCCTTCATCTGCTCATTCAGGTAGTACTCGCGCTGGCTCTTCTCCATCTGCTGCTTGACGCGGCCACGGATACGTTTCTCGATCTGCAGGACGTCGATTTCGCCCTCGATGATGCCCAGCACCTGTTCGAGGCGGCTCTTCACGTCCTGAATTTCGAGGATGCGCTGTTTCTCGGAGAGCTTGAGCGCCATGTGCGCCGCCACGGTGTCGGCCAGGCGCCCCGGCTCGTCGATGCCGGACAGCGAGGTCAGCACCTCGGGCGGCACTTTCTTGTTCAGTTTCACGTACTGCTCGAACTGCGTGATGATCGAGCGCACGAGAACGTCGATCTCACGTTCGTCGTGACGGTCTTCTTCGCCAAGCAGCGTTATTTCTGCCGAGAAGTGATCGTCAACGTTATAACGGTCGATCAGCGCGCGCTCACCGCCTTCGACCAGCACCTTGACGGTCCCATCGGGCAGCTTCAGGAGCTGCAGAATGGTTGCAAGCGTGCCAACCTCATAAAGATCAGAGGGTTGCGGGTCATCCAGGTCCGCCGTCTCTTGTGCGACGAGCAGGATACGTTTGCCCGCATCCATCGCCTTGTTGAGCGCCACGATGGACTTCTCGCGCCCGACGAACAGCGGAATCACCATGTGCGGATAGACAACGACGTCGCGCAGCGGCAAAACCGGTACGCCGGACAAATCGTCGACCGGGGTTTCATCAATTGAGGAGATCAGATCTTTATCGGACACCAGCTTGGACCTCGTTTAAATAGTCTGTTAGCGGAGATGCGCCCGTTCGGCCGCATTTCAAGCGGTACGGCTTAACAAAGTCTATCGGCATCTACCGGCCGATAAGCCATGAAACTCAGGCGCCGTCGGAGCCGGTGGGCCGCGGCGGCTGCTCGATGTTGACGGTCGGAGGCTCGTCAGACTCGTAGATGACATACGGCTGCGTCTCGCCGACGACCACGGCCTCGTCGACGACGACCTTCTTGGCCGACGATGAAGACGGCAGGTCGTACATGGTATCGAGCAAGACATTTTCAAGAATGGTGCGAAGACCGCGTGCACCGGTTTTGCGCTCCATGGCCTTTTTAGCGACGGCACGCAGCGCGTCGTCACGAAACTCGAGTTCGACACCTTCCATTTCGAAGAGTTTGCCGTACTGCTTGGTCAGCGCATTTTTCGGCTCGAGCAAAATCTGCACGAGTGCATCTTCGTCGAGTTCTTCGAGCGTTGCGACAACCGGCAGCCGGCCGACGAATTCGGGAATCAGGCCAAAGCGAATCAGGTCTTCAGGTTCCACATCGACCAGCAGTTCGCCGATGCTCTGCTCGTCTTCTTTCGTCTTGACCTCGGCAACGAAGCCGATGCCGCTCTTGGTCGAGCGATCCAGAATGATTTTCTCTAGGCCTGCGAATGCGCCGCCGCAAATGAACAGGATGTTGCCCGTGTCGACCTGCAGGAATTCCTGCTGCGGGTGCTTGCGGCCGCCCTGCGGCGGTACCGAGGCGATCGTGCCTTCGATGAGTTTCAGAAGCGCCTGCTGCACGCCCTCGCCCGATACATCGCGGGTAATCGACGGGTTGTCCGATTTTCGCGAGATCTTGTCGATCTCGTCGATGTAGACGATACCGGTCTGCGCTTTGTCGACGTCGTAGTCGCACTTCTGCAGCAGCTTTTGAATGATGTTTTCGACGTCTTCGCCGACGTAACCGGCTTCGGTCAGCGTCGTCGCATCAGCAATCGTGAAAGGCACGTTGAGGAGCCGGGCCAGGGTCTCGGCCAGCAGCGTTTTGCCGCAGCCCGTGGGCCCAATCAGCAGGATATTGCTTTTCGCGAGTTCGATTTCGTCCCTGGTGCGTTCATCAAGGCGATCGTTGAGGCGCTTGTAATGATTGTAAACGGCGACCGACAGCACCTTCTTCGCGCGCATCTGGCCAATGACGTACTCATCGAGTACATCCTTGATTTCTTTCGGTTTTGGAAGCTTGTCCTGGGCTGTGTCGCCCGTGTCCTCGAGCTCCTCGCGAATGATGTCATTGCAGAGCTCGACGCATTCATCACAAATGAAGACCGACGGGCCGGCAATCAGCTTACGGACCTCATGCTGAGATTTGCCGCAAAAAGAACAATAAAGGAGCTTACCGTCCTCGTTCTTGCCGCGGGAATCGTCACTCATACGGAGTCGGCCTCTGTGTCCAAAAAAATCAGTCTGTTACGTGCACTTTGACAGACTGGGGTTGTATATAACATGCGCTCTTTCGACGTGCAAAGCGCCAGGTCTCGGAAGTGAAAGGTCTTCCCGTAAGTTATTGATAGTTAGGGAATCAGCTATCGTCCGGGTCGCCCATCTGCTGGCGTTTTTCCAGCACCGTGTCGATCAGCCCGTACTCCAGGGCAGCCTCGGCACTCATGAAGTTGTCTCGCTCCAGGTCCTGCTCGATTCGCTCCATGCTCTGACCTGTGTGTTTCGACATAATCATGTTGAGGCGCCGCTTCAGTTCCAGCACCTCCTGGGCGTGGATATGAATGTCCGTCACCTGGCCCTGGTAGCCGGCGCTGGGCTGATGAACCATGACGCGGGAATGCGGCAACGCAAAGCGCTTGCCCTTGGCGCCGCCGGCCAGCAGCAGCGCGCCCATGCTGGCCGCCTGGCCGACACAGATCGTTGAGACATCGCAGTTAATGAATTGCATCGTGTCATAAATAGACAGGCCCGAAGACACGACACCGCCCGGCGAATTGATATAAAGATGAATGTCCTTGTTCGCGTTCTCCGACTCCAGGTACAGCAGCTGCGCCACGACCAGGTTTGCCATCTGGTCTTCAACGGGACCGACGATAAAGATGAGCCGGTCCTTCAGCAGCCTCGAGTAAATGTCATAGGCACGCTCACCGCGGGCCGTCTGTTCGACGACCATCGGCACAAGATTCAATGCTGTTGCGCTCATAATTTGTGTCCGTGTCCAGCCGCTGAAGGCGGCAATTGTCTCATGAAGCGGGTGCGTTCATGTAGTCCTTGAACGAGATCTTCTTGTCCTTGACCTTGCCGTTCGCCAGCAACCAGTCGACCGCCAGTTGTTCGACCACCATCGGCTCGACTTGTTGCAAGACCTGTGGATTACTCATATACATTTCAACCATCTCGGCTGAATTTTCGTAGCTATCGCACATCTCCTCGACGCGCCCGCGAATGAGCGCCTCATCGGCCTTCAAGTCGTTGTCGGCAATCACGCGGCGCAGCAACAGACCCAGGCGCACGCGCTTTTCCGCGGCTTCCGAGAAGGTCTCGATCGGCGGCGCCATCGCATGATCCTCAATACCCATGCGCTGCATGGCTTCATGCTGCAGGGAATGCGCTTCCTGGTTCTGCAGCGACTTCGGGATGTCGATCGGATTGTTGGCAAGCAGAGCATCCAGGACCTGCTCGCGGATGTCGTTTTTAACCTTCTGCGCGGCTTCTCGCTCCATGTTCTCGCGCACATCTTGCAGAAGCCTGTCGAGTCCGCCCTCGGTGACATTGAACATCTCCGCGAACTCGTCGTTTAGTTCCGGCAGCGCCTGCTCTTCGACGCGGTGCGTCTTGATGGAAAAATCCGCCTTTTTGCCTGCAAGATCCTCAGCGTGGTAGTCCTTCGGGAACCTGACCTTGAAGGTCTTCTCGTCGCCGGCCTTGATGCCCTTCAGCCCCTTTTCGAAATCCGGCAGCATCTGGCCCTCGCCCAAAATAACGGCTATCTCGCTGCCCTGTCCGCCGGGGAACGCTTCGCCATCGAGTTCGCCGTTGAAGTCGACGATGACCTGGTCGCCATCCTTGCTCTTACGATCGACGCTGCTCCAGGTCGCTTTCTGTGCGCGAAGTTTGGCGATCATGTCGTCGATATCTTCGTCGCCTATCTGCACGTCCGGCTTCTCGACCTTGATCTTGTCGAGGTTCTTGAGCTCGACTTCGGGCATGACCTCGAAGGTGGCGACGTATGCAAACGTCTTGCCGTCCTCGTCTTCGGTTTCGATCTTCGGCCCGGCCGCCGGCGTTAGCTTCTGCTGCACGACCGCCTCGGAGTAGCTCTTTTGCAGAACTTCACCCAGGACCTCTTCGCGAACCTGCTTGCCGTAGCGCTGCTTGACGACTTTCGGCGGTACTTTGCCGGGACGAAATCCCTTGATCTTCGCCGTGCGGCCGACCGCTTTCAGGCGAGAGTCCACCTGTTGCTGGATAGGCTCGATCGGCAGCTCAACGCGCATACGGCGCTCGAGGGCACCTGTCGACTCGACAGTGACGTTCATTCTTTAAATTCTCTTATGCAATTACGTAACGTAGATTTGAGGACCGGTTCGGACCTGGTGCGAAAGGAGAGACTCGAACTCTCACGGGTTACCCCACTGGCACCTAAAGCCAGCGCGTCTACCAATTCCGCCACTTTCGCACGACCGGTGCGACACTGACACCCGCACTACCTGTCCAGCCGGCCATTATATAGCGGAATTAATTAAGGGGACAGTTTACTTAAATGCCATATGGGACAACCAGCCGCAGGCAGGCCGGCATATAAGTAAACTGTCCCCCTAATTCCTTAATTCAGGCCAGAAATCGGAAGCGGTCAGCCAGCCGCTCGTCCACGCTGTGGGCCCTGCCCGCGTGGATGGTCGCCAGCACCACGAAAATCACGAACCAGATCACATCGTGGTTCTGTGCGTCCAGGAAGCCCTGCCCTTTGGTTGCCCAGAAAGTGGCGACCATGATTGCCCCCGCGATGGATGCCCAACGGGTCGCGAGACCCAGGATCAACCCAATGCCGATCGCGAGTTCGCCCCAGGAGACGAGAAAGGCGAACAGGCCCTTGTTCGGCAGCACCACGGACTCGAGGAAAGGCCGGATCATGCCAACACTGCTCTCGAGCTTGGACGTAACGAATCCGGCCAGGCCATCGGCGAAATCCGGATTCCGGACCTTGCCGAATCCGTAATAGAGAAAAAACACGCCGGTATAGACGCGGAGCATGCTGATCGGCCAGAGCTGTATCTTTTTTTTACGCCGAAATTCGTCGAGATTGGACATCTTTTTTCTTCCCCGGTGACAGGCTGGTTGCCCAATAATACCTTGAATAGTTGCTTATGGACGTCAGACACTTATATTTGGCGCATGTCCAGGGATGAAAAAACGAATAATACGCACCACGGCATGAACGTTTCGGGCCTGCGGCGATCCGCCACGGGCTTTGCGCTGGACCGCGATGATCTTGACGAGGACCCGATTATCCAGTTCGAGGACTGGTTCCGATACGCCTGCGAGAGCGTGCCGATGGATCCGAACGCGTTTTCCATCGCGACCGTCGATTCCCAAAACAGACCGTCCAGTCGAACCGTACTACTAAAATATTTCGATGAGAACGGCTTCGTTTTTTTCACCAACTTCGGCAGCAAGAAAGCCGAACATATCGAAAAGAATGCGAATGTCGCGATGCTGTTCTTCTGGTCTGACGCAGCACGCCAGGTGAAGATACGCGGCACGGCGGCCAGGATACCGGCGAGCGAAACCCTCAAATACTTCATGTCACGCCCGCGTGGCAGCCAGATTGGCGCATGGGTGTCGGCACAGAGCAGCGTTATCTCCTCGCGCTCCCTGCTCGAATCCGAATTTCAGAAGCTGAAGAAGAAATTCAAGAACAAGGAAGTGCCGCTGCCGTCGTTCTGGGGCGGATATCGTGTCGTGCCCTACGAAGTCGAATTCTGGCAGGGGAGACGCAATCGCCTGCACGATCGTTTCCAGTACACCAGGCAGGATGACGGTAGCTGGAAGATCGAGCGCCTGGCGCCCTAGCCGCCAACCGGTAACAGACTCCTCAAAAAAAAGGCCCCCGGAAAACCGGGGGCCTTTGCCTGCTCTTAAATCGCCCGCCGGCTAACGTGCGATATTGTCGTGGAAAACGTAGTTGTCAGCCGATCCCTCTGGCAGCGGGAATGCGACAATGCCGTACTCGTCGACAGCCACACCTGTCTCGTTGTGGCAGGTCCTGCAAGCCCAGTCTTCTGTAATCGCCGGGTATGCGAAACCGCCACCCGTTGTGGTTGTGAACTGATCCACGGATTGGCCCAGCGCAATCGTGAAGATATGCGACCTGACGTCGCCCACCGTCGGACGGTCGGCTTCGCCGGCTACCGATGTCGCAGACTTGGCCAGATCCGGCATATGACAATCGCTGCAATTGAGACCCTTCATGCCAATTCCAGCACGATCCGCCGGGTCATAATCCGGGTGACAACCGAGGCAACCAGCCTTGGTCGGATCGACGCCCGGCATACCCGTGTACAGCGGATTATTGACATTGACCGATGAACCGTGCGGATTGTGGCAGCTGCCGCAATTGCCGTGCAGGGTCAGGAACGCAGGAGTGCGCGTCGTTCGCAGGGTGTCGGGGTCTATGCCGAGAATCTCGTCATACTGTTCGTGATGCCTAACCAGACCGTTACTGGATGCGATGCGTCCACCCATCTCGTTGGGTCGCGTGTCTGGTGCGACATCGTCGGCCGTGTTCGGCAGCAGGTCAGGCCCATACAACGCCTTGTCGAATCCGCTGAGATACGTGTCATAATCACGTTCACCGTCGCGCGTATGGCACTCGCCGCAGTCAACGGCCAGGCCGTAGCCCGCACCCGCTGCGGTCAATTCCGCGAACGTCCGCGGTTGTGCGTTGCGCACGATTCCGCCATTTAATTTCGCGTGTTGGGCACCGGCACTGTGACAGGCTTCGCAATGTATGCCGCCTTCGCTGAACGTGCCCTCCATGAACGTGAGGCCGTCCTGTCCAACCGGGTTCGTTGCTGGATCGGTGTGGACCCAGCCGGTCGTGTGGCAGTTGCCGCAGTTGTAGTTCTTGTCATCCTCGTTATTGTGGTATGCGGACATTGCATTCGTCGCAAAGTTGTACTGCACTTCTGAGCCTGTGACGATGCTGCCACCCTGGTCGATAAACCGTGCTTTCCAGAAGTAACCGCCGATGACATAGGACACATCGTTCCAGGTCATCGGTGTACCGAGCGGATTGTCGGTGTTACCGGGGTTCGGATCATCGAGAGTTGCCAGGTCTGCGTCGTCATCGAATATGCTGGCAAGTACGCCATTCAGGTTCGTAAACGGATAAACCGGCTGTTCCCCATTGACGACTTTATTCAGCTTGAACGGGTGACCGGTCTGAATAAACGAAGAGTACTGAGTCGTGTGGCACCAGCCGCACTGTTCACTCGTGATGTACTCGCCGTCGGGTACTTCGGGCAGCACGATATCAAGCGTATTTACGATGCCATCCGTAACCGTGAAAGCAACCACCACGTCTTCATAACCCGGGCGGCTTGCATAGGCATTGTAGTCGCCTTCATCCAGCGAAATCGTGTAGCTGCCGTCAACTGCGACTTCGGCATCTATACGAGCACCGCCAGCAGCAGGTTCAAACCACACAGCCGCGAAGCGGTCGAGTACGCCACCAGTGTCCGACGAGAGCTTGCCGGCAACTGCGTTCATGGGCAACGGTTCACGGCAATCAAGCGTGTTGATCGCACCATCTCCGTTGAGGTCTTCATCAGGATCAGGATTACCGTTTTGATTCAAATCCCAGCAGGAGAAACCATCAACACCGGGACCGCCGGCAGCACCCGCTGCACCTGCAGCACCGTCGTCGCCATCACAACCCGCAACCAAAAAAGCGCCGGCCGCCAACAGCAGCAAGCGCATAATCTTAGTAGTCATAACCCTTCTCCCAAAGAGGTTCTTCTTTATCGTAAGGTGGCCGCAAATAGCTACCGAGCTTAGGCGCACTTGCGCACAGTTGTGATCTTCGGGTCTTCGGCCGCAAATATCACTGACGATCGTCAGTTTCAGCGTCAAAAATGACCTCGGATTGTACCTACCCAAACAGGCCAATGACCCGGCATGCCCGGCCTCGAGACGGGCAGGCGACAAACACTGACAAATGTCAGTTTCGACTACGTAGATACCGAGAATTCGACGCCAAAGGCCACTATCGACGGCGGCAGGCGCCCCATGATTTCATCTGTTGACTGAAACCAGAGACACGCGAATGACCTGCCCGAACTGCCTATGCCCGTTTCATGAGCTGCACAGCGATGACGGCATACTCTCGTCCGCGGAGCTCAATTGCCTGGTGACTGACGCCGTAAAACAGGTCAATTTCAGTGCCGGAGACGTTCTTTTTGCGCAGGGGCAACGATCCGCGAGCCTGTTCTCGGTCAGCAGCGGCCTGGTCAAGATCAGCTGTCACTCGACCGATGGCCGGGAGCAAATTGTCGGGTTGAGCATTCCCGGCAAACTGCTGGTCGGCCTTCAGTCCATTAACGATCGGTGCTACGAGTACTCGGCGGTTGCGGCCTCGGAGGTCAGCGCCTGCAAGATCAGCCACCGCGCATTACTGACCGCCGTCAGGTCGCGCCCCGAGATAGCCATGCGACTGATTGCCGCCGTCAATGCACAGCTGGCACACAGCCGCTCGCTGATGCTCGTAATGGGCCACAAGTGCGCGGCGGCAAAAATTGCTTCTTTCCTATTGCTCCTGGCGCCCGAAAAGCACAACGGCAATGGTCGCTTCACACTGCCATTCTCGCGCAATGATATGGCCGGTATCCTCGGCTTGAGCGAAGAAACGGTGTGTCGCCAGATGGCGGAAATGAAACGAAATGGCGTCATTTACGCGCCGCGCGGCAGAATGGAAATCCAGGACTGGGATCGACTGCACGCGATCGCCGAAGGCCCTGCTGCGTAACTCGATAAGATGGTCGGAAAAATGGTGGGCCCCCGGGGACTCGAACCCCGGACCAAGAGATTAAGAGTCTCCTGCTCTACCAACTGAGCTAGAGGCCCCACCTGAAAATATGGGGTGGACGATGGGACTCGAACCCCGGTCCGGAAGTTCACCTTGCCCTTCTCGCCTACCCGGCTTACTGCTTGTGGCCGACCGGGATCATAAACAATCGATTCCGGTCGTCGTGACAACCTGTGCCTAAGCAAGGGTCACCACCAAATATGGGGTGGACGATGGGACTCGAACCCACGACGACCGGGATCACAACCCGGGGCTCTACCAACTGAGCTACGCCCACCACAATACTTACTATCTTACATGCGTCCCGCTAAATTGGCGCGCCCGGCAGGACTCGAACCTGCAACATTCAGCTTAGAAGGCTGATGCTCTATCCAGTTGAGCTACGGGCGCCTCTACGATGATCGTCCTGCCGAAGCCGGAACCTGGTCGGGGCAGAGGGATTTGAACCCCCGACCCTCTGCTCCCAAAGCAGATGCGCTACCAGACTGCGCCATGCCCCGATACGCCAGTTTCCGCCGCGCGCGACCAGGCCGGGGCCGGATCTCGTGCGGGCTGCGATAATACGGGCGCGGGCTAAGCCAAGCAAGGGCCTGGGAGGCTCAGACCAGCAGCATGGCCGCCCACCGCAGGCTCTGGTATCTTGCCGCCTTCGCCTTTTATCGATGGACCTGGAAGAACCATGAAAACAATCCTGATGACGGTGCTGCTCGCGTTCAGCACGACCTGCGCATTCGCGGCGGACAAGGTACCCGCGCACCCGCACATCGAAATAGTGACGTCGCTCGGGGCCATCAAGCTCGAACTTGATGGCAAACAGGCGCCGATCACCGTGGCTCATATCCTGGAGCTCGTCGACAGCGGTTTCTATGACGGCACGATTTTTCACCGCGTGATCCCGGGGTTTATGGCCCAGGGCGGAGGATACACGCCGGCCCTCAAGCTCAAGGAACGCGTCGAGACCATCGCTAACGAGTCCGGCAATGGCATGACCAACGTCCGCGGCACGATCGCGATGGCGCGCACCAGCGATCCACATTCCGCCAACTCGCAGTTTTTCATCAACGTCGCCGACAACGACCGGCTCGATCCGACCAAGGACCCGCACAACGGCCGCTGGGGCTACACGGTCTTTGGCTTCGTTATCGAAGGCATGGACGTCGTCGATGCAATCGTTAATTCGAAAACCGGTCCGGCCGGGGATTTTTCCAGAGACGTTCCCGTCGTGCCGGTCATCATCAAGTCAATCTCTCGCGTCAGCTACGAGTGATCTGAGATACCGTGACCACGCTGTTCATTTCGGACCTGCACCTGGATGAAAAGAGTCCCGAAATCGGCGAGCAGTTCCTGCGCTTTCTCGAGGGTGAGGCTGCTGATTCCGATGCGCTCTACATCCTCGGAGACCTGTTCGAGTCATGGGTCGGCGACGACGATCCGAATCCGCATTACGCGGTTATGAAAAGCGCACTACGCGCCCTGGTCGAATCCGGCGTTCCCGTGTTTTTCATGCACGGCAATCGGGATTTCATGATCAGCGATCAGTTCGCCGAGGAAACCGGCGTGACCCTGCTGAATGACCCCACGCCTATCGAGCTGTATGGAGACAAAGTGTTGTTGAGCCATGGCGATGCGCTGTGCATCGACGACAAGCAATATCAGCAGGTCCGACTGATGACGCGAAATCCTGACTGGCAGGCCATGATGCGGGCCAAACCGTTGCAGGAACGTATCGCATTCGCCGAGTCGGCACGGCAGCAGAGCAAGGAATACAACGACATGGTAGGCGAAGACATCATGGACGTGAATCAGGACGCGGTCGTCGGTACGTTTCGCACCCGCGGTGTCGATATTCTGTTGCACGGGCATACGCACCGCCCTGCCATTCACGACGTGGAACTCGAGGACAGGACGGCAACACGCATCGTGCTTGGCGACTGGTACGAACACGGCAGCGTCGTACGATGGGACGAAAATGGACCACGCCTGGAAGCGCTGCCCAGGAATTAAGGGGACAGTTTACTTAATTGCAAAGGGGGACCCGAATGAAAGCGGAAGTCGGGGTCTGCTTCGGAAATCAGTGTCGCCTCGATGTCCTTGAGTTCGGCGAGTCGTTCATTGAGCTTGGCATCACCAATACCGCACTCCGATCGGGCAAACGCGATGTAGTGTTCGAAATGGCGCGCCTCTGACGCGAGCAATCCGCCGTAAAACTTACCCAACGTCTCCGGCAGCCGTGGCGCCAGCACGGCGAAGCGCTCGCAGGAACGCGCTTCAATCAGCGCACCGACAAGCAGCATGTCGAGCAGCCTGTTCGGTTCCATCGGTCGCGTCGCATCACGCAGCCGCCCGGCGTATCGGGACGCACTCGTGCGCTGAAACGGTATCGCCATTTCATCCATGATCGAGCGAACCTGCTCGAAATGTCGCAACTCCTCGCGAGCCAGCTTCGACATGCGCTGCGCCAGCGCCGTGCGCTCGGGATAGCGGTACAGAAAACCCAGTGCCGTCGACGCTGCCTTCAGTTCACAGTTCGCGTGATCGTTCAGCATCTCCGGCAGCCGAGTGCACGCTTCATCCAGCCAATCTCGCGGGGTCGGTTCGTCAAGGAATCGCGCAATTGCCTCCGGCACCGTGCTTGCTACAGCCACTCTTCGATCTCCGCGACACATTGTAGTCGGTCGGCCGGCGCTTTCGCCAGCATCAGGTTGATCAACATCTGGTATTTCGCGAGTCGTGACGGCAACAACGGTATCCGGGCCTGTCCGTGCTGATAAATAATGCCCATCGCCGTGTCGGCTTTGTAGGGCTTTTCTCCCGTTAACATCTCGTAGAAGATAACGCCGAGACTGTAAATGTCGCTGCGTTCGTCGACGGCACTGCCATGCCCTTGCTCGGGACTCATGTAGTACGGCGTGCCGAAAATCTCGCCTTTGTCAGTGATCTCACTTTCGAGTCTCGCACGTTTGGCCAGGCCGAAATCGATCAACGCAATCGAACCATCTTTTCGCAGCATGATATTGCCGGGCTTTAGATCGCGGTGCAGCACCCCCTGCTCGTGCACGGCCGACAACGCACTG
The DNA here is from genome assembly GCA_013043165.1 of Woeseiaceae bacterium. Classification (GTDB taxonomy): domain Bacteria; phylum Pseudomonadota; class Gammaproteobacteria; order Steroidobacterales; family Woeseiaceae; genus UBA1847. The sequence continues at coordinate 30,081 of JABDOQ010000095.1, read as the reverse complement.
GCAACCTGTCGCAGGTATTCGACCGCATCTTCTTCCCGGATGCCTTCGTCGATTTGGTGGCGCAGATCGCCTCCCTCCAGGTATTCCATCGCAATGTGTGCGTGATCATCGGCCACACCAAGGTCGTAGATCGTCACGACATTGGGGTGAGTAATGTCCGCGATCGTCTCGTACTCCTGCAGGAAGCGATCGAACGCGCCAATGCTGTCACCGTGTTGCGACATCTGTCGCAGTACCTTGAGCACTACCATCTGGTGCTTCGATTCGCGTTCCGCCAGGTACACGCCGGAATGCTCGGTCGCACCGAGCTTGCGGATAAAGCGATAGCCCTTTATTAGCGGGTGAATACCGGTGCGCATGTCGCCAACGAACAACGAATCCGTCGAAGCGACCAGGCGCCTCGACAGCAGCACGTCACTAAGCCGGACAATCAACGCATCGTGGTTAATATCGTCGCGATTGAAGTGCGCATCAGGTGCGAGCGTTCGAACCGAGCCACGATCTTTTTCAGTGCCGAAATAAACAACGGGAGGAAACCTGTCCTTACCAACAAAGCGTTTCAATGCATCGATACCGTCACGGTCTTCACCGTGACAGCTTCCCAGAAGAATAAGGTCGTTGCCGGCACCCGAAAATTCGTCCGGCAGATGCCCGGCCACCGACGGATCGTAGGCCGAGATGATGGCGTCGGGCCAGTGCGACGTGATGTGATGCATGAGCAGGCTGCGAAAATCTGCCTGTTCATCGATGATCATGACTTTGAGGCTCATGAACTCGTCACCGAGAGGTCCGGGCGCTTTTCGTCGGCCGACGCCGCCGGCAAACGGCTACAGTGCAACGACGTTGGCCGCGCGTTTCTTTCTGGTCTGGCGGGATTGTTTCGCAGCATCGTTCCGGCGCGTTTCGAGCTCATGCAAATATTCTTCGGTGACGTCCCCGGTCACATATTCACCCGAGAAACACGAGGTATCAAACTCTGTGATCGCAGAGTTACCGTGCCGGACCGAGCGGACCAGGCCATGCAGGTCCTGGTAAATCAGCCGATCCGCACCAATGATTTCCTGTATCTGCTCGACCGTTCGGCCATTGGCGATCAATTCTGACGCCGCCGGCATGTCAATGCCATAGACATTCGGGTAACGCACCGGTGGCGCGGCAGACGCAAAGTAAACCTTGTTCGCGCCCGCTTCGCGCGCCAGCTTGATGATTTGTTGAGACGTTGTGCCGCGCACGATCGAGTCGTCCACGAGCAGCACGTTCTTGTTGCGAAACTCGAGGCTGATCGCGTTTAGCTTGCGGCGCACCGACTGCGCGCGCTCGGCCTGGCCCGGCATGATAAACGTGCGGCCAATGTAGCGATTCTTGATGAAGCCCTCGCGGTACTTGACGCCCAGGTGATACGCCACCTGCAGCGCCGCTGTGCGGCTTGTGTCCGGAATCGGAATGACCACGTCGATGTCGTGATCCGGAAATTCTCGCACGATCTTGCCGGCAAGCTGCTCGCCCATGCGCAGGCGCGCTTTATAAACAGACAAATCGTCGAGGATGCTGTCAGGCCGCGCGAAATACACGTACTCAAATATGCACGGCGTATGCCGCGTTACCCCGTCAAAGTCATGGCAATGCAGTACACCGGAATTTTCGATGAAAACGCATTCGCCCGGACGCACGTCACGCAGGCGCGTGAACTGCAGTATGTCGAGCGAAACACTCTCCGACGCGACCATGTAGTCCGTCTTGCCATCGGATTCGCGCTCTCCCAGCACGAGTGGGCGTATGCCGTGTGGATCGCGGAATGCCACGATCCCGAAGCCGATTATCATGGCAACGACCGCGTATCCGCCCGTGCAGCGCTTGTGCACGGCCTCGACGGCACCGAAAATGTCGGCCGGCGTCGGGCAACCGTCCACGCGTATTTGCAGCTCGTGTGCAAATACATTCAACAACACTTCCGAGTCCGAGTTCGTGCTCAAATGACGACGGTCTTCGCGAATCAGCATTCCCGCCAGTTCGTCGTAATTCGTCAGGTTGCCGTTATGCGCCAGGCAAATGCCGTACGGCGAATTTACGTAAAACGGCTGCGCTTCCGACGATCTGGAACCACCGGCCGTCGGATAGCGCACATGCGCAACGCCGACGTTGCCTTTGAGGCGCACCATGTGGCGTTGGCGAAATACACCGCGTACGAGACCATTGCCCTTGCGTTGTTTGAGGCCGTGCTTTTTGCTCCAGGTGACAATGCCGGCCGCATCCTGACCGCGGTGCTGCATCACCGTTAGCGCATTGTAGAGAGCCTGGTTGACGGGCTGCGTACTGACAATTCCAACAACGCCACACATAAATCGATCTCTCCGTGACCGTCAGGTCAGGTCGGGTTTACCAGTACTTCCGGAACGTCGATCGGCAAGGTCTCTGCTTCCTCGTCCGGCATCAGCAATTCAAATCCTTTCGGGGCCATGACCTTGATCCAGTCCGCGACAATTTCGAAATGCGGGATCAGGCGAGACTTCAGCCACCAGCCGTCGTTATTGAAACCGGCAAATTGCCCGCCAATAATGAACAGCGCCATCAACAGTATGCCCCGGCCGGCGCCGAACAATGAGCCCATCAAGCGGTCCATTCCGCTTAGCACCGACAGCCGCACGAGCTTCGAGATACCCCACCCCAGCAATCCACCGATCGACAAAATGACGGCGAACACGAGTATCCGGCCAAACCACATCTGCAGCTCTTCGGAACTCAACCAGCTGTCGGAGACGTTGCCGACCGCGGGACCAAAATACAGCGCGGCCCAGATTGCGATCAGCAGCGCGGCAATCGAGATCGCTTCTTTGACAAAGCCGCGGACGAATCCGACAACAATGGAGACGACTATGGCAACCGTGATGATAATGTCGATGATCGGCATCGGAGATGTCGTTTCAGTTCGGCGCAGAGCGGAAGATCGAGGAGCCGGAGTCTATCATGGGTGCGGGACAACCTGACCCTTGTGACCGACCTTCGCCAGGCGCTTCGCCATCGCCTCGGCGCTCTCGCGGTCCTTTTGCGGCCCGATACGGACACGGTGCAACTGGCCCGAATCGGTCGCCAGCTGGCTCAGGAAAGCGGCATAGCCCTGTTTGCGCAGGTCGGCCGCCAGTTTCTCGGCGTTCTCCTTGTTCGAAAAGCTGCCGAGCTGCACGGCCCACATGCCTGTCGTGGATGCCGCCGGCAGCGACTTGACCGGCGGCGGCGCGGTTGCAGCGACTTTCGGTGTCGATTCTGGCTCTTTGCTGGCCGCCGGAGTCGATTCCTGCGCTTGTTGCACGGCGGGCGGTGCGGTTTTTGGCGTTACCGGCTCCGGGGCCGCCGTCGTGCTGCTCTTGAGCGGTACGGGTTCCGTGCGATTGCGCTCGAGCACCACCGTCTGTGTCTGCTGTTCGTCCTGCCCGGGCAGCAGCACGCGCTCGGATACGATTTCATTCTCGTCCGGCGGGCCATCCAGGAAAATGGGTACGACAAGCACAACAAACGATACGAGAATGGCGGCGCCAATGATGCGTTCTTTCAAGGCTCGTTCCATCATGATTCGGGTCGCGAGTATAGCTCAAGCTTGAGGAGTGCGGGACCCACCAGGTAGAACGATCCCGTCAGCAATATTCTGTCATTTTCTGACGCGCTGCGCGCCGCGTATTGCATCGCCTCGTCGAGTGAATCACTGACCCGACAGGGCCGGCCAGTTCGATTCGCAATGCGTCGCGCAAGCTCGTCTGCCTGAATCGCGCGCGGGCTGTTCGCAGTGACCGCGATCCAGTAGTCGACTTCCGGATTTAGCGCGGCGGCAACGCCCTCGACGTCTTTGTCGTCCAGGAGCCCGGTGATCGCCCATGTTTTGCCAACGCCGCGCGTTGCTGCCAGCGATTCGGAAAGTACCTTCGCGGCTGCCGGGTTGTGCGCAACGTCGAGCAGCCAGTCGGCGCCGGCGGCCCTGACGGCCTGCCAGCGCCCGGTCAGCTTGAGATTTGGCAGTACCTGCCGCAGCAACCCGGCCTGCAGCGCCCGGGTCAGGCCCGCAGCCTCGATCAGCGCGAGTACGGCCGCCGCATTTTGCACCTGGAACGCCCCCGTTAGCCCCGGCAATTCGAGCGGCGACATTTTCAGGTCGCGCCCGGCAAAGCTCCAGTCACGATCGGCGCCGAGCTCGAAGTCGAAGTCCCGGCCGAGCAGCAGCAATTCGGCGCCAGTTGCTTCGGCATGCCGCAGCACGGAGTTCGGCACCTCGCGAGAACCGAATACGGTTGGCACGCCTTTTCGCATCACGCCGGCTTTCTCGAACGCGATCGCTTCGACGTCATCACCGAGCCAGTCGCAATGGTCCAGCGCCACGTTGGTGATCAGCGAAGCGGTCGGGTCGATCGCGTTGCTCGCGTCGAGGCGACCGCCCATGCCAACTTCGAGCACCCAGGCATCCAGTTCCTGCTCAGAGAAAACCACCATGGCCGCTAGTGTGCCGTACTCGAAGTACGTCAGCGGAACGTCGTGCCGCGACGCGGCGATACGCTCGAATGCCGCAATAATCTGCTCGTCAGATGCAGGCACACGGTCGACGGCGATGCGTTCGTTATAGTGCATGATGTGGGGCGACGTGTATGCGCCAACCCGATAGCCAGCGGCGCACAGCAGCGCCTCGGTCATCGCGACGCTCGAGCCCTTGCCATTCGTTCCGGCTATCAGCAAAACGTTTGCGGGAATCTCGATCGAGAGACGTTCGAGAACGGACTGAACGCGGTCGAGACCAAGGTCGATTTCTTTCGGTGACAGAGTCTCGAGCCAAATCAGCCAGTCAGACAGTGGCGAACCGGCAGGCAGCATCGTGTTATTTCAGACGGCGCTTGGGCGAGCTTCGAGCTTGGCCAGGAGATCGCCGATTTCATCGCGCATCTTGCGGCGATCGATAATCATGTCGATCGCGCCGTGATCCTTGAGGAACTCGCTGCGCTGGAATCCCTCGGGCAGAGTCTGGCCGACCGTCTGTTCGATGACGCGCGGCCCGGCAAAGCCGATCAACGCATTCGGTTCCGCGATATTCACATCACCCAGCATCGCGAGGCTCGCGGAAACACCGCCTGTCGTCGGGTCCGTCATTACAGATACGTACGGGACGCGTTTGCTGCCGAGGTAGGCAAGCGCTGCCGACGTTTTTGCCATCTGCAGCAATGAGAACAGCGCTTCCTGCATACGCGCACCACCGCTCGCCGAAAAACAGATCATTGGCATGTTGTTATCGGCTGCGTGCCGCGCCGCACGGGCGAAGCGTTCGCCGACGACCGAGCCCATGGAGCCCCCCATGAATCCGAATTCGAATGCGCAGACGACAACAGGGCGGCCCAGCAGAGTGCCGGTCAGGCTGACCAGCGCATCTTTCTCACCGGTCTTTTTCTGCGCCTGCACGAGGCGATCGCGATATCGCTTGCTGTCGCGAAATTTGAGCGGATCCTCGGGCTCGAGTTTCGCCGACAGCTCGTTTTGCGAGTCCGGATCGAGGAAATACTCGAGTCGCTTTCTCGCACCGATGCGCATGTGATACTCGCACTTGGGACAGACCTGCAGGTTTCGTTCCACTTCGTTTCGGTACAGCTGCGCATCGCAGACCGGACACTTGATCCACACACCTTCGGGCACGGACTTCGAGCGCCTCTCCGTGCTGATGCGCGATGGCATCAATTTTTCAAACCAGCTCATGCCAGCATCATAGCCATATAGCCAATCAACAGCCAGCAGCAGGCTTGCTGTAGCTCACGGCATCCGGGATGCTAAACGTCGCCGGATAGTCGACCGACACCAGCGTCAGGCCGTGCGGCGGTGCCGCGATGCCACCTGATTTGCGGTCCTTGCTCGCGAGAACTCTTGTCATCCACTCAACGTCCTGCTCGCCCAGCCCGATTGTCGCCAGGGTGCCTGCGATGTTGCGAACCATGTGCTGCAGGAACGCATTTGCCGTGACGCTCAAAGTCAGCCAATCGCCGTCTTTGCGCACGGCGATACTCCTGATTTCGCGCACGGCCGAGGACGCCTGGCAGCCCGCCGCGCGAAAGGCAGAGAAATCGTGTTTTCCCAGCAGCTGCCCGGCAGCCTCATGCATCGCGTTGCAATCGAGAGGCTGATAAACCCACCAGGCGCGGTCGCGATACAAGGCGGACCGCTCCAGACGGTTGAGAATGCAGTAGCGATAGCTGCGGGCGGTCGCCGAGAATCGCGCGTGAAAATCTTCAGTGACCGGCTGCGCCCAGGTCACACAGATGTCGTCGGGAAGGCTGCTGTTGGCGCCCAGCAGCCAGCCACGGCGGCTGCGTTCGCTGGACGTATCGAAATGGACAACCTGGCCCGAGGCATGCACCCCGGTATCGGTGCGGCCGGCACAGACGACCTCTACGGCTTCGTTCGCAACCAGCGACAGCGCTTCCTCGAGACGTTGCTGTACCCCAAGGCCAGTCTTCTGACGCTGCCAGCCATTGTACCCGGTCCCGTCATATTCGATGCCGAGCGCGATGCGAATGTCAGGACCTGCTAGCTGGGCAGGGAATCGAGCAGCTGCTGTGCCTGCTGACGCTGGCTTTCGTCGCCTTCGTCAAGCACTTCCTCGAGAATGCTGCGGGCACCGGCAGGATCGCCCATGTCGACGTAGGCACGCGCGAGATCCAGCTTGGTGCCGACTTCGGTCATCGTACGAGCGTCGTGCAAATCGTCGCTCATTTCCTCGGGCCCAAGCGACATCGTCGGGATTTCGGCCGTCGATCCAAGGTCTGTCGGACGCGGCTGCTCGACGGTCGGTTCGTTCGCCAGCTGATCTATCGTGTCACTGACTTCACTGACCTTCAGGGCCGCAGTCAGGTCATCGAGGTCGAGATCGGCATCCGCTGCGCCCGCCGATGGCATCTCGCCGGTCGCGTCACCGTCATCCGGCACAAACGCGTCAGGCGGCAATGCTTCGGTCTTCGCGAAGTCGAATTCGCCTTCATCTTCGTCCAGGCCCGCGAGCATCGTGGCTTCTTCATCCGATAACAGGCCGCCGACATCAGCCCCGGTATTGACCGACATGTCTTCGCTCAGAACCTGCGTGACGCCGGTGGCATCGAGCAGACTCTGGTCGATGCCCACTTCCGTTTCAGCCAACGATTCCTCGCTCGGGTCAAGCATCGGGCTGCGCCCTGTCTCATCGGTCGCAAGGCGCATTTCCCCGGTCGGATCCAGATCATCAAACACATCGAGATCCAGGCCTTCACGCACGCCAGTCGAGTTCGGGTCGACCTCGGGGTTCTTGCCCGTTATTGACCCGGTGTCGGCAAAATCCTGCTCCGAAAGCGCTTCATTCGTGCCCGTCTCATCAAGGTCGTCGAGTGATGCAAGTTCAGTGTCGGCCAGGTCACCCATATCGAGATCGAGATCGTCGAGATTGATCTCGGCCGTTGCCTCAGAACCCTGGCCCGCATCCGATATCGCCTGACCCAGCGACTCATCCAGCGACGGCAGTTCGGAGGTGCCTTCAAGTTCGCCAAACTCCTGTTCGATCGTCGGTGACTCGGCGGTATCATCAGGCGACGGCATCGCGAGTGTCTTCTCGGTACCGGTCGTCGCAATCGTCGGCGATTCGGCAGTATCATCTGTCACCGGCATCGCGCGTGTTTCCTCGGTACCGCCCGTCGCGATCGTCGGACTCTCGGCCGTTGTTTCGATGTCGATGCCGAGCCCGTCATCGTCGGCGTCGTCGAACATGAAATCGATCTCGTCGTCGACGCCTCCGTCGTCCGCACCAAGATCAATGACATCCGAACCCGCGCTGTCAGCACCGCCGAAGTCCATGTCGAGTGCGCCGGCTTCGCCGGTTTCGGCCTCGAACGAAAGGTCGACCGCTTTCGTTGCAGCCGCCACGCCAGCGCCGGCGAACAGCTCGTGATCGGCAGCAATCTGTTGCCCCATGATGACGGTCTTGTCCCATTCAGGACTTTCGCCATCGCCGACCGATGACTTCAGGTTGCGAGCAGCGTCAACAAACCCGTCCCGATTACCCCACACAAAATAGATCTCGCAGAGCTTCGCCATCAGGCCCTTGTCCGTCGGGTCCGTCTCCAGCGCGCCATTGACCAGGTCCGCGGCCTGGTCGTAGAGCCCGTATGCCATATGAAAATCGGCTTCGGCAATCGGGTCCGTCTGATCGAGATTGACAGCGGTCTCACTGCTGAACGTGTCTTCGAGAGATCCAAACGTCCCGCTGTCCTGGCCGGCCTCGCCGGCAGCCGGGATCTCCACGGTTTCACCCGCTTGCGGGCGGATGGCCGAATCCTGCTCGACAACCATGATGGCCTCGTCCCGTTCAGGCGCGCGCATCGATTCAGTCGACGTCAGTGAGCCGGGCGCCAGCTCGTCGGAATCCAGCGCTTCCCACGGCGCACCTGAAGAATCTTCATCTTCGCGACCGCGGCGCATGAACCAGAACAACAGGCCCGCGACCACGACGAGCGCAGCGACGATGCCGGCCCAGTAGCTCGTAAGTGCGCCAAGAATCCGATCGACGATGCCGGGTTCCGTTCTTGCCGGAGTGCGTATAACGGTTGACGGAGCCTCGGTATCCGCGGCATCCGCTTCTTCGTCGGCAACCTCGACATCATCGGCAGCTACATCATCCTGATCCACGAAAACATCATCAATCGATGTGTCGTCAGCCATGTCATCGACGAACGGGTCCTCCGTGGCGTCGGCGGGCGGCTCATAAACTTCGCCGCGAATGTTCGCCAATTCCTGGCGCAGCGTCGCGAGTTCGTCGTCGCGAATCTCGATGAGCGACGGCTGATCCGGAACATCGGCCGTTTCGAGTTCATTGATTCGGTTCTCGATTTCCTGTTCACGCGTCACAGGTTCCGCGGTGACCAGGTCGTCGTCGTAGACAAGGCCAGTCGGCTCTTCGTCGGGCGGCACGAGTGTAAGGCTCGGGCGTGTCTCGACCGGCGGTGGCGTGTAGCCAGTGCCGGCGCCCCAGGCCTCGTTCTGACGTTTCGCTTCAGCAAGCGCATCATTACGACTGATTCTGAAAATCTCGTCGGCGCTCGGGATCCGCAAAGCGGCGCCCGCGCGCAGGATATTGATGTTGCCGCCAAATGCGCCCGGGTTTGCCTCGAAGATCGCCAGCATGGTCTGGTTCATCGTCAGACGACTGTCAGGTCGCATGCGGCTCGCAATGCCCCACAGTGTTTCGCTGCGTTTTACGACGTAGTCGCCGCCGCCACTCGTATCGTAGGGCGTATCGTCAGCCGGCACGCTTGCAGACGGTAGCGACGGGCGAGTCTGTCTTGCCGGCGGCGCGGCGGCCTGCGGCTGCGACGCAGGCTGTTGCCGCTCAATGCGGCCGCTGTCTGCTGGCGCACTGCGGCTCGGCGCGGTTACGGCCGGCGCCTGCGTCGCGGCAGGGGGCGCATACGTGGGCGGATCAAGCAAAACCGTGTATTCACGCAACAGGCGGCCACCGGGCCAGGTAGCCTCGACAAGAAACGTCAGGAACGGCTCGGTGATCGGTTTGCGCGAGCGCAGCTGCACGGCGCTGCCGCTGGCGGCGCTTACCACATTGAATTCGATATCCTGCAGGAAGTACGGCCGGTCAATCCCGTAACGCGTAAACGTTGCGGCGGACGCCATTGCGATGTTCAAACTCGCGATTTCGTCGGGCGTTGCGGACAGCAGCGAAATCTCTGCGCGCAGCGGCTCATTCAAGGCTGAATCCAACCGAATGTCACCCAGCCCGATGGCCCAGACCTCGCTCGAGAGCAAGAGGACGAGCACAAGCGAGATGTGAGTAAGACGCTGCCACATAATTTAATTCTCCAAACCCCAAAGACCCCGATGACGGCGTCCGCGCGGGGCCGTTTCACAGCGGGCAGATTGCCCGGCTAACTGCCTGCGAACTATAGCCTAAAGATAGTTTTTTGCCAATATTTCAGCAATTTGGACGCTATTTAGAGCAGCGCCCTTACGTATGTTGTCAGCCACGACCCAGAGGTCGATGCCACGCGGATGAGATATGTCTTCACGAATTCGACCGACAAAAACAGGATCTGAACCCGAAGCCTCGGTTACGGCCGTCGGATAAAGGCCGGTTTCCACCCCGTCCAGAACCTCAATTCCCGGCGATTCTGCCAGTAATTCGACCACGGACTGCGCGGATATCTTGTCGCGCGTTTCGATGTGTACGGCCTCGGAATGCCCGTAAAACACCGGGATGCGCACGGCGGTTGGATTTACCATGATCGTGTCATCGCCGAGAATCTTGCGCGTCTCCCAGACCATTTTCATCTCTTCTCGTGTGTAGCGATTGTCCATGAAAATATCGATATGGGGAATGGCATTAAAGCCGATCTGTTTGACCTCGCCGTCGATTTCCAGCGGACGGCCGTTCATCAGATTTGCCGTTTGCCGCACCAGTTCTTCGATCGCACTACGGCCTGCACCCGACACGGCCTGGTAGGTACACACATTAATGCGCTCGATTCCGACAGCGTCATAGATCGGTTTCAGCGCCACCAGCATCTGGATGGTCGAACAATTAGGGTTCGCGATGATACCGCGCGCCGTGTAGCCGGCGATTGCGTCGGCGTTCACCTCGGGCACGACGAGCGGAATGTCATCGTCGCGACGAAAATGCGACGTGTTGTCTATTACGACGCATCCGGCCGCCGCAGCTTGCGGTGCAAATTCGGCCGAGACAGAACCACCGGCTGAAAACAAACCGATCGCAACCCTGGAAAAATCGAAGTCCGCCAGGTTTTGCACGGTGAGTTGCTTGTTGCCGAACGCCACGGTTTTGCCAACTGAGCGTTCGCTCGCCAACGCATGAACAGTTCCAACCGGAAATTTCCTGGCGCTCAGTATTTCCAGCATCGATTCACCGACGGCGCCCGTGGCGCCGACAACTGCGATATCCAAACGGTCTGACATGAAAACGATTTCCTGAGCGAATCGCGCGTGTCGCGCGCCTAAGTTTTCGAGATTACCGGTGTCATCGATTCAACATCGGCATTTTGTGCGCGATTGCGCAAGTAGTGATCCATTATTACGAGCGCCACCATGGCTTCGGCAATAGGCGTGGCACGCAATCCGACGCAAGGATCATGACGCCCCTTGGTCACGATTTCAGTTTCCTTGCCTGACTTGTCGATTGTCTTGCCTGGTACAGAAATGCTCGACGTTGGTTTGAGTGCAATGCTCGCGAGAATATTCTGCCCCGATGAAATGCCGCCGAGCGTACCGCCCGCGTCATTCTTGCTGAAGCCGTCGGCGCCCAGTTCATCACGATGTTCACTGCCCCGCTGGGTCACGGCAGCAAAACCTGCGCCCAGCTCGACGCCCTTGACGGCATTGATGCTCATGAGACCATGTGCGAGGTCCGCGCCGAGTTTGTCGAATACGGGTTCGCCGAGACCCGGCGGCATGTTGCTGGCCAGCACGCTGATTTTCGCGCCGATTGAATCTCCCTGCTTGCGCAAGTCATCCATGAACGTCTCGAGTTCGTCGATCCGCCCGGGATCCGCGCAGAAAAACGGGTTGTCGTTGACAATCGAGAGATCAGTGGCGGACAACACGATGGGCCCCAGCTGTGCAACATAGCCGTGGATTCCGATGCCCAGCCGCTCGCCGAGATACTTGCGTGCGATCGCGCCGGCTGCAACGCGCATGGTCGTCTCCCGCGCCGACGACCGGCCACCGCCGCGGTAATCACGAATACCGTATTTTTGTTGATAGGTGTAGTCGGCATGGCCCGGACGAAACTTATCCTTGATGTCACCGTAGTCCCTGGAGCGCTGATCCTTGTTCTCCACGATCAGGCCGATCGGCGTACCCGTGGTCTTGCCTTCGAACACGCCGGACAGGATTCTGACCTGGTCGGGTTCATTGCGCTGCGTTGTATGCCGGCTGCGGCCCGGTCTGCGCCGGTCGAGGTCGCCCTGGATATCAGCCTCCGAGAGTTCCATTCCCGGAGGGCAGCCGTCAACGATGCAGCCGAGCGCAAGCCCGTGGCTTTCGCCAAACGTAGTTACTACGAACAACCTTCCAAAACTATTGCCAGACACGTTGTTTTTCTTCCCGTTCCTATCAGGTCGCAAATGCCGCCAGGTCCTGCTTCGTCAGCAGGAATACGCCGCTACCACCCTGCTCGAAGTCGAGCCAGAGAAAGGCAACATCGGGATACGCTTGCTCGAGCGCCGCCTGACTGTTGCCGACTTCACACACGAGTATTCCATTGTCCGTCAGAAATCGCGAGGCATCATGCAGAATCTTGTGCACCGAATCCAGACCCTGGTCTCCCGCGGCCAGCCCCAGTTCGGGCTCATGCCGAAACTCGTCAGCCAGCGTGCTCATGTCTTTTTGGTCGACGTACGGGGGATTGCTGACGATCAGGTCGTACTGCTTGCCAGCGAGCTTTGCAAAGAAATCGGACCGAATCGGATGCACGCGATCGCTCATGCCGTGGCGCCTGACATTGATGGCCGCAACGACCAGCGCGTCCTCGGAGATATCGACCGCATCGACACTCGCTCCCGGAAACGCGCTCGCGATGGCGATTGCGATGCAGCCGCTGCCTGTACCAAGATCGGCGGCATTCCTGACGCCGGAAGTCTCTATCCATGGCGCAAACCGTCTCTGGATCAGCTCGGCAAGCGGAGAACGCGGGACCAGTACACGCTCGTCCACGTAGAATTCCAGTCCCGCAAACCAGGCCTGGTTGAGCAGGTACGCCAGCGGCACGCGCTCCTCTATGCGTCGCTGCGCAATCGCGAGCATGCTGGCTACCTGGTCCTTCGACACGCCCTGCAAATAAGCGCCCGGCGCATCGTCGTGCGACAAGCCGAGGGTTGCAAAAACCAGCCAAGCTGCTTCATCCAGCGCATTGTCGGTGCCGTGCCCATAGTTCAGGGACGCGCCCTCGAAGCGCTTCGCAATATCGCGAATGACCTGTTCTACGGTTGCGGGCGGCCTGATCGGGTTTGTCATGGTTGATATGCATCAGAAAGTACGAATGCGACGGCGAATCTATCACGCTCACCACGCAACTGCCTGTAGAATTACGGCCTCTCGATTTCGACACTCCAACTGAAATATTTATGAGTCTGAAAAACTTCATCGTTGCCATCGTGCTGGCGATCGCTGTATCTGCAGGCATCTTCGTGGCAACACGTTGGCAGGCGCCGGCAGATTTGAATACTGCATTTGTACTTCCTGCCGCTATGCCCTTACCCGAATTCTCGCTTGTCGACCAGGCTGGCAATGTGGTCACGCGGGATTCGTTCCGCGATCGCTGGGACCTGGTCTTTTTTGGCTTCACGCATTGTCCCGACATTTGCCCGGCCACGCTGCAGATACTGGCCCTGGCCAGGAACGAACTCGCGGCCGCCGGCCAGGAACCTCTGCCACGGATCGTGCTGGTCAGCGTCGATCCCGAACGCGACACGCCGGAACTCATGGGCAAATACGTCGACTACTTCGGCGACGGCAACCTCGGTGTCACCGGCAACCTCGATGAAACCAGGAAGCTGACATCCGGACTCGGCATCTATTTCGAAAAACAGGCCGGTGAGAGCGACGACTATGCGGTCGACCATTCTGCGGCCGTCCTCCTCATCAATCCCGACGGTGAATTTCATGCGTTGTTCGGTGGTCCACACACGGTCGAAAATTTTGTGCACGATGTCCCTTTGATCATGGAGGGCCGATAATGCGACTTTATCTCGTTCTGACGGCAATTCTGATCGGCGCTTGCAGCACCGAGCCGCAGCCACCGCTCGTCGCGACGGACCTTGTCATTACCCGACCTATGCCAGGTACCGGGATGAGCGCCGGCTACCTGTCGCTGACCAATAACACGGAACAGAAGATCAGTATCACACGGGTTGCAAGCGCGCAGTTCGCGTCCGTCCAGCTGCATGAATCTACACTCGAAAACGGTGTCGCGCGCATGCGGGCCATTCCCGAACTTGAGATTCGGGCCGGCGAAACGGTGACGTTACAGCGCGGTGGAAAACACCTGATGCTGATGCGCCCGACAGGTCCGGCAGACATCGTGTCACTGCAATTTTTCGATGACGAAAATCTCGTTCTAAGCATCGAAGCCGGGTTCGAAACACAACTCAACTGACCTTCAATCAACGGCCCATTACAATGCTTGCAAACATTTTTGTGATCTTTCAATACCTGTTGCCGCGGCACTGGCTCACATCGCTGATCTACCGGATTGCCCGCATCAGGAACCCGCGCGTCAAGGACTTCCTGATTACACGATTTGTGCGGCTTTACGATGTCGATGTAGAAGAAATTAAACTCGACGTGCCGCAGGGCTTTCCGACCTTTAATGATTTTTTTATCCGCGAGTTGAACGACGGTGCGCGCGATATTGACGATGACACCGGCGCGATCATTTCGCCCGCCGATGGAACCGTCAGCGTTGCAGGAAACTTGCGTGCCGATAGTATTCTTCAGGCAAAAGGGCTTGACTACTCACTGCAGGACCTGCTTGCGACTGACATCGGGGAAGCGGCTTCTTACGTCGACGGCCGCTTTGCTACGATTTATCTCGCGCCCTACAACTATCACCGCGTGCACGCGCCATTCGACGGGGACCTGCTTGCTGCGCGATACGTTCCGGGAGATCTATTCAGTGTGAACACAGCAACCGTTGCTAAAGTTGCGGGGCTGTTTCGGCGCAACGAGCGGCTTATCCTGCATTTCAGAACCGCGCACGGACCGGCAATTGTCGTTCTCGTTGGCGCACTCAACGTGGGAAGTATCTCAACGCCCTGGTCGGGCGAGATCCGGCCGCGCAAGGCCGGCGCCGTCGATGTAATCGATATCTCGGGGCACGAAACGAAAGTGCGCAAAGGAGATCTTCTGGGCTGGTTCAACATGGGCTCAACCGTCATAGTCCTGATGCCGGATGGTGTTTGCGAATGGCACGACAAGCTGGAATCCGGCGACACTTTGCGCATGGGTCAGCCTATCGGGACGCTATCGGCTGCCAAGAAATGACGGGCGGGCCATCTGCCCCTGGCGTCCAGGCCGCAATAAACAGGGCTGCCATGATGCGTCGAATTCGCGCCTGGTTCGACGCCGCTGGCGTTCTCGAAGTCGATACTCCGGCGCTCAGTAGCTATGCGGTCAGCGATACCCATATCGAGAGCTTTGAAATCCAGCGCAGTCTCATTAGCCGTGGGCCGATCTACCTGCATACCTCGCCCGAAGTCTGCATGAAACGTCTGCTCAGCGAAGGCTATCCCGACATTTTTTCGATCTGTCGCGTGTTCCGCGACGGTGAATCCGGCCCGCGGCATCAGCCGGAATTCACAATGATCGAATGGTATCGCCTTGGCTTCGGGCTGCAAGACATAGTCGATGACACGACAAAGCTCATCGAAGCCACCGTGGGTACCGCTGTGCTCACGGAACAGCCGGTGCAATATGAATATCGCGACGTATTTCTGCAGTTCGCCAACATTGACCCCCTGACCGCCACTGTCGACGAACTTGCAGATGCCGCACACGCCGACAGCGATCTGCGGAACTCTCTAGGTGACGAACGCGACGACTGGCTCGACCTCTTGCTGGCTACCCACATTGCTCCTGCGTTCGACCCTCAACGGCTGACCGTATTGCGGCATTACCCGGCGAGCCAGGCGGCACTGGCGCGCTTGTGTCCTGATGAGCCACGCGTTGCCGACCGGTTCGAGGTTTTCTTAGGCCCGCTCGAACTGGCCAACGGTTACGTCGAGTTGACGGACGCAGAAGAGCAGTTGCACCGCATGCTTGCAGATAATGCGAATCGACGACGTCGCAATCGCACGGTGCGTCCACACGATCGTTCACTATTAGCCGCGCTTGAGGCGGGATTGCCCGCCTCCGCCGGCGTCGCTATGGGATTTGAGCGCCTGCAGATGATCCACGACCGGACAGACGACATACGCGACGTAGTTACTTTATTTGACGCGCGAAACGTATTCGCGTGAGCGTGTATCGACTTTGATGATCTCGCCCTGGTCTACGAACAACGGGACTCGAACAACAGCACCCGTCGATAGCGTTGCCGGTTTGACACCACCGCTGGCGGTGTCACCTTTAACGCCGGGATCAGTTTCCGTAATTTCCAGCTCGACAAAATTCGGTGCGTTGACAATGATCGGTGAATTGTTCCAAAGCGTTATGCCGCAAACATCGCCGTCTGTGATCCAGTCCTTCGCATCGCCCACCGCCTCTGCATCAGCCGCATACTGTTCGAAGGTATCGGCAACCATGAAGTGCCAGAACTCGCCGTCGCTGTAGAGGAACTGCATCTCCGTATCCATCACGTCAGCGGCCTCGACCGACTCACCTGATTTGAAGGTCTTGTCGACTGTTTTGCCGGTTTTCAGATTGCGTATGCGGACGCGATTGAACGCCTGGCCTTTGCCAGGCTTGACGAACTCATTCTCAACAATGATGCACGGATCGCCGTCAATGATGATGCGCAGCCCGGATTTGAATTCACTTGTGCTGTAACTAGCCATGCCTGTCGCCCTGTTTACCATCCGCCCGCCAGCGGCGAGGCGCTATCATACCCGAGTCTTTAAGCCACGCTAGCGCCATTTTCAGGCCTTGATTCGCCTAAAACGGCCGGAAACTTGATGGATGTCACGGTTTTGAGACCCCGGTCGGGACTACGGCGACCGTTCTGACTAGACTCCTTCGACAGCATACGGATATCACGAGACAACCCGACGTTGCCAGGGATTCGGATTTGAACGGGCGCCACAGCATCTCCATAGCCGTCCTGACCACCAATCAGGACGATGTTCAGCTAATCAACAGTACCCTGCGCGATGCAGGACATGCAGCGCATTGCCATTGGATTTCCAGCCCCAATAAACTAGCCGACACGCTAGCCGCCGAAAGCGTCGAGCTACTCATTCTCAATTGCGATCGCTATCCGGACGAGATTCGCCAGGTCGTCAAACAAAAAGACTGCTATAACCCGGAATTGCCGGTCATAGCGATGCAGGACAAAGCCGAAGAATCGAACATCGAAAGTGCGATGCGCGCCGGTGCCTGCGATCTGGTATCCCTGCGTCTCAAAAAACGTCTGCAATCGGTCGTCAGTCGTGAGCTTCGCGCATTGCGGGTCGAGCGTGCCTTGAACTCGACGCTGCAGTCGGCGACCGAATACAAGCGTCAGCTCAAAGATCACAGGGACTATTCCAGCAGTTCGATTGCTCTCGTGCAGGAAGGCATCTTCGTCGACCTAAACGATTCGTGGCTGAAGACATTCAAGCTCAAGGACAAGAACGAGCTGATCGGCACACCGGTTATGGATAATTTCGAGGCCGAAAGCCAGGCAGCCCTTAAGGGTGCGCTGGTCGCCACCGTTCAGGGCAAGTGGCAGAAAGGCGAAAAACTCATCGTCAAAGCCCACATCGACTCTGGCGATGCCGAGGAGCTTCATCTGCAGTTTGGCAGGATCGACCTCGATGATGGAACGTGCGTGCAAATACGCATCGCGCCACAGCTGCAGATTGCTGAAGAACCGACCAAACTCGTCCATGATGCCCTGAAGCGCGATCCGACGATGTTGTTCTTTCATCGGGCTCAGTTCCTCGAACGTATAACCAAACGGCTGAAACGAAAACCCGCATCGGGAACTCACTGTCTCGCTTACATCAAACCGGACCATTTCAGCGCTCTCAAAGACAAGATCGGCATCCTGGCTTCTGAAGAGATTCTCGGCCTGTTCGCTGAGGAAGTTCGCAAACGCATGCATCCACGCGATGTGGCCGGACGTTTCGAAGGAACATCGATCATGGTGCTGCTGGAGCGTGGCACTGCGAGGGACGCGCAGGTCTGGGGCAAACAGCTGGTTGACCATATAGGCAACACGATGTTTGAAATCGAGGATAAATCGACGTCCATGACGTGCACGGTCGGAGCCTGTGCTGTCAGCGAAGTGTTCAGCAGCCTCGAAGAATTCATCGCAGCGACAATCGCGGCATACGAGATTGGCAAGACGGCCGGTGGTAACGGATCGTTCCTGAGCGACAGCGCCGAAGAGGATACCAAGCAGCGTGAATTCGACGCCATCTGGGTGAGACATCTCAAGGCAGCACTCATGGAGAATCGCTTCCGACTGGCGCAATTGCCCATTGCCGGGTTGCGCAGCGATTCCATACAAATGTACGACCTGCTGGTTCGCATGATCGACGAGCAGGGTAACTCGGTGTTGCCCTCAGAGTTCCTGCCGGCCGCGGAACGCAATAACATGATGAAAAACATCGACCGCTGGATGCTGAAAGCAGCCACCCAGTTCTGCGGTAAGAATAATGCTGACCGCGTGTTTGTTCGCCTTTCGCAACAGTCGATAACAGATCCGTCAACCGCCGCCTGGATTGAACAAAAACTCGATGGAGATGGCTTCGATTGCTCGCGGCTGGTTCTCGAAGTGCCGGAACGCGATGCCGCCAAGCACATCAAGCAAACAAAGCATATTGTCAGTCATGCTCGCAGACTCGGTATCGGATTCGCTATCGAGCACTACGGCATCGACCAGGAGCGCTTCCAGATCCTCGATTTGTTAAAGCCGGACTACATCAAGGTCGACGGCGAGCTCATGCACACGCTGACTACGGACAAAACGGTGCAGAACGCTGTCAGCAAAATTGTCAATGCCGCCAGGGAACGTAACATCAAGACCATCGCCGAGCGCGTTGAGAATGCCAACGCCATGGCCGTGTTGTTCCAGCTCGGGCTGGACTTCATGCAGGGACATTATGTTCACGAGCCGGAAGTAGTGCTCGAGAATACCGGCAATACTGCACCAAATACGCTCGCCGGATTGGCGACCGCCAACAACGGTTAGTCCTTGTGCAGCCGTCCGCTACTCTGAAAGTGTGACTCGTATCACACTTTGTCGGCGGAACCAGGCGCTAACAGTCGCGTATTGTCAAAACATAGAATGGCGTCATGTTTTAAAGGTCAACCGAGCCGTACTCTGTTCATCACAATGCCAGCGGGGAATCCGACTGTGAAACACGCACCATCAAAGCAGAACTCAAAGAGTCGCATCGCGATGCGCGCGCAAAGAACGATATTGCCGCTGGTTGCCGTCGGCGGCAGCCTCGCCGGCCTGCCGGCCAGCGCGCTCGAACTCGGTGACCTGACCGTACAATCGCGACTCGGGCAGCCGCTGCGCGCGAGCATTGCCTTTGCGCTGGCACCTAACGAGCAATTGACCAGCTCCTGCGTGACATTGGGCGCCGGTGCGCTTGCCAGCGGATTTCCGAGTATTGGCCGCGCCACAATCAGTATTGCGAATGGCAACATCCTGCTGACCGGTCAAGCGGCCATGCGCGAACCCATGGTCGCCGCACAGGTTGTTGTCGACTGCGCCTACACCGCGAACCTGAGCCGCGAGTACATGCTGTTCATCGATCCGGCGGGATCAGTACAGGACGGGCAGTCCGCCGCGGCAACGCCTGTTGCTCCCGCGCGCCGATCAACTCCTGCCACCACAGAACGCGCAGCGGCTGCAACGCAACGCGCACCGGCCGCACGCACGGTACCTCAGGAGCCCATTGGCAAGTCCACGAGCTACCGCGTTCAGCCCGGCGACTCGCTGTCGCGCATCGCAGAACGAATCGAAAATCGTCCCATCGGCATCTGGCCAGCCGTAAGCGCGATCTTCAATGCGAATCCCGACGCCTTCATTGCTAACGATCCGAACAAACTAAAGGCCGGCAGCGTGCTGACTATCCCTAGTTTCGACGGCAGCGAGCCCGTTTTCTCGGCCGCAACAACCGGCACTGCGGCTTCGGCCGCGACTGCGCCCGCAACCAAGAGCGTCACGTCAACCGAGAGCCTCGCACAGCAGAATTTCGCGCAGACAGTTACGAGCACCGAGACTGCGACTGCAGCAACCACCGGGGTGACCTCGCCGGAAATGGCGGTAACCAGTGGCGACACTACGGTCGACCTGAGCCCCGGAGACGTCGTACTCGATACTGACAATTCGTTCGTCGACGGCAAAGAGACCGCGAGCGAGACGATCGTTATCCCTGATACCGAACTTGAAGGGCCGACGACCCGCTCTGCATCGACAAATGTCCCAACCGCCGTCATCAACACCAGCAAGCCGGCTTCGTCTACTTCGACTACTTCCTGGCTGATGTGGCTGGTGGGCGGTGGCATTGCAATCATCCTTGGCCTGCTGCTGTTTGGCCGACTTTTACGCGGACGACCCGGTGAGGCACCCATAGTCGATCATCCGGCACGGCGCGCCACGGACGTGGAAACGGGAAGTCACGCAGCAATTGCCGACTACGATCTGGACGACGACTCCCCAACCGAAGAGAACCTTACGCTGGACGCCGATCTCGACCTGGGAACCGGACTCGGTGCAAGCGGGGACATGGAAGTCGCTTCGGATTTCGGCTTTGCGTCAACCACAGAGATTGATATCGAACTGCCTTTCGAGCCGGAACCATCGATATCGGCTGCCGAAGACACCAACATGCTGTCGCCCTTGAACACCGACGAACAGACGATACTCGACAGCGAGGTCCTTCCCAATGACGATGACTACGACCTGTCAGTCATTCTCGATGCGACGAAAATGCCGCAGCCGGAGGACATCACAGAGCGCGACCTGCAGGCGATCGAAGTTACCCCCGAAGATGACACGGGCGTAACGGACGCTTATACGATCAATGATGAAGTAGAATTGAACATCCTCGAGCAGGACTACGAGGACGAGCTGACGGCGACGCAGGCGCTGAACGTCGAAATCAAGCGCGCTGCCGCCGAACTGGCCAAAGACCTTGATGGCGACATGTCGGGCAGTGAGACCGCGACCGGGCCAACGGTTGAAATGCCGCCGCTCGCGTCAGTCACCGAGCTCGATACGACGGCGCAAATGCCGCCACGCGATGAGGCTACAGACGACGCGGGCGAAACCGGTATTCACGAAGCGGCTACGATCGAGATGCCCGTCGCGGAGAACGACGACGAAACGACGGCAATGGAAGTCGATGGCGGCAAGGCCGGCACCAAAGGCGGCTGAAGCGCATACCACTCAGATTTACTATCCCTCATACCAACCGCGGCGACGAGCGCGGGGTTTCCCTGTAGGAGGCCGCCCCAGCGGCCGACAACCGAAGCTGCTCCCCACCACCCACTACCCTGCATACGGGTGGGCGCCGATTGGGTAGCTCCTCTCGCTTAACCTCGCTCGACGTCCCTGTCTCGCTCGCATCGGGTTCCGCTTGCTTTGGCGTCCTGCGTCGCGGCGCTCCACACGACGCTCGAGAAGCTACCCAACCGACACCCTCAGGCAGCACGTTTGAGCAGCGGCGGTGAGCGCGGGGATGTCTTGCGCAGCGACGTTGCGCAAGCGGGAGCAAGCAAGATCTCCCCGCGCTAGAACGCCGCGATCAAATTGGCAGGACGCGGTGGGTGACCGCCTACTCGATGCCGACCAGGCGCTCGACTTTGCGCCATCCTTTCGGTAACAGGCCGCCACGCAGCGCCCGTTCGCCGTAATAATCGTCGATGTCATCCCAGCGGATCGTCATCATCCGCGTGCCCGTATGCACCTGCAGGTCGCCCTCTTCGGGAATGACGGCGGCAGCCACCATCTTTTCTTCGCCACTTTGATATTTCTTGCCGGGAATATTGATGAGCTTGTTGCCCTTGCCTTTTGCCAGTTCCGGCAACTCGTCCATTTCAAATACCAGCAGCCGGCCAATCGAGCTGACGGCGGCGATCAGGCACTCCTTGCCAGCGGGGACAGGCGATGGCACTACAGCCTTGCCTCCAGCCGGAACCCTGAGGATTGCCTTGCCCGCCTTGTTGCGTGACACCAGGTCGCCCAGCGTGGCGACAAAACCATAGCCCGCATCGCTCGCAAGCAGGTATTTTTTCTCGGCGTCGCCAATCATTGCCCCACAAAAGGCGGCGCCGTCGGGTGGCTTGAAACGACTCGACAATGGTTCGCCCTGCCCCCGTGCTGTAGGAAGTGTGCCCGCGATGACGCTGTAAACGCGTCCGGTACTGTCGATAAACATCGCCAGCTGGTTGCTGCGGCCCTGTGCGGCCGCGAGATAGTTGTCGCCAGAACGATAATTGAGCGTCGCAGGATCTATCTCATGTCCTTTGGCGGCGCGCGCATAGCCGGCCTGCGACAACACGACAGTCACCGGCTCGCTCGCGACCAGCTCCGTTTCATCAAGCGCCTGTGCGGCTTCGCGCTCGATGATTTCGGTTCGCCGGTCATCGCCGTAGGCTTCGGCATCCGCGAGAATTTCTTTCTTGATGAGCGTTTTCAGTCGTGCGGCACTTTTTAGCGTCTTTTCGAGCATATCGCGCTCTTCCCCGAGCTCGTCCTGCTCGCCGCGGATTTTCATTTCCTCGAGCTTGGCAAGATTCCGCAAGCGCAGGTTCAGGATGGCTTCTGCCTGGATATCACCAAGCTTGAAGCGCTTCATGAGAACCGGCTTTGGCTCGTCCTCTTTGCGAATAATTGCAATCACTTCGTCGATGTTCAGGTACGCAACCAGCAGGCCGTCGAGTACGTGCAGGCGATCATTGACGATCTGCAGGCGGTAGCCGAGGCGTTTCTTTACCGTAGCCTTGCGAAACGTAAGCCACTCTTTGAGCAACTCGAGCAAATTGAACAACCGCGGCTTGCCGTTCAGCCCGATAATGTTCATGTTGACTCGCGCCGTGCGCTCGAGCGACGTTGTCGAGAACAAGTGCGACATCAGCTGTTCGACATCGACACCACGCTTCTTGCTGATTACCAGGCGAGTCGGGTCTTCATGATCCGACTCATCTCTGAGATCATCAACCTGCGGCAACTTCTTGTTGCGCATTTGCGCTGCGATCTGCTCGAGAATCTTGCTTCCCGAAATTTGATGCGGCAGAGAGTTGATGATGATGTCGCCGTTTTCGATCTTGTAGGAAGCGCGCAAGCGCAGCGTGCCGCTACCGGTCGTGTACATGTCCAGGATTTCGTCGCGGGACGAGACGAGCTCCCCGCCGGTCGGATAGTCAGGTCCTTTGACGTGTTTCATGAGTTGCCGGACAGTCGCTTTCGGCTTGTCGAGCAAGTGCACCAGTGCGCTGGCAATCTCATTGAGGTTGTGCGGCGGCACATCGGTCGACATGCCGACCGCAATGCCGGTCGTGCCGTTGAGCAGCAAGTTGGGCAGGCGCGCCGGAAGTACTACGGGCTCGCTCATCGTGCCGTCGAAGTTCGGCACCCAGTCGACCGTTCCCTGGCCAAGCTCCTGCAGCAGGCTCCTGGCGTACGGCGTCAGCCGGGATTCAGTGTAGCGCATGGCCGCAAACGACTTAGGATCGTCGGTCGACCCCCAATTGCCCTGCCCGTCAATGACGGTATAGCGGTAGGAAAAGTCTTGCGCCATCAATACCATGGCTTCATAACACGCCGAGTCACCGTGCGGGTGAAACTTGCCGATCACGTCGCCGACCGTGCGCGCCGATTTCTTCGGCTTGGAGCTGGCCGAAAGGCCGAGCTCACTCATCGAGTAAATGATACGGCGCTGCACCGGTTTCAGACCATCGCCGATTTGTGGCAGCGCGCGGTCGAGAATCACGTACATCGAGTAATCGAGATAGGCCTTCTCGGTGTAGTCCTTCAGCGCCTGTCGTTCCACGCCCTCGAGGTTAAGACTATTTTGTCCGGACATGAATTCTATACCTCAGCGAGATCGCCCTTGGTTTCAAGCCATTTGCGACGGTCTTTCGCACGTTTCTTGGCGAGCAGCATGTCCATCAGCTGCTCGGCTTTGTCCCTGGCACTGACAGTGAGCTGCACGAGCCTGCGGGTATCGCGGTTCATCGTGGTTTCCCTGAGCTGCGCCGGGTTCATCTCGCCCAGTCCCTTGAAGCGTGTGACGGAGACCTTGCCACGTTTTTTCTCCGCTTCTATCCGATCGAGAATGCCCCTGCGCTCACCTTCGTCCAGAGCGTAATAGACTTCTTTGCCGACATCGACGCGATATAACGGTGGCATTGCGACATAGACGTGACCGGCCATCACGAGCTCCCGGAAGTGTCGCAAAAACAATGCGCAGAGCAGCGTCGCGATGTGCAGGCCATCGGAGTCGGCGTCTGCCAGTATGCAGACCTTGTGGTAGCGAAGTCCGTCGAGAGAGTTATTGCCCGGATCGACACCGAGTGCGACCGAAATGTCATGCACTTCCTGCGAGCCCAGAATCTCCGCAGAGTCGACCTCCCAGGTATTCAGGATCTTGCCGCGCAGCGGCATGATGGCCTGGGTATTGCGATCGCGCGCCTGCTTGGCGGAGCCGCCCGCAGAATCACCCTCAACGAGGAAGATCTCGCAAAGCTCAGGTTCCTGGGACGTACAGTCTGCAAGCTTGCCCGGCAGCGCCGGCCCGGAGACGATCTTTTTGCGAACGACTTTCTTGGCGGACTTCAGGCGCTTTTGCGCCTTGCCAATCGCGAGCTGTGCGATCTGATCGCCGGATTCGGGATGCTGATTCAGCCACAGCGAGAAATTGTCCTTGATCACGCCGGCAACGAACGCCGCTGACTCGCGCGACGACAGGCGCTCCTTGGTCTGCCCTGAGAACTGCGGGTCTTCGAGCTTGGCACTGAGTACAAAACTGAGCCCGTCCCAGACATCTTCCGGGGCGATCGCCACGCCGCGTGGCAGCAGGTTTCTGAAGTCACAAAACTCGCGTATCGCGTTTGTCAGACCGGTCCGCAAGCCATTGACGTGCGTTCCGCCCTGCGGCGTCGGAATCAGGTTGACATAGCTCTCGGTGACGCTGGCACCACCATCAGTCGTCCAGACGAGCGCCCAGTCGACGGCCTCGTTGTTGCCGGTCAGGCTGCCCGAGAAGGGCTCCGCCGGAAGCGTCTCTCCGCCACCAATTTCCTCGAGCAAATACTCTTCGAGCCCTCCCGAATAACACCATTCGAGCTTTTCCTTGGGTTTTTCGATCTTCAATCGCACCGTCAGGCCGGGACACAGCACGGCCTTGGCGCGAAGCGTATGCTTCAGGCGCCCTACGGAGAATTTTGCCGAATCGAAGTACTGCGGATCGGGCCAGAATCGCAGCGTCGTACCCGTATTGGCTTTGCCGACCGTGCCCACGACCTCGAGCTTGCCGCGCTTCTTGCCACCGGCGAAGCTCATGTTGTATTCCTTGCCACCCCGACGAATCCATACCTCGAGATTCTTCGATAGCGCGTTCACAACGGACACTCCGACGCCGTGCAGGCCGCCCGAGTATTGATAGGTTTCGTTCGAGAATTTACCGCCCGCATGCAGCCGCGTGAGGATCAGTTCGACGCCCGGAATTTTTTCCTTGGGATGCTTGTCGACGGGCATGCCACGGCCGTCGTCGCTAACTTCGAGTGAGCCATCTTTGAAAATCGTGACTTCGAGTTTCTTGCTGTAGCCGGCCAGAGCTTCGTCGATACTGTTATCGATCACCTCGTGAGCCAGGTGGTTCGGCCGCGTGGTGTCGGTGTACATGCCCGGCCGACGCCGCACAGGTTCGAGTCCGCTCAGGACCTCGATGTCCGCAGCGTCGTATCGTCTACTCATCAATCAGATGGCCAGTTGTCAGATTGCCAGAAAGGTGCCCGGCGGAATTCTAGCCTGAATGTATAACGGGTGCACCCGCAATAATCGGGCGGCAGCGAGGAAGTGCAGTCGAACTCTCAGTCAAAATCGGCAATCAGTGATTGACGAACGTTGTCAGCAACCGGGCTGACCTCCGTTCGATAGTTCTCGTGATCGATGCCGGCGATCAGGGGCGCGCCGCCTTTTAGCGCAGCAACCTGTTCCGCGGGCATCTCGAAACGCAGGAAATGCACGGCGGACGTCTTGTCGTCATCGCTGCGCTCGAGATCTTCATCAGCGATCGCATAGACGCGATCAAAATCCACGACCTGGACGTAAACCCGGTTTTCAACGCCTCGTAGTTGCGACAGCATTGCGCGGCGTTCTTCGACTTCGGGAAATTCGATCATGAATGTCGCTTTCCAGTTGGAACCATCCGGAATCAAGGGATTGTATGCGTTTAATTCTTCGTTGATGCCATCGGCTTCAAAGATGCGCTCAATGCGCAGCATCTCCTGTACCTGGTACTGCATGGTCAGGAAATCCTCAAAATACAGCGCCGCGTTGGTACCGAGGTCGAGACGTCGATTACGCTTGTGAGCAATAACCTTCTCTCGAAACGCCGGCCGTTCCTCGGCGTATTTCTCGAGGCTGATTAGATTGTCACGTGTCAGTTTTTGCATCATTGGAACCTCTGATCATATTCCATAGGCGGTTCGTAGCAGGCTCATCGGGTTGTTTGCCTCGTGATCATCGAGATCCTGGACTATCTGCTCTGCTGCCATCGGACAGTCGCTTACGAAGTGGTCGGCGTCCGCACGTTTCAGTTTAGTCACGACCGGCCTCGCGATTTTTTTCGAGGTCTCATGGAATTCCTTCTTCACGGCATAGGTACCGTCGTGACCGGAACACCTCTCGATCGCTTCAACCGTGGTTTCCGGCACCAGCTGCAGCATGTCGCGCGTTTTCAGGCCGATATTCTGCACACGCAGGTGACAGGGCACCTGGTAAGTAATTTTGCCCAGAGACTTCTTGAATGCCGTTTTCAGCTTGCCGTCCTTGTGGCGCAGCATCAGGTACTCGAACGGATCAAACATTGCGTCGCGGACCTTCGCGACGTCCGCATCGTCCGGAAACATGAGCGGCAGCTCCTGCTTGAACATCAACGTGCATGACGGAATGGGCGTCACAATGTCCCAGCCTGCGTCGACCATCGCCGCAAGCACCGGAATGTTGGTTTCCTTGGCCCTGGCAACGGCTTCAAGATCGCCGAGTTCCAGCTTGGGCATGCCACAGCAGGCCTCTTTTTCGGCCAGCGCCATTGCGATTCCATTGTGCTCGAATACGGCCACGAGATCCTCATCGATCGCCGGGTGATTGCGGTTGCCGTAGCAGGTTGTATAGAGCACGACTTTGCCGCGAGTACTTGCCGTCGCTTCGACGGCAACGTCCCCGACGTTCCGGAGTCGCTTGAGCCGCTTCCTGGCAGAGTTCGAATGATAGTCCGGCACGGGCGCATCGCGATGTACGCCGAGCGTTTTTTCAATCAGCTTGCGGCCCGTTTTGCTGCGATTCGTTGCATTGACGGCATTCACAATAATCGGAATGCCCGCAAGTTTCCCGACCGTGTCGGTCGAACTGAGGACCTTGTCGCGAAACGAGGCACCCTCTTTCTTGAATCGTGCCGCTTTGGCACGCAGCATCAGGTGCGGAAAGTCTACGTTCCACTCGTGCGGCGGAACGTACGGACATTTCGTCATGTAGCACATGTCGCAGAGGTAGCAGTGATCGACAACGTCCCAATAAACTTTCTTGGGCACGCCATCAACTTCCATCGTATCGGACTCGTCGACCGCGTCGAACAGTGTCGGAAAGGAGTTGCAGAGGTTGAAGCACCGGCGACAGCCGTGACAGATGTCGAAAACACGCTCGAGCTCGGCAAACAGCGGCTCGTCGTCGTAGAACTCCCTGGATTTCCAGTCGAGCGGGTGCCGAGTCGGCGCCTCGAGACTACCCTCGCGTCTGCCTTCAGATTTGCTCATCGAATCTCTTGCTGTGTGGAAACTCCGGGCCTCGCGGCCCGGAATATTCAATGACGTCTAACTGTCGAGCGTGTCGAGCGCTTTCTGAAACCGATTCGCATGGGAACGTTCGGCTTTGGCGAGCGTCTCGAACCAATCCGCAATTTCGTCGAAGTTTTCGTCACGCGCTGTCTTGGCCATGCCCGGGTACATATCGGTGTACTCATGGGTTTCGCCGGCGATAGCGGCGGCCAGGTTAGCGGACGTCGCGCCGATCGGCAGTCCTGTTGCAGGATCGCCCACTTCTTCGAGATACTCGAGATGACCATGCGCGTGCCCCGTTTCACCTTCGGCGGTTGAACGGAATACGGCGGCGACATCGTTGTAGCCTTCGACGTCGGCTTTCGCTGCGAAATACAGATAGCGGCGGTTCGCCTGAGATTCACCGGCGAATGCGTCTTTGAGATTGTTTTCTGTCTTGCTGCCTTTTAGTGACACGTTTATACCCTCTCAACTGAATTGACCATTAATTAGACCGAGTCTAATAGACAGCTACTCTATGCTCCGCCCCTACTCCTGTCAACCGTGGAAAACCGGGGCCATACGGCGTTTCGGCAACGATCAGGATTGACGATTCAGAACCCGGCCTGTAGCGTATCGGCGCAATTGAATCGGAAAAATGCCATGAGTTCTGCAAAGAAATTCAACCTCGAGAAGTCCCTGGCGGATCTCGAAGAACTGGTCGACGAACTCGAATCCGGTGACCTGCCACTCGAAAAAGCGATGAAGAAGTTCGAGGAAGGCATCAAACTTACGCGCGGCTGCCAGACTGCACTCAAAGAAGCCGAACAGAAAGTCGAGATCCTGTTGCAGAGTGCGGGCAGCGAGGACCTCGACGACTTCCTGGTCGACGACGATTGATATAAGGGGACAGTTTACTTATATCTTGCTTCGATATAAGTAAACTGTCCCCGAAATTCCGATATAAGTAAACTGTCCCCGAAATTCGCGGCGGCCGTCAGGCCGCTGTAGAGTGCTACTCTTGCAGCAGGGTCATCAATGCAACAACCGTCGATTCCACGCCGGCTCTTACGGCCGGTTGTGGCGAAATCTTGAACAACGGTGAATGATGGCTCGGTACAGGCGGCCCCCCTGACATCTCCGTGTCGAAATCACCCTGCGGCGTTCCGCCGATCGCCCAATAGACGCTCGGTATCTCCGGATCATCGGTGAAATATGGAAAGTCCTCGGCCCCCATTCCCTTGGTCGGAATATCGACCACGGCATCGCTACCCATTGCGTCCGTCCATGCGACTTTCAGGCGCCTCGTAAGCTCCGCATTGTTTCTCGTTGGCGGCACACTTTCCTCGGATATGATCACTTGAGGCAATCGATCTTCCGGCAGGCCCGCAACACGTCCCATGTTTTCCGCGATGCGCCTGATGCCGTTGAGCAGGATCGCGCGCGTCTCTTCGCTGGTATTTCTGACCGTCAGCTGCAGATGCGCTTCGTCAGAAATGATGTTGTGTTTGGTGCCCGAATGAAACGAGCCGACTGTCACGACGCCCGGATCGCGCGGCGACAGCTCGCGCGAAACCAGGGTCTGCAATGCAAGAACGATCTGGCTACCCAACACGATCGGATCCTTGCCACGGTGCGGGCTGGCACCATGTGCGCCCACGCCGCGAATGATGATGTCGACCGTATCGGCACCAGCATAAGGACTGCCTTCCGAGACGTTGATAATGCCGGCCACATCGCCGGATGACACGTGAAAAGCCAGCGCGTAATCGGGTTCACCGAATCGGCCCCATATGTCGTCGTCTCGCATGGCACGCGCGCCAAGCGCACGTTCCTCGGCAGGCTGCACGACGAGCATCAGCGTGCCGCGCCATTCGTCCTTTCTGGCCGCCATCTGGCGCGCCGTGCCAACGAGGCTGGTTATGTGCACGTCATGACCACAGGCATGCATCGTGAAAACGGTGTTGCCGGTAACAGGGTCCGTTTGCGTCGCGCGTGACGCGTTGCTCAGACCGGATTTTTCCTCCACGGGCAGGCCATCCATATCGGCCCGCATCATGACCAGCGGGCCGGGTCCGTTTTTCATCATCGCAACAACACCCGTGCCGCCGATTTTTTCGGTGACCTCAAATCCGGCCGACCGAAGTTCTGCCGCCATGCGCTTCGCGGTCTCGAATTCAACCGTCGAAAGCTCAGGGTTGCGATGAAAGTAGTCAAACAGCTCTGCGAGGTAGCCGTCGTAGTCCTTGCGGACGGCGTCGTTGAGATCACTTGCAAACGCCGGCAATGCAAAAAAAATTACCACGACGATGGCGATGCGCCTGGTCATGTGAAGTTTTCCGTGTCTTGTTGTTGGCCTAGTGTAGACACAAACCACAACCGGGG
>JABDOQ010000092.1 GCA_013043165.1 Woeseiaceae bacterium | reverse complement strand
TTCGACCCGACTCCCACATCAACCTTCAACGGCACCGACAGCTTCGCCGCCCCGTTCATAAGGTCCATGACACGGTCACGCACCTTGTCGACCTTGTCTTCCTCGACTTCGAATACGAGTTCATCGTGCACCTGCATGATCATGCGCGCGCCGGGTTCGCTGCGCGTCAGCCAGTCGTGCACGGTAATCATGGCCTTCTTGATGATGTCGGCCGCGGTACCCTGCATCGGCGCATTGATGGCACTGCGCTCCGCGTACTGGCGCCGCTGTGCGTTGCGCGCGTTGATCTCGGGCAGGTACAGGCGGCGACCGAATACGGTTTCCACGTAACCCTGTTCACTGGCCGTCGCCCGGATGTTGTCCATGTAGGCTTTGACACCGGGATAACGATCAAAGTACAGGTCGACATAGGCCTGCGCCTCACCCCGCGGAATGCCGAGCTGCTTTGCGAGGCCGAACGCCGACATGCCGTACATCAGGCCGAAGTTGATCGCCTTTGCCGAGCGGCGCTGATCCGCCGTGACGTCGTCCAACGCCGTTGCAAAAACCTCCGCTGCCGTTGCGCGGTGTACGTCCAGCTCTTTCTCGAAAGCCTTGACCAGGCCCCTGTCTGCGGACAGGTGCGCCATGATCCTGAGCTCAATCTGGGAGTAGTCGGCGGCGAGCAGCACATGACCTTCAGCCGGTACGAACGCCTGGCGGATACGGCGTCCTTCCGGTGTGCGGATTGGGATGTTCTGCAGGTTCGGGTCCGTCGACGACAGTCGCCCGGTCGCGGCTACGGCCTGGTGGTAGGAGGTGTGAATGCGCCCTGTGCGCTCGTTGATTTGCAGCGGCAGCTTGTCGGTATACGTGCTCTTGAGTTTGCTGACGCTGCGGTAATCGATGATGACCGCAGGCAGCTCATAGTCATTGGCGAGTTCGACGAGCACATCCTCCGCCGTCGACGGCTGTCCCTTCGGCGTTTTCCGAATAACCGGCAGCTCCTGCTGTTCGAACAGGATTTGCTGCAGCTGTTTCGGTGAGCCCAGGTTGAACGGGCCGCCGGCGAGCTCGTGCGCTTTCGTTTCGAGCTCGGCCATTTTTTTCGCAAGTTCTCCGCTCTGCCTGGTCAGCATCTTGCGATCGACCTTCACGCCGATTTCTTCCATTTCGAACAGCACGGGTACGAGCGGTTGTTCGATCTCTTCGTAAACCTTCCGCAGCGTCGGCTGCTCGTCGAGCTTTTCCCAAAGGGTGCGGTGCAGCTGCAGCGTGACGTCGGCGTCTTCGGCGGCATAAGGGGCGGCAGTTTCGAGATCGACCTGGTTGAAGGTCAGCTGCCTGGCGCCTTTGCCCGCGACGTCCTCGTATTTAGTCGTCTCTTTGCCGAGATACTGTCGCGCCACCGAGTCCATGTCGTGGCGTGTTGCAACACTGTTGAGCACGTAGGACTCGAGCATGGAATCAAACTGTATGCCGGCGAGCGCAATGTCGTAGCGTGCGAAAATGTGGGCATCGTATTTGAGGTGGTGGCCGACTTTCTTTTTCGCGTCGTCCGTGAGGAAAGGTGTGAGCTTCTTGATGACCCTGGCGCGCGGCAGCTGCTCGGGCGCGCCGGGGTAGTCGTGCGCGACCGGTACGTAGCAGGCTTCACCGGCCTCGACCGCCAGTGAGAAGCCGACGATTTCAGCTTCCATGTAATCGAGGCTCGTCGTTTCGGTATCGAGGGCCGTGAGATTGGCCTCGTTAATTTTCCTGAGCCAGCGTTCGAATGCTTTCCACGTCAAAACCGTTTCGTACTCGCCTGTCTCTTCCTTGTTCGGTGCTGCGGGCGTGTCGGCTTTCTCATCGAGCAGGCGCAGCAGGGAGCGCAGTTCAAAGTGGCTGTAAAGTTTGCGCAGTGCCTCGGTATCGGCATCTGCCGCTTTCAGGTCATCGATCGAAACCTCGAGATCGAGGTCGTGGCGAATCCTCGCGAGGTTCTTTGACAGCCGCAGCTGTTCTACATTGTCGCGCAGGCTTTCGCCTACCTTGCCCTTGATTTCCTCGCCGTGCTCCACGATGCCGTCAGCGCTGTCGTAAAGATTAAGCCACTTGGCGGCGGTCTTCGGGCCGACTTTGGGCACCCCGGGGATGTTGTCGGAAGTGTCCCCGACCAACGCCAGGTAGTCGACAATCTGCTCAGGGTAAACGTCGAACTTTTTCTTCACACCATCACGATCCAGCATCGAGCTATCCATCGTGTTGACGAGCGTGACCTTGTCGTTGACGAGCTGTGCGAGATCTTTATCGCCCGTCGAGACCAGGACTTTGAGCCCCTTTTTTGCAGCCCGGTCGCACAGCGTGCCGATCACGTCGTCCGCCTCTACGCCGTCGACGCACAGCAGCGGCAGTCCCATTGCCTTCACTGCGTCGAGTATGGGCTGGACCTGGGCACGCAGCTCATCCGGCATGGGAGGGCGGGTGGCCTTGTACTCCGGAAAAATCTCGTCGCGGAAAGTCTTGCCCGGCGCATCGAAAACAACGGCGACATGTGCGGGTTGTTCTTCACGAATGAGCTTGAGGACCATCGTCAGTACGCCGTGCAACGCGCCGGTCGGCTCACCCTGCGAATTCGTGAGTGCCGGCAGCGCGTGATAAGCGCGGTATAGATACGATGACCCGTCGATAAGAACGAGGTCGGTCATCGGCAGGTTCCAGCTAGTCCGACGGGGCGTCGGCTTGTTCTTCTTCCTCTTCCTCCGCAGGAGCGGGTGGCGCAACTTCGATTCTGCTTGGATCGTCCGGCAAGTACAGTGGACCACTCTGGCCACAGCCGGTCAGCGGCGGCAAAAAAGAGAGTGCGGCGAGCGCGATGATTAAGCGTTTCATGAGGATGCCTCGTAGCAGGGATGAGTCGATTATAGAGGGCCATGTAAAAATAGGGCATCATTTTGCGTAGCGTTTCGCAACCTGCCGGTAGGCGTCGCGGAACGGAATGCCTTCTTCGCGTACGAGCCGGTAGGCCTCGGCGGTTGCGAATATGCCTTCATCGAGTTTGATGTTCTGCGGCAGGAATTCCAGGCCTTCGAGCAGGTACGCCATGATGTCGACGCTGTCGATCGCAAGATCGATGGAACGGAACAACGGCGACTTCAGGCGCTGCAGGTCGCGGTGATAGCCCGACGGCAGTTTCGCGGTGATCATGAGCGATTCGTCGAGGCAGGCCTGCGCCGTTGCCGACGATGCTCGCAGCAGCTCGAGTACGTCGGGATTGCGTTTCTGCGGCATGATCGACGAGCCGGTTGTCACTTCGGCAGCCAGCGAGACATAGGCAAACTCCTGCGTATAGAACAACAGCAGGTCGCTCGCCATGCGGCTGACGTCCTGCATCAGTAGTGTGATTTCGAACAGCATCGCGCTTTCCGCTTTGCCGCGCGAGAGCTGCACGGCCGTTACGGGTGATTGCGTGGTGGCGAAGTCGAGCGCGGCGGTCGTCATCTCGCGATCGAGCGGCAGTCCCGGCGTACCGTAACCGGCCGCACTGCCCAGGGGATTCTTGTTAATGCGTTTGAGCGTGGATTGCAGCCCGGCGACTGCATCGTCGCAGCCTTCCTCGAACCCCCCGCACCAGAGCGAGACCGTGGACGGCATTGCATGCTGCATGTGCGTATAGCCCGGTATTTCCACATCGCCCTGGCGCTCGGCCAGCGCGGCGAGCGAGGACCGGAGGTTTTCGACACGAGCGGCAAGGTCCACCGCAGCATCGCGCAGGTAGAGGCGCAGCGCGGTAAGTACCTGGTCGTTGCGCGAACGGCCCAGGTGCAGTCGACCTCCGGCAGGCCCGATGTTTGCCGTCAAGCGTGACTCGAGCGCCGTATGCGCGTCTTCATCCTCGAGACTGATGTGCCACTCACCGTCCTCAAAACCTGTCAGGAGCGAGGCGAGGCCGTCTCGTATTGCTACAAAATCCGCATCGCTGATCAGCTGCGTGGCTGCCAGCATTTCTGCATGCGCGATCGAGCCGCGCACATCGTAGGGTACGAGCCGGGCATCAAGCACGTGGTCCTCGCCGGCCGTGTAGCGCAGTACTCGTTTATCGAGCGGCAGGCCTTTTTCCCACAGCCGGCTCACGACTCGCTGCCCTGTTCGGCCGGCGTCAACGCGGCGATGTCGTCGACAACGAGCGTGCCGGTGCCTTCGTTGGTGAAAACCTCGAGCAGAATGCTGTCGGGCAGCCTGTAAGAAATGACGTGGACACGCTGTACGCCGTTGGCGAGCGCGAATTCTATGGCCGCGGCCTTCGGCAACATGCCGTCTGCGAGGCTGCCGGATGCCTTTAGTTTCTTGAGTGCGGCACGATCGATGTAGCTGATCAGCGAGCCCGGATCGGCGATATCTTCGAGGATGCCCGCGGCGCCGGTTGCCAGTATGAGCTTCTCGGCCCCGAGTTCGGCTGCGATGGCAGCTGCCACGGTGTCAGCGTTGATGTTCAGCACAGTGCCCGATTCATCGCAGGACAGCGGGCTTATGACGGGCATCAGACCGTTGTCCAGCTGCTTTTTCAGAACGTCGGCGTCGACCGCGTCAATGTCACCGACGAAACCATAGTCCACCGTATCCTGGCCATCGCGTTCGACGGGCGGCCGCTTGTGCGCACGAATCAGGCCGGCATCCACGCCGCTCATCCCCACGGCCGGAATCTGCAGGTCGCGGCACGCCGCAAGGATGCGGGTATTGATCTGGCCATTGAGTACCATCGTCGCGACGTCGAGTGACGCGCCATCGGTGACGCGCCGCCCTTCGATGAAGGTCGTGTCGAGACCGAGCGCTGCAGCGAGTTTGGTCGATTGAGGTCCGCCACCGTGAATCAGCACGACCTTGATGCCAACCTGGTGCAGGATGCCGACCTGTTGCATGAACGCGCTGGTATCGGCTGCGTCGGCGAATATTTCACCGCCGGCCTTGATGACGAAAACCTTGCCTTTGAAAAGGCGAATGTAGGGCGCGGCATGTTTCAGAGCGGAGACGACAATCGCCCGATCCCTCTTGCTGGTCATCGACTGCCTCCCAGCATCTGGTGAAGCACGGCCATCTGCGCGAGCATGCGATTGCGCGCTTCGGGTATCACGACGCTGCGCGGGCCATCGAGAATGCTGTCGGCGACCACGACACCGCGACGAA
This sequence comes from Woeseiaceae bacterium, assembly GCA_013043165.1. Taxonomy (GTDB): domain Bacteria; phylum Pseudomonadota; class Gammaproteobacteria; order Steroidobacterales; family Woeseiaceae; genus UBA1847. Next base: position 51,318 of record JABDOQ010000092.1, on the reverse strand, counting down.
CGGGCAGGCAGTGCATGAAACGACAGTCGTCTTTTGCATTGTCGAACCAGGGCTCGTCGACACACCAGTCGAGAAGTTCTTCGCGCAGTTTCTGGTCGGCCAGTCGGTCGCCGTAGTGGCGCGTTGACGACCACGACTTGGCGTAGATGACGTGCGCGTCCTGCATGGCTGCCGTGCGATCGTCGGTCTCTGTGATGGAACCGCCGGCGGCATCGGCCGCGGCAGCGGCTTTCTTCATCAGCGGGTCCGGCAGCTCGAAGCCTTCGGGACGCAATACGGTTACGTCCATGCCGCGGTGCGCCGCCATGTGCAGGGTTGCGGCGGGTACGGCGAGCGGTAGCGCCATGGGGTGGTAGGCCCAGCTCAGCACGAACTTGCCATCGTTGGCGGGGATGGCGAAGTCGTCCAGGGTCTTCCAGTCGGCGAGACTCTGGCAGGGGTGATTCATGGCGGATTCCATGTTGATGTAGGGCGTATCGATCAGCTCCGTCATCGAATGAAACTCAACTTCGGCCATGTCGTGTTCGAGGTTCTTGCGTTCGGCAAACGCCCGAATACCGATTGCATCACCGTACGACGCTATTACGGGAATGGCTTCGCGAATATGCTCAGCCGCGGCGCCGTCCATGACGATGCCCGGCCGGCTCTCGATTCCGTGTATCGACATTTCCGGGGAGATGACGAAAGATCCGCCACCGAGTCGCGTCATCGCTGCCTGGAAGGATGCCAACGTGCGCAGGGAGGGACTCAGGAACAGCAGTGACAGCACTTTGCCTTTTAGTGCATCCGGCTCGGGGTGTGCGTCGAGGCGGTCGGCAAGTGCAATGAGCTCCCTGATCTCATCAGTAGAAAAATCGGCGAGGTCGTTGAACGCTTTCATCAGCGGTTTCCTTTCATTGGTTTCGGAATTACGAGGTGGCTTCGAGAGCCTGCATCAGGTGATCGACGTGCCCCGATTCGAGCACCAGCGGCGCCAGAATTCGCAGGACGACGGGGTCGCTGCTCGTGCCGGCCAGTATGTCGTGCTCGAGCAGTGCGGTCTGAACTTCTTTCGCAGGACGATCGCAGACGAGCCCGAGCAGCAGTCCCATTCCCTGGATTTTCATGACGGGCCCGGTCACGCATTGTTCCCGAATCTGCGCTTCTCTCTGGCGCACGTTGGCGAGCAGGCCTTCGGCTTCGATGGCCTCGATCGTCGCCGTGATCGCGGCGGCCGCAAGCGGGCCGCCACCAAACGTCGTGCCGAGGTCGCCCGGCCCGAAGTGCGCCGCTATTTTCTGCGTACAGAGCACGGCCCCGCAGGGAACGCCGCCGCCGAGTGACTTGGCGCTGGTGACCATGTCCGGATCGATGCCGTGCACCTGCATTCCGAAGAATTGCCCGCAGCGCCCCATGCCCGATTGAACTTCGTCGGCAATCAGCACGACGCCATGTTCGGCGGTCCTGTCACGCAGTGTTTCGAGAAAGTCGCTCGACAGGTCGTAGGCGCCGGCTACGCCCTGCACGGGTTCGACGATGACAGCGGCGATTTCGCTGCTGATCATGCTCCGGGCCGCGGCAATGTCGTCACGCGGAATGAAGTCGACCTCGAAGGGCTTTGACGGAAAGCCGTACCACTTGTCGGAGTTCCAGGTGACGGCGCCAGCCGCGGCGGTGCGACCGTGGAAGCCGTGCGTAATCGCGAGGACCTTTTTTCGACCGGTCGCAACGCAGGCCATTCGCAGCGCGTTCTCGTTCGCTTCTGCACCTGAATTAACGAAAAAAACGCGATCTATCCCCTGTGGCGCAATCCGCACGAGACTCTCGGCGGCCCGCGCACGGATCTCCAGCGCCACGGCATTACTTTGAAACAGAAGTTTGGCGTTCTGCTGTTCGATCGCCTGCACCAGCCGAGGATGGCCGTAACCCAGTGCGGCAACGGCGTGACCGCCGTACAGGTCCAGTATGCGTCGCCCGTCCTTCGTAAAAATATCACAGCCACTGGCACGTTCGGGAACGAACGGCAGCTGCCCGTAGACCGGAATCGTCACGGCGGCTTCGCGCACGCGCGGGTCGGCCATGGCGTGCTGTGGGTTCGCGATCGACATCAGGTCCAGCCCGGCGCCGGCGCCGTCAAGCCGGCCGTTTCAGGCAGCTTCCAGAGCCGGTTCATCCACTGCAGCGCGCCGCCGGCAGCGCCTTTTACGAGGTTGTCAATCGCACTCATGACGACAACGGACTCGCCGTCAGTGGCGACGCTGATGTGGCACATGTTGCTGGCCACGACGTTTTTCAGCCGCGGCGTTGTTGGCACAACTTCAACGAACGGGGCATTGCCGTAGGCCTGTTCATAGACCTCCCGCAACGTTTCCTCGGACACGGCCGAGACGGCTTTCGCCTGTAGCGTGATGTGAATACCGCGTGCGAACGGTCCTGAGTGCGGCACGAAATGCACGCTGGTTTTGCGTCCGCTTGCGGCCCTGGTAAGAGCAGCCATTTCCGGCGCATGCCGATGTGCCAGCGGTTTGTACGCATAGAGGTTGCTGTTGCGCTCCGGGTGATGCGTGCCCGCCTGCGGACTCCGCCCGGATCCCGTGCTGCCGGTAATGCCGGTCACGTAGACATCGGCGTCGGTCAGTCCGGACCGTATGAGCGGCACCGTGGCCAGCAACGTTGCGGTGGCGAAGCAGCCCGGGTGGCCGACGTGCGGCGCAGCGGCGGCGTCAACGTGTTCCGGCACCGCAGAGATGAACTGGTCGAGGAGTGCGGGTGCACCGTGGTCGGTGTTATACACAGCCTCGTAGTCGCTTTGGCGGGCATAGCGAAAGTCGGCCGACGAGTCGACGACATGGACGTTGATGCCTTTCTTCTCGGCCGCAGCGAGTGCATTTGCGATGACACTCGCCGATGCGCCGTGTGGTGCGGCGGAGAACAACGCGAGATCGCTGCCGGATTCGATTTGATCGAGCCAGGCCGCGTGAGCGACAAAAGACACGTCGCGGAGCGCCTGCGAAAGATGAGCAAACGTATCGCCAATCGGTGAGCCCGCCCGGCTGTCCGACACGGCGGCCACAAGTTTGAACTGCGGGTGTGCGGAAACCAGGCGCAACAATTCTCCGCCCACGTAGCCGCTTGCGCCGAGGACCACGGTCGGAATTGAGCCGCTCATGCTTTTTCCTTATTCAGCAGGTCGGCGATCAAATCACCGAGTGCCACGCCGTGCGAGAGCGCGTTAATCGCCGGTAGCGAGAGCCGCTCGTCGATTTGCTGAACGCCGACATCGTTGTCGGTCGCGGGTCCGGTCACGACGGCCGGTTCGATATCGAAGTCGTTGCGCAGGATTTTGGCGCCGCCCCAGGCGGACACCGGATCATTGGCGCAAAGCACGACAGCCGTCAACGCTTTGCGGATGGCCGCATCGGACAGAATGGCTTCGACGCCGTAAGCGCCGAGCAAACCGTCGCCGAGTTCCAGCACGATGACGTCGGGGCTTTTTTTCGCCAAACCTGTCAACAAGGCACGAGTCAGCGCCGGGCCGTTGGCCGCGGTCGTTGTCACGATGCCGAAATCAGAAAAGATCATCGTGTCTGATGCGCCCGCGTCCTGCATCGCGAGCACGTCACGGCGCAAGGATACGCCCGTCGCCTTGCACGCTGCGACATTAAATCCGAGATGGCGAAGTCGGCCGACGATCGCACACGCTGCCGCCGTTTTGCCGGAGTCCATACAGGTACCTGCCATCGCAATGACCGGAACGTTATTGGTATCCAGTACCTCATCGTCATCGAGCGTGTCCGAGCCCGCTCTCGCGGGTACGCCGATGCGTTCGCCAAGATACGGAAAGGAGAGGACTGTACCGAGCACTTTGCAGTCGAACGGCGGCCCGACGTCGGGGTTGGCCGAGTCACAGAGTCCGAGGACCCCGCCGATGTTCAGGATCTGGATCGTGTCTCCCGCTTCGAGTTCGCTTGGAAGATGGCCTGAGTAGCCGCGCAGCGCCTTACGATGCCCAAGGGCGCCGACGATAATGTCGCCCTGGTTGACGGTCGCCATCCGTCCCGAGGTGAGCTCGAGCTGGTTATAGCGCGACTTGTTGTTGAGCACCTGTGCTGCGACCAGCACGCCCTCCTCGCAGGGAATCTCCGCTGACACGCGCAGCTCTGCACCAAGGTTGTTGTGCTGCGCCACGGATGCGATCTTGTCGACAACGATGCTTTTCACGAGCGGTCCCCGGCGGCCCGCGATTGTCCCGCCCTTGTCTGCAATGAGCCTGTCAGCGACATGATGCGCGCATAGCCGACGGCGTCGCTGGCAGTCCATTCCCCGGCCGATTCACCGTATACGCCCTTGCTCGCGGCAAGCAGCGAATGCGGTGAGCTTACGCCTTCGATAAACAAAGCTCCGGGTCGCAGGGCGAATCGCACGGTGCCCGTAACGCGTTTTTGCGAAGACCTCAGCAGCGCTTCGATATCGTCGCAGGCGAGATCCAGCTGCTTGCCTTCGTGCACGAGATCGCCGTACACGGCCGCTACGCTGTCTTTGATTCGTGCCTGCTGTGCGCTGAGAACCAGCTTTTCGAGCTCGCGATGCGCGGTAATCAGCGTGATCGCAGCGGGCGCTTCAAACGCAACGCGACCCTTGGTTCCGAGCACGGTATCGCCCAGGTGAATGCCGCGGCCAATACCATAACTTCCGGCAAGAACCTCGAGCGCCTCGATGAGCTCGACCGGCGACAGGCTCTTGTCATCAAGAGCGACCGGCACGCCGGCTTTGAACTCGAGCGCATGTCGGGAAACATCCCGCGGCTGGCTGAAAGCGTCTGCAGACAGCACCCATGCCGATTCCGGGATAGAGCTGTCCGACGTCAGCGTTTCCTTGCCGCCGATCGTGATTCCCCAAAGGCCTCGATTGATGGAATAGGCAGATCCCTGCGCAGGCAACGGCAGACCGTTCTTGCTGAGATAGTCGAGCTGCTCATCCCGCACCCAGTTGTTGTCGCGCACGGGTGCGAGCGATATGAGATCCGGGTTGAGCGTCCGCAGCGCGACTTCGAAACGGACCTGGTCGTTGCCTGCCGCGGTGCAGCCATGGGCCACAGTCGTGGCGCCGCGTTCCGTGGCGATTCTCGCGAGGCGCTCGGCCTGCAAACCACGCTCGGCGCCGACACACAGCGGGTAGGCCTGGCCACGAAGCACATTGCCGGCTATGAGGTAGCGGATTACGGTGTCGAAGAAGTCCTGCTTGGCGTCGATCAGCACGTGCTCGATTGCACCGAGCGCCAGCGCGCGTTTCTCGAGCGCGAGCGCCGCTTGCTGATCGATACCACCTGTGTCGACGCAGGCCGTAATGACGTCCCGGCCATAGTTTTCCTTTAGCCAGGGCACGCAAAACGACGTATCCAGTCCGCCTGAAAACGCGAGAATAATTGGGGATTGGTCCACTGGCTTCTCCGGGAATCGTCAGATGCGAGCGGAGCGCTCGATCCGGGCAATTAGCTGTTTTTGTGCATGAGAAGATTCGGTCGCGACAAATACCGTGTCGTCACCGCCGATGTTGCCGATCATTTCGGGCCACTCGCTGCGATCGAGTGCGAGCGCGACGCGCTGTGCCGCGCCGATGGCGGTCCGAATGACGAGCAGATTCGGCCCCGCAGGGCTGATCTTGCGCAGCAGGGTAGCGATCTCGGCCATCTGCCTGTCACCGGCTTCATCGACGCCGGGAAGCTCGTAACCGCTGGGCGTCTTGATAGCGCCGAGCTCGCGAAGATCGCGACTGACGCTGGACTGGGTGGCCCCCAGCCCCTTTGCAAGCAGCGCGTCCACGACGAATTGCTGCGTCCGGGCCGGGCCCTGTCGCAGCAATTGCCGTATCGCGTCACGGCGCTGTGCTTGTTCTTCGCTTGAAATAGGCATAATTATGCGCATATTTATACAGTCATGCGCATAATACGTCAAGCCCCGGCTTCACCTTTTTCAAAGAGCCTTTTGCGTTAAACTGCGCCGCTTCATTAATCCCGGAGGATCGAAATGCAGCTACCCGAGAGCGTCGAGGTCACGACAGGCGAGAACCCTGTCGGCAGCGTTATCTGGCTGCACGGTCTGGGCGCCGACGGACACGATTTCGAGCCCATCGTGCCGGAGCTGCGACTGCCCCGGGACCTGCCGCTGCGTTTTGTCTTTCCGCATGCCCCGGTGCGGCCCGTCACTATCAATGGCGGCATGGCTATGCGGGCCTGGTATGACATCCTGAGTCTCGATACAGAGGGCCGCGCCGACGCACAGGGCGTTCGTGACAGCACCGCGCTGCTGCAAGCCCTGATCGACCGCGAGATCGAGCGCGGCATCGACGCGAAAAAAATCGTCGTCGCCGGATTTTCCCAGGGCGGCGCCATAGCCATTAATGCCGTGCTTCATTCAAAGCTACGATTCGGCGGGCTGATGGCGCTATCGACCTACATCGCGCTACCCGGCGAACTCGGCGCCAGTGCCGGGAACCGCGGTATCCCGGTGTTCATGGCGCACGGCAGCTTTGACCCGATGCTGCCCATGCAGTGGGGCCGCGCGTCGGCAGACAAGCTGGCTGAGGCGGGCTTCAGTGTCGAATGGCACGACTACCCGATGGCGCACGCTGTATGTGCCGAAGAAATCGACGATATTCGGGCGTGGTTGCTGTCGGTTCTTGCGCCGGTCAAGTCCGAGTCGCGAACGTGATGCCGGATTCTCCGGTCGACACGCCCTGCGCATTGAAACGTCGCTCGATCATTCGCCATTCGCCCGAGGCATTGGCAAGTACAACGGTCGAACAGCGGGTGCCATAGTCGGGCATGACGATGAAGGGCGCGGTAACAGCGTGCGCCCTGTCAGTTCCGGGAATACTCGAATCGACTTCTTCGATCGGACCTTTGCTGCGGTCGTCGAGCAAGCGCAACAGCGTGGTTTCGTCGACTGTGTTTTGAGCCAGCAGCCCAGCCAGTCCTTCCTTGCTGCGCCTGACTTTGTCGCCGGGCCCGTCGAGCGCCTCGTTGCCAAGCCCGTAGAGCCCGTCAGGCAGTGCGCGCGGCTCGCCGTCGCGGTTGGAGAGAAACGCGACCTCGTGGAGGTCGCCGACAATCAGGTTGAATCCCGCGTAGGCAGGTCCTTCGATTGCTTCGAGATATTGCAGCGGCGGCCGGTCACTTTCCAGGAACTCCGTGACCAGGTGGCCGCGCGATCGAAACTGCGGAGATACCGGCTGGGCGTCACGAAAATTGGTGACGGTTGCAAATCGTCCGTTGCGGTGCAGCGCCAGCCAGGTGCCGCCGGCCTGCAGGTCTCGCCCACCGAAGACATCGGGCTTGTCGGACCACCAGTCTGCTTCTTGCGTCGCTCGTGCATGGAACTCGTCTCGGTTCCCCGCGAGGATCAGCGGATACTCCGTGCTTTGTCCGATCGCCAGTACAATAAGGCACACGGTCAGTCGGCGCTGCCGAGCGTAATCCAGTCTTCGACCAGTCGCCGCGCAATCGAGATCCGAAACGGCAGTTTGGGAAACTCCGAGCGCAGGTCCTCGCGCGTAAACCAACGCGCGTCCTCGAGTTCGCCGTCGTTCAGGACGATGTCGGTCGAGCTTGCCTCCGCCATGAAGCCGAGCATCAATGCCGACGGAAAGGGCCAGGGCTGCGAGCTGTGATAGCGCACAGCACCGACACGAATATTGGTCTCCTCGAAAACCTCACGGCGGACCGAGTCTTCGAGGCTTTCGCCGGGTTCGACGAAACCCGCAATCGTCGAGTAACGGTGTTCGGGCCAGTTTTGCTGACGGCCGAGCAGGCACCGGTCTTCCTTATGAACCAACACGATAATCGCCGGATCCGTACGCGGAAATAATTCCCTGCCGCAATTCGTATTCGTGCAGCGCTGCGTATTGCCACCGGCCTCAGGCAGCGCAACCGAACCACAGAGCGGGCAGAAGGACTGCGACGCATGCCAGACCACGAGCGCCCGCGCATGCGCGACGAGATTGGCTTCGTCCAGCGGCAGCCTCGTACCGAGGAAACGCAGGCTCTCGAATGAACCGAGCTCTGCGAACGGCTGCGGCTGATCGCCGCCAATCGCAACCGCAAACGCCGGCTTGTTTCTGAACAGCCCGAGAAAGATCAGGTTGTGTTCGTCGATATACGGCTCGATCTGCGGGCGCTTCAGCCATACCGCGTGCGGAGGATCGCCACCAATCAGGCAGCGATCGCCCCACACGGGAACGAAGCGCGCATCCTTGCTGACGACAGCCTTGTTGAGCCAGTCCGGATCCTTGCGCCGTTCGCCGCTGCGATCGACAAACGCGCCCGCAAATACGTTGTAATTTTCCAATGCCCGCTGCGCGTTGCGGACCTACTGTTTTGCGAGCAGGTCGCGAATTTCGGTCAGCAGCGTTTCCTCGGCCGAAGGTTTGGGCGGCTCCGCGGGCTTCGCTTCTTCCTTCTTCTTCATGGAGTTGAGTCCCTTGATCACCATGAATATCGCAAACGCGATGATGACAAAATCCAGCACGGTATTGATGAACATGCCGTAATTGATCGACGCGGCTCCCTCACCTTCGCCCAGGGAAATGGCCAGCTGGCTGAAATCCACGCCACCCATGATCATGCCGATGGGCGGCATGATCACATCCGAGACCAGTGACGAGACAATTTTGCCGAACGCCCCACCGATAACAATGCCGACAGCCATGTCGACGACGTTGCCGCGCATTGCGAACGCTTTGAATTCACTTAACATTGATTTTGACTCCCTATGAAATTGCTTTATTGTTTTGGTGCGACAACGCCGCACGGCGCTGATTGTACCCGAAAATCGTACCGGAAAAGGGCGTCCGACCGGAGAGTCAAACAGTTGTCAGCCCCGTCCCCTGGCGGCTGGAACCGCGCGGCATTTCCATGCAACAGGTAGGGCATATTTTGTGATCGAGCGCGTAAGCATCCTGGACGTAGCGTGCTTCGCAACCTCGACAGTGGGCAAGATAGAGCTCGTCGTTGTATGAAATGCATTGCAGCAGGTTCCAGGCCCATTCGAAACTGAGCCGTGCGTTTTCGTGCAGCAGCAGGTAAGTCTCGTATGCGCGACAAAGGCGATGGCCGAACTCGACGTCCGGACGCGGCCAGCAGGCATGTACGTGGTCCTCGCGATCGATACGAATCAGCATACCGGTGTAAAACAGCGCTACGAGTGTCGTTGCCTGGTTCTGGTTTTCGGGGTTCTTGACGTAGCGTGTCACCTGGCGCGGCGATTTACCGCGGCGTCGCTTCACGACCGTATCGCCGCTGTTGCGAAAGTAGGTGGAATACAGTTTTCGGATCCGGTCGTCGGACAGGCCCGTGCACTCTCTGATGGTACGGGTCCGGGCTTCGTGCCGGATCATTCGCAGCGCCAGCTCGAACTGGCTGCGTTCCCCTGAATATCGATCGTCGCTTAGTCGCATTGTTTGCTCTTTTTGCCAGAAATAGACCATATATGGTATTTACATAGCCTATAATATCCATAAATGGTCAACAATTACGATATATAGAAATTTGGACGATAGGCGAGAAAAGCGCCCGAAGGGAACAAAAATGGAATATGAAGGACTGACGAGGGACGATCTTGCCAATATCCATGCGCTCAACCGATCCTTTTTGAAGGCGATTGCGGGGTCTGCCGAGGAGGCTTTTGGTGTGATCGCAAGTACACGCCTGACGGATTCGCAGTTGTCGCGGCTTGCCGGCGTTCCGTTCCTGCTGTTCTCCTTTCGCGAGCACGACAACGACTACTGGCAGCGCGTGCTTGCCGACAGTCCGCAATTCGACCTGATCGATTCGGGCAGCCCGCCGGACGGAAGTATCGCGCAACTTCAGGTGGCGGGTTTGGGGTTTCTCTGGCAGCTCGTTCGTCGAAATCCCTATGCAGCGCGAGTCGTGAGCGGCGCGTCTGTCGGCTGGTGTGAGCGCATTACCGGGCTGACCCTGGTCAGCCTTCTGCAGAGCGCTGCGCCACGTGGAGACTTGCTACGCATGCGATTCCCTGACGAAGAAACGGTATGGCGCCGCCTGCTGGAGGACGGCATCAGCCCGCGGCACCAGACCCGACTCGCATCGCACTACTCTGCGCTGCAGGCGTTGCTAACGCGTGCCCCCGAGCTGCAGTACAGCCGGGTATCTGCCGCGGCCTGCAGGATTCGCGATACCAAGGTGTGACGAATGCCGGTGCATGGTTACAATACGCGACCTTATGAAGGCGCTCTCGATAACAAATCTCACAAAAACCTACAGCAACGGCAACCAGGCGCTGAAGGGCATCGACCTGTCCGTGGAAAGCGGCGATTTCTACGCGCTGCTGGGCCCCAATGGTGCGGGCAAGACGACCGCTATCGGTATCGTCAGTTCGCTCGTCAATAAGAGCGGCGGAGAAGTGCAGGTATTCGGCCACAGTATCGACAGTGAACTCGAGGCCGCCAAAGCCTGCATCGGTATCGTCCCTCAGGAAGTGAATCTCAACCTCTGGGAATCGGTCGGTAATATCGTCGCCAATCAGGCCGGTTACTACGGCCTGCACGGAAAACTGGCGAAGCAGCGTGTCGAGAAGTACCTGCGTGCCCTGAGACTCTGGGACCGCCGCGACGATATCGCGCGCAGCCTTTCGGGCGGAATGAAAAGGCGGCTGATGATCGCGCGGGCCCTCGTACATGAGCCCAGGCTACTCATTCTCGATGAGCCCACAGCCGGAGTCGACATTGAAATTCGACGTTCAATGTGGGAGTTCCTGCGCCAGATCAATGAAGCCGGTACGACCATAATCCTGACAACACATTACCTCGAGGAGGCAGAATCGCTGTGTCGGCACATCGCCATTATCGACGAAGGCACTATTATCGAAGATGCGAGGATGAGCGACGTGCTCAGAAAATTGCAGCGCGAAGTGTTTGTGCTGAGTCTCGCGGAAGAACTGTCCGCCGCTCCGGCTCTCGATGGTTTCATGACACGACTGCGCGGTGATTGCGAGCTGGAGGTCGAGAAAGGCCCCGACTGCGACCTCAACGATCTGTTCGTGCAGCTCAACGCGCGCAACATTCATGTGTCCAGTCTGCGCAACAAGGCGAACCGGCTTGAAGAGTTATTCATGCGCCTCGTTGAAAGCAAGCAGCAAGAGGCTGAACTATGAACATCGGCCTCAACGTGGTTGCCGCCAAGACCATTGTTCGCAAGGAAATCGTGAGGGTAATGCGTATCTGGGTGCAGACGATCGTGCCTCCCGCCATAACCATGACGCTGTACTTCATCATTTTCGGCAACCTGATCGGCAGGCGTATTGGCAGCATGGATGGATTCGATTACATGCAGTACATCGCCCCTGGCCTGATCATGATGTCTGTCATTACAAACTCCTATGGCAATGTTGTTTCGTCCTTTTTCGGCGCCAAGTTTGGTCGCCATATCGAGGAAATGCTGGTTGCGCCCATGTCCTATGCAACAATCATTATTGGTCACGTGGCAGGTGGGGTGCTGCGGGGACTCCTAGTGGGCTTGCTGGTCACGATCATAGCGCTGTTTTTCACGCGCCTGACGGTCGCCCATCCCCTGGTCGTCATCTCGATTGTTTTGCTGTCGTCGATCGTGTTTTCTCTCGCCGGCTTCATCAATGCAATATTCGCCAGGAAGTTCGACGATATTTCCATTGTCCCCACGTTCGTTCTGACACCGCTGACCTACCTCGGCGGCGTCTTTTATTCGATATCGATGCTGCCGGAATTCTGGCAGAACGTGTCGAAAGCAAATCCGATCCTCTATATGGTCAATGCGTTTCGCTACGGCATCCTCGGCACATCCGACATCAGCATCGGCCATGCATACGCGATACTGATTGTATTCGTCGTGGTTCTGTTCAGCGGCTGCATGTATCTGATGCAGCGCGGCATCGGTATTCGCGAATAATCATGTGCGGCCGGTTTGCATTTTATTCGCCCAGTGAAGCCGCCGCCGCGTTGTTCGGAGTAACGGCGTCCGTGGAAGTAAAGCCGCGCTACAATATTGCTCCGACCCAGGATATCGCCGCGATTCGTGAAGACAGTGACAAACAGCGTGAGCTGGTCATGCTGCGTTGGGGACTCGTGCCGTTTTGGGCCAAGGATCCGTCGATAGGCAATCGCATGATCAACGCGCGGGCGGAAACAGTCGCTGAAAAACCGTCGTTTCGTGCCGCTTTTCGGCATCGACGTTGCATCGTCCTGGCGGACGGGTTCTACGAGTGGCAGAAACAGGGTGACACCAAAACGCCGTATTTCATCTCTTTGGCAAGCGGAGAGCCGTTCGCGCTCGCAGGACTTTGGGAGAGATGGAATGACAAGGAAAGCGGCGAGTCTCTGCAAACGGCGACGTTGATTACAACAACGGCCAACGAGTTCATGCAGCCGCTGCATCATCGGATGCCAGTCGTTCTGCAGCCGGAGGCAGCCGACGAATGGCTCGCCGGATCGCCCGATATGCTGGAGCATGCGACGGAACGAACGCCCAGGCTGCAGGCATGGCCCGTCGACCGGCGAGTCAACAATGCGCGCAACCAGGGCGAGGAGCTAATCGACGCGGCCGGCGATATCGTCCGTTGAAACGATCGGCATGAACGACACGAGGAGAGTCCCGGGTCCTCCGTGCACACCAAGTGCAGTGCCCAGTTCACTAAGCGTCAGTTTCTCAACAGCCGGCAGGCGTGAACGAATCTGCTCTGCAAGCTCCTTCGCGTCCTTCTCGCAAATCGCATGCGCGACGCCGACTTCGATCGGCTGATCCTTGGGCGCGCGGCGGGCGATAAATTTGGCAAAACGTGCAGCGCGGTTATGACTGCCCAGCTGGAAGCCGCCAACAGTGACACGACCATCGGGTGTGGTGCGGAGAATTGCTTTTAGCCGCAGCAGGTCCGCGACCGTCTTTACCCAGCCCGGAATACGACCGCCGCGAACCGCATAGCGCAAGTCCTGCAGCAGGGCATAGGTGCGCGTCCTGGGAATCTGTTCGTTGACCAGCGCGACTGTCGTTTCGATATCAATACCGCGGTCAGCACATTCTGCAGCGAGTACCGCAAGCTGGCCCTGTCCGAGGGAGGCGTTCTTCGAGTCGATGACATGGATGCGCCCCGGCGCGCTGCTCCTGGACGCGGCCGATTGAGCCCCCTGGTAAGTGCCGCTGACAGCGCCCGTCAGGTTGATCGACAGCACATCTTCGAAATGACTGGCGAGAAACTGAAACTGCCGCCGAAAATCACCGGGAGCCGGCTGCGACGTCGTCGGATGATCGGGGTTGGACTCGAGCTCCGCGTAAAACTCGTTGCTCGTAATGCTGACCTTGTCGAGATAACCGTGGTTGCCGAATTGGATCCGGCACGGCACCAGGTGGATGTCGAGACGCTCCATGTCCGCGTCGGGAATATCGGCCGCCGAATCCGTGATCACGGCGAAGCGCCGTCTCGCGTCGTGGGTACTGTGCTGCTGACGATGCATGTCGTCTGCTTTTTCTGCGCTGAGATCACCGTATTGCCTGGCAATCTCGAAAACGTCGTCAGGGTCATCGACATGGATATGAATTTTCGCTTTGCGCTTCGTTCCGGCCAGTACAAGCGAGTCGCCAATCGCAGTGAGGGCTTCGCGCAGCTTGCGGCGGTTGATCTCTGGCGCGGTTACGATGCACTCGGTGCAGAAGCGAAACTTCGACTCGTTGTCGGCTTCGGCGAACTCGACGGCGGGTTCGATATCATATTGCATCGATATATCGGGCATCGGAACGACAGTGCCGTCATTGAAGTAAGCGCACATTCCGGCGACGAGTTCGGCGAAGCCCTTGGCACCCGCATCCACGACACCGGCTTTACGCAGAACCTCGAGTTGATTGGGCGTGTTTGCGAGCGCCTCCTCAACCCGTTGCAGCGCGTTTTGAATGACGCCGGGAAACTCACCTTCGCGTTCTTCCGAAACCTGGTGCACGATACTGTTTGCAAATGCGGCGACAACCGAGAGGATAGTGCCTTCGCGGGGTTTTGACAGCGCGTCGTGCGCATAGTCGCTGCCCATGCTGACGGCGTTGCCAAACGTGTAGGTCGTAAAGCGGCTGATTTCGCCGGCTGAGTCGCTCATGCCCTGAAAAAATTGCGCGACGATCGCTCCGGAATTTCCGCGCGCGCCGTCCAGCAGCGCATCGGCAACTGCGGCAAGCATCGTGCCCAGGTGTTTCTGGCCGGGCTTGTTGAGCACGGCCAGCGCAGCGCTGAGCGTGAGACTGAGGTTTGTACCCGTATCACTATCCGCAACAGGGAATACATTGATGCGATTCAGGAGCTCCTGTTCGCCGATGACGCGGTGAATTCCGGACGTCAGGGCGACAGCGAGCGCGTCGCCATCCAGGTATTTCGTCACCGGACTCGTCAAAAGCGAGCTCTAGTCGCGCCGTAACAAAAATGAAATGCCGCTGTATTCGAGAACCACGCCTTCGGGCGTTATTTCCTCGACGACGGGGCCCTCGGCGAGCTGTGAGCTCTCGCGTTGTTTCGACATGTTAATGAACACAAACCTGTCGTTCGGAACATCACTGTATACATGTATGTCGAGGTGCAATTCCGGCAACACAAGCGTGCCATTGGCCCTGAGCTCCTGGATCGTCGGCAGTACCTTTGAGCCTTCCGGCGGGACGGAATAAACCACGCCCGGTGTCACGGCGGGCGCAGCTTGCGGGCGCCGCGGCAGGACTGCAGCAGGCTCACGGCGTGCCGGTGCATCTTGTTTTGCGGCGGCGACCTGTTCTGCGAAGCTTGGTTGGCTCGTTGCCGGTTCGACCAATGTCGTCTCCTTCAGTGCCGGTTCGCGAGTTTCGGTGACGGGTGCCGGTGGCAGGCTCGGGGCTTTGGTATCCGGCCGGAAAAACAGGCCGAGCAGCACGAGTATGTTGATCGCAAGTAACAGCCCGAGCACCCACAGCCAGCGTGGCACGCCGGGGCTGCTGTTGCCGGTTGGCACTCCGGCAAATTCCGCGGAACTCTGCTGCTGTCGGTCCGTTTCGGATTTCTTGAGCGCGTCAAGTATGAATGACATCGGCTAGTCCTTTGCCAGCAGCGGGGTTCTGAGACGCGGGGTGCCGTCGACCGCGAGCAGAGAATTGATGACGATCTGTGTTTGTTGTCCGGCCAGCCCGTCGACATCGAGTCGATGGGCGCGCTGGAAAGCCCGCACCACCTGCTCGAGCTCCGTATCGTATACGTCTGACGCAGGAGTGCTGGTGACAAAGCGGTCGTCGATCGATGCAAGGCTCTCGCGCAGCCATACGACATCCGCGCCGCGCGAATTCGGTCCGAGAGAAATCGCTCGTCCGTTCGGTGGACGCCATAGCAACAGGTACTGGCCAAACCAGGCGTCGGTGATCGATTCGACCGGGTGCGTTACGAGTACGCCGCCGATAGAGAGCTCGGCCGTGTTGCCGTGAACCGCCATCAGCACGACCTCGTGGGACTCACCGCTATCGTCGATCAGGGTCAGAACCGCCGGCCGGTCCATCTGCCGCAGTCCGCTCCAGGAGCCACGCTGGTAAAGACACGCGAGACCCGCGTCGCCGGCCTGCGAACAAGCGTCCTTGCCACCGACGTCGTAGTCGAGGCCCCAGGCGCCGAACAGCGTGCTGAGTGCCGACGCGGTGTTCGTCAGGTCGGTGGCGAGCTGCAGTTGTTCATTCAGTGTCGGCTGTGCTGCGGGTATTTCCGAAGCTGCTGCAGCTTCGGATCGTGATATGTCCGGCGTCTCGTCGAGCGTCTCGGCCGCGACAGCTTCCGCGGGTGCCTCTGCGATCAGCACCGGCTGTGACTCCTGCAGCCGGGTCAGGGACCAGAGGGTTGCGGCGATTATCGCAACCGCTATGACGCCCGCCGTGATGGCAACCGGGCGCAGCCAGGGCGAGCGCTCCAGCTGTCCGCGGACTTCGGCGGCAGCCCGGCGGATGAGCCGGCGATCGACGCGACGCGACTCGAGGCTGTACGCGCCGAGCAGCGCGCGGTCACAGATGACGTTGATCAGGCGTGGCACTCCCTGTGACAGATGAAACGTTTCCTTTTTCGCCCCGGGGTCGAACACTTCGCCGAGTGCACCTGCAACCTTGAGGCGATGTTCGATGTAGTCTGCGGTTTCTTCCGTCGTCAGCGGCTCGAGGTGGTAGCGGCCGGTAATGCGCTGCGCGAGCTGACGAAGATCATTGCGCGCAAGCAGTTCGCGGAGTTCAGGCTGGCCGATCAGTATGATCTGCAGCAGCTTTTGTTTCGCGGTCTCGAGATTGGTGAGCAGACGGACCTGTTCCAGCACGGCGGGTGACAGATTCTGCGCTTCGTCGACGATCAGGATGGTTCGCCGACCTTCGCCATGGGCTTTAAGCAGATGCCGGTTGAGCGCGTCGGTCAGCGCCTTGATGCTGCCCCGGTTGTGAGGTACGTCGATATGGAGCTCCTCGCAGATCGTTGCGAGGAATTCGAGGACCGACAGCTGCGGATTCAGTACGACGGCGACATCGGCGTTGTCGGGCATGCGGTTCAGGAGCAGCGTGCGAACGAGGGTCGTCTTGCCGGTGCCGACTTCGCCGGTCAGCTGAACAAAGCCACCGCTCTCGGTAACGCCATACACCAGGTGAGCGAGCGCCTCCCCGTGCCGCTCGCTCAGGAAAAGGTAACGCGGGTCGGGCGTTATCGAGAACGGTTTTTCATTCAGGCCGAAAAAACTGGTGTACATGAATCCCCACGGAGGGCTTTGCCGACCCTCGATTCTACCCTAATCACTGCCCGTCCAAGGTCCTGGCGCGGCCGACCGAAGTGCTGCCGAATCGATCTCGAATTTCGTCAACGGCCTGATCGATCGGCAAGGCCGGCTCATCGGCGGCCGCGGCAAACAGGTCTGGCTGCTCCGCCGGAGCCAGATTGCTGCCACCGACGCCCAGCAGGCGGATTTTTGCACCGGGATTGCGCCCCAGCCAGATGTTGAGGAGTGCGCAGGCGATAGCGTACAGCTGATCCGTGCCATTGGCGGGCGGTTTAACACTCCTCTGTCTCGTGAAGGTCCTGAAATCGGACCGGCGAACCTTGATGTGTACCGTGCCCGCGGCCAGGCCCGCTTTACGCAGCCGTCCGGCCGTACGCTCGGACAGGCGCAGCAGCTCACGGTTCATTTGCTCGCGACTCGCAAGATCCCGGTCAAAGGTTTCCTCTGCGCTGATGGATTTTTCGGCGCGGGACGAGACCACGGGGCGATCATCAAGTCCCGATGCCCGGTCGCGGGTCTTGCGGGTGAATCGCCCGAATATGGGTTCGAGCACGCAATCGTCCGCCAATCGCAAATCGCGCACAGTGCCGATGCCGGCGGTGGAGAGGCGCGCCAGGGTCTTGCGGCCTATACCCGGAATCACGGCAACCGGCAGCGGATCGAGACGGGCCTCGTAGTCCCCGGGCCAGATGACCGTAAGGGCATCCGGTTTGTCGAGATCCGAGGCGATTTTTGCTACCAGCTTGTTTTCGGCGACGCCGACCGAGGCCGTCAGCCGGGTCTCGTCGAGTATTCGCCGCTTGATGGCTATTGCGATCTCTGCCGGTGCGCCGAACAGGGCGACGCTCGCGGTGACGTCGAGAAAAGCCTCGTCGAGCGACAGGCCTTCGACGACGGGGGTGAACTCGCGAAAGATGGCGAAGATCTGCTCGGAAACAGACCGGTAGTGAGACATGCGCGGCCGGACGCGGCAGAGCTCGGGGCAGCGCCGCATCGCTTCAGCCATCGGCATCGCAGAGCGGATACCGAAGGTCCGCGCCTCGTAGCTGGCCGCTGCAACAACGCCGCGGTTGGCACTGCCGCCAACGACCAGCGGCTTGCCGCGCAGCTCCGGGTCGTCGCGCTGTTCGACAGACGCATAAAACGCGTCCATATCCACGTGCAGAATGCTGCGCTTTGGCGCTGGCATCGGCTTACTGGCCCCGCTCGACGATAAACCGGGCCAGCCATTTCAGCGGCGTCGCCTCGTCGCCAAAGCGCTCGAGATGCTGCAGCGCGCCGTCCAGCAATTCATCACATCGCCGTCGCGACCGGTCGAGCCCAAACAGGCCCGGATAGGTCGCTTTACCGAGGCGCTCGTCGGCGCCGGCCTGTTTTCCGATCACATGAGTCTCGCCTTCGATATCGAGGATGTCGTCCTTGATCTGAAAAGCGACGCCGATGGCGTGACCAAAAGCGTCGATCGCCCGGGTGTCCGCGGCGGAGACGTCTTCCCGCAGCAGGCAGGCCGACATGACCGCGGCGTGAATCAGTGCCCCTGTCTTCAGCGCGTACATCAGCTCGAGCGCTTCGGCGCTCATCGAGTTTCCTTCTGCGGCCAGGTCGATCGACTGTCCACCCGTCATGCCGGTTGAGCCGCAGGCATTCGCAATGAGGCGCACGAGGCCGATCCTCACTGCCGCCGGTATGGCTTGCTGTTGCGACAGCACAGCAAACGCCAGTGGCTGCAGTGCATCGGCGGCGAGTATTGCCGTAGCCTCGTCGTACTTGACGTGTACGGTCGGTTTGCCGCGACGCAGGTCGTCATCGTCCATGGCGGGCAGGTCGTCATGGACGAGCGAGAACGCGTGAATCAATTCGATGGCGACGGCAGGTGCATCGAGCAAGGCGGCGTCGACGCCGAGGCATTCGCCCGCCGCGTACACAAGCAATGGCCGGACCCGCTTGCCGCCGTTCAAGACGGCGTAACGCATCGCCTCGTGCAGGCGGCGGGGATCGGTTGACGGCTGCGGCAGCGCCGCATCAAGACGTTCTTCGACGCGTTCCGTGTAGGCGGCAATGCGATCTCTGAATGTGTCCGGCAATGCCTTCAAGCCTCGGGATTCGGGCCATGTAGCGTACACGGAATTATGCCGCGGTGCGCGCGTCCCGCTGGGCTATAATCCGCGTCCCTGACTGATAGAAAACACCGAGAGACCTGGACATGCGGGCAACAGCGATCGCCCAGCCAAACATTGCGCTCATAAAATACTGGGGAAAGCGCGACCTCGAGCGAAACCTGCCTGCGGTCGGCTCTATTTCAATCACATTGCGCGACCTGTTTACCGAAATGCAGGTAGAGCTCGATGAGCGTCTGACAGCCGACACGCTCGCAGTTAACGGTTCGGTTGATGAGACGATGCTGCCGCGGCTGTCAGCCTGTCTCGATCTTGTTGTCGGTCGTGTTCGCCCGCGCGCAAGCGTCGTCAGCCGCTGCAATTTTCCTGTTGCTGCCGGCCTTGCCTCTTCGGCCTCGGCTTTTGCGGCTACCACGGTTGCGGCCGCGCACGCTGCCGGTAAATCGCTCGGCGTTGCGGCACTCGCGAATCTTGCCGGACGCTCGTCGGGATCCGCGGCGCGTTCGCTGTACGGCGGATTCGCCGAACTCGAGAACAGGGAGAGCGAGATTGCCGTAAGCACGCTGTGTGAAAGCGATCAGTGGCCGCTGAGCGTCGTGATTGCGATTACCGAAACGGGACCGAAAGCCGTCGGTTCGACCGAGGCGATGGAAATCAGTCGCAAGACTTCACCCTTCTACGCCAACTGGGTTGAACGTCAGGACGATGATCTGCAGACGGCTCGTGATGCGATTCGGCAGCGTGATTTCGAACAACTGGCGGCGATTGCCGAACACAACTGTTTGAAGATGCACTCGGTCATGTGGGCATCGCGGCCGCCGATCGTGTACTGGAATTCCGTCACGATGCGCTGCCTGCAAACTGTCCGCAAACTGCAGGGTGGCGGCGCCGGCGTGTTTTTCACGATTGACGCAGGCCCGCAGGTGAAGGCGATCTGCCTGCCCGAACACGTACAAGAGGTTCGCGCCGCACTGGCCGCAACCGAGGGCGTTATCGATATCATGGAGTCCGGTCTTGGCGATGCCGCCCGGCTCGTGGAAGTCTCGTGACTCGCGGTTCTGCCAGTGCGCCCGGCAAGCTCGTGCTGTGCGGTGAGTATGCCGTGCTCGACGGTGCACCCGCCGTTTGCATGGCCGTAGATCGTCGGGCGAAGGTCAGGATAGAGGCCTGCGATGGCGAGTGGCACCGGGTTTCAGCGCCCGGCTACTCATCAGTAGAAGGACGGTTTGTTGTCGATGGCAGCGACGTTGTGTGGTCGCGGGGCGAAGATGACTACCGCATCGTAAACGCTGTCTGGCAAACGCTTATGCCGGTGCCAGAGGGTTGTTTGTCGATAGAGCTCGATACGAGGTCGTTTGTTGACCAGGCTTCGGGGAAGAAAATCGGCATAGGCTCCAGCGCGGCACTGACGGTCGCGCTGACGGCCGCGCTAATGCAGTCCGGTGACGTGCTTGAACCCGCTTTGCGTTCCCACCGGCTGTTGCAAAACGGTGCCGGCAGCGGCGCCGACATCGCGACCAGCGTCAGCGGGGGGCTCATCGAATACAGCAGGCAGGAAGCGGCGGTAGCGCCCTTGTGCTGGCCAGCCGGGCTGGCGTATCGACTGATCTGGAGCGGAGTGCCGGCAAGCACACGAGTGAAAATCGGGATGCTCGAAAAAACCGGCTACCGGACGTCAAAAACCGCGCTTTTCGAAGCTGCCGAAAACATGGCGAATGTCTGGCGGTCGGCAGCCGATGTCCTGAGCCAGTATCCGGCTTACATCGAGGCCCTGCGGCAATTCAGTGTTGACCATGATCTCGGCATATTCGATGCTGGCCACGAGCAGCTCGTGACCGACGCCGCCGCGGCCGGACTGGTTTACAAACCCTGCGGTGCCGGCGGTGGCGATGTTGGCATTTTGCTGGGCGACAGTGACGAGAAGCTGAATGACTTCATGACCGGCCGGGACGATTCCGGCTGCCAGGTCCTCGACTTCGAACTGGAGCCTGATGGCGTCTTGCTGGAGCAACATTGAACGATTCCCGCATAGCAGGTCTCTACAAACTGACGGTTGCCGAGCGTATCGAAGCGCTCCGGCAGAACGGCTGGTTGTCGCGTGCCGACGCCGATCGATTACGAGACGGCCGCCAGGTATTGTCGAGCGCCGCCGCAGACAAGATTATCGAAAACGTAGTTGGTGTGTTCGGGCTGCCGTTCTCGATTGCACCGAATTTCCAGGTCAATGATCGCGACCACATGGTGCCGCTGGTCGTCGAGGAACCGTCAATCGTCGCGGCCCTCAGCGGTGCTGCACGCCTGGCCCGAACGAGCGGCGGTTTCCACGCCAGCTGTGACGAGTCGCTGCTGGCGGGACAGGTGTATGTCAGGGGTGTGGCGGACCCCGGAGCGGCAATGCAGGCGCTGCAAGCCGAAAAGTCGGCCTTGCTGGATGCTGCAAACGAGGTCCATCCTCGATTGATTGCGCGAGGCGGGGGCGTTCGCGACCTCGAAGTTCGGCGGCTCGAATTACCGGATGGGGTGCCGTTGATTCGGGTGCATCTGCTCGTCGACACGGTTGATGCCATGGGCGCCAACCTCGTGAATACGATTTGTGAGGCCATTGCACCGACGATTGCCGGGCTGTGCCAGGGTGACGTGTCGCTGCGGATTTTGTCGAATCTTGCGGACCG
Organism: Woeseiaceae bacterium; assembly: GCA_013043165.1. Taxonomy (GTDB): domain Bacteria; phylum Pseudomonadota; class Gammaproteobacteria; order Steroidobacterales; family Woeseiaceae; genus UBA1847. The sequence continues at coordinate 29,771 of JABDOQ010000092.1, read as the reverse complement.
GTCCGTCGTCACAGCAGGGGTTCGCTACAGGTCAGGCGGTCTCGCCGGAAATGGTTTCGAAGGCGAGGCGGTTCGCGACGCCATTGTCATGGCAAGTAACATTGCGCTGGCCGATCCGCATCGCGCTGCAACGCATAACAAAGGCATCATGAACGGGATCGATGCGCTGGCTGTTGCAACCGGCAACGACTGGCGGGCAATCGAAGCGGGTGCACATGCTTTTGCCGCGGCAAGTGGAAGATACATGCCGCTGACGCAGTGGAGTGTGAGCGCTGATGGCGACCTGCTGGGCGAAATAGCGATACCGCTAAAAGTGGGCACCGTCGGCGGTACGCTGCACGCCAACCCGGCGGCGGCGCTGGGGCTCGCCGTAACCGGAGTAAAATCGGCCAACGAACTTGCACAACTTATGGCGGCTGTCGGTCTGGCGCAAAACTTCGCTGCTCTGCGCGCATTGGTGAGCGGCGGGATTCAGCAGGGGCACATGAGGCTGCATGCGCGTAGCCTGGTCGCGGCTGTCGGAACGCCCGACGAATATTTTGACGATGTGGCCGCGAGACTCATCGAGAGCGGCGAGATCAAGCGCTGGAAAGCCAAAGAAATTCTCGCGGAGGTAACGGGGACAACAACCCGGCCGACAGCGCCGAACGCAACGGCGGCCGGCAAGGTAATTCTGTTTGGCGAGCATGCGGCGGTGTACGGTCGCCACGCCCTGGCCCTGCCGATTCCGGACGCCGTGAGTGTGGTCGTCGAACCTGCCGAGGCGACGACATCGCTCACAATTCCCGGCTGGGGTATCGCGGAAAAACTGGACCTTGAACATCCGGAGGGCATCGCTGCGGCTATCGCTCTGATCCTGCAACAACTCGATGTTCGGGGAGCCAATTTTTCGATTACCGTGAATTCTGATTTGCCAAGGGCAATGGGACTCGGTTCGTCTGCGGCCATTGCCGTCGCCGTGACCCGGGCAATTTGCGATGTGATGCGACTCCCCCTCGACAATGAGCGCATCAACGCAATCGCCTTCGAGTGCGAAAAGCTGGCGCACGGTACGCCGTCCGGAGTCGACAATACGATATCGACCTATGCCGAGCCCATGTTGTTTCGCAACGATGGAAACCTGCAGATCGAGCCGCTGACCCTGACTGAGAGCCCGCCGATCGTTGTCGCGTGCAGCAGCGAAGTCGGACTAACGAGCGAACAGGTTGCAGGCGTAAGGTCACGCTACGAGCGCGCGCCGCAGCGCTATAACGCGTTGTTTGATGAGATCGATAGTATCAGCCTGGCGGGTGCGAAATCGTTGCAGGCCCGTGACTATGAGGAGCTGGGAATGGCGATGAACATCTGTCACGGATTATTGAACGCAATGGGTGTTTCGACACCGGAGCTTGAGCTCATGGTCAACCTGGCACGAAGCGCCGGCGCCGTTGGAGCGAAGCTAACGGGCGGCGGCGGTGGCGGCTCGATCATCGCGCTTTGTCCCGGAGTGATGGAAAGCGTACGGAGCGCGTTACATCAGGCCGGATACAAAACGCTGGTGCTGCAACAGTGAACGAGAGACACAGGAAAGTTTCCTCCGAGAGCGAAGAGCTGATCCTTGTCGATCGCGACGACAAGGAAATCGGTTACCTGTCCAAGGCCCGTTGCCACGATGGCGACGGCGTTTTGCATCGTGCGTTTTCGCTGTTCCTGTTTAACGATGCCGGCGAGTTACTGTTGCAACAGCGTAGCGACAAGAAGCGCCTTTGGCCCGGCTACTGGTCGAACAGCTGTTGCAGCCATCCGCGCCGTGGCGAGTCCATGGAAACCGCGACGATGCGGCGATTGGCCGATGAGCTGAACATCGAAGCGTCTCTCGAGCACGTATACCACTTTTGTTACGCGGCGGAGTTCGATGGGGTGGGTTCCGAGAACGAGCTCTGCCACGTCTATCTTGGCAACATGACGGGCAAGGCACGCCCTAATGACAGCGAGATCGCCGACATACGCTACGTTTCGAGTGGCGTGCTGGCCGAAGAGTTATCGCGATACCCGGAGCGATTCACGCCCTGGTTCAAACAGGAATGGCGGGAGCTTGTCGGGAATTATAGTGACCGACTGGCGCGTTACTGCAGCCCGTGGGGACATTCTTAATTTAACGTATTAATACGTTAAATTAAGAATGTCCCTGTAGTTGGCTCAGGCAATAAACTTGTAGTACTCGATTCCGAGATCGGTAAAGTGGCGCTCGTCGGTACCGCCAACGCGATCAATAACAAATTCGTTATTGGGCACGTAGCTGAGCCCGGTCACGCGGCGTCCATCATGCAACGCTTCGTACTGCTGACGATTGAGGTCAACGGCGACCTGCATCGCGTCACTGAAGCGAATCTTCGCTGTCGCTTCGCGCCAGCCATCCGCCATGAAAAACGGAATGACCTCGGCGGCGTCGCCACTGCCGTAGCCGAGCGTCAGTACTTCCTCGCCGGGCCTGAGTGAATCTTCGTCCAGCGCCTGTTCAAAGCCGGCCGCCATCCAGGCTGGCAAGGCCGCGGTGTAGAGGTTACCGAGGTCGAGCATCGTATCGCTGCCCAGCGCCATCTTGTCGAGAATTTCCTTGCGAAAATGCCGTGATGCGCGGAATGCCCGCAGTGCCGCCATGGTCAGCGGATAGGCTTCGTATTGCAGCTGTTCAGGTGTCGCCAGCGCCGCGATCTCGGGTTTGCTGAGCATCTCGGTTCGCACGGCCTCGACGTTGATGCCTGCCTCGTAACAATAGGAGGCCAGTTCGGCACGATCTTCAGCGTTCCCCTGGCTTAGCGCAAACAGGTAGGAGACCGCCCAGCCTGTCTCGGGCATGCGCCGATAGGGTCGATGCATGAAAACCGTTCGCAGTGAACGCAGATAGGCGCTCGGATTCAGCCGGCGCTTCACATACATGTCGTTGAGTGCATTCAGCGTCTCGTCGACATAGCAGGTCGTGGAGTACTTGCCATTGAACACCGGAAAGTCCTGTACCTGGTGCGACTCCGAGCGATCCTGACCGCAAAAGCGCAGCATCGGCTTGCGGAAGTCCATGATGCGGTAGTCCGATGCCGATCCTGAGCCGACGAGGTCGACGACCGCAAGCTGCGGGTCCTCCTCGAGCAGCATCGCCACGGCACCGGCTCCCTGCGTTGGCTCACCCGAACTGCCGCGAGCGTACTCGGCGATATCGGCGCAAACCACAATAGCCTGGCTGCCAGCACCATCCAGGGCCAGGTGACGAATTGCCCCTTTCATGCCGTAAACGCCGCCAAGGCAGGCATGCTTGAATTCGGGCACTTCGCAGCTTCGCGATATCGGTGCCTTGCCGCGCTCGATCAGCGCAGCATCGACCATGCCTTTTATGACGATGGCGCCGGCGGAATTATCGGTACTGGATTCGGTGCCGAACCCCAAGAATTTGACCCGCGCCGGGTTCACGTCATACTGCTCGATCAGACGCAAAACGGCATTTGCCGCCATCGTGTAGACGCTGTGGTTGGGCCCGCGGATGCGAAAACTGCGCCCCACGACTTCGCGGACCTTCGGCCACTGGTTATCCGTCCAGTCACACCAGTCCTCCAGCCATACCCGGTACGGCGGGACGTAGGCGGCGAGGCCGCTTATTCCGATGCATTTATTCGATCTGGACATGTCTTCCGACTGATTTGACGTAGCCCGGCGATTTTAGTGTCCCCGGGCACATCACTCAACCATTTATTCCACCGTGATCGTGATTACTTCGGATACTACGGGCGGATCGTGTGGAACATGCAGGTAATCTGCGAGCAACAGGCGCAGCGTGTGCTGGCCAGGTTCAAGCGAAATCTCGGTCCGGGTGCTGCCATCGCCGAAGTGCACGTGATTGGCGTCAGCCGGTACCGGCGCGCCCAGGTCGGGCAGGTCCGTATCGATCAATAAATGGTGGTGGCCCGAATCGGGCTGATTGTCTCCCGCTTTGGCGACGGCCATCACTTCGATCCCAAACTCAATATCGACCGGATTGGAAACCGTATCTCCGTTAGCCGGGGTTATGAAAAATACGCGGGCGCCCTCCGGCGAAGCGGCTCGTACCGGGACGGCGGGTTGCATCGCGTTTTCTGTCGCCGTTTCGGTCCGAGCCGGTTTTTCTGCCAAAGGTGCTGATGGCTCGCCGCATGCCGACAGGCATAGCGCCAGGGCCAGTGTCCCGATAACCAGGTCTGGTCGAACCATATCCGTACTCCCTCTTTCTTGTTGTTTCAGACGGCGAACAGCGCAAACAGAAATACGCCAAGCATCGTCAGGGTTGCGCCCGCCGCATAGCAAATGACCAGCGCAACGTACTTGATAAATGTCAGGGTTCTCCCCTGACCATAGACATGGCGCATCGCCACGTAAAGGTAAACCGGTATGTAGCAAGATGCTGCAACCAGCACGAGCCCGGAAATCACGCCCGAAAGGTGTATCAGCGCCGAGATCCGCGCGAAAAGTATCTCGAGGATCAGCATCAGGAAGAAATAGGCATGGTAGTGAATGACGAACAGCAGATGCTCAACGAAGTAGCGTCGGGACAGTGGGTACAGGATCTTCAGAACCAGCGCCATTAGCGGCAACAACACAATCAACGCGACAGGAATGTTGTCGAGCATCAGGCCAACTAATGTCTGGCCCTGATCCGCGCCGATGCGCTCGCAAACCCGCTTCAGGCGTTCCGGTGTCAGGCGCCTTTGCAGCCACTGCGGCAACTCGCTGAGGCCATCGGCGTCAACAACACACTCACCGGTCTCATCGTCGATCTCGATGTTGAAACCGGTATTAGTATTGTTATTGCCGACATCTTCCGGTCCTCGCTCCGCCGTTTTATCGACGCTATCCTTCGGGTTCGCAGCGCCGGCAATAATGCCCTCCCGGGCAAGTTCGTCGAGGATTTCCTTTTTGGCGGCTGCCGCTGCCGCGGCTTCTTCAGCGATTTCTTCGGGTGCCGGTTCGGGCTCGGGTTCGAATAACAGGCTCAGGTCGTCGCGCGGATCGAAGAACGCCACGATGAAGAAAATTACGCTGAGCACGAGGTAAGTGCGAAACGGCGGCATGTACCGCGCGCGTCGGCCTTCAAGGTAGTCGCGGGTCAGCCGACCGGGACGGGCCAACAGCGGTAGCAGTGTTCGCCACAGGCGCGAATCGAACTCCAGGAGGTCGCCAAAAGCATCGCTGATAAGCTCCCAGAGACTGATCAGGCGACTGCTCGCCCGCTGGCCGCAGTTGCCGCAATACTGGCCCCTGAGACGCGTGCCGCAGTTGAGGCAATCAGGGCTTTCGACAGCCGCCGGCAGGTTTTCTACCTCGTCTTCGCGAAGTGTGCGACTCGAGACTTTGACCGTCGTACCGAATTCCTGCGCGATCGCGGCTTCAGTGTCGGCAAAGAAGCCGTCCAGCAATACATTGAACGCGCTGTCGTCAGTACACTGAAACTGACAGATCAGGGTCGCGCAGTCAGCGGCATCGTTGCCGACGGTGAAGACACGGGCCGCTTCGAGGCCTTGCTTGTGCAACGATTCTTCGGCGAGCCCGGCAAGCCAGAGCTCAAACTCCGCGACCCGTTCCTGCTCAACCGAGAATGTTAGTTCATGCAGTGGCCCGGCTTGCGTGGTCATGGGCCTTGATCAGGATGTCTTGGTCTTCTTCTTGCTCGCAGCTTTCCTGCTGGCAGCTCTTTTCGGCGTTGCCGCTTTCTTGCGCCTGGACTTTTTCGCTGGCGCCGTTTTTGGTGGAGTCGGTGCAGACCTTGTGACAGCCGAACGGGCCAGTTCCTCGGTTGTAAAATCATCGACGGCAAGCAGTGCCTCAACCTTGCCATTGTACTCTCGCAGCGCGCGCGCCTCTGCTTTGCTGACTACCTGTGCTTTTTCTGCTTCATCGATCTGCAGGCCGAGATAGTCGGAGTGTATTAGTCCTTCCTTGCGCGCCTGGCGCAAGCGACGTTCGAGGGGCACGTGTTGTTTTGTCAGTTCCAGGGCTTCCTGCAGCAATCCCAGCGGATTTCCCGGTTCGAGCGTCGTGTACGCGAGTTCGCTGAGACGGTCCCGTGACTCGCCGGGTGTCGTTAAGAGATCGACGACTCGTGAGCCGATTTCATCCGACGGTGCTGAATAGGTGCGGCCTCGCGGAAAAATAAACAGGCGCAGCAGCATCGCGACCGGACGATTCGGGAGGTTACGCAGGAAAGCGTGCAGCGATTCCTGTGCCCGGTACATCAATGTGCGCACCGACCATTCCACGAGCGGCAGATCGGTCGCACGGCGCCCCTGATTCTCGAAATGTTTGAGTACGGTCGATGCCAGGTACATTGAACTCAAAACATCACCCAGCCGCGCCGACAACAGTTCGCGCTTCTTCAGGCCACCGCCCAGCGTCAGCATCGCGAAATCTGAAGCAAGCGCGAAGTTGGCGCTGTAACGGTTGATGTTCTGGTAATAGCGGCGTGTCGGCGTGTTGAGCGGCACGCGACTGAATTTAGCGTGCGTCAAAGCAAGGAAGAACGAACGCGCCATGTTGCTGATCGCGTATCCAATATGCCCAAACAACGCATCGTCAAACTCGAGCAGGCCACGATCATGATCCTCGTCACCGGCCGCGTTAAGTTCTCTCAGTACGAACGGGTGGCAGCGAATTGCGCCCTGACCGTAGATGATAAGACTGCGAGTGAGGATATTCGCGCCTTCGACCGTGATCGCGATCGGCGTTGCCATATAGCCACGGCCGAGGTAGTTGTTCGGCCCCATCATGACGGCTTTGCCGCCGTGCACATCCATTGCGTCGTTAGCGACCCTGCGGCCCATTTCGGTGCAGTGGTACTTGAGGATCGCGGATGGAACGGCCGGCTTCTCACCCTGATCGATTGCACCCGCGGTCACCGCGACCGCGGCGTTCATAATATAAGTCTCGCCCGCGATGCGCGTCAGCGCTTCGCCGACACCCTCGAAGTTCGCGATCGATGTGTTGAACTGCTTGCGAATGACTGCGTACGCGCCCGACGCATAGCTTGCGGCCTGACCACCGCCCGAGGCTGTCGATGGCAGCGTAATCGCACGGCCGACCGAGAGCAGCTGAACCAGCATCTTCCAGCCGTTGCCGGCCTGCTCCTGACCGCCAATGATGGCGTCGAGCGGCACGAAGACGTCCTTGCCATAAGTAGGCCCGTTCTGAAACGGGATCGAAAGCGGATAATGACGACGGCCGACCTCCACTCCCGGTGTGTCCGTGGGTACCAGGGCCGCGGTTATGCCGTATTCGTCCTTGTCGCCTATCAGGTGATCGGGGTCATACAGCTTGAACGCCAGGCCGAGCACGGTAGCAACCGGCGCCAGCGTGATGTAGCGCTTGTTCCAGTTGAGGCGAATGCCCACGATCTTTTTGCCTTTCCAGGTGCCTTTGCAAACGACGCCATTGTCGATGAGCGCAGCCGCGTCCGAACCGGCTTGCGGCGAGGTCAGCGCGAAACAGGGAATCTCGGTGCCTGCGGCAAGGCCCGGCAGATAGCGGTCTTTTTGTTTTTCGGTGCCGTAGTGCAGCAGGAGTTCCGCAGGTCCCAGCGAATTGGGGACGCCGACGGTCGACGAGGCGGTCGGACTGCGGCTGGCGAGTTTCGTAATGACCGCAGCGTTGGCGTAGGCGGAGAACTCGAGGCCGCCGTATTTTTTGGGAATGATCATCGCGAAAAACTTCTTCTCGATGATGAAATCCCAGACTTCTTTTGGCATATCGGCGAGTTCGTGGCAGACCTCCCAGTCGTCGAGCATCCGGCAAAGCTCTTCGCAGGGACCGTCGATGAACGCCTGTTCCTCTTCCGACAATTTCGGTGCCGGATACGACATCAGCTTGTCCCAGTCAGGCATACCCGAGAACAATTCGCCGTCCCACCAGACGCTGCCCGCCTCGAGCGCCTCGCGCTCGGTATCCGACATCGACGGCAGCATCTTGCGGTAGATATCGAGTAGCGGCTTGGTAATTTTTTCGCGTCTTACTTCGATGAAGTTGGGAATTAGCATGAGCCCGAACAAGAGCGTCAGGAACAGCTTCCAGAGCACGAAGCCGTCGCCGAAGATCCAGTAGGCCAGCAAAGCGATACCGGTCGAAATCGTCGACGTACGTAAATCAATGCGTTGGTAGGCGAGAAATATTCCGCCGCCTACAAACAGCAGCAACCAGAACAAACTTACAATCAGACCAGACAAATCAATTACCTCGAAAACGCAACAAGACCCGACGTTAAGATCGCATAACGACGCCAATCAACACTTTATAGCAGTTCCTCGATCGCAGCACGTTCCTCGCGCAGCTCGGTCTCAGTCCTGACCATGCGTTCACGACTGAAGTCGTCGATAGACAGCCCCTCTACGATCTCGTAGCGGCCATCACGGCAACGAACCGGGTAGGAATAGACGATGCCCGGCTCGATGCCGTAGCTGCCGTCGGCGGGGATGGCCATGCTGACCCAGTCGTCGTCCGCCGTTCCCAGCGCCCAGTCGCGCATATGGTCAATGGCGGCTGATGCGGCGGATGCGGCCGACGATGCACCACGTGCCTGAATGATGGCCGCGCCACGCTGCTGCACAATCGGAATGAACTCGTCAACGAGCCAGGCCTGATCGATCAGGTCTGCGGCCGCACTGTCGCCAACGCTGGCATGGCTGATGTCCGGGTACTGGGTCGCCGAGTGGTTGCCCCAGATAGTCATGCGGCGGATGTCATTGACATGGCTGGTAGTCTTTGCCGCAAGCTGCGCTTTGGCCCGGTTATGGTCCAGGCGAGTCATCGCAGTAAAGTTGCGCGGGTCGATGTCCGGGGCATTGCTGCTTGCAATCAAGGCATTTGTGTTCGCCGGATTACCGACGACAAGCACCCTGATATCTTTACTTGCGTGCTCGTTTATGGCCTTGCCTTGTACAGAAAAAATGGCGGCGTTTGCCTGCAGCAGGTCCTTGCGTTCCATACCGGGGCCGCGCGGCCTCGCGCCCACCAGCAGGGCATAGTCGCTGTCTTTAAAGGCCGTGTTCGGATCGTCGGTCGCAACAATGCCGGCCAGCGTCGGGAACGCGCAATCATCGAGCTCCATGACGACGCCGTGCAGCGCCGCTAGCGCGGGAGGAATTTCCAGCAGTTGCAAAATGACGGGCTGGTCATTGCCAAGCATCTGGCCTGACGCAATTCGGAAGGCGAGCTGATAGCCAATCTGGCCAGCAGCACCAGTGATGGTGACGCGTACGGGTGCTTTCATTGTTGGATTCCTGCGTTGTTATGCGGCGAATTGCGGCCGCGATTTTAACATCGGCGAGGCTTTCAAACACTGGTGTTGATTACTTATGCGCTTCCGTTTCGGCGAAATTCGGGAAAATTCGCTGAAATTCCTCGTATTCTCTGTCCGCCAGCTCTTCCCGTCCGCTGTCACGCAGCTGCCTGATACAGCCGATCCAGGACTCAGCGGATTCGCGCAGCTCCGCTCTGCAAGCGACGCCGGATTCGGGTGCTTTCTGCTCAGCCACGGCGGATGGCGCTGCCGCTGAAACCGGCGCCGCCATGAGGCTTTCAGCCGAGCGTCGGCCATTCGAGGGTCGTTCACCCGTGTCTCGCTCAGCGATGACGCTGCTGGCAGGGACATCCTCATCGGCCCTGACACCCCTGGCCGCAGCGCTCTCATCGGGGGCACCGTCGACGTCCGCCTGCGGAGCGACCGGTACCTGGTTGGGGCCCGACTGCGCGCGAGCGCGGCTTTCCGCCCTGCTCACAACGGCCATGTCTTTCGGCGCGAAGGTATCCATTGATACTCGATCTGCGGAGTCTGCGGCGGATGTGGTTTGGCCGGCAACATCATCATTCTTGTCGGCGAGTTCCTGCGCGGGCACGGCGATACTGACCGTATCCGGCTCGATTGGCGGCAATCGGGTCAGTTCCAGCACAATCGCGAGGCTCAACCCAACGGTGGCGGCCCAGGCTGCCGGCCGCATCCACGCGCGGGCGCGGGAATAGGGCGTGCGGCCTTCGCGGGCTGCCATGCGCAGCATCCTTTTGTTCAGATGCTCGGGTACCCGCTCCTGCGCCACTACCCTGTATGTGTCGGCGACCAGGCGGTCTGAGTCGCGATTTTTTCGCTCGTTACTCATTGTCGCTCCGGTTGTTCATCGATTGCCGCGCGCAGCTTGCGCACGGCGTAGCGTAGCCGGCTTTTTGCTGTTTCTCGGTTGCTACCCGTGACTGCGGCAATCTGGTCGAGATTCAGGCCGGCTTCCTCGCGCAACAAGAAGGCATCCCGCTGCTCGTCGGGTAAATCGAGCAGCGCCTTGTCGAGACGCTCTTTCGCGAGGCTGCGTTCCGTCAGGGCCTCGGGCTGTTCTCCCGGGTGGCAATGTAGTTCTGCGTCCAGCTCGGTGCTGTTCGAATGACGTTTGTTGCGGCGAACATGGTCAATAAAGCAGTTATGGGCGACGCGGTACAGGAAGGTCGTGAACTTGGCAGTCGGTCGATATGACGCACGCGATTTTACGATCTTGCCCCAGACGTCCTGGAAGATGTCCTCAGCCGTGTCGCGGTGACGGCACAGGCGCAACAAATACCGGTACAGAGGATCGTTGTGTCTGCGATACAAGGTCTCGAACGCCTTTATGTCGCCGTCCTTGTACCGCAGCATCAGCGCGCTGTCGTCGGGAATATGCCCCATGGCTGGAGCATAGGCGAGCACCGTCCCGCTGCAAAGAGCGGTTCTCGATCTCGCCACGGATTCTATGCTTGCTGCCATCAAGACCTCGTTTCACTGCCTCTATAAACGCAGCCCGGCCCGGCCTCGGGTTACAAAAAGGGCTTCACAAGGGTTGCAATCCAGTAAATCAGTGTTATAGTTAACTATAACACCAGATCACTGTACCGGATTACAAGGCCGGGCAAGTCCCGGGAGATGGGAAATGTTCAAGTCAATACAGCTTAACAATGAAATCATAGGCCTCACCCTGATGCTGCTGATGGTTATGGCGTTCATCGCGGGCCAGGCGGATGCGACGATTCAGGATGAGGTTCGGGCGGAAGCGGCAGCCGAGGCCAGTCAAGTGGCCCACCCGGGGAACGGGTCTTAAATGGACCCGAAATGGGATGAAGATCAGCCGATCTATCGTCAACTGCGCGATCGCGTGGTGGCGATGATCCTCGAAGGCGTGCTGGCCGATGGCGATGCCTTGCCGTCGGTACGAAATGTCGCTGCAGAATATCGGCTCAACCCGCTGACCGTGCTCAAAGGCTACCAGGAGCTCGTGGACGAGGGGCTGGTCGAGAAAAAACGCGGTCGCGGCATGTTTGTGAACGAAGGCGCCCGTACAAAGCTGTTGAAAGCAGAACGGCGGCGATTCCTCGATAAGGAGTGGCCGAGAGTGCGGGCAACCATCGACCGGCTCGGGCTTGATGAAGCTGAGCTGCTGCGCTCTAAAATACCGAATAAAGATGCAGGAGTAGAGAATGACTAGTGTGGTCAACGCCCGCGGCGTTTCAAAACACTTCGGGGCGGTACGAGCTGTCGATGATGTCAGCTTCGAGATCGAGCAGGGCAAAATACTCGGATTGATCGGTCCGAACGGCGCCGGCAAAACCACGCTGTTGAAAGCCATGCTCGGACTGACCGAATGTGACGGCGAACTCACGGTGCTCGGGCTCGATCCCTTCAAGCAGCGCAAGGAACTCTTGAAGAACATCTGTTTCATTGCAGACGTGGCCGTGTTGCCGCGCTGGATAAAGGTGACACAGCTGCTCGAATTCGTTGAATCGGTGCACCCCAACTTCTCGCGCAAACGCGCCGAGGGATTTTTGAGTCAGACCAAGGTGCGGTCGGATGCCAGAGTTCGTGAACTTTCCAAAGGCATGGTCGTGCAACTGCATCTTTCCATTATTATGGCGATCGATGCCAGGCTTCTGGTCCTCGATGAGCCAACCTTGGGCCTTGATATCATCTTCCGCAAAGAATTCTATGGCAATTTGTTGAATGACTATTTCGATGAAGAGCGCACGATTCTGATTACCACGCACCAGGTTGAAGAAATCGAAAATTTGTTGACAGACATCATGTTTATCAACGACGGAAAGATCCTGCTTGACTTGCCGATGGACTCGATCACCGATTCCTACGTCGAGCTCATGACTTCCGGTGAAAACGCGATAAAAGCACGAGGGCTCGGACCTATCGCGGAACATGAGATGTTCGGCAAGTCGGTCCTGCTGTTCGAGGGCGTCAGCCGGGACAACCTCGAGGGCCTGGGCGAACCCCGCACGCCCTCAGTGGCGGACCTGTTTGTTGCCAAGGTGAAAGGAGCGCGCAAATGATCGGTAATCAACTGGCATTGATCAAACGCGAATTCTGGGAACACCGATCGATTTATGTGACGCCGCTGGCGATAGCCAGCATCGTGACGCTGGGCACGCTGGCGATGCTGATGTTCGCCGGCGGCTTCGCCAAGGAGCTCGATATTGCGATATTCGGAGCGACCAATATCGCGGGTGATACCGAGCGCCAGGCCGCGCTGACCGGGTTCTTCGTCGGAACGTCAGGGGTGTTCCTGTTGGCGGCGACGGTGCTCACGGTTTTTTACAGCCTGGACTGCCTGTACACCGAGCGTAAAGACAAAAGTATCCTGTTCTGGCGGTCAATGCCCGTGACTGACGCCGAAGCAGTCATCTCAAAACTCGCAACAGCGATCGTAATTATTCCAACGGTAACTGTCGTCGTAATCATTGCGACTCACCTCGTCAATCTCGCCGTGACGAGTATCTGGTTCAGTGTAAAGGGTGCCGACGCTGGCCATCTTATATGGGGCTCGGTGCCGTTGCTCGACAACTGGCTCGCGGCTCTGATTGTTACCCTGGCGAGCGCCATATGGATGTCACCATTCGTCGGTTGGCTCCTGTTCGTGTCCGCGTTTACAAAACGCTCGCCATTTTTAATGGCATTCATGCCACTGGTTCTTATTCCTATTCTTGAGTTTATTTTTCTCAGGTCGTCCTTTTTTGCCGACGCAGTCTTCAGCCGCAAAGGAATGATCCCACTATTTCGCGGTATGGATATAGAGGCTTTCTTCGACAAGGAAACCTTGCACCTCAGCGAAGAAGCAGTGAGTTTGCTTGCATTCCTCGACGTTGGTCGCTTCCTGACGAGTCCTTCGATGTGGGGCGGTGTGGTCGTCTGCGCCGTATTCGTGACGGCCGCGATCTACGTACGCCGCTATCGCGACGAAAGCTAGCGGAGAGCTGTCACGGTGCCGTCTCAGGGCTTGCTGGCAAGCTTGAACTTTCGCAGCTTGCCGCGAAACTGGTCATAAGTAAGTCCCAGCAGATCGGCGGCCAGGCGCTGGTTAAAGCGCGATTTTTCCAGGGCCGCCTGCAGCAGCTCGGTTTCGGTGTCCGCAAGTCGCTGACGCAGATCTGTCGGCAATAGCGGGCTCTTTCGCTTTGCCGGGAGCTGCTCCGCCGCCGATTCAGCGTCGACGAGCCGGAATGGAGAATCGAACGGATCGATCGCGATTTTGGTGACCGGTTGCTCCGGATCCTCGGCACGATAGACCGTTCTTTCGATCGTATTTTTCAATTCTCGTACATTGCCCGGCCATTGATTGCGCAGCAGCGCCGACGATGCTCGCGGACTGAAGCCGGGAAAATAGCTGCGCTTCAACTCACTCGCCATGTGAATTGCGAATGCGTTTGCGAGTGGCAGAATATCCTCAACTCTCTCGCGTAACGGCGGAACCGTGATCACGTCGAATGCGAGGCGGTCTAGCAGATCCTTTCGAAATCGCCCTGCCGCCGTCAACGATTGCAGATCGGCGTTAGTCGATCCGACAATGCGTACGTCAACTTGCAGGGTTTCACTGCCACCGACGCGCTGCACCTCGCCGTACTCAATCGCGCGCAGTATTTTCTCCTGCGTGCGCAGAGGAATTGTCGCAAGTTCATCAAGAATAAGCGTGCCACCGTCGGCGCGCTCGAAGTGTCCGACATGTGTTTTCGCCGCCCCCGTGAACGCGCCAGCCTCGTGACCGAAGAGCTCGGACTCGAGGATGGTTTCTGTCAGGGCGGCGCAATTTACCTTGACGACCCGTTGCTCCCAACGGCCGGACAGAAAATGCAGGCGCGAGGCGATAAGCTCCTTGCCCGTGCCCCGCTCGCCAACAACCAGCACAGGCTTCGAGAGCGTTGCCGCGCGGGACACGTGTTCCAGCATTTCCAGGAACGCGGGCGCTTCGCCGATGATCTGCTGGGATTCCGAACGGGTCGACATCGGTTAATTAGGCCAGAAAATAGTAAAAAAAACCAATAAACAGTAAAAAATACCATTCAGCAATAGCTGAAGGTAGCAGCCTTTAATAAAATTTATTGATATAAAACAGTTACTTATTAAAAATCGACGAACTTGGCACGAATGCTGCAGTTACCCTAAGCAGGATTCACCTGAAAAGAGGAAACACTCATGGGCATATTCACGAGATTCAGCGACATCGTGAACTCCAATATCAACGCCATTCTCGACAAAGCCGAGGATCCCGAGAAAATCGTACGCCTGATGATCCAGGAGATGGAGGACACACTCGTCGAAGTCAGGTCCGCGGCGGCGCGCTCGATTGCCGACAAAAAAGACCTGAACCGGAAAATAGAGACCCTTGATCGCGAAAGGGCTGACTGGGATGACCGGGCCGAGCTCGCGATGCGCAAGGGCCGTGAGGACCTGGCCGAGGCAGCACTGGTGGAGAAGTCCCGGGTTTCGGGTGCGGTCGACGTACTGAAGGAAGACTACTTCGCGGTTGAAGAAGGGCTGGCGAAACTCAACGAGGACATCGCCCGCCTGGAGAGCAAGCTCGAAGATGCAAAAACCCGGCAAAAGGCGCTGTTGGCGCGACATAAGACGGCAAGCAGCCGGCTGGCGGCCCGCAAGAAAATACACGACTACAAGATCGATGACGCCATGGTTCGTTTCGAGGCCTACACGCGACGCATTGATGACGTTGAAGGTCGAGTCGAAGCCTATGACCTGGGCTTGCCCAAGGACCTGAATCACGAATTCGCCGGTCTTGAGGCTGAGGAGTTGGTCAAGGATGAACTCAATGCGCTGAAGGAGCGGGTCGCTTCCGAACAGCACAGTCGCAGAGAGGCCGAGTAATCGAATCCTTAGGAGAGGAGCAAAGAATGAATCGAGAGACTTGGGACAGAGAATTCGAAGCACTGCGAGGGCTGTACCGCGATCGCGAGAATGGCTGGGTGTTTGGTGTTTGCGCAGGTATCGCCGAGCGCTTCAATTTCCAGGTCGCTACGGTAAGGGTGGTCGCGGTGATTGGCTTGCTACTGTTCTTCTGGCTGACTGCAGCCGCCTATCTTGCCGCCACCTTGCTGATCCGGGAAAAGCCGCTGGTATATTCCGGACGTAGACAAGAAAATGATTTCTGGCGAACCTACCGCCGAGACTCCCGGAGGCGCTCATGACTGCATATAGCGAAACGTCAGAACATCGGCTGTATCGCGATGCCGATCGGGCGGTTCTCGGCGGCGTATGCGCAGGGTTGGCCGGGTATTTCGGGCTCAATCTGAAAGTCACGCGCTTGCTGGCATTTATTGCGTTCCTGATGGCAATGCCTTTCGCAATTGTTGGATACCTGGCGGCCGTTTTCCTGATTCCTGCTGCGTCGAAGCGTGGCCATCGGATCGTCACGGAGACCGGCAGCAGTTGGGGAATGAGGACTTCAAGGCGATCGAGGCGATCGAGGCGATCGCGGACAGCCAGAGAATCGGATCTGGCAAGGGAGCGAACCGCGGGGCGGGCAGGTTCCTCGGTCAAGGATGTCCGTGAGCGATACCAGGCCCTTGATAAACGTCTTGCAGAACTTGAAAAAAAGGTGACTTCACCACGTTTCCAGCTCGAACAGGAATTCCGGAAACTTTGAATAGCAGACACGGCAAAGGGGTCCGTAAATGAACACATTGTTTTATGTCGTTTGCATAGTCGCAATCGTCTTTACGGCGCAAACCATCCAGAAATATATGAAGATGAAGAACGAAGAAAAAAGAGCGCAGGACCCTGAGCTCGAGGAAACGCTTGCTCAGATTGAGCGGCTGGAGGAACGAATCAAGGTCCTGGAACGTATCGTCACCGAGAACAAATACGATCTGAGCCGGGAAATCGGTAATTTAAAATAGCCGCTTGGTGCACGCAGCACCCTGCAAGCAAAACGCCCGTCAATTGACGGGCGTTCCAGATCGCAACCGCAGTGTTCCGCAACTACTTGCTGCGTTCCTTGTAGGCGCGAACCTGAGTATTGAATTCTTCCGCAACAAGATTCATTTCTTCGACGGCGGCGTTGTACTTCTTGTTCAACATGTCGATGCGCTGTTGCTTGGCTTCCTCTTCCTGTTCATCCGGATCGGCAACAGTCTCTTGCTCAGCTGCTTCAATGCAGGAAAGATATTCTTCCATCACGCTCATATAGGCCTTGACGCCGCGTTGACCGGCGATCATCTCTTCCTTGGTCGCGGTAGCGCCGTCCGGCACGTCTGCTCGCGTCGGGTAATCGCAGGCTATTGCCAGCGGCGCCAACAATAATGCCATCACAGAAAAAACTGTCTTCGTTGTCTTGTTCATTGGGTCTACTTGATTGGGCCCGGAGCGACACTGCAGCAGCCGGGCAGGCGGGTTTCGATGCTTTATTAGATCATGTTGCCGGTTCGGAGTGAAGCCGGTTAAAAGACGGAGTAAAAACAATAAGTTGCATGAAAGCCCAGGCATTGTCTCAGCTGCAGGATGAACACAGGATGAACAGGTAAATCAGGCGAAAAGTGCCCGGTAGGAATCGGTGCCGTCGGCCTGTGCCATCAAGAGCTCAACGTAGTTGTCTGCGCTCATCGGGTCACCGAAAAGCAGCCCCTGCACGTAGGTACAGCCGAGTTTCTGCAGGAAGACCAACTGCGCTTCTTCCTCGACGCCCTCCGCGACTACGTCCAATTTGAGATTGCGCCCCATCTGGATAATTGTATCGACAATTGTTGCATCATCCGGATTCGTCACAATATTCTGCACGAAGGACCTGTCGATTTTCAGCGTGCTGATGGGGAATTGTTGCAGGGCGCTCAGAGACGAATAGCCGGTGCCGAAGTCGTCAATGGCAAGGTGCAGGCCAAGCCCGTAAAGCTGGTCGAGGAGCTTGATCGTTCGTTCCGGATTTTCCATCAACGTCGTTTCCGTAATCTCCAGCTCGAGTGACGTAGGGGAGACCTCATGACCGCGAAGTATCGCGCCGATACGACTTATGAAACTGGCCTGTCGCAACTGCTTCAGCGACAGGTTTACGGAGACTCGCCCTGGTGACGGGACTGTTTTCTGCCAGCCGCGGAAGTCCTCGCAGACCTTGTCCAGCACCCATTCGCCGATTTCAATGATCAGGTTCGATTCTTCGGCAATCGGTATGAAATCCGAGGGAAGCACGAGGCCACGCTCGGGCAACTCCCAGCGAACCAGGGCTTCAGCTCCGAAAACCTCGCCGGTCTCGAGGTTATATTTGGGCTGGTAATGCACCAGCAGTTCATCGCGCTCGAAAGACCGCTTCAGCTTGCTCTTCGTCATAAGCCTTTCCACGCTGGCCTCGTTCATTTCCGGCTTATAAAAGGAGAACACGTTGCCGCCGCTTTTTTTCGCGTGATACAGCGAGGCGTCGGCGTTGCGGATCAGGTCGATGACGTTCGGCGCGTCCTGCGGGTAGAACGCGATGCCCATACTCGCGGTCATGAATACCTCGTGTCCCTGGACGAAGAACGGGTCGGCGAGGCGATTCAACAGCATCTGCGCGAGCTCGCGGGTCGATTTCATTCCCGAGGCACTCGGGCCCAGTCCGTCGATCATCACCGCAAATTCATCACCGGCCAGACGACCGATTATTGTTTTGTCGGGAAGTGCCGCGGCAAGCCTTTCTGCAACCGTTTCCAGCGTCATGTCGCCGGCGAGATGCCCGAATGTATCGTTGATTTCCTTAAAGTAATCGATGTCCACATAGAAAAGGCAAAGCGGATGTCCGGTCCTGCGTGCCCGCGCGATGCCGCGCTGCAGCAGGTGCTGAAACTGCATGCGGTTCGGAATCTTTGTCAGGGCATCAATACGAGCAAGATAGCGAATCCGCTTTTCCGCGCGCCTGCGTTCGGTGATGTTCTGCGCAGCGTAGATACGGTTCGTTATCTTGCCGTCTTCGTCTTTGATAACCGAGCAGGTGTAGGAAACGGGGATCGATTCGCCGAACTTTGATTCGAACGTAGCTTCTTTTGGCAATCCGGAGGATGATTCATCGGCCAGCGAAGAACGGCCCGTGCTGCCATCAACAACGGAATCAATTGGCGTGGCGAGCAGTTCGTCCTCGTCAAACCCCAGGAGATGGGTCGTCGCCTTGTTGACACGCTGAATCGTGCCGTCTTCTCCCGTGACAATAATCGCTTCGTTCATTCCTGAGAGAATGTTGTCGAGGTAATCCCGCGATATGGTAGTGGTCTGCAGCCTGTCTCGCATGTCGTTAAAAACGGCCGCAAGCTCGCCGAGTTCGTCACCGCGAGTTTCGGGCAGGCGGTCGCCGAAATCGGCATCGCGGAATTTTTCCGCCTGATGCTTCAACTGCGTGATTCGCCGGGAGTGGTTGCGGACAATGAGCCAGACCATGCCACCGCACAACAGCAGCACGGCCACCGTACCGCCACCGATCCAGTAATAGCTTGACTGACGGCTGTGTAACTCGCTCGCCGATAACAGATCCGAATATGCCGCATACTCGGCATTCAGCTCTGCAAGGTCGAATGATCCGCTCAGGTAACCGACATCATTGCCGCTCCGAACGACGGGGTACGCGATAACAAGGTGCTCGGGCATCCAGGTCGTTATGGCCGGGTCGTCGATAGCGGGCAGGTTTCCGCTTTCCCAGGTTCGCCCCGTGCTGTCGGTAAAACGAATGCCGATCAGACCGTCGGTGACGTCCAGAGCGCGACCTAATAGCGACGTTAATTCGTCCGTGTCACCTGTGACGTTTTCAACTGGCAGCGTGTGGGACACTTCGTGGATTCTCGATCGCGCGCGACGCTCGAAACTCTCCTGCATGAATGCATAGTGTTGCTGGGTGCTGGTCGTTACGATTTGGCTGGCCAGCCATCGATACTGGCCATAGAACATGGATAACATGACGACGGTAACGATGGCGCCAAGCGCCACCGCGAACAGCCATACTCGCGGAAATCTGCTGCCGATCATATTGTCGTTATTATTCGGCTCTTAAGGCCTCCAATTGTAGCATCCGGCAGGAATCAGCAGAAAATTTCCATTTCGGACTATTTTTGTCGGGTGGCCACAGGGCCACAGGGCTGGCCCCAGCTAATTGTCCTGCTTGCGTTTTTCGACGAATTCGACGGGATCTGCCTGCCCCGTCGTTTTCATGACGCCCTCAACGATGGCCCCCTCCGCTACGGCTATCGCATCACCGCTGACAGTACCGACGATCTTTGCGGAGGCGGCTATTTCCACCTTGCCGGTCGCCACGACATCCCCTTCGACGTGGCCGGAGACGATAACGGTGCCGGCCTTGAGCAGGCCGCGCCAAAGGCCGTTGCGGGCCAGCGTGACGGTACCGCCGATGTCGCAGTCGCCTTCAATTTCACCGTTGATAAGGAAATCGCCGCTACCGCTGATTACGCCTGTGATTTTGCAGCCTTCATTGATGAGTGTTGCTGCGCCCGAGCTGCGGTCACGAAGGCGCCGTCGCTTTGCTTCATTCATACCTGTCGAACTCCGCGTCGTCTGGTTAACTGATTAATGCGGATAGTACCGGGAGTCGCGCCGCATTGTTAATTGTATCCGTAACCGATGGTGTCAATCGAGACAAGGATACCGCCCTCAAAGACCAGGCGTCGCATGAACTTGCGCGGACCGAAGTTATAGACGTACTCGGTCCTGACTACTTCCCGCGTAAAGTGGCCAAGACCCGGGAAACGCCGGGTCGAAAAGCCGGGCGATGACCTGCGCCGAGCGGACCAGTCGATGCCGCGCACAGCGTAGCCGAGATGACGGACCGTGGTTGGTTCGCCACAGGCGCTGCGCACCTGCTGTTCGTGCATGTTCTTGATGACTATTTTGTTGCCGCAGCGGAATGCATGTGCAGGCGCAGCGAAAGTCAGGGCGAGCAGCAGAATAATGCTCGCCGATCGGAGTCGATACGATTTGAACGTTCGGGCTGTAAACACCTGCAGCGCCTGGGTGTGCCTGTGCGGCTGTCAGTGCAGAATAGCAAATACACGGAGACCAGGCTGCCCTGGCCACGGCGAAATTCGGCAACCCGGGCATGAGCAGAACGGTGTCGGGCGCCGCTGCCGCAGTTATGGTAAAACAGCACGCGAGCTTCGCACTGTAGGCGACCTCCAAAAGGACGAGATTTGAAGCAGCGGTTTGAAAAGCGCCTGGCAGCCATTACCGCTGTAACTGACGATGTACTGTGCGGTGGACTGAAAGGCGTCGAAAAGGAAGCGCTGCGTGTTGATGCCGATGGCTTGCTGTCGATGAAGCGACACCCTGCCTCTCTTGGATCGGCGTTGACGAACCGCTACATAACAACGGATTTCTCCGAGTCGCTGCTTGAGTTTGTAACGCCAGCCTTTGTAACGACGTGGGAGGCGCTGCAGTGTCTCTGTGACATTCATCAGTTTACGTATTCACAACTCGACGGAGAGCTTCTCTGGCCGGCCAGCATGCCGTGCCTGATTCCCGACAACGATGACATTCCACTGGCCAA
The DNA here is from genome assembly GCA_013043165.1 of Woeseiaceae bacterium. Taxonomy (GTDB): domain Bacteria; phylum Pseudomonadota; class Gammaproteobacteria; order Steroidobacterales; family Woeseiaceae; genus UBA1847. The sequence continues at coordinate 8,967 of JABDOQ010000092.1, read as the reverse complement.
ATACGGGTCGTCGAACGTAGGTCGAATGAAAACGATCTATCGCCGAGGACTGGGATATCGTTACGGCCGGCAAATGCAGCTCATATCGGGAGTGCATTTCAATTACTCTCTGCCCCGCGATTTCTGGCCTGTTTATCAGCAGCATCTCGGTTCCGATCTGGATGCAGAGCAGTTTCGATCCGAGCATTACCTCGGGCTGATTCGAAATTTTCGCCGCATGGGCTGGCTCGTCCTTTACCTTTTTGGCGCTTCGCCTGCATTCTGCAGGTCATTTACGAGCGGTGCAGCGGGGCGCATGAAGTCGCTCGAGGCAAATACGTTTTTCGGGCCATATGCGACTTCCCTGCGCATGAGTGACCTCGGCTACAGCAACCAGAATCAATCGAAGATCAATATTTCCCTGAACAGCCTCGATGAGTATGTCGGTGATCTGAAGGCCGCGATCTGCACACCCGAACCGGAGTACAAGGCAATAGGCGTCAAAGTTGATGGCAAGTACCGGCAGCTGAACGCCAACCTGCTACAGATCGAAAACGAATTCTATTCGCCGGTGCGACCAAAGCGGGTTGCGAAAACCGGTGAGCGACCTACGGCCGCACTGCGTCGCGACGGCATCGAGTATGTCGAAATTCGCTCGCTGGATATCAACCCGTTCGATCCGTCCGGCATCAATCAAAATACGATGCGCTTTGTCGAGGCGATGCTGATCTACTGCCTGCTCGAGGACAGTCCGAAACTCGATGCCGAAGCGCTGACGGAGATCAGTCTTAATCATGCAGGAACTGCGAAGCGCGGGCGCGACCCGGAATTTCGTCTCCTGAGAAATGGACTGCCTGTGACTTTGCAGGTCTGGGGCAGTGAGATCTTGTCGAACGTACTCGCCGTCGCCGAAGTGATAGATCGCAATGACGCCCAGGCGAGTTACGCGGACTCCGTGCGACAAATGCAGAAACTTGTCGACGATCCTGGAAAGACACCGTCGGCCCGTATGCTCGCGGACCTTGAGGAAACGCAAAGCAGTTTCTTTGAATATGCGCTCACATTGGCGAACAGTCACCGCGACTACTTTGCTTCGGTCACGCCGCTGGAGGATGCGCGAAGAGAGGTCTTTGAGAAAGAGGTTGCCGAATCCCTGCTGCGCCAGGAAGCAATAGAGGCGGCTGACAATATCAGCCTGGACCAATACTTACAGCTATACTTCTCGGATTGCTAGTGTCCTGTTTAAGCCGCGACGGTAACGGCGTTGTGCGAGGGCGGAAAAGCCGCGAAAGGGCCGGAATGGCCTGGTTTGTCCTCTCATTTACCCTCCCGATGTGCGCCCTGTCACAAAAAAGGCCCTGGTCGTTGTGACCGCCGCGTCAATTTAACTAAACTTGGCGCCTGCCCATGATTTGGCTGGCCCGTTGTTGCCTGGTGGACTATTTTTGCTGAAGACATTCATCGTTGGAATCGTGCTCGGAGTGGCTGCCGCCGCTGCTGCGCTGTATGCGTACCCGGCGGTCGATCAACATCGCGAGGCTTCGATCGTCTCGGTCGCTGCGAATGGCGGAAATATCGAGTCTTTTCACATAAATATGCCGATGGACCGCATCATGGTCGGGGCGTCGGGTGAAAAACAGGCACTGCCGACAGGATTGAAATGGCCGGCGGATCAAGAGTTGAAGAATGTTCGTGCCGAGCTATTCAAGATTCGCAATGCGCGAGATACCGTCATAGGCGTCGCGTCCAGAATGTCGGCCAGGGATGGTTCCGGCGAAATTATCGACTGGGTCCTGCACCTGCCGGCGCGCGGTTCGATATTCGTGAACCTGCGGCCGGAAGCACTGCAAGGCGGCTTTCGCCGCGGTGAGCTGCAGGCCGGCTCGCGCGAGTTCGCACCGCTCGGCGGCCTGATGTCGGAGCGCTGGGTACCGAACACTTCGGGTGATGCGGATGCGCCGGCAGGGCGCATCGAGCTGGTAACGACATATATACGCAGGCAGGAAACGCCGTGATGAAATACCTCATCGCGTTGTTTTTTGGCCTGTTGGTTGGCGCCGCAATTTTTGTCATCGGCGTCATCTACAACCCGTTCAATTCGGACAATGGCTTGTCACCCCTGTCAGTGACAGATTCCGAGGTCATTGCGCTGAATTTCTCCGCTGTACCTTCGGAGGCGATCGTGTTTACGAATGACGGTGACTCGCACGTGAAGCCGTTTCCCGAAAAGGTACAACAGCTGTGGGAAGCTCCCATTCGCTCGAGTAGCATAACGGCAACAGTGATGCGCGACGCTCGCGGAAGGACGGCCGGCCTTGGCATCAAGTTTTCCTCGGAATCGGAACGCACTCGACTCATGAAAGGCGAGGCAATGATCGACAGCGCCTGGTACATCTACTTGCCGGGCAGCGGCAGCCTGTTCATAGAGCAATTCGAAAACCACTGGGCGTTCCTGCGCGACGTCATAATCCCGGCCTATCGCAGCTCGGCGGACAGCTGGAAGGGCGCCTGGCTTGGTGATCTCACGGCAGGGCCCGGTGCATTGCGTACCGCGGCGGTAACGGGTGGCGCCGGATCGCTGCGGGGCCTGAAAATGGAAGCCGTGGAGTCGCTGTCGGCACAGGCTTATTCGGTCGAGGGTGGCCCGGTCGCGGCGGAAGGGCGTCTGCTCATCGAGTTGCCCCGGGACACGGAAGCTTCCGAGAGCGCATCGTCCGGCGAATAGGCTGCACCGCCCGACTACGCCTTCGCAGCGATGTCCTTCAGTGACGTCGCAGAGTCAGCGAGCTTGTCCGCCGACAAGACGATTCGATCAGCTATGAGCGCCTTCGACTGCACGAAATCCCGGGGCGCGTTGACGGCATCGACGGCAATCAGGCGACCCTCTTTCAGGTACAGGCAGGCGAACGATCTGTCGGCCGGATTACCGCGTATAACGACGTCGTCGTAACCCTCTGACAGCCCCGCAATCTGCAGTTTGAGGTCAAACTGGTCGGACCAGAACCACGGCACCTGTGAGTAGTGGGTCTCTATTCCGCAGAGGTTGTTTGCCGCTGTCTTCGCCTGTTCAACAGCATTGTGAACTGACTCGAGGCGCAGCCGCCGACCGTAGATATCGTTCGGGTGTGACGTGCAGTCGCCAACCGCAAAGATGTCCTTGTCGCTGGTCATGCACCGGTCGTCGACAATAATGCCATCATTGACATCGAGACCGGCCTGCTCGGCGAGTTCCGTGTTGGGCAGGATGCCGACTGCGACGATGACGAAATTCGCCCGAATTTCTTCACCGCCCGTGATTTCGACGCGCTTGACGCGCTTCTTTCCGCGCAGGGCCACGGCGCTCGAAGAAAGCCTGAGCTTCACGCCCTTACTCGTGTGTTCGATCTGGTAGAAATCTGAGATCTCCGGGGACACGACGCGACTCATGACGCGATCCGCCATCTCGATCACGGTCACATCCAGGCCGAGGCTGCGCGCAACCGCGGCGGCTTCGAGCCCAATATAGCCGGCGCCAATGATAACCAGGTGTCGTCCGACATCCATCTCGGGGCGAATCTGTTCAACATCATCGATGCTTCGCAGGTAGTACACGCTCATGAGATTGGCGCCCTCGACGGACAATTTACGTGCACGCGACCCCAGCGCCAGAACGAGTTTGTCGTAGGCGATGTCCTCGCCTTCCTCGGTTTTCAGCGTTTTGCTATCACGATCGATCGCTGTGATTGTCGTTCGCAGCTTTGTTTCGATCTGATGATCGTCGTAGAAGTTGTCTGCCTTCAGATGGAGGCGCTCGGCCGACATTTTGCCGGCGAGAAAGCCCTTCGAAAGCGGTGGACGCTGATACGGCAGGTATGATTCGTCCCCGACGAGCACTATCTGCCCCTTATATTCCTGTTGGCGCAAGGTCGCGACAACTTGTCCGGCCGCATGGCCGGCACCTGCAATCACAATTTTCTTGGACACCAGAGATACTCCGATTGGCTTAGGCCGGTGCCAGCGGCCAGAGAATGGGCAACAGGACCATGACTGTAATGAATACGACGATCGTCAGCGGTACACCGACCTTCAGGTAATCAATAAACCGGTATCCACCGGGACCCATGACCAGGATGTTCGCCGGGTGTGAGATCGGGCTCGTGAAACTGGCCGACGCGGCCATCGCGACCGCCATCATCGCCGTCTGTGGCGCCAGGCCCATGTCCGACATTGCGGACAGCACAATTGGAGACATCAGGACAACCAGTGCCGCCGTCGGGATAATCATGGTCGCCATCGCCGTCAGGATGTAAAGGCCCATGATCACGGGCCAGGGACCCGCGTCACCGAGCAACGCCATTACCTGGCCGGCGAGGTAGGTGGCCGCGCCGGTGTCCTGCATCGCCGTGCCCAGCGGCAGCATACCGGCGATCAGAAATATCGCTCGCCAGTCGATCGACCGGTAGGCCTGTTCCATATTCAGGCAGCCGGTCAGCACCATGATTGTTCCGCCGATGACGGCCGAAATAGAGATCGGTGCGTAACCGAGCATCACGGTAACGACCACCCCTAGCATGATTGCCGCCGCAAGCGGGGCGCGGCGGGTATCGGGTGGTTCCTGCCCGAGCGGTGTCAGGATCAGGAAGTCGGAATCTGAAGAAAGCAGCTGCAGGCGGTCGCGCGGCCCGAGCAACAACAACGCGTCACCGATCTGCAGGCGCTCATCGGCAAGGTCGGTTCCGACGGTTTCACCTTCCCGTTCGATGCCTGCGAGTTCGATGCCATAGCGCTCGCGGAAGTTGAGCTCGCCAACCGACCTGCCGGCGAGACTACTGCGCGGGTCGAGTGTCGCGTCCATCAAGGTCAGTCGTTCTGACTCGAATGCGGAAACGTTCGCGGGAACCTTGGTGTCGATATCCAGCTCCTGGAGGCCACGCAAAACATCGAGATCGCTGTGTTGTCCTTCGATGAGGAGCAGGTCGCCGCCCAGCAATACCTCGTCGCCACGCGGCATTACCTTGAGCTCGCCATCGCGAAACACGGCAAGGACGCGAAAATCGAAAACTTCTGCCAGACGGCTTTTCTTCAGAGTCTCCTCAACGAGGCCGCTGTGCTTGGGCAGCCGCACAACGAACATGCGTTCGTCGGCGTGGTATTTCTCGGCCAGGTCTTCGGGCGTGAATACCTCAACCTCGCTGAAGTCCGGAAATTTTTCGAGCTGCTCGATTGACTCAACCTCTCCCTGGACGAGAATTTTGTCGTTGGCCTTGATCGGAACGTAGGCGAGGTTCGTCAGCCGATAGCCGTCGCGACGCAAGAGTCCGACTACGAGTACGTCGAAGCGGCTACGAAAAGCAGCATGCCGGACCAGCTCAGAGACGACGGGTGACCCGTCAGCGATGGTGACCGACGCATACACCACTTTCGAGGCGACCATCGACTTCAGTACCGGTGCCTCGCGCTCAATAACAAGATCGCTCCAGCGCCTGAGCTCGCGGAACTGGTCGAGGCGGCCCTGCACGAGAATTCCGTCCCCGCCACGAATGATGGTCTGCCGGCCGGGCAAGGTCTCGCTGCGACCGCCCCGATGCAGTGACAGGATAATGAGCCCGGTCGAGGCGCCGATGCGGCTCTCCGCCAGCGACTTGCCGACCAGTATCGAGTCTCTCGGCACGCGCAACATGAATGTCCGTTCCTGCAGCTTGTACCGTGAGCGCAAACTGCGCTGACTGACGTGCTTGCCACGTTCGCCGCGGGTTGTCGGCAACAGGAATCGTCCGGCCAATGCAACAAACAGCACGCCGATGACCATGACAGCGCCGCCCAGGGGCGTGAAATCGAACAACGCGAATGGCACAAGCCCGTTTTGCAACATGGACTCGCTGATCAACAGGTTGGGTGGTGTGCCGATGAGCGTCATGAGGCCGCCCAGCAGCGTCGAGTACGCGAGAGGCATCAGTAGTCGTGATGCCGGAATACGCGTCCGCCGCGCAACCCCGACCACCACGGGCAGCATGAGCGCCGCGACACCTATGTTGTTCATGAACGCGGACAGCACGGCGCCGGTAATCATGATCACGATGATCATTGCGACTTCGCGGCGGCCGCCGATGCGCATGACCTGGCGGCCGATGATGTCGGCGATGCCGGTTCGCGTCAGGCCCTCGCTCAGAATGAACATCGCCCAGACCGTGATTACCGCGCTGTTACTGAATCCTGCGAATGCTTCGGAAGAGTCGACGAGACCCGTGACCGCTAGCGCGCCGAGGACCAGCAGCGCCACCAGATCCATGCGAATGACTTCGCTGATGAACAGAACCAGCGAAATAGCCAGGATTCCAAGCACCAGTGCGATTTCGAAGGTCATTATTCAGTTGTCGGGCGGGTCGCGTTAGAAGTTGTTCGTATGCAGCACATTTATACACGACCTGACGCACAAAAGCGCAGCGTGAATATTTTCCGTTAATCGTGCGCCGCCATGTATCGGGTAACGATGTTGTGCAAGTATTGAGGTATGCCAGGCAAGGAAATTTACCAGCCCAGGGTGCCTCGTAACGAGCGAGAGTTCGATATTCGCGGTGCAAATTACTGCATTTATGAGTGGGGCGACCCGGGCGCGCCGCTGCTCGTGTACCTGCACGGCTGGGCCGATACCGGCTCGACATTCCAGTTCGTCGTCGATGCGTTTTCTGAAGAGTGGCACGTCGTGGCACCCGACTGGCGCGGATTTGGCCGTTCGAGCTGCGCTTGCACGAGCTTCTGGTTTCCGGATTACCTTGCCGATCTGCACGCATTACTGGATATCTTCTCTCCCGATGGTCCGGTCCGGCTTGTCGGCCATAGTATGGGCGGCAACGTGGGCTCGCTCTATGCCGGGACGATGCCGGAGCGTGTGCGCGCGTTCGTCAACGTCGAGGGATTCGGTCTTCCGGACTCGGACCCCGCGGATGCGCCAGGTCGTTATCGCGCCTGGATAGAGGCCGGAAACGCGGCGCCGCGCTTTTCCGAATATGCGAACCTGGAGGCGCTGGCGTATCGCATCGGCAAGCGTCACCCGGCCATGAGCGACACCGAGGCTCTTTTCGTGGCCGGTGAATGGGCGAGCCAAGGTGCCGACGGCGTCGCACGGCTGCGCGCGGACCCGCGCCACAAGCTGCCAAGTCCCATGCTCTACCGCCGTGCCGAGGCGCTTGCCTGTTGTCGGGCTGTGACCGCTGAAGTGCTGTTCGTCGAAGGCTCGAACAGCGACTTCGCGCATCGGTACGGGCATGCGCCAACGCCCCTGTTTCCGGCTGCCAAAAACGTTGCAATCGATGGCGCAGGCCACATGCCGCACTTCGAGGCACCGCGCGAGCTGGCGGCCGTAATCGAGGAATTCCTGCTGCCAACCTTGTAAATACATCCAGTACTGTATAAAAATACAGACTTTTGGAGAGGCTTCGTGCAGCAGGCCCTGCAGGAATTTGACTACCTGGGCATCCTGAACCCGGCACAGCGGCTCGCCGCCGAATACGGTAATGCCGCCGTTCCCGGTCGCGGACTGCGCGCCGGTCCCCTGCTGGTGATCGCAGGGGCAGGCACGGGCAAGACGATGACGCTTGCACATCGCGTGGCGCATCTGCTGATTTCGGGTGTGAGCCCGGAACGAATACTGCTGCTCACTTTCACGCGGCGTGCGGCCGATGAGATGACGCGGCGAGTTGAATCCATTGTGCGGGCATCGGCCCCGGGAAACGAGCTGCCACCCCTGCCATCCGGGGGATTGCCCTGGTCGGGAACGTTTCATTCCGTCGCGAATCGGCTGCTGCGCCGCTACGCCCACAACCTCGGCCTGGATCCGGGCTTCTCGGTGCTTGATCGCGGTGACGCGGCTGACATCATGGATGTCGTGCGGCACGAACAAAAACTCACGCGTGCGGCGCGACGATTCCCGAAAAAAGACACGTGTCTCGCTATTTACTCGCGCTGTGTCAACACGCGGAAATCCCTGAGCGAGACGCTTGATGAAACGTATCCCTGGTGCTGCGACTGGTCTGATGAACTCAAGGAGCTGTTTCGCTGCTACGTCCTGCGCAAGCAGCAAAGTCAGGCCCTCGATTACGACGACCTGCTGCTTTACTGGAGTCATCTCGTCGCGGAAGCAGAATTCGCAGAAGAGATCGGATCGTGGTTTGACCATGTGCTCGTCGACGAATACCAGGACACCAATATCGTGCAGGCAGAAATTCTTAATGCGCTGAAGCCGAACGGCGAGGGCGTGACCGTCGTGGGCGACGATGCGCAATCGATTTACTCGTTTCGTGCTGCCGAAGTAGAAAATATTCTTGGATTCCCGGACCGGTACATGCCGTCCGCAAAGGTCATAACGCTTGAGCAAAACTATCGCTCAACGCAAGCCATACTCGACAGTGCGAACTGCCTGATAGCTGAGAGTGAGCGTCAGTATCGCAAGCATCTTTTTTCAGAAAGCACCGCTGGCGCAAAACCCCGTTACGTTACCGTGGAAGACGGAGACGCGGAGGCCGAATACGTCATCGACGAAATACTTAGGAATCGCGAGCAGGGGATGGAGCTCAAAGAGCAGGCGGTACTTTTTCGCGGCTCCCATCACAGCGATCGACTGGAACTCGAACTCGTGCGCCGCAACATTCCTTACGTAAAGTACGGGGGGCTGAAGTTCCTGGAGGCAGCACACGTCAAGGACCTGCTGGCGATACTCAAATGGGCTGAGAACCCGAAGAACGAGATTGCGGCATTCCGCGTACTGAAACTATTGCCCGGCATGGGACCGGCAAATGCGGCGCGTTGCTTCGAGCAGCTGGCGGTCGGCGGCAACAGCTTCGCCTCGTTGCGGGCATTCCGGCCACCTGCGGCGGCGGCCGGTGACTGGCCGATGTTTTGCGAACTGTTCGAAGGGCTGTCCGCTGCGCCACTGGACGATCATGGCTGGCAGGCGCAGCTGACCGCGGCGCGCAAGTGGTATCAGCCGCAGCTCGAACGCCTGTATGACAG
>JABDOQ010000086.1 GCA_013043165.1 Woeseiaceae bacterium | reverse complement strand
GGATGGTTTCCGCAAGGCCAGGCACCCGCGTGCGCTGACGCGCGAGCAAAGATTGCGCTCGCGAAAGGAATGAAGAGTTCTCCGTCGTCCTTGGCTCGATACGGTGTCTCGTCTGCACCCCTGTATTAACGCGGCAAAGCCGGCGTGGAGAGACCTGATAAAAACGTTCGAATTCCCTCGACATAAGCGCGCTCGTCCCGGAGGAACGCATCATTGTGAGTACCGCGAATCGCCAGCAGGGTTCTGGGTTCATTCGCGGATTCAAAAATTGCTTGGCCGTGTCGGTACGGGATGATCTCGTCGTCGCGACTGTGAATGACAAGTATCGGGCAGCGAACGTCGCGAACGTAGTCACGAGTCGCGTGACTTAGGCGGCTCAACCAGCGCGCCGGGAGCCATGGATACAGATCCTGGGCGATGTCCGGAATTGACGTGAACGACGATTCCACGATCAGTGCCAACGGTCGATTCTTGCTGGCCAACCGTGACGCGACAGAGGCACCCAGTGAACGCCCGAAAATTACGATATCGCCGGGGACTATGCCGCGGCCCTCGGTAAGGTAACGCCACGCGGCATCGGCATCGCTATAGGTTCCTTTTTCCGTGGTCCGGCCTTCGCTCTGACCGTAGCCCCGATAGTCGATAATAAATACCGACAGGCCCAGGTCCCGGAACTGCCTGATCGAGTCGAGCCGGTGTGAGATGTTTCCTGCATTGCCGTGGAAAAACAACAATACCTGAGATGTCCGACCGGCGATGAACCAACCATGCAGCGTCACTCCGTCAGCCGTCTCGATGGCGACATCTTGATAGTCCATGCCGACATCGGTCGGAGTCATGGTCAACGTTCGCCCGGGTACGTCTGCGAGGTAGAGCATGCGACCCTGCATGAAATATACGAGGATGACGAGCAAACCGTAGCTGGCTGCGACGATGAGGATAAATTTCAGCATGACCTTCCAGGATTCGATTATCGGTGTATTCTAGGCTCTACTCTCTCGTCAGGGGAGTTTGCCATGAATCGATCAAGTCACCGATGTGCGCTGTCCGCGCTTCTGCTTACGCTGTCTTTGCCGCTCACGAGTGGCTGTGCGTCGAATTCCCAGAAGACCTCCGCTGAAGATATGCGCACGCTGCCGGGGCGCTTTGCCGAGGAGCCGGTCACGAAGCCGATAACAGCCGTCGAGGCATTCATCGGGCCTACCGAGTTCTATATCAGTTACAAGGGCGAAAATAGCCTCGTTCATTCAGGCGGAAACTGGTCGAACAAGATCGACCTGACAGGCGTGGGGCAGGGTCCCGAACATGAGTATGCGGGACCGTACATTCTGCCCCTCGAATATCAGCAGCGGGCACGCTGGGCCGAGCTGCCGGAGACACCGATTGTGCCTCGCATACTGGGCAGCAAGTACTGGAATCGTTTCATCGACATGGTTTTCGAATCCGTGCTGCCGAAAACGGCCATGACCGGCATCGTCATGCATTTCGGCGAGGATGACTACTTTCTGTACTACAACGACATCAATAATTTCGAAGCGCGGCTGATCACCGACAAGCCTGAGAACTACGTCGTTGCGGAGACCATCGATTTCGCCGAGTTCAATCGTCGGGCACAACCCGTGATGGACGAGTTTCTGCAACAGGAGGGTGTCGAAGATCGGCGCCTGGTATTCAGTACGGGCGACGCGGGGGCGTATTCGCTGCCCTTCGTTTATGTGGACCGGGATATTCCGCTAGGCATATTCGTCCGTTATTCACCTGCTCCGAGAGAAGGACCCGTGGCGAGCAAGGGTGCGCAAATCGCGCAGTCCGCCGGTCATGTGGCGCAGAGTCATTTTGGTGGCCTTTTCTCACGCCCCGTGTCATCCGTCTTGCGCCTGCTTTTCGTAGCCAAAGATGCGGCTGTCGAGACAGTTCGACCGAGTTGGCTGGTCACGTTGGAATCGAAACCGATCCCTGCTCTGAACGACGGGCCCGGTATGGATCTCGATGACTGGGAGCGACAGCTCGACCAGCTAACCGGACGCAGCGCAACCCGAGGAACGATGGACTACCTGGTCGATGGGGAAGAGTTTTTTGTGCGTTTCATCGATGCGATCTCGACGGCAAAAAAGACGGTCGATATTCGAACCTACATATTCGACAACGATGACTTCGCTGAGAAGATTGGCCGGCTGCTGCGACGACGCGCGGATGAAGGCATCGATATTCGTGTCCTGCTGGATGGTCTCGGTACCATTGTAGCGACCGGCGCCGACGACGTGAGTTTGCCGCAGCATTATGAAGCTCCAGAGTCGGTGCGGCTCTTCCTGGAAAACGATTCGAGCATAGCCGTGCGCCAGTCCCGCAACCCGTGGCTGGTCGCCGGTGATCATGTCAAGACGACGGTTATCGACGGGCAAGTGGCGTTTGCAGGAGGCATGAACATTGGTCGGGAATACCGCTTCGTCTGGCACGATCTGATGATGGAGCTTGGAGGCCCGATCGTCGATGAGCTAAACAACGAATTCAACAAGGCCTGGGCGCACGCCGGCATGTTGGGTGATGCGGGGTATGTTCTGCAAAGACTGAAGCCCAACCCAAAAATCGCCGAAGATCTCGGCTACCCATTGCGCGTGCTTTACACTCGGCCCGCCGTCTCGGAGATCTTCAACGCGCAGCGTGCCGCGATACGCAATGCCCGAAAGTACATTTACATTCAGAATGCCTACCTGACGGACGACGCGATGCTCTATGAACTTGCAAAAGCACGTCGGCGCGGAGTCGACGTGCGCGTGATCCTGCCGCTCGTCGGCAACCATGGACCCATCAACAAGAGTAACGCTCTGGCGGCCAACGCGATGCTTGAGCACGGCATCCGGGTGTTCGTTTATCCCGGCATGTCCCATGTGAAAGCTGCCGTATTTGACGGCTGGGCCTGCCTCGGATCGGCCAACTGGGACAAGCTGAGTTTTCGCACCAACAAGGAACTCAACATTGCAACCTCACACCCTGCCGACGTCGACGAACTTTTCGAGCGCGTCTTCGACCCTGACTTTGCGAAGTCCGTCGAACTGACCGAACCCTTTCCGGAGCGATGGTCCGATCACCTCGCCGAAGTAGTCGCCGACTACCTGCTTTAGTACCCAGTTCACAGTCAAAACCCCGACTGGTTAACAGTTCTGCACATAATTTTTGCAATTGCTGGCCAAGGCGGCCGTCAGATGCCAAAAAAGGCATTCAATGACGGAGAGCTGTTATGGCCTCAATCGCGAAAGACAACGTTAGCTACCGCTTGCTCGACAAGCTCAGCAACCTCGTGATCTGCAGCCGCTGCCTGCGCGGCGGGATAGTTACACCCGTGCCACAAATCATATCGGGTCGGCATTCGCTGACTAATGAATGTGCGCAGTGCCGGGCGCATAGTTCTGATCAACGCGGCCGCCGCCGCAAAATGGCGAAACTTCTGACGCTGCACGACTAGACCTGCGCACCCGCCGTGCATCGAGTCCGAAGCGATGCCACAATACGCGGGCGATGGCTAAACTATATTTCTATTACTCCTCGATGAACGCGGGCAAGTCGACGTCGCTGCTGCAATCGAGCTACAACTACAAAGAGCGCGGCATGAATACGCTGATCATGGCGCCCAAGCTCGACGACAGGTTCGGCGTTGGTAAAGTCACCTCGCGTATCGGCATCGAATCCGAAGCGACCACCTTTCGAAAAGATACGAATTTGTTCGACGTCATCGCCGCGAGCAACGCAGAGGAATCCCTGCACTGCGTGCTTATTGACGAGGCGCAGTTCCTGACGCGCGAGCAGGTATTTCAGCTCACCGATGTGACCGATAATTTGCGTATTCCGGTGCTGGCCTATGGGCTCCGTACGGACTTTCAGGGAGAGCCTTTCGAGGGCAGCAAGTACCTGCTGGCCTGGGCCGACACGCTCAAGGAGCTCAAAGCCATTTGCCATTGCGGCACCAAAGCGATCATGGTTGTACGCCTGGACGCTGACGGTAACGCCGTCACCGAAGGCTCGCAGGTCGAGATCGGCGGCAACGACCGCTACATCTCGATGTGCCGCAAACACTTCAAGGAAGCGTATTTCGGCTAGTTAGGTTCAGGTCTGAATGGTCGGCAGGTCTTCTGATGCGACCGGCAACAACGCCGTGTTTTCCCGGGCGAGCAGGTTCCGCATATCCTCAAGCGTCTTCATGATCGCGGTATCCGCGAATTCGGCGCCGTCCAGTCTGCCGCGCGTCGTCGCGTACGGGTCGTTGAACTTGATCTTGTGGTGTCCCAGAGTAATGACATCATCGTGCAGCAGCACGTGGTTCGATACGCGTCTGCCGTTCACGAAGGTACCGTTGGTGCTGTTGAGATCCATCAGGAAAGTGGAACTGCCGTGACGCACGAGCAGGGCATGGTGGCGGCTGATGAAACGGCTGCCGATTGATATGTCGTTGTGATCCGAGCGCCCGACCAGCATTCGAGGTTTTTCCATCCTCAGGTTGCCAATGGTACTGCCTTTGTTGGTCACGATTAGCTGCGGGGACTCGGGCGGAACGGAAGGCCCGCTCTCGGCCAGCGAGACTTCCTCCTCGTCCCAGGTGCCGGTGGGCAGCGTGGGGTGCTCAACCTCGGCGACAGCGACAGGCAATGTTTGTGCACGGGCCAGTGCTAACAGCGCCAGTCGGTCGAGGATGCCGGGCCAGCCGCCGGACGCTTTCCAGAGCTCGGCGCAAACCGCATCCGGAAAAACGAAATCCGGATAGTCGCTGCCTGCGACTCGCAACTTGTCATGCAGGTAGCCCTTGGCTTCCTGCTGCGTCATTGGGTGCAGGTGCAGTTCGTGCAGCAGACGTTCTGACAAGGACTGCATTGCGGGCGCTTTCATCAAGGTTGTCAGCGAACGATCGCTGACCAGGACTATTTTCAGCGCACTGCCGGTATTGACCCGAAGCTCCGCCAGCTCACACAGTGCACGCAGGCCGCTGGGGTTCATTTCGTGCATGTTCTCGATGATGAGCAGGGGCGGCTCGTGCGAGCCGGCCTGTTGCAATGCGAAAACCCGAACAAGGCCCAGCAGCTCGTTATTGGAAGTCGTTTCGAGCGTGTAGCCGAACTGGTGCAGGACGCCGGTCAGAAGGTTTGTCGTATTGAGGCCCCTGCCGTCGACCAGCGCCACGGCACAATCCTCGTGCAACGTGTCGATGAAGCAGCGGATCAAAGTCGATTTACCGGATAAGGTCGGCCCCTGCAGCAGGCAGAGACCGGTGGGGTGTTCGTAGGTATCCTTGAGGGTTTCCAGCGCCTCGGCATGGGCGCCATACGACAGGACCGCCGGCGGTTTCCCGTGGCTCGGGAAAGGCTGTTCTCTCAGGCCAGCGGCGCCCAAATCCATTAGTCGTGTCTCGCAATCGTCATGTCGCGGAATATTTTGGTATTGTCCGGTTGCGGTCTCTTCTTATATGAATTGGTGACCGGGCCATTCAGTCTACGACCGCACTTCAGTTGTTGTAAACCAGAATTCGTGTGTTTCCTTGAACTTCATAGGGACACGTGATGTTATTTGGATTGACTTTAATTAGTGCACATAAGTATCTGTAAAACAGGGAAGTTTAATCGTGAATTTCAAAGCGTCTGCGTGCAGCGACAGGGTGTAAGGCATTGACCGCAAAGTTATCCGCCGACGACCTCACCCTGATACGGGGCGAGCGCTGCCTGTTTGAGGGCCTCGGGTTTGCGCTGAACAGCGGCGAACTGCTGTTGCTCGAGGGTCGCAATGGCTGCGGCAAAACCAGCCTGATGCGCGCAATTGCCGGCATGCTCAGCCTCGAAACCGGTCAGGTGCTGTGGAACGACGTGCCCGTATTGAAGCAGCGGCAGACGTTTCACGGCGAGCTGGTTTGGCTGGCACATCGCACCGGCCTCAAAGGCGACCTCAACATGGTGGAGAATTTGCATTTCGAAGAGTCGCTGCGGCCACAGTCCGGCCGCGACCGCGAAGCGGTGTATGCCCGGCTGGGCATCGAGCGCCTGAAGCGCCTGCCATTGCGGTCGCTGTCAGCCGGCCAGCAGCGTCGCGTTGCGCTGGCCCGCATGCTGCTCGCTGATGTGCCGCTGTGGCTGCTGGATGAGCCATTTACCAACCTGGATCGTGAAGGCAGGAAGCTCGTCATGGAATTGGCGGAGGAACACCTGGCCGCTGGCGGTCTGTGTGTCATGGCGGCGCACCAGGACGTCGACATCAATGGCCCTGTGACGAAGATTCAAATGCAATGAGTGATTCGGGACCGCAAATACCGGGAATTTTCTCGGGCCTTTGGGCGACGGCGAGGCGCGACCTGCTGCTGGCGTGGAAGCGGCCCGGCGACGTGCTGAATCCGCTGTTCTTCTTCGCCATGGTCTGCACGCTGTTTCCGCTGGCCATTGGACCCAGCCCGGAGCAGCTGGAATTCATCGGTCCTGGCGTCCTCTGGGTTGCGGCACTGCTGTCGACGCTGCTGTCGCTGAATTCCCTGTTCCTGGGCGACTTCGAGGATGGCAGCCTGGATCAGCTGCTGGTCAGCCCGCAGCCCCTGCCTGTCCTGGCGTTGGGCAAGACGCTTGCGCACTGGTTGACCAGCGGCCTGCCGCTGGTGCTCGTATCGCCGATACTGGCCGTGACCTACCGCATGCCGGCGTCCGTAGTTCCCGTAATGATGCTGACACTGCTACTGGGTACCATCAGTCTCAGCTTGTTGGGCTCGATCGGCGCCGCGCTGACGGTGGGTCTGCACCGTGGCACGGCGCTACTCAGTTTGCTCATCCTGCCCCTGGCCATGCCCGTGCTGTTGCTTGGTGCCAACACGGTGTCGCTGGCTGCTGGCAACGATATTTATACGACCGGCGTGTGGGCTCTGGGCGCCTATGCCATTGCATCGCTGAGCCTGGCTCCCTACGCTACGGCCGCCGCTTTGAGAATCAGTAACGAGTAGAATCCCGATTATGTGGAAATTTTTTCATAGGCTGGCTTCGCCGCCGCATTTTTATCGCCTGGCCGCGGTCTTCGCGCCGTGGTTCGCACTCCCGGCCCTAGTGCTTATAGCGTATGGCGTTTATGCCGGGCTGTTTCTCGCCCCGATGGACTACCAGCAGGGCGATGCGTTCCGCATCATCTATGTGCATGTGCCTTCCGCGTATCTGTCGATAATGGCGTACATGATCATGGCGATAAGCGGCGGCATTGGCCTCATCTGGCGAATGAAGCTGGCGCACGCCGTGGCGGCAGCCGCGGCGCCGCTGGGCGCGGCGTTTACGTTTCTCGCGCTCGTGACAGGATCGATCTGGGGTCGGCCGATGTGGGGAACCTGGTGGGAGTGGGGCGATCCAAGGCTTACATCGGAACTGATTTTGTTGTTTTTGTACTTCGGTTACATGGCGCTGCGCGGTGCGATTGACGATACGGCGAAGGCGGATAAAGCCAGTGCCGTACTCGCCCTCGTGGGTGTCGTGAACGTGGTTATCGTTCACTACTCCGTCGAATGGTGGAGCTCGTTGCACCAGGGACAGACGCTGTTGAAAGAAGGTGGACCCGCAATGGATCCCGGCATGTTGTATCCGCTGCTGGCGATGATCCTCGGATTCACGTTCCTTTTCGGTTCTCTCTTATTGCGTCGCGTACGAACCGAAGTATTGTTTCGCGAACGACGTACCCGATGGGTACGTGAAATGATTCTGTCACCAGAAGGTAGTTAGGCATGGAAAACCTGGCAATGGGCAATTACGGCGTGTATGTCTGGAGTTGTTTCGGACTGACGCTCGCCGTCATTGTCTTTTCGGACTGGCGCGCACGGCTGCGCCACAAACGCGTGTATCGCGAAATAGAAGTGCGCATCAAAGCGCTGGAGGAGCGCCAATGAAACCGAGGCAACAACGCATGCTTGCCGTTGGCCTTGCTGTGATCGGCATTGCGATTGCCGCGGCATTCACGCTGCGAGCTTTCCAGGACAACATGATGTTCTTCGTCGACATCTCGGATGTCATCAAAGGGGATTATCCCAAGCAGCGAAATTTTCGTATCGGAGGACTTGTCGTTGATGGCAGCGTCGAGCGCGCCGAAGGCTCAATGGATTTGAGATTTCGTGTAACCGATATGAACTGCGAATTACCCGTCAGCTACGTCGGCGTGTTACCGGACTTGTTCCGCGAAGGACAAGGCGTGGTTGCACATGGGCGACTCGGTGGCGACGGGGTATTCCTGGCAGACAAGATTCTCGCCAAACATGACGAAAACTACATGGCGCCTGAAGTTGCAGATTCGCTGGCCAAGCACGTTGAAGGCAAGACCACACCTCTTCGCGAGGGCGTTACAGGGTGTGACCCGCAATGATTCCTGAAATCGGGCAATTCGCCCTTATCCTTGCGCTGTCGCTGGCCATATGCCAGGGCGTTTTGCCGCTGATCGGTGCGCACCGCAACGACATTGCCATGATGCGTGTCGGCAAGACCGCGGCGCTCGGCCAGTTCGTGTTCGTCGCAGTCGCGTTCGGCTGCCTGACATGGTCGTTTCTCAGCAGCGACTTCTCGGTTCTTTACGTTGCGAATCATTCACAGCTGTCATTACCCACGATCTACAAGATTTCAGCCGTCTGGGGCGCCCACGAGGGATCCCTGTTAATGTGGA
The DNA here is from genome assembly GCA_013043165.1 of Woeseiaceae bacterium. Taxonomy (GTDB): domain Bacteria; phylum Pseudomonadota; class Gammaproteobacteria; order Steroidobacterales; family Woeseiaceae; genus UBA1847. The sequence continues at coordinate 14,545 of JABDOQ010000086.1, read as the reverse complement.
TACTGATTCTCGCGGCATGGACCGTCGCAGTATCACGCTACAGTTCCGAACTGCCGGAGTCATTTTCGGCACGCGTTATCGGCGTGCTGGGCTTGCTGTCCATCGGATTTCTGCTGTTCATCCTGCTGACGTCCAATCCCTTCGACCGCCTGTCGCCACCGGCGGCCGATGGCGCTGATTTGAATCCGCTGCTGCAGGACCCCGGATTGGCGATCCACCCACCGCTGCTCTACATCGGCTACGTCGGCTTTTCAGTCGCGTTTGCGTTCGCCATCGCGGCGATGCTCAGTGGCAACCTTGATCAACGCTGGGCGAAGTGGACGCGGCCATGGACGACGCTTGCATGGATGTTCCTGACACTCGGCATCATGCTCGGCTCCTGGTGGGCCTACTACGAGTTGGGTTGGGGCGGCTGGTGGTTCTGGGACCCCGTTGAGAATGCCTCTTTCATGCCGTGGCTGGTCGGCACGGCGCTGATCCATTCCCTGGCCGTCACCGAGCGTCGCGGCTTGTTCAAGAGCTGGACCCTGCTACTCGCTATCACGGCATTTTCACTAAGCCTGCTTGGTACGTTCCTGGTGCGCTCGGGAATCATCGTCTCGGTGCACGCATTTGCGACGGATCCGACCCGTGGTTTCTTTATCCTGGCGTTCCTTGCCGTCACCGTCGTCGGCGCACTGGTCTTGTATGCCTGGCGCGCACCGTCACTGGATTCGGACGTCGGCTTCGGCCTGCTGTCGCGTGAGACCTTCCTGCTGTTGAATAACGTATTGCTCGTCGTTGCCGCGACGCTGGTATTGATGGGAACGTTGGCGCCGCTGGTCATCGAGTTGCTCAACGGCGGCAAAATATCGATCGGTCCGCCGTGGTTCGAGGTCGCATTTCTTGTTCCGATGATTCCGCTGGTGCTCTTGCTTGGCCTGGGTATGCACACGGCCTGGCGCAAGCAGGACCCGCGGCCCTGGGTGGCGCTGTTACGAATTCCAGCGATTGCGGCGATTCTGCTTGGCATCATCCTGCCGCTGATGTTCTATGGGCGTACCAGTCTGCTGCTCATCGTCGGAGTATCCGCAGCGCTCTGGATAATTCTCTCCTCGCTGATACAGCCGATTCGATCCATTCGCCGCAAGGAAGGCTCGGCCGGCATCACGCGATCCGCCCTCGGCATGTCCGTCGCGCACCTCGGCATGGGATTGTTCGTGCTTGGAGTGACCATAACGTCGGCGTTCAACGTTGAGTCCGATCGTGCGCTAACTCCGGGGCAGTCAATCGAGGTCGGCGGTTTCGATTTCGAGATGGTCGAACTTCGCGATGTTGAGGGGCCGAATTATTCGGCGATTGAGGCTGTCGTCGACATCCGCAAGGATGGCGAATTCATCGCCACGGTACGGCCACAAAAGCGACAGTACCTCGTGCAAAAAAGCTGGATGACCGAGGCCGGCATCTACGTGACCTGGAACAAGGACCTGTTTGTCGCGCTGGGCGATCAGCTCGGCAACGGCGCCTGGAGCGTGCGCGTGCAGTACAAACCGATGATCCGATTCATCTGGTTCGGCGCGATAATCATGGCGTTGGGTGGCCTCATTGCCGTCAGTGACCGACGTTATCGCCTCAAAGCAAGCAAGACCAGCGCTGCGGATCAAGCGGTTGCGGAGTCTGCCTGATGTCGCGATACGTTTTGCCGCTGATCGCGGTTGTTGCACTGATTTTGTTTCTTGTGGTCGGGCTGAAGCGGGGAGACCCGCGGGCGTTGCCGTCACCCTTTATCGGTAAGCCGGCGCCACAGTTTGAGTTGCCAACCCTGAGCGATCCTGACGTCACGATCGCGTCGAAAGACCTCAATGGGGATTTCGCCCTGGTCAACGTCTGGGCAACGTGGTGCGTCGGCTGCCGCTCCGAGCATCCCTTCCTGATGCAGCTCGCCAGGGACAAAAGTATCCCCATTTACGGCATCAACTGGCGGGACACACGCCCGGAAGCACTGCGCTGGATTGCTCAGCTCGGTGACCCGTACGTTGCGTCGGGCTTCGATGAGACGGGGCGTGTCGGCATTGACTGGGGCGTATACGGCGCGCCGGAGACCTTCCTACTCAACGCCGATGGCATTGTCGTTCATAAACACCTGGGTCCTTTGGGAAGAGAGGCCTGGGATCGCGACTTCGTGCCGTTGATCAACGCCGGGAGTGCCGCTCAATGAGACGTTTTTTGATTTTGGCCGTGGCAGCCTTTTCATTCGGGCCGGTCGCGGCAATCGACAGCGGACAGGCCTTCGACGATCCGGTGCTCCAGGCGCGTTACGAGACGCTCATCTCGGAGGTGCGATGCCTGAAGTGTCAAAACCAGAGCATCAAGGATTCCAATGTCTTCCTGGCGTCCGATCTTCGTCGCGAAATCCGGCGACTGATCACCGAAGGCAAGACCGACGCCGAGATTGTCGATTTCCTCGTCACCCGCTACGGCGAATTCGCCCTGTACCGGCCGCGCACGACGGGCAAGACGCTGATTCTCTGGATTGCACCGTTCCTGCTGGTTCTTCTCGGTGGCTTTGCGATGTTCAGGGTAGTCAGGCATCGCATGTCGATGCCGTTGGATGACGACACAGCCATAGCCGCCAAAGAGGGGTCACCGGAGTGACCTTCTGGATCATTGCGGCGCTATTGTGCCTCGTCGCCCTGGGTTTCGCGATTTGGCCCCTGTATCGGGAATCACGCCGACTTACGCCACTGCTGGCGATCGTTGTCGTATCCACAGTGGCAGTGTCGGTCGGTCTCTATAGTCGTATCGGTAGTCCGGATGTTCCGTCGGCCGGGGCGCAGTCCGACACGCTTCCCGATATGGAGTCGGCGATAGCCTCGCTACAGCAGCGACTTCTCGACAATCCTGAAGACAAAAATGGTTGGAACATGCTGGCACGTTCCTACATGGCCTTGCAGCGATTTGGCGATGCAGTTTCAGCTTACGAGCGGGTCATGGAACTGGAGGATGGCCAAAACGCGCAGACGCTGGTCGATCTCGCACTGGCAATCCTGTCTCGCGACGGCACCGCGATCGAGGGTCGCACCTCGGCATTGATCGAAAGCGCCCTGGCGCTGGAGCCGAACAATCCGGCAGCGTTGTTCTATTCGGGCATTGCCTCGGCGAATCGCGGCGATACCGAGATGGCGGCTACCCGTTGGGAGATGCTTCTGGGTCTGAACCCGCCTCCGGAGATCCGTTCGATTCTCGAGCAGCGCGTCGCAGAATGGCGCGGTGTGCCCATCGAGTCCGTTGAACCGCCGGCTGTCGTTGCAGGGCCGAGCGCGCCATCTGCTTCGGCCCGGGAGCCGACAGCCGATCCCGATGCCGTGGTTACGGCACGTATCGCTTTATCGGACATCGCTTTGGCATCAATCACGGCCAATGCAAATGTGTTCGTCATTGCGCGTGACCCGGCACAACCGTCACCGCCCATCGCGGTGAGTCGTATTCGTCTTTCAGAGCTGCCGACTGTTGTCTCGCTCGGGGACGCTGAGTCGATGGTGGCCGGACGTTCATTGTCCGGTTTTGAAGAATTCGAATTACTGGCCCGCGTCTCGCTGAGCGGATCTCCGGCTGCAGCGTCAGGGGACTGGTTTGGCACGCTGATCGTGAGACCGGCGGACAACCCCTCGGTGTTCCTGTCGATCGACCAGCAGGTGCCATAGTGGCATTGCCGAAGTCCCTCGAAGGCAGGCTGCGAATCCCGCTGATCGGCGCGCCGATGTTCATCGTTTCGGGACCCGAGCTGGTCATAGCGCAGTGCCAGGCGGGCATCGTGGGATCGTTTCCGGCACTGAATGCAAGGCCGCAGTCGGCGCTCAGTGAGTGGCTGAAACAAATCAAGGACGAGCTCGGCGAATATGAAGAAGCTCATCCGGACGAGCCGGTCGCGCCGTTTGCCGTTAACCAGATTGCACACGCGAGCAATCCGCGTCTTTTTGAAGATGTAGAGACCTGCGTCAAACACGAAGTGCCGATAATCATCACCAGCCTCAGGCCCCCTGAGGAAATTGTCACGGCGGTGCACTCCTACGGCGGGCTGGTATTTCACGATGTCATCAGCCTGAAACATGCGCGCAAAGCGATTCAGCAGGGCGTCGATGGCATCATCGCAGTATCGGCTGGCGCCGGTGGTCACGCGGGACCCTTGAATCCATTCGCCTTCATCAAGGAAATTCGCCGCGAGTTCGACGGCGCCGTAATTCTCTCCGGCTGTATCACCAGTGGCAGCGATGTTGTAGCGGCACTGGCGCTGGGCGCTGACCTTGCGTACAGCGGGACGCGCTTTATTGCGACAGAAGAGGCCCGTGCCGTGCCAGGCTACAAGCAGATGCTTGTCGATAGCAAAGCCGACGATATCGTGTATACATCGCTGTTTTCCGGCGTGCACGGCAGTTATCTCAAAGGCAGCGTCATCAACGTCGGGATGGATCCCGACAATCTGCCCGAGGGTGACAAAAGCACGATGGACTTTGGCAGCGGCGGCGATCTCGACGCCAAAGTCTGGAAAGACATCTGGAGCGCGGGGCAGGGTGCGGGCGATATTGAAGAGATCATGCCGGCGCGGGACCTGGTACTGCGCATGGAGCGCGAGTATAGAGAAACCCTGGCCCGCCTCAACGCGGCCTAGTCATGCATATTGTCTTTTACTCCTACCTGTTCGTGGCTCTGGGTGGTGCGCTGGGCGCGATGGCCCGACTCGCACTCAATGTTTTCCTGCAGCGCGACGTCGAGTTTCCGTGGGGTACCTTGAGCGCCAACCTGATTGGCTGTTTCGTGATGGGGATACTCGCGCAGCTGATCGCGAATACGAACTGGTTTAACGATGCCGGGATCATTCCCGATCAGTATCGACTGCTGTTCGCTGTAGGCTTCTGCGGAAGCTTTACAACGCTGTCGTCGTTAGTGCTGGAGCTCAACACGATGATCCAGAAGAACGAGCTGTTTTATTCTTTTTCGTATCTTGTGAGCACGCTGGTCGGCGGGTTCGCCTGCTTCTATCTCGGTGTTGTCCTGATGCGGGCCGTTTTGCAGTTGCAAAACAGCTAGGGGTTTCCGGCAGCACAGCGTTCGAGGATTTCGACGATGCGGTCGAGCCAACCGAGATGTTCGGGTTTCATGAGCACCGAGCGCAGACAGGTGATCGTTTCAGAATTCACTTTAATGCCCGGAGCGTAGCGCTGAACCAGCTGAACAGGAAGCTCGATCATAGCGAGATGCAAATCGTGTTCGGCGGCGTTCGCAAAGACGGCGCGGGCGCGCTCGCTGGCGCTGCGGCTGTCGGGTGCGTCGACTGCATACACGACGATGTCGAGTTCCGGCTCCATCAAGGGCACGAAGTTCCTGCTGCCGCGCAGTTTTTCGTGGAAATGCCGCGCCGCGTGCAGGCAATCGTCGAGCATTGCAGCGAAATCACCGTCGCGCACCAGCGGCAGCAGCCGCTGTGTTGCCCAAAGCGCAACGGCTGAAGCGCCCGGTCGCGAGCACTCGAGACTGATCTCGCCGAGGTGCAGTTCCGCTGAACTGAAATAGGTGTACGGCGAGCCGTGCTTGTACAGTTGGCCCACCGACGGGTCCTTGAACAGGATGCAGCCGCAGCCATAGGGCTGCAGCCCGTGTTTGTGCGGATCGATGACAATCGAGTCGACCGCGGCGAGGCTGTCGTAGGCTGCGCGAGTGTCGGCGCGCAGATTCCCTGCGAGGCCGAAGTAGCCGCCGTAAGCGGCATCAGCATGGATTCGAAAATCGTACTCCGACTGCAGTGCGATTAGTTCCGTGAGCGGGTCGACGCCACCGAGCCCTGTATTGCCGATGGTCGCGACGACGGTCCCGATATCGCCGTCGCGCAGCAGCACCTTAAGCGCGTCGACGTCCATTCTCCCGTCGCCGGTGACGGCAACCGGCGAGAACGGCAGGCCGAGAACGTCGCTAATGCGGCTGTGCGTGTAGTGCGATTGCTCGGATGCGACGATTCGTTTGCCAGGGTGCAATCGTCCCGCAACCCAGAGCGCTTCGAGATTGGCCATCGTGCCGCCGCCCGTCAGGTGACCGAGCGGTGCATCCCAGCCGAACATTTTACCGAGTTCGATGACACACTCTTTTTCCATCGCCGAACTGGCCCGGCCGCCGTCCAGCGCGTGATTGTTCGGGTTGACCCAGAGGGACATCGCGTAGGCGATACGCGCAATCGGATGGGGTGGTTTGAGCATCTGCCCGGCGTATTGCGGGTGGTAGTAGGGGAAATTGTCGTGCATACGCGTCGCGACTTCCTGCAACACGTCGGCGACAGCCCCGGCATCGAATTCGGTGCTGAACTCGGGCAGCTCCGAATAGCCCTCGGCTAACTTGTCGAGCGCATTCTTAAGGAGCGTCAGCTCTGTCGCGTCTATCATCGGTGCTTCCTGTTACCGTCGCCGCGCAGCATATCGTAAACTGCGCGTATGGACCTTATCGCGATCGCCGTGCCGTTTTTCATACTTGCGCTAGTCGTAGAACTGATCATCGACTGGAGAAAGGGCAGCGGGCTCTACCGCAGCAACGACGCGATCAATAGCCTGAGTGCGGGAATACTCAGCACCACGATTGGCTATTTCACCCGGTTCCTGCCGTTAATCGCGTGGGGTTTCGTGTTGCGCAATTTCGCAATCATCGATATGCAGCCGGAGTGGTTCGATCTCTCTCCAAGCGGATTGCTGCTCTGGGTGACTGCGGCGCTTGCCTGGGATTTTTGCTACTACTGGTTCCATCGCTTCAGTCATGAAATATCGGTGCTGTGGGCCGCGCACGCGGTGCACCATCAAAGCGAGGACTACAACCTGTCGACCGCGCTGCGGCAGACGAGTACGGGATTCCTGTTCGGCTGGATCTTCTATACGCCGTTATTCTTGATCGGATTCCCGCTGGAAGTCCTGATCACGGTCAATGCCATCAACCTGATCTACCAGTTCTGGGTGCACACGCAGATGGTTCGGCGGCTCGGCGTTCTCGACCGGATCCTCGTGACGCCCTCGAATCATCGCGTACACCATGCCCAGAATGAGCGCTACATCGACAAGAATTACGGCGGCATGCTGATCCTCTGGGATCGCATTTTCGGCACCTTCGAGGACGAGGCTGCCGAAGAACCGGTTGTTTTCGGGGTACGCAAACCGCTGGCGAACCTGAACCCGTTTTGGGCGAACCTGCAGGTATACGACTACCTGCTGTTCGACGCCCGCAAGGCATCCCGGTGGCGCGACAAGGTTGCGATCTGGTTCCGCCGCACGGGTTGGCGGCCCGCGGACGTCGAGGAGCGTTATCCCAGGCGGGCAACCGATCTTTCGCGGTTTCAGAAATTCGATCCACAAACAGCATCGCAACAGCGGCATTACGTCATGGCTCAATTCATGATCGGCATCGCCGGCGCGCTGATGATCGCGGAGCTGTATGTTCAGAAAGGCATGCAAGCCGTGCTGATTCCCTGCATGCTGTTATGGCTCCAGCTCTTCACCCTGGGTTTGCTCAACGAAAACCGTTCCTCCGCGCGTCGGCTCGAATGGCTGCGTTTGCTGGTTGCGGTCCCGGCGCTGTATTGGCTTCTGCAAAGCACGACCGATGGACTGCCGCTACAGGCCGCAGGCTGGATCATTGTGGCCGTTTATGTGATCGCTTCAGCGACCTGGTTGGCGCTGATACCATCGATGGATGAAGAATTATTAAGTTATTAATAATCAATATTATACAGATAATACCTCGAGTGAATAATACATTGCCGGGAGGCGCTTGATGAGCACCAGGAAGAACATCCACTCGGGCGCCCCCTGGGAGTCCAAAGTGGGCTATTGCCGCGCCGTTCGTGTTGGACCGCACATCATGGTGTCGGGTACAGCGCCGGTCGGCGAGAACGGTGAAGTCGTCGGTATCGGCGATGCTTATGCGCAGACCAAGCGATGCATCGAGATTATCGCCGGTGCCCTCGGCGAAGCCGGGGCGGGTCTCGAGGATGTCGTTCGGACCCGCATGTTTGTCACGGACATCGAGCAGTGGTCCGGCGTAGCCCGGGCGCACCAGGAAGCTTTCGGCGAGGTGACACCCGCGACGACCATGGTCGAGGTCTCAAAGCTCATCGATCCCGCAATGCTCGTCGAAATCGAAGCGGACGCATTGCTTCAGGATGACTAAGACTCTACTGCGCCCGTCGGCCATAGTGCTGATCCTCGCGAACATGGTGCCATTGGTGGGTGTGCTGCTGTTTGATTGGCGGGTATTCGACATCTTGATGCTCTACTGGGCAGAGAACGTCGTTATCGGTGTTGTCAATGTATTGCGCATGAGTACCAGCCGTGCCGGCATCAAGTGGTTTTTGATGCCGTTCTTCGTCGTGCATTACGGCATATTTTGTTTTGGGCATTTGGCCGCAGTGACCGGCCTGTTCAGTGAGTCTATGGGCACCGAGACGGCGTGGCGTTATTTCTTCGGGCTGCCGATAGCTGACGCCTGGAAATCGCCACTCTGGATAGGAATCGCAGCGATTGCGGCGAGCCACTTGTTTTCATTCTTCGCCAACTTCATCGCCAAAGGAGAGTACCGCCGGACGAACGTCAATGACCTCATGCAAAGACCTTATGGACGAATTATTGTATTGCATGTGGCGATCATATTCGGGGCTGCCCTGATCCAGTGGTTGGGCAGCCCCGTCATGATGCTGGTGGTGCTGGTCGCCGCGAAAATTGCGCTGGATCTGCGGCTGCATCTGGCTGAGCGTGAAAAGTTCGCGGCTGGACTCGTGACGCCCTGACTGTTACTCCGCGCTGGTACTGTTTTATCAATGAATACTATAAGAACATTCAGACCGATTGGTTCCTTCTTGATCGCAGGCCTGCTTCTTGCGGCGTGCGCATCGCATCCTGAACTCGCGGCCCGCAGTGGCGTCGTGCCGGCCGGCGCAGACCTGTCGGGTCTTTGGCAGCTTCGCGATGAACCTGGCTCGAAGCTCAAGCCAAGAGCAGCCGCCGAGCCGGGGATACGCATACCCCCGAAAAACGCGTCGCGGAACTCCGGCCCACAGCGGTCGAAACGCTCGGCGGGGACAGCGGCAACGATGTTTCTCGAAACAGGCGCATCACTGAAGATCTCGCAAACCCCCGATGGTTTGTTCATCAGTTTCGACCGGGCCATCGTCGAGGAGTACCGCTTCGGAGAAAACCGTATCGTCTCCGTCGGCCCGATCGAGGCCCAGCGGGTATCAGGATGGAACGAGATGGTTTTTGTCGTCGAGACGCTCGACGACCAGGGGACGCTTTTGACGGAGTCATGGCACCTCGAAGCGGGCGGCGCCGTGCTGGTGCGCAATATCCTGGTGTCCCGGGGGGATGACGTACAGTTCTCGTCGCAGCAGCGCTTCGACCGTATCTAGTCGCGTGGCGTATAGCGTCGCAACGTGGCCCGCACGCGCAGCTTGCCCTTGCGGTGCTGCTCGATAACGACCGGCAGGTAGCCGAGTTCCTCGGCGCACCAAAGCGTCGTTACCCGGGATGAATTCTTCGCCTGATGCTGGATGCCGACCGCCGTGAATGTTCCGGCCGGAACGTCGATCATTTTACTGCCGATCGAGCGCACGTTCAGGGTTTTAAGTTTATCGGCTTCGAACAGCTCGTACTGTGTTCTGAGCTGATCGTTTAGCAGATCATGCATAAGCGCGTATTGAATCGACACTCGATCCTGCCGGAGTCGATCAAGGGTCGTGTGAAATTCTTCATCGTTGACCGTGCCGGTCGCCTCAAAGGTATTCCAGTCGAACCGAATATCAGCGCGCGGGTCGTCCTTGGCAAGCGTATCGTTGGTCTGGTAGGCGATCGGATAGATGCCATCATCGCCGGCGGCGAACTTCGAAACTTCGGTGATGTCGCCGCGAGCAACAATCCTTGACATGCCGGTTGGCTCGACAAAGTGCCTGGCGATATAGCCGGAGTCCGTCGATTTAAGGTCCGTACTCAAGCGGCCACCGACAACGCTGATCTTGATCCGGTACTCGGCCGTGTGGGGCGTCAGCGTTCCGCTCGCCTCGGCAGCGTTCGCAAACAGACTGGCCGCCAGCAAAAGTGCTGCCAGCCAATGAAGATTTGGGAAAGCTCGTCGGTAGTGCCCGTTCATGCGTGCACCTTTTCAAGGGCCTGTTCGGATTCTCTCATAAGCGACATGACTGCTTCCTGAACAGCCATGCGGTGAGGCTCCAGCTGGTCAAGCCGCACATCGGCCGGTATAGGGTGGGGCTGCCCTACGGCCAGCACGATGCGGGAAAAGGGTTTGGGCACCATGAAATCGTCCCAGCGATTCAGGTACCAGGCGTGCTCGGCTGCGCAAGCGATCGGAATGATAGGGACCCCCGCTATACGCGCCATCAGGATGGCGCCGGCCTTGAACTCGTATTTGGGGCCACGGGGGCCATCGGCAGTCGTAACGATAGAATACCCGTTGTTCATCATCCGCTGCATGTCACGCAGCGCGAGAGCGCCACTTTCATTGGCCGAACCACGAATCACTTCCGCGCCCCATGCACGGGCGATACGTTCGGGCACCTCGCCGTCCACCGACCCCGAAACCAGGAAGCAGGCCTTGAATCCCCGCCGTACCCAGGAGCGAATAAGGGTCGAACCTACGACATGGTGCTGATGCCAGTAGCAGGGCGCGCACACCTTGCGATCCTTGATGAAGGGCTCAATATGACCGGCACCGATGACTGCTTCGACTCGATAGGTCGATGCCAGCAGTCGAATCAGCGCCCGTAGAACGGGCAAACCGAGGAAGTAATAGAGCCGGCGCGCCGGTGTCATGCGACGTTGCGAAGCTCTGCTGCGACGTGACTCGACCGAGTCGAAGTTTTTGGGGTGCTGGTTGCTCAAAACGGAACCTGGCGCCAGAAGTGCATGAGTTTGCAGTATCGGTTCGACGCCGGTCAATGTAATATTGCGCCTGCATTGTCTGAGTCCCACCAAACCCCATCTGCAGATGACTGAAGCCCAGCTCGCAAACAGGCGGCCACCTGGTCCTGACCAAATCGTTAAGCTCGGCATTGACCAAGAGACGCTCGCAACGCTCGAGGCCCTGCAGCGCGAGTTCGGCGATATGGTCAGTATGATCGGGCCGAACGGGCGGCTCGCCTACTTCGTCAACGACGCGCACGAGGTGCGCCGCATCCTGGTGCGCCGGCACAGCAAGTATCACAAGGGCCCGGGTTTCGAACGCGTCAAGATGCTGCTTGGCAACGGCCTCATTGTCAGTGACGGTGATGTCTGGAGGCGCTCGCGCACAATGATCCAGCCGGCGTTCAGCCGACAGAATGTTCATCGCCTGATGACCGTGATGGTCGAATGCTGCGACCGCCGAGCCGTCCATTGGGCGGACCTCGTCGCGCGCGGCGAGAACATCAATATTACCGAGGAAACCTCTGATTTCGCGCTGGAGCTTATCCTGATCAGCATCTTCGGCAGCGATTACCAGGACCGTATCCTGACCCAGGGTGAAAATCCGTTTGCATTTCTCAGCCGGGACTCGACTCGCGACCTGAGTGTCGTAATGAAAGTTCGAAAGCTGCGCGAACTGTTGATGAGCATTATCGAGGCAAGGCGCAGCGGCGAAGGCGGGGATCACTTCGACTTCCTCTCCATGTACCTGGTTGCCGTCGACAAGCAGGGCCAGCCGTTCACGGACGCTGAGCTGCTGGACGAACTCATGACATTGATTGTGGCCGGCTTTGAAACATCGGCCAACACGCTGAACTGGGTTTGGTACCTGATCGCCAGGCATCCCGATATCGAGGAGAGATTGCTTGCAGAAGCGCGGCAGGCATTGCCCAACGTATCTGCCGTGAATGCCGACACCATCAATTCGATGCAATTCACGCAGCAAACGCTAGAAGAAGCGCTGAGACTGTATCCGCCGGTCTGGTTGTTTACGCGGCGCGCGCATGCCGGGGACGAACTCGATGAGTACGATGTTCCGCCGGGAACCGACATCTACCTGTCTCCGTTCATCCTGCATCGCACCGGGCGCTACTGGCCGGACCCGGACAGCTTTGATCCGGAGCGTTTCGCGCCGACTGACAAACCGAGCAAGGACCGGCCATACTTTCCGTTCTCGCTTGGCCCGCGCCGCTGCCTTGGCGAGTATTTTTCTTTTCTGGAAATGAAGGTGCACCTGGGCCTCCTGTTGCCACGTTTTCGCATGCGCCTGACAGACGACAGCGAACCCGAACTCGAATTGGGTATCAACCTTCGTTCAGCGACCGATATCTACCTGCGCGCCGAGGAGCGGTAAGCCATACATGGAGCTTTACAACACACTGACGGATCTGCTGCAGGACGCACGCGGCAAGGACCGTGAAATTCGATTTATCGACGGTGAGAACGATGAAAGTGCCGTTCGATTTTCCGACTTATGGGATAGAGCCGTAGCGCTGCTTGGCTCATTGCAGGCTCGCGGTATGGGGCCCGGTGACGAGCTGATCATTTTCAGCAAGGCCAACGAGAGCTTTGTCGTCGCATTCTGGGCTGCCGTGCTTGGCGGAATCGTACCGGTACCGGTCGCCGTCGGTATCAGTGACGAGCATCGGCTCAAGTTATTTCGCATCGTGTCACAGCTACAAAACGGAACGCTGTTTACAGAGATGGGGCTGCTGGAACGCTTGCTCGAATTTTCGAAGCAACGGGGTATGCATGACATCACACAGTTGCTGGAAACCCGCACCGTACTGATGAGCGATGTGGAACCGGGATCGCATGGCAAGATATTTTCAGCAACGCCTGACGACATCGCCTTCATCCAGTATTCCTCGGGTTCCACGAGTGATCCGAAAGGCATCGTCCTTACGCACAAAAACCTGTGCATAAACATCCGGGCAATCGTCGAGGCGACTGGCTGGCACCAGGACGACCAGAGCCTTAGCTGGATGCCGCTAACCCACGATATGGGGCTGATCGGTTATCACCTGAGCGTGCTCGGCGTGGGCATGAACCATGCCGTCATGGATACCAACGTATTCGTCAGGCGGCCGCTGTTATGGATGAGCAAAGCCGATGAACTGCGCGCCACGCAGCTGTGCTCGCCTAATTTCGGCTACAAGCATTTCCTCAAGCTTTTTGTGCGCAAGGGCCTTTCGGACCTCGACCTGTCATGTGTCAGGCTGATCCTGAATGGTGCGGAACCGATTTCGTGGGAGCTCTGCGAGGAATTCCTGGCGGCGCTCGCGCCGCACGGCCTCAAACGCACAGCGATGTACCCGGTCTACGGATTGGCCGAGGCAACCGTTGGTGTCTCGCTGCCGAAACCCGGCAACGAATATTCACGCATTACAGTCGACAGGCACAGCCTGCGAGTCGGCGATGGCTACCGCGCCGTGGATCCCGGCGATTCGGATGCCGTGAGCTTTGTGAAAGTCGGCAATGCGATACGCGATGTGGAAATTCGCATAGCCGATGACCAGGACACGGTCCTGCCTGAGGGCGTGATCGGAAATATCCAGCTCCGAGGTGGCAGCGTGACCAAAAGAGTTTATGGGGATGACGCCGCTACAGCCGAATTGTTCACGTCAGACGGCTGGCTGCGCACCGGAGATTGCGGCGTGTTCGTAGACCAGCAGCTGGTGATCACTGGCCGGCAGAAAGACATCATCATTATTAACGGTCAGAACTACTATCCGCACGACATCGAGGACATCATCGCGGGACTGGACGGTATGGATCTCAACAAAGTTGTGGTTGCCGGCGCGACGCCCAAGGGCGGCCAGACCGAGGAACTTATCGCGTTCATCCTGTACCGGCAGGCGGTGGAAGATTTCCTGCCGTTGATCCACCAGGTACGAGCGCTGGTCGGCGAGCAAACGGGCCTCGAAGTCGATACGGTAATTCCGGTTTCGCGCATTCCAAAAACAACCAGCGGAAAAGTTCAGCGCGGCAAGCTGCTGGAATCTTACCTGGACGGCGAATTTGACGAGGTGCTCAGCCAGCTGGCGCCCACAGACGCGGATGATGCCGCGATCGACGACGATGCGCTGGTCGCCGAACTCATGGTGATTTGCCGCGAGTTTTCGAAAGATCGTAAGATTGGGCCGGAAGACAACCTCTTCGAAGTCGGGGTCAGTTCGCTGACGTTGACCGAGATCGTGCTCGCCGTTGACGAGAAATACCCGGGCAAACTGGATATCAGCGACCTGTTCGACTATCCGACGTTGCGAGAGATCGCGGCGTTCCTAAGAAGGAACACCAAATGACTTATGCACGCATCGCCGGTATAGGCAGCTATCTGCCTGAGAAAGTCGTCACAAACCATGATCTCGAGAAGACCATGGATACGTCCGATGAGTGGATTCGCGAACGTACCGGGATCAAACGGCGACACATCGCCGGTGACAACGAGACCACATCGACGATGGGTGTGGATGCAGCGAAGCGCGCCATGGAATCGGCAGGCGTCGGCGCCGAAGACATCGATCTCATCGTTCTTGGTACGGCCACTCCGGACAAGATCTTCCCGGCAACAGCGTGCATTATTC
>JABDOQ010000070.1 GCA_013043165.1 Woeseiaceae bacterium | reverse complement strand
GTGCAATGTCGCTAAGCCGATAAAAAGACTCAGCGTCAGGTTGGCGGCGACGATGCCGGCAATCAACGATCTTGTTTGCGCTGCGTCTTCGCGGATGTAGACAAGCAGTACCGCAAACAACGTCGCTGTGAATAGGACGGCGGACCCCGGCGTCACAACGAAGCCCGGAAGCACCTCGATGTACAGGGTTGCGGCCATCAGCGTCTGCAGATGCTGGAACCCGCCCAGCGTAACGTACAGCGGTGCATAGCCGAAACGCTCTCGAAGATTGAAAAATACGAGCAGCAAGCCGCAGACGAGAACGGCTTCTGCAGCAAGAATAAGTAGCTGTATGACGGCATCTGCAGACATCCAACCATATTAGCCATTGGAGCCGCTCACGCCGTGTAACTGCGTCACACTGTTACGCCGCGCGGCCGGGCTGGACGGACTGGCCGCAGTGAGCGCCATTTACCGAATGTCCACGCACAAAAAAGCCCGGCAACAGCCGGGCTTCTTTGTCTTGCGATCGATGAGATCGCGGCTGATGCCGCTTTTACATCATGCCACCCATGCCACCCATGCCGCCCATGTCAGGCATCGGCGGAGCAGCAACCTCGTCCTGCGGTGCATCGGCGACCATTGCTTCGGTCGTCAGCAGCAGGCCCGAAACAGAAGCAGCGTTTTGCAACGCGTATCGTGTGACCTTGGTGGGATCGAGAATACCTGCATCGATCATGTCACCGTACTCGCCGGTTGCCGCGTTGTAACCATAGTTGCCCTTGCCTTCGGCAACGGCATTCAGAACAACGCTTGCGTCACCGCCGGCGTTACGAACGATCTGCCGCAGCGGCTCTTCGACCGAACGCTTGAGGATACCAATGCCGACGTTTTGGTCGTCATTGTCACCCTTGAGCTTCGCGATCAGTTTGACAGCGCGGATCAGCGCAACACCACCACCTGGCACAACGCCCTCCTCGACAGCAGCACGGGTCGCGTGCAGCGCATCTTCAACGCGTGCTTTCTTCTCTTTCATCTCGACTTCGGTCGCAGCACCAACCTTGATGACGGCAACACCGCCAGACAGCTTGGCAACACGCTCCTGCAGCTTCTCTTTGTCGTAGTCCGACGTGGAATCAGCAATCTCGTTGTTGATCTGCTCGACGCGTGCCTTGATGTCCGTTGCCTTGCCGGCGCCATCGATGACCGTCGTCGCTTCTTTCGTGATCTGGATCTTCTTGGCCTCGCCGAGATCGCAGAGTCTTCGTCGGACTACGACAAAGAGAAGCTGCAGGAGCGTGTTGCCAAGCTGTCTGGCGGCGTTGCCGTCATCAAGGTTGGTGCTGCGACCGAAGTCGAGATGAAAGAGAAGAAAGCACGCGTTGAAGATGCGCTGCATGCCACTCGCGCCGCTGTCGAAGAAGGCGTTGTTCCAGGCGGTGGTGTTGCACTGATTCGCGCTGTCAAACTGATCGCGAAGCTCAAAGGTGACAATGACGACCAGAACGTCGGTATTGGTATCCTGAAGCGTGCGGTCGAAGAGCCGCTGCGTCAGATCGTACGTAACGCCGGCGGTGATGCGAGCGTTGTGCTTAACGCAGTTGCCCTGGGCAAGGGCAACTATGGTTACAACGCGGCGACGGGCGAGTACGGCGACATGATCGAGCAGGGTATTCTCGATCCAACCAAGGTAACGCGTTATGCGCTGCAGAACGCTGCCTCCGTCTCAGGCCTGCTGTTGACGACCGAAGCGATGGTTGCTGATGCGCCGCAGGACGAAGTGGCTGGCCCGCCGATGCCTGACATGGGCGGTATGGGCGGCATGGGTGGCATGATGTAACAGCGGCATCAGCCGCGATATCATCCATCGCAAGACAAAGGAGCCCGGCTATTGCCGGGCTTTTTTGTGTTTGAAAACTGCGATCCCGGATCGGCAATGACCGCTTTGGCTGCGGCTTCTCGAAATCTCGGTCCTTGCGGCAACTTTATACGCGGCGCCATCCGCATAAAAAATGGGCCGCATGTGCGGCCCATTTATTCACCAAAAGACGGTCAATTACTGAAGTTTAATTCTTTGTGCCCAACCGTCTGCGATTGTTTTGGCGGCATCTCTGCCACCCAGACCAAACGCGAGCGCAGTAGCCACGGCGACGCTACCCAGCGTGAAGCCAAATGCCATCGTGACGATATTGTCTGCAAGGCCCATCGCCCTCAGACCCATAGCCAGAACGAGACCGAGAATCGCGATTCTCGCGATATTCGCAACGCCGCCGCTGCCGTGGCTTGACAACTTGTTGTAGGCAATCGTGCTCAGGAAGTTGCCGATAATCAGAATCACGCCACCAATCAGAATGCCGCCACCGAACTCCAGAACACTCGCAAACACGTTGGAGATGATATCGATGCCAAGGATATTCACGGCAGCCGTGGCGGCGGCCACCATCGAGAAGAACATGATCGCGACACCGACGAGTCGCGTGGGCGTGAATGACTCCGTAAACATGCCCTGTATGCCCATCTTCTGCGGCAGGGCGTTGATGTTTGCGCCTTCGAGAATACTGCCAAGGATGAAGACGACAAATTTCGCGGCAAAGAATACAACGAGCAGGACAATGCCCGCGCCAATGATGTTGGGCACCGCTGCCATCAGTTTCTCGATCATCGCGGAAGCCGGGTCCGAAATTGCCGGAATGTTGAGGACGCCCAGCGCAGATACTGCGATAGGCAGCAGGATGATGGCCATGATGAGTGCGCTACCGAATTTCGAAATGCTGATGTCCTTGTTTCCGAGGCGCTCGGCAAGCTGCTCGTCCACCTTGGCCAGTCCGACCCCCGCCAGCTGCGAGACGATCTTCGCAATGACCCAGCCAGCGTAGCCAATAACACCGGCACCAATGATATTGGGCACCGCTCCCATGAATTTATTCACCATGTTCTTCAGAGGCTCCAACACGTCGGTCAATCCGAAATGTTGTAACACGGCGATAAGCACGAAGATCGTAAGCACCGCTTTGATTAAAGAGGCAATCGGTGAAACCAGGTCCGTTGTAGAACCATCGGGATTGGTGCGATGCAGCACCGACACTGTTTTCAACATGCGCTTCAAGACGCCAATGAATAGCTTGACGATAAAGAGACCGATGATGAGAATTGCAAGGCCGAGCAGAGCGTGACCTAAGGCGCTGGAGCCTGCGGGTCCCAAGAAGCCGGTTAAGCTGCTAATGATGTCGTTCATTTTTCTGACACTCCTGGATGTCGTGTTGATTCACGATTCAGCACGCAAAGTATTACGTAATTTGCCGGGGCAGGAACGCTTCAATTGTTAAGAATTGTGTCGTTGCGGGCTGAATAAGCGACATGGTCCGGCCGATTCGGCGGCTCCCAACAGCGTTTTAGCAGCGATCTAGAACGGCCTTTTTTGGCCATAGATTGCGAATGGCTGTCAATGCGGATTTCTCCGAATTGCCGATTTTCTGGCCGGGCGTATAAATGGTTTGCTGGCGGAGGTTTGCCAGTGTTGCTAAGGGAAGGAGGTATGTTGCATGTCAATCCTGCGCAAAATTGAGCCTCGCAAACGGGCGATTGATGTAAGACGGACGATGCCTCTCACCCAGAGCATGGAGGAGTTCTTTGAGGACTTCCCACCACGCCGCTGGATGGAGACGTTTGAGCCCTTTGGACGGAAGTGGCCGAGAGATGTCGATATGGAGCGGAATTTCCGCCTCGATGTCATTGACCGCGACAAAGAGTTCGTTGTCCGTGGCGGACTGCCCGGCGTAGAAAAAGACGACGTCGAGGTCACAATCTCGGGCGATCGCCTGATGATTGAGGCCGAGAGGAAGTTCGAGGAAGAAGAGACCAAGGATACGTTTTATCGGCATGAGCTCGGCTACGGCAAGTTCATGCGAACCGTTATTCTGCCGGAAGAAGTGGACTTCGAAAATATCCACGCCGAGTTGAAAGACGGGATCCTTAACATCACGCTTCCGAAAGTCCGGGCGGCGGAAAGACACACAGTTAAAGTCGCCTGACGATATGACTGTGTGAAATTGCCGGGACGGCTGCGGCCGCCCCGGCTTTTCATTGCCTGAGTACCTGCTGCGACGCGTGACGCCGTTTTCTCTTCTTTGCCAGGCTCCAGGAGACACGAGCGCCCAGCAGAACGGCCAATATTGCGGCGTAGGTGAGCGGTTCGCGTATGTCCTGCTTGACCTGCCACCAGTAGTGCCAGACACCCAGTATAGCGATCACGTATACCGCGTTGTGCAGCGTCTGCCAGCGCCGGCCCAGGCGTCGTCGCATGCCATTCGTCGACGTGGCGGCCAGCGCCGCCAGCAGCAGCAGCGCGATGAATCCGATCGTGATAAACGGCCGCTCGACGATGTCTTCGAGAATTGCGGACAACAACGCACCCTGATCGAGTATCAGCCAGGTAAGAAAATGCATCAGCACGTAAAAGAACGTGAAAAGACCAAACATGCGCCGGAAACGCGCCAGCCAGTTCCAGCCCGTAACACGCCGCAGCGGCGTGACGGCCAGCGTGATCATGATGAATCGCAATGCCCAGATGCCGAAGCGGTCCTGAATCTCTTCAACCGGATTCGCACCCAGGCGTCCGGTCAGCTCGAAGGCATCCGTCACGACAAGAAGCGCAGGGAGCAGGCATAACAGGAATATAGTCGGCTTCCAGATGCGCCGAACTTGCGTGAGCGTATCCAAGTTCTTGCTAGTAGTTGCGGCGCAGATCGAGGCCTTTATACAAATGAGCGACTTCATCGCCGTAGCCGTTGAACATCAGCGTGGGCTGCTTGCTGGCAAACAGGCCCGCCCCGATGCGTCTTTCACGCGCCTGGCTCCAGCGGGGATGATCGACGTTCGGGTTCACGTTGGCGTAGAAACCGTACTCACGCGCTTGCGCCATATTCCAGCTGGTCTCCGGACGCACTTCGGTAAAGCGCATGCGGACGATACCCTTGATGCCCTTGAAGCCGTACTTCCAGGGAACCACGAGCCTGATGGGTGCGCCGTTCTGGTTCGGCAGCACCTGGCCATAAAGGCCGACAGCCAGTATCGGTAATGGATTGGTCGCCTCGGCGATGGTCAAGCCTTCCCGGTACGGCCAGTCCAGAGATCCCCGCCGGATACCCGGCATGCGCTTTCGATCGTTCAGCGTTTCGAAGGCAACGTATTTCGCTTTTGAGGTCGGCCTGAAATGTTTGATGACCTCTGCCAGCGATATGCCAACCCACGGGATCACCATGGACCAGGCTTCGACGCAGCGCATGCGATAGATACGCTCTTCGAGATCGAACGGCTTGATGAAATCTGCGAAGTCGAAAGTGCCGGTTTTCTCGGCGTGTCCCTCGACCTTTACTGTCCAGGGCAGGGGGTCAAAATCCTGCGCATTCTTGTAGGGATCGCTCTTGCCGGTACCGAACTCGTAGTAGTTATTGTAAGTGGTGATGTCTTCGAAGCTGTTCGGTGTCTCGTCGGTGCTAAAGCGGCTCTTGCGGATGCCAGCGAGTTTCGCACCGCGCTTGTCCGGCACAACTGCACTCATTGCGGACGGCGCCAGGATCGAGCCGCCGAGCAGCGCTCCGGCGCGAATAAAGTTGCGACGGTTAAGGTAGTTTTTCTCGCTGGTAATTTCTGATGGCCGAATAGCGGCCGGCTTCTTGATCAACACGCGTGGACTCCTAAAAACGAAAGCTTCCATCAACAGACCGGGTCTGAGCCGCAAATATTGCACAAATCGGCGCGGCAAGTGCTGCCTGCAACAACTTGTTACCAGGGAGCCAGGCCGATCACATGCTTGATAGCGGCACGGGCTTCGTCACGATGCCGGAAACGGCTAATTTCATGATCTCCAAAGGTGTTGCCTGTAAAGCCCGGGCGAGAGAGGCGAGGCAACATTCGCACAAAAGGCTGTAAAATCCTTTAAAATCGTCTAAAATCATAAAAAATCGCGTTTGTCCGAATCTGTTCTTCAAGGAAGCTGCGAAAAAACCGTCTCCAGCCGAAAACCAGCCAGTCCTGAACCGTAAAAATCATGAAAATCGCCTAAAAGCACTGCAAAAACCAATAAAATCTCTGAAAAGCTACTAATCTCAAATATTTTGCAAGGACTACTTGCGTGCCCGTCTGGCTGAGCATTTCTGATAAAAATGAGAAAATCGGAACTTTTAGTGACTTTTCGCGTCATTTTCCGAAAAATCCGGCTAATTTCCAAGAAAAGCGGGCAAACTAACGCGCTCGGGTGAAGTCCAACGATAGTGAGGGCGCTGTTCATGCCTGGTTCAACGCCAAAGAGGCAAGCTTGAGATCGACGGAATGGCCCCAACGTCAGGATCTGATGAGGAGGATTGAGCCAGTGAGCGAGACACTATCGAACATCGCCCGAAGCAATGACCGCATGGCGCCGAATGCAGCACTTCATGTCGAGGTGATTGCCGATTTCGTGTGCCCGTTTTGTTTTATTGGCAAGCGGCGTTTTGACGAGGCGCTGAAAGCCGTGCAGGGGCCCAGTGATGTCAGCTGGTATCCGTATCAGCTCAATCCCGAGATTCCCGCAGCAGGGGAGCCGTTCGATGTTTTCCTTACCCGCCGATTTGGCAGCCCGGTGAACGTGGAGCCCATACTCAAACATCTGACCGCGGAGGGCAAAGCAGCCAGTATCGAGTTTCGCTTCGATAAACTGCGACAGGTTCCGAATACGATTCCGGCGCACCAGGTTATGCAACTCGCCGAGACACTGGGAGTGGACCAGTCAGCGCTTGCCGAAGACCTGCTATCGGCCTTTTTCGAACAAGGGCGGGATATCGGCGACAGAGGCGAATTGATCGATATCGCGCAGCTTCACGGCATCTCGGCCGATAAGGTCACCGCGGCGATCGATAATGATCAGATCAAACAACTCGTGCTGACGCGCGAAGGGCAGGTACGCAGCAGCGGCATGGTCGGTGTTCCGGGGTTCCTGGTCAACCGACGCCTGCTGGTCGTCGGTGCCCAGCCGACCGACGTTATCGTCAACGCATTTGACCGTGCGATGTTTGGCGAGGGTGGCGACACGCTGGAATCACCGGCGCTGAACTAGCCACTCGAGTATCAGGCGATTCACCTCACCGGGTTTTTCCTGTTGACTCCAGTGCCCGCAGTCCTCCAGCACGTGAATTTCGAGATCGGTCACGAGCGGCCGCATCGCTTCGATGTGTTCGGGCGCGATGATCAGGTCATCGATCGCACCAATGAACAGGGTGGGAATAGTGATCGTATGATCCACGCCTTCCAGCGCTTGCCAATTATGCTGCCAGTTGCGGTACCAGTTGATGGCGCCCGTAAAACCGCTGGCGTCGAAGGCCGACGCGTAGTAGTTGCGTTCATCCTCGGACAGCAGCGGCTTGCCGCTTTGCCTCTCCCTCGCAAGAGGCCGCAGCAGGCTGATGACTTTTCTTTCTGCCGGCAATTTGTCGAACAGGGCGCGGGGAACCTGGTTGCGACGCATCGTAACGTCAAAAAATCGCGCCGTGTCGGCGGCAAAGGTACGATCCGATTCGTCCGAATCCTGAAAGTTGACGATATAGAAATCCTTGCCGAATCGTCGCCGCCAGATCGAAACCGGATCCTGCGGCGGTCGCGGGTAGTGGGGAATGTTGAGCATGACCAGGCTGTCGATGCGCTCGGGCGCGAGCATCGCCATCTGCCAAAGCAATATTGCGCCCATGTCATGACCAATAAAGACGGCACTTTCGAGTTGCAGGGCATCGAGCAAACCGTGAATGTCGCCAATCAGCTCCTCGACTCGATAGTCGGATACATGCGCCGGCACGCTGGTCCTGCCGTAGCCGCGCTGATCCGGCGCGATCGCGCGGTAGCCGGCCGCTGCAAGCGCCGGGATCTGGTGGCGCCATGAAAAAGCCAGCTCGGGAAAACCGTGCAGCAATACTACAGGCGACCCCTCACCCTGCTCGTACACGGCCATACGAATGCCGTTTGTATCGACAAAATGCGGTTCCGGAAACATGAGCCTTGATTTGACAGCATTACAGGGAAAACCGCAAAGTGGTCGGGCCCGGACAAAACAAGGCCAAAGCGGGAAAAGGTGTGTCAGAAGAAATGCGCGACAGGCTACTGAAGCTGCGCGCGGAGCTCGAGGCCGAGGCGGAAGCGGCCGAGGGATCCGCGGCGATCGTTGAGCTCGACCAGTCCAAGGTCGGCCGCTTGTCGCGCATGGATGCCATGCAGGCCCAGGCCATGGCGCAGGCTTCCTGCCAACGACGCGATGCAACGCTGCGGCGGATTACAGCAGCCCTAAAGCGGCTGGACGACGGTGATTACGGTGTCTGTCATGACTGCGACGAGCCGATTAACCCCAGGCGCCTGGAGTTTGATCCGACAGTACTGCTTTGCATCGACTGTGCCAGCAAGTACGAAGACGACTGAACGCTAGGGCTGCTGAAATGGATTCTCGCGCCGGTAACCGTCCGGTGCCGCGAAGAGCCCGGGCTCCAGGTTCTTCTCGATGACCGAATCGACCGAAGTTTCCCGCACGGCAACGCCGTTCTCGTAGTCGGTTGTAAGCACCGGGAAACCATCGATCTGGTCCATTAGCTCGCCCGGGTTCATGCCGTCGTTGACGTCCATCGGCATCGACTCGGTCATCTTTGTGATGTAGGCCGCCATGCTGCGAAAAGCTGCCATGACTTCATCGCCGCCATCTACGTCATCCAGCTCCGCGGCGCAGAGCTCCTGCGTCTTTTCAGCGCCCTCGAAGACCGCGTATTTGCGACACGTTTTCGACAGCCACTTGCCGCTACCGACAGCCTTGACGCTGGGAGCAGGAGGCGGCGTGTCTTTTTGCCCCATCATTCCGCCCATTTGTCCTTTCATCATCTGTTCCACCATGGCCCGCTGTTCCGGTGGCATACGCGCCAGCTCGGCCTCCATTTGCTTCATTGCGTCGCTGATCTGCGCCGACACTTCGTTGAGCATGGCCTCGTCCATTACCATGTAGCTCTTTTTCCGATGGTCGACGTACAGAAATTCATTGCCGAGAAAGATCATCGAGGACTCAATTTCATTGCCGCGAACTTCGTCCATGCGAACCATTTTCGACTGCGCGTAGATTGTCGACCGATCGTCTTCGCGCCCGGACGCGTTCTTCGTCACCATATCCATCACCACGCCCGCATGGGCAAGGGACGACAGCAAAAAAAACATTCCGACCGATGTGGTGATTGACATCTTCATCTTGGTTCTCCCTCGCTAATGCAGATTAACGATACGATCGACAAATAATATCGGATTTTGGCCTCCAGGAGCACAACATAAACGGATCTTTTTGCCGGTTTCTCTTGTGTTTTCCCGCTGTGGAAAGTACTTTCCCCGGCAAGACGCTGAAGGGGACAAACAGGCAGCCCGATTAAGCCACAGCGACCGGAGGATGGTGAGAGCTCCGGGTTTGATACTGCCGAATATCACCCTGGAGTCGCCACCTGAAGGGGCACCGAACGCGCCCAGGGTAGGGCTGGCCGATTGGCTCACGAGACGGGCGACGGACCGTACGCTCTTTGGCGGCGGTCTACGAGGCGGCGCCGATCTGACGAGGGCGGGCCGTGAAGCCGGGTGGTACCGCGACGAACATCGATCGCCCCGGGCGCAGCTGATGCGCCCGGGGCGTTCTTATTTGAGGATAGAATTTTGGCAGCCAGCAAAGCCGCGTTTAAAGAAGTTCAAGGCCGTTACAACGGGCCAGACCTGGAGAATGAGGTGCTGGAGTTCTGGCGTGAGCACGATGTCTTCGCAAAGACGATCGAGGCGACCAAAGACGGTCCGCAATTCAGTTTTAACGAAGGTCCGCCAACAGCGAACGGCAAGCCGGGCATACATCACGTACTGGCGCGCAGTTTCAAGGACATATTCCCGCGCTACAAGACGATGCGTGGCTACTATGTGCCGCGTAAGGCCGGCTGGGATACGCACGGTCTACCGGTCGAACACGAAGTTGAAAAAGAACTCGGCATCTTCGACAAGCAGGAAATCGAGGACAAAATCGGTATTGCCGAGTTTACGCGGCGCTGTCGCGATTCGGTCATGCGCTACATCGGCGACTGGGAAAAGATGACCGAGCGAATGGGTTTCTGGGTCAACCTGGACGAGGCGTATTACACGCTCGATAACAACTATATCGAGTCTGTCTGGAACCTGCTGTCAAAAATCTGGAACAAAGATCTTATCTACCGTGGCTACAAGGTGGTGCCCTACGACCCGCGTATCGGCGCAACACTTTCTTCGCACGAACTCGCATTAGGCTACAAGGAGGTTGAAGATCCTTCGATCACGGTCCGCTTCAAAGTTGCCGGGGAGAAGGCGAGCTACTTCCTCGTCTGGACAACGACTCCGTGGACTCTGCCGTCAAATCTCGCGCTCGCGGTTGGCCCGGAGATCGACTACAGCTACTGCGAGTCCGACGGGCAGACGCTGATTGTTGCCGAAGCGCTGCGCTTAGCTGTCTTCCGCGATATCGAGCACTCAGTTGTAAAGACTGTCAAAGGCTCGACGCTGGTTGGAACCCGCTATGAACAGTTGTTCGACTATTTTGATGTCGATGCAGCCAATGCTTTCACGGTCATGGCAGCGGACTTTGTCAGCACCGAAGACGGCACAGGCATCGTGCACACGGCACCGGCCTACGGCGTTGATGACCTGGCATTTGGCCAGGCTAATGACCTCCCGGTCGTACATGGCGTCGGGCTTGACGGGCATTTCGTGGATGAAGTCGAACCCGTTGCCGGCCTGTTCTTCAAGGACGCCGACAAGCCACTTATTCGTATTCTCAAAGACCGTGGCCTCATGTTTCGCTCGGAGCGTTACAGGCACAATTACCCGTTCGGTTGGCGCACAGGCGACCCGATCCTTTATTACGCGAAAAATGCCTGGTACATACGGACGTCAGAGTTTCGCGAGCGCATGGCGGAACTCAACCAGACGATCAACTGGGTGCCACAGCACATCAGGGATGGCCGCTTCGGCAACTGGCTCGAGAACAACGTCGACTGGGCGCTGTCTCGTGAGCGTTTCTGGGGCACGCCGTTGCCGGTCTGGACAGACGGCGAGGGGAATTTCCTTTGTGTCGGCTCGGTCGCCGAGCTCGAGGAGCTGACCGGGCGGGAACTTGCCGAACTCGACCTGCACCGGCCGGCGGTCGACGAAGTCACGTTCGAAAAAGACGGCAAGACCTGGCAGCGCGTGCCGGAAGTCATCGACTGCTGGTTCGATTCGGGAGCGATGTCCTACGCGCAATGGCACTACCCGTTCGAGAACCAGGACAAGTTCGAGAAGCATTTTCCGGCTGACTACATCTGCGAAGCGATCGACCAGACGCGCGGCTGGTTCTACACGCTGCACGCGATTGCGACGCTGGTCTCGGACAGCGTGGCTTACAAGAACTGCATTTGCCTGAACCTCATTGTCGACAAGGACGGCAAGAAGATGTCGAAGTCGGTCGGCAATATCATCGATCCCTACGATGTCTTCGATACGGTCGGCGCCGATGCACTGCGCTGGTATTTCCTGGCGCGCCTGTCGCCGGACGTGCCGAAACGCATATCGGTCGAGATCGTGGCTGACGTGGCCAGTTCGTTCATCAACACGTTCTGGAACACATACGGCTTTTTCGTTCTGTACGCGCGACTCGACGAAGTCGACCTGAGTCGCGATATTCCGCTTGCCAAACGTCCCGAGATCGATCGCTGGGCATTGGCACTGCTGCACAGGACCATCACGAGCGTGACCGAAGCGCTGGATCATTTCGATGCCAAGACCGCGGGCGAGACCATCGAGTCTTTCGTCGATCAGCTCAGCAACTGGTACGTACGTCGCAACCGTCGCCGCTTCTGGAAATCGTCGGACCCCGAAGATACACAGGCTGCGTACCTGACGCTGTATGAGTGCCTGAAGAGTGTCCACGAACTCATGGCTCCGTTTGTGCCGTTCCTGGCCGAAAACGTCTACCAAAATCTTGTTCGGACGGTTGACGAGAATGCGCCTGTGTCCGTGCACATGGGGAACTGGCCCGAAGCGGATTCGTCCTGGAAGAACGAAGAGTTGTTGTTCGATATCGGAGTGGTTCAAAAGGTCGTCGGGCTGGCGCGAGCGGCACGCGGCCATTCGGGAGTCAGGACAAGGCAGCCGCTTTCAAGGTTGCTGGTGCGCGCGCCGGACGATGCGGCCGCGAAAGCGCTCGACAGTCACCAGGAACAAATTCTGGAGGAACTCAATGTCAAATCGATCGAGTTCATTGCACGTGACGCCGGCCTGGTGAGCTACCGCATCAAGCCGAACCTGCCGCGTATCGGCAAGCGCTATGGAAAACTGATTCCCGTCATTCGAAAAGCACTGGACGACGCGGACGGTGCCGCGATAGCCGTCGCGGCGGCACGCGGCGAGGCCTTCGAAATCGAGGCCGGTGGCCAGGCCATTTCACTCGAAGGTGATGATGTCCTCATCGAAACGCACTCGGCCGAGGGATTTTCATGCGAAGCCGACGCCGGATTCCTTACGGCTCTCGACACGACCCTGACTGACGAACTGGTCAGCGAGGGCGTCGCCAGGGAAATCGTTCGCTCGGTGCAGGACGCCCGCAAACAGGCGGGTCTCGAGGTGTCGGACCGCATTATCCTGGGAATCTCGGGCTCGGAAGCCGTCGAAGCGGCCCTGGCGATACACAGGGACTACGTCATGAACGAGACCCTGGCCACGACCTGGGAGGTGGGGCAGGCGAACCCGCTGTATTCAGCCGACCGCAACCTTGGTGACGAGTACTGGAACATCGAATTCCGCAAGTGATCCATTGTGGTGCATACTACTTGCGCGTGCTTTAGAAACTCTGCTATAAAAAAGCTGCGCAAGGTTCTGATAGATCGGGAGCCAAACGGACTTGCCAGGCCCGGCAGGGGGTCTGCTGATTACAGGAGGTGGTCAGCTCCAGGAATAAGAAAAGCGTACAGAAGCCGCCAGGTGGATTGGCGGTAAAAACAATACAAACGCTGGAGTCGCAATGACAAACCACGTCGATCGCTTTCAGCAGGCACTCACGGTGCTTGCCGGGCATGGGCATATAAAACAAAGGCTTATCAAGGCCTACGAAGACCACCTGGACGATATCGACGAGGATGAGCTACCGATCGCGATGAAGCAGGCCTATGCGGACCTGCGACAATCGATGCACCAGGTCACGCCACTCAACGGCGAGACCCCGGTTTGTGCCTCCGTTCGCAAGATGTCTCCGGAAGACGCCTGCGAGTGCGCATCCCACGTGGTCGTGATTTTTGGTGAGCTTTCCAGATTGAGGGATGATCTCGC
Source organism: Woeseiaceae bacterium (assembly GCA_013043165.1). Taxonomy (GTDB): domain Bacteria; phylum Pseudomonadota; class Gammaproteobacteria; order Steroidobacterales; family Woeseiaceae; genus UBA1847. The sequence continues at coordinate 27,703 of JABDOQ010000070.1, read as the reverse complement.
GGCCGGTTTGCCGCGCAGCGACGACGATCCGGCTCGCGTACCGCCGTTCCTGATCAAATCGGTTTGATCGGATAGTAAACGTAGGTCAGAAGGGCTTCCTCGGGCACATCGCCCGGATCACTGACGTAAGACTCCCAGGTCGCGCCATCGCGTTCGATGCCGTGTGCGGCCAGGTAGGCTGAAATCTTGCGGTGCGTTTCTGTCAGGGACCGGTAAGAGCCGATGTGCTTGACGCGAATCACCGGTCCGGCATAGGTGTAGCCAATTTTCACGCTCGCTCCCTCCCTCGGACTGGACGCTGCTACGCCCCGGACCGGAATAGCCGCATCAAATACGAGTTCGGCGCCAGTAAAGGTCCGCGTAATAGACAGCGGCGCCCCGGCGACCTGCAGGTCATTCGCATCGATGAAACTGAGGATCTGGAAATAGGCGTCGCCCATTGCTTCGGACATTGCGGCGGGTTCGGGTCGCGAGGTCGCCCTGAGATAGGCGATTTCGGTCGCTTCGACGATCATGTGCTCGATCTCGGTGTCGCCAAAGTCGGCAGTTGGCAGACTCTCCGCCAGCGCTTTGAGGTTGGCCATGCCGCTTTCATAGTCGCGGGCGACGATTCGGCCGAGCATCGGGGCGAAGTATCGAGCGACAATATTCATGCCGTAGTCGGCTTCGAAGCGCAGACTGACGATCGTCGTACCGGTACCGGCAGCCAGGTCGAACAGCAACAGTGCTTCACCTGGCTCGCCCGGATTCATCACGATGCGAATTTGCTCGTAGGGTCTGCTCTCGACGATGGTCTGGGTTCCGCTGCCGACGATCGCCCCGTCCCAGCTCATGGTCGCGCCGACGCCCTTGTCGTTGCCTGAATACAGCATGCGGACATTCGGGTCCGTGTCGACCAGCGGTGACCAGAGCGCGTATCGGCGAAAGTTGTTGAGTAGCGCGAACACGGTTGCCGGATGGGCATCGATTTCGGCGGAGACTTCAGCAGAGTGCGTGCGCGGCAACATGAAGCCTATTACGATCAGCAATGCGACCAGAGCGACGACGCCATACAGCAGTTTTTGCACGTTCGGCAATTCCATGAGTAAGTTGATTCGGTCGCGATTATTCCACAGTTGACGATCCTTCGGCACAATGCGCTCATGAGTGACACAAAAGAGAACGACCTGCCAATTGGTATCTTCGACTCCGGCGTCGGCGGGCTTACCGTGCTGAAAGCGATTCGTGCCGAGCTTCCCCGTGAAAACCTGCTCTACCTGGGAGACACGGCGCGCTTGCCCTACGGCACGAAAAGCCCCGCATCGATCGCCCGATACGCTGCGCAGGCGACTGCAGAACTGCAGGAGCAGGGGATTAAACTGCTTGTAGTTGCCTGTAATACGGCGTCGGCCGTTGCGCTGAATGCGCTGCGGGAGCAGATGAGTCCGCTGCCCGTGATCGGCGTCGTGGAGCCCGGTGCCAGGGCCGCCGTGAGCGCGCGGCCGGGCGGGTCACACCTCGTCCTCGCAACAGAGGCAACCGTGCAGCTGGGCGCCTATCGCAAGGCGATTGAGTCCCTGGATTCTGCCGCGACGGTTCGCGAGAAAGCCTGTGAGTTGCTGGTGGCGCTGGCTGAAGAGGGCTGGACCGATGGCGATATCGCGACAAGGATCATTCGGCGGTACATCGATGAAGCGAGCGGCGATGACTTTCGGGCCGACAGCATTATCCTGGGCTGCACCCACTTTCCACTGCTCAAGGGCCCGATTCAGGTGATTGCCTCTGACGAGGTCTTGCTGGTTGACTCGGCAAGTACGACCGCGGCTGTGGTTGGCGAGACATTGCGATCGAGTGGGCGTCTTCGCGAAAGCGACAGGGCCGGCAGTCTTCGCTTCCTGGCGACCGACGGCGCCACCCGCTTTGCTCGTGTTGGCGGCCAGTTTCTGGGACAGCCGCTTTCGTACAAGGACATCGAACTGGTTGATCTCTAGGCCGCAGCCGGGCGGCCTGTGCGATAATGGCCGACTATCATTATTTCAGGGGAAAGCCGTGAAATTCCGAATTCTTGCGCGCCCGTTGGGCGCTTTGCTGCTGTCGGCCATAGTTGCATCCTGCGGCGCGGAAGCGCCTCCCGAACCCGCCGCGGAGGCCGTTACTACGGTCAAGCCGCGGCCCGAAATCTATGCAGACTTCAAGCTGACGGCCGATCTGGGTCATCTCAGCGATGACCAGCTCAAGATGATCGGGATCCTGATGGATGCATCGAAAATCATGGACGACCTGTTTTGGAAACAGAGCTTCGGCGAGGGTCATGAGGAATGGCTGGAGGGAATTGCCGACGCCGATGCGCGCCGTTTCGCCGAGCTCAACTACGGGCCCTGGGATCGGCTGGACGATGAAAAGCCGTTCATCGATGGTGTTGGCGCCAAGCCGCTGGGCGCGCGTTTCTATCCCGAGGACATGAGCAAGGAAGAATTCGATGAAGCGTACCTGCCCGGCAAGAACGGGCTGTATTCCCTGATCCGTCGCAACGCGGAGGGTGAGCTCGTACTCATTCCCTACCATGTTGCCTACTCGTCCGAACTCAGCGAAACAGCCGGCCTGCTGCGGCAAGCGGCCAGACTGGCGGACAGCACTGACTTTGCGAATTACCTGAAGCTGCGTGCGGCCGCGCTGATCAGCGACGAATTCCAGATCAGTGACCGCTACTGGATGGACGTCAAGGATAACGAGATCGACCTGGTGATCGGTCCGATCGAAACCTATGAAGATCGTTTGTTCGGCTATCGCGCCGCGTACGAATCTTATGTACTTATCAAGGATCTCGATTGGAGTGATCGTCTGAGTCGATTCGCCGCTTTCCTGCCGGATCTGCAGGAGGGGCTACCGGTCGCCGATGAGTACAAATGGGAAACGCCGGGGACCGATTCGGACCTCAACGCCTACGATGTCGTTTACTATGCGGGCCGCAGTAACGCGGGCTCAAAAACCATCGCGATCAACTTGCCGAACGACGAGGGAGTACAGCTCGACAAGGGTACCCGGCGCCTGCAGCTCAAAAACGCGATGCGGGCAAAATTCGAGAAAATTCTCGAACCCATTGCCGATATGTTGATCGATGAATCGCAGCGCAAGCATATATGGTTCGATGCATTTTTCGCGAATACGATGTTTCACGAAGTCGCGCACGGTCTGGGCATCAAGAATACGATCAACGGCAGCGGCACCGTTCGCGAAGCCATGCTGGATCTCGCTTCAGGCATGGAAGAGGGAAAAGCTGACATTCTGGGTTTGTACATGATCACAGAGCTGCACAAGGCCGGTGAGCTCGGTGACGTTGATATACGTGATTACTACACGACATTCATGACCAGTGTCTTCCGCTCCATTCGCTTTGGTGCGAGCAGCGCACACGGCAAAGCGAACATGGTGCGATTCAACTTCTTTATGGATGAGGGGGCGTTTGTTCGTGACGCCAAAACCGGTCGATATCGAGTCAACTACGGCAGGATGGAGGCGGCAATGACTGATTTGTCGCGATTGCTGCTGACGCTGCAGGGGGACGGTGACTATGCGGGTGCCGCTGAATTAATGAGCAAGAAGGGCGTCATCTCAGCGCAGCTGCAGCAGGACCTCGACAGGCTGACCGCGGCGCAAATTCCGGTCGACATCGTGTTTCAGCAGGGCGCCGCCGTGCTGGGCATCGAATGAACGTTCGATACTCAAGGTGACCGTGCTGAGCAAGCGCTCAGCGACGCTTCAAAGCTCCTGTTTGGCAAGGCGGGGGAGTTGCCTGCCGAACAGAGTCGTGAGGTAAAGCGCGTCGTGCGTTTCCAATACGCCGGTCAATGTCGGAAACCGCGCGTCGGCGTCGTGGAGGTTCATGAGAATCTCGCCGTCACCGTTAAACGCTATGACATGTGACGATGGCACGGCGCTGGGTCTAAGGAAAGCGGGCAGACGCTGCACGATCTTGCGAACGAACGGTCGATCCGAGATTTTGTCCAGCAAGTGATTGCGTGGTGCCGCCAGGCCCAGCCAGAAGCGGCCCTGTGCACCGTTATCCAGGTTATCCGGAAAACCCGGCAGGTTGTCGAGTAGTACCTCGGTCGTTCCTTTGCGATCGCCGGTGAGCCAGTATTTCAATACGCGATAATGGCCGGTTTCACTGACCAGTAAAAAACTGCCGCCGGCATTGACCGCGACACCATTCGCGAAATTGAGATTTTCCAGCAATATGTCAACGTCGCCTGTCGATGGCCTGAACGCGAAAACACGGCCGTGTCCACCATGCTCCATGATGTCCAGCAGGCTCGCCTGATAAGTTCCGCTGGATGACTGCGCCCCGAACTTGCTGCTGGCTTCGCTGAAATAGATGGTGCCGTCAGGACCGATTGCAGCGTTATTGGCATAAACGAGCGGTCGCCCATCAACCTCGCGGAGCAAGGTGGATACCGTGCCATTATGGCCAACCCGCTGCAGGCCGACGTAGGCGTTGGCGATGATGAGCGATCCGTCGACGTCGGTCTCAATGCCCAGCGGCCTGCCACCGGGAAAAGCGAATTCGCGGACTTTAGAGTCCTCGATCTGAATGACGTGGCCGCTGTGAGTGGTCGCATAGATAAGTCCGTCAGCGCCGACAGTCGCATCTTCGGGGCCCTCATATCCATCCAGGTCGATACCAACGGCGGACCCCAGCAGGTCATTCGAATCGAAGGGATCCACGAGACCACGGTCGGTTGGCGCTTGCCAACTCACGGGTTCTACAGGAACCGGCCAGGCGAGCAGGTAAGCTGCAATGACAGCCAGGACGAGTGCGGCGGTCGCGACGCTTTTCTTCATGGCATGTTGCGGGGGGGTTAGCGTTTGGCGTCTATCATGCGCAGGAATTCGCCTCGCGTACGCGCGTCCTTGCGGAACGTGCCAACCATCTGGCTGGTAACCATCGACACATCAGTCTTGTGAATGCCGCGCGTCGTCATGCACTGATGTACTGCTTCGATAACAACACCGACGCCTTTGGGCTGCAGCACGTCCTGAATGCAGTTGGCGATTTGCGCCGTCATTTTTTCCTGCACCTGGAAGCGCCGCGCAAAAGCCTCCACCACGCGGGCGAGTTTGCTGATACCGACGACCTTGTTGTTAGGCAGATAGCCGACATGAGCTTTGCCGATAATCGGCGCCATGTGATGTTCGCAGTGCGACTCAAACCCGATATCGCGCAACACGATCATCTCGTCGTAGCCTTCGACTTCTTCGAAAGTTCTTTTCAGATATTGGACAGGATCGCTCTTGTAGCCACTGAACCAGTCTTCATAGGCTTTCGCGACGCGTTTGGGTGTATCGAGAAGACCTTCGCGGCGCGTGTCTTCGCCGGCCCATAACAGCAGCGTGCTGACAGCGTCCTCGGCCTGCTTGCGCGTGGGCTTGCGTGGTTTGCGTTGCTTATTGCTGGAAGCGGCCACATCTGTTCCTGCTTGAGTTTAGCGGCATGCTACGCAGACTTCGCGTTGACGTCGAGGCCAATCGGGCAACTCACGCCCGTTCCACCTAATCCGCAATATCCTCCCGGATTCTTGGCCAGGTATTGTTGATGGTAATCTTCGGCATAGTAAAAAGCGTCGAGCGGCATAACTTCGGTCGTTATAGCGGCAAGCCCGGCGTCGTGCAGCGCGTCTTGATACCGGGCCAGGGAGCGCCGTGCATCGGCCTGCTGTGTATCATTCGTCGTCAAGATTGCCGATCGATACTGTGTGCCGATATCGTTGCCTTGTCGCATGCCCTGCGTCGGGTCATGACTTTCCCAAAAGACTTGCAGCAATTCGGTGTAGCTCACGCTCGCCGGGTCAAAGACCACCTGTACGGCTTCTGTGTGCCCGGTATTGCCGCTACAGACTTCTTCATAAGTAGGATTGGGGGTTATGCCGCCCGCGTAGCCGACGGCGGTGGAAAAAACACCCTCGATCTCCCAAAATCGTCGTTCGGCGCCCCAGAAACAGCCTAGCGCGAAAACGGCCTGCTGCAGATGGTCCTCAAATGGCCCGCGCAGCGGTGCAGCGTTGACAAAATGCTGCGCCGGCACGGTCATTGGTGTATCGCGGCCCACAAGAGCCTCGTTCCTCGTTGGAAGGGTCAGATTCTTCATTGCTTATTGTCTGCCTGTCAGGATTCTGAATTTTCGTCCGCGGACTGTTGCTCTGCCGCTGGCGTTTTTTTTGTCAGCTTGTCGAGGTCGGCTTGACGGTAGAAGAAAGAATGCTCGAAGACAAGGTTGTCGGTTTCCAGCACGCCTCCGTCCGACATTCTCGGACGAAATATTCGCCGTTTCATTTCATTGTGTACCATCTTCTGCATGTCCGTGAACTGGGGTGGAATCGCTTCGGTGCGGATACTCCTGATCCGACCGCGCGTGGACACACTGTAGTCGACGCGAATTGTACCTGTCAGAAACCCGTCCGTTGAGGTGTTACCCGCGGGCCTTTCACCGGCAAACTTCGGAAGATTCCTGCTCGTTAGAGCCACTGGCTGCTCGAGCATTTCGGCTCGCGCAGCAAGTCGTTCCTGGTCGGCGGATAACACGTCCCACACTTCCGCGTAAATTTTTCGCGCTCGAACAAAGGATTCGACGTACATATAATGATCTGCCAGCGCGAGCTTGGTTTCAGCCAGGATGCGCCAATCAATTTCGGGTGTCGCCTCCGCAATTCTCGCCGCGCGCTTGAAGTACATCTCGCCACTGGTCACCAGCCCTTGTTGCTTCGTCATGGGTTGCGTCAAATCTACGAAGTAGTATGACTGGCCGAGTTTGCTCAATGGCAGTATGAGCTGCGGGTCCTCCTTGCCAAGATTGGCCTCGAGGATGCGAATCGCTCGTCGATAGGTTGCACGTTCATCCAGGTAGTAGCGACCGGCATGTTGCCAGCTGGCTCGTCGCAACAGCGAGGGGATCATAGCCAGGTCATTTCCTTCGAAATGCCGTGCGTTAAGCACGTGAATGCGATTAAGGATATTGCGCGCGCCCTTGGAATCTCCCAGCAACATCGCTGACTGAGCCAGTGACTCGAGAATTTCTACTTGCTCTAAGTTGTGCGGACCTTCATTAACGTGCGTGATATGTGTTGCACGATTGAATGTGCGCCTCGCGAGGTCGGGCCGACCGCTGCCGATTTGTGCGGCACCGAGTCCCCTGAGCGGATTGACCAGCTTTTCGTTCAGACGATCTTCAACCGTCTCGATAATTTCTACAGCCGATTCAAAATTCTGAATAGCGGCGCCGTATTGACCGTTCTTGTTCTGAACCAAGGCCAGGTTGTTCAGCGCTCTCGACGCTTCCAGCGACTGCGGCCCGTGGATTGATATGACCATCTGGACGATTCGCTTGGCCGAGGCATCTGCTTCGTCCAGTGCGTCTTCGGCAACGAGACGCTGATAGCGGTCAAATTCTGCGGCAAGTTTTTGGTCCAAAGTCCGTGCGTCGTCAGCCGAAGCGGCGCCGTCGGCCAGGTCAGGCGACTCATCGGCAACCGGGACAAGCTGATCGAGAGGAGTGCGATCGTCATCGTCGTCGAAGGCCTGGGCCTGGGCCGCGTTAGCCGTCGAAATCGCGAACAACAATGCGACTGTTTTGCTTACGTTGATCATGCGTTCAATTAGGGTTCGGCGTCCTGAGCTTTTTCTTCACGGCAGTCGTGCTTCAGACCCAATTTGGCGCGAATAGTTCGAGCCAGACAGGTCTGGACCGCGGCAATAACTATACCGTCTGGCATGGCATCGGGGTAGCCGATCGCTTCGCCTCAGAAGTCCAGGCCCATTTGCTGTTGCCCGGGAGCAAAAAATTTATTGCAATCAAGAACGTGCTGGTAGGCGTCGGAGTCGATGCCGCAGCGTCGGCTGGCGGTTTTGAAACGTGCTGCGAGCATTTCTGCGTAAGGCCCGCGGCCGGTCTGCCGGACTCCAAATCGATTGTCATAATCGCTGCCACCGCTAGCCTGGCGGATCAGGCTCGAAACCCGCTCGGCACGATCGGGAAAATGGGTCTGCAGCCATTCGGCAAACAGACCCTTGAGCTCGTGCGGAAGGCGCAAAAAAATGTATTTTGCCTGCTGCGCGCCGGCCGCGGCAGCCGACTTCAGAATGTTCTCGATTTCATTGTCATTGATTGCAGGAATGATCGGCGCGACGAGCACGCTAGTCGGCACGCCTCGCTTATTGAGCTGTGACAGGGCTTTAAGCCTTGCGGCGGCGGACGGCACGCGCGGCTCCATGATGCGCTTTAGATCCGCATTCATCGTCGGCAGGCTAATCGCGACTGAGCAGAGGTCAGCGCCGGCGAGTTCGGCCAACAGGTCGATATCACGACAGACCAAATTCCCCTTGGTGATGATATTGACGGGGTGGCGATACTTCAGGAACAGCAGCAGGAGCTGGCGGGTCAGCTGCAGGGATTTCTCGGCCGGCTGGTACGGGTCCGTATTCGCACCGATTGTAATAGGTTTGCATTCGTAGCCCGGTTTTTCCCAGGCTTCGATCAGCTTGGCAGCGGCGTTTGGCTTGAAGAAAATCTGCGTCTCGAAGTCAAGCCCCGGCGAGAGGTCGAGGTAGCTGTGGCTGGGACGTGCGTAGCAATAGACGCAGCCGTGTTCGCAGCCCAGGTAGGGATTGATCGACCGATCGAACGGCACGTCGGGAGAGTTATTGGAGCTGATGATGCGGCCTGCAGGCATTGCACGGATTACGGTTTCGGGCGCCCGTTGCGCGCGCGCGTGCGCTTCGTCCTCATCGATGTCGACGGGTCGGGTTGTGAAGCGATTATCCGGTGAAGAGATGGCTCCCCGACCTTTGTGTCCTTGCGCAGGCATTCGCAGGTCCGTTACTGTATAAAAACACAGTACGTGCAGCGGCCTTTCGCGTCAAGCGTGAATGCCTAGTTGAGTACGCGATAGCCGCGGCCACGCAGGCAGCGTTTGAAGACTTTCTGCTTCTCGCGATCGGCGTCAAGCCCGGATCGGGTTCCCCCGTACAACGCGCCACCGGCGGCGCCGCGACCGGCATCGCCATCTATTGCGCCGCCGAGGGCACCCACGACGGCGCCAGTCGCGCCACCTTTGACGATGCCCCTGCTGATGAGGATTTCTTCGGTATAGGCTTCGCATTCGCCCCAGTCCCTGGCAAGTGCGTTCGGATCAACGCCCTGCATATCAATAATGGGATCGGAATGGGCAGCACAGCCCGCGATCGTAAGGCCAAGCAGGGCCGCCAGACTCAGGCTGGTCTTCTTCATCGTTTTGGTCCGTCCATTCGATAAGATACAGGTCGTGCCAGCATATGCCGTTCCGTTCGCAAGGCCGCGCATGACAACATAGACATAACGCATTAACCTAAGTTCGGTTGACAAGGCACTTCCATTGCTAAAACTTCACACGACTCGACAGTTCGGGCAATTCCCTGTCCACGAAGCCGTAGTGCACATCAACGCGCTCGAGCGAAAACTCAAAGAGCGCATTGCAAAAATGAAGTGGTGTTTCGTCGAACCTGACGTCGTCGACTAAAAGCGCTAGTCCGTCGACGCGTTGTACAAATGCACATCCTGCTGCGGGAACGGGAACGAGATACCTTCTTTGTCGAAGCGTTTCTTGATGGCCTCTGTCAGGCCGAACATGACGGGCCAGTAGTCGGACGTATTGACCCACGGTCGAACGACAAAGTTGACGCTGCTGTCGGCGAGTGCTGAAACCGCGATCGTGCACGCAGGATCGTCAAGAATGCGATCGTCCGATGCAACCAGTTCCTGCAGGACGCTATGCACTTTGTCGAGATCGTCGCTGTAGCTGACGCCGATCACCATGTCGACCCGGCGCGTCGGGTTGGCCGAATAATTTGTAATGATGCTGCCCATGATCTGGCTATTGGGTACGATGACCTGCTTGTTATCGCCGGTTTTCAGTATCGTCGTCAGTATCTGCACCTGTTCCACGGAACCACTAATCCCGGCGCCCTCGATAAAGTCACCGACTTTGTAGGGACGAAACAGCACGATCAATACGCCGGACGCGAAGTTGGAGAGTGAGCCCTGCAAAGCAAGACCGACGGCCAGGCCCGCGGCGCCAAATATCGCGATGAACGACGTTGTTTGAATACCAAGTTGGCCTATCGCCGCGATGATGACGACGACGAGCAACACAATGCGCACGAGATTGCAGACAAAGGTTTCAAGGGTCTTTTCGATGTTCTGCTTTCGCATGACCTTGCGCAGGCCACGGACGACGAGCGAGATAACAAGGCGTCCGACGTAGAAAATAATAAGCGCAACGACGATGTTCTTGACCAGCCCGACCACGGTGCCGGAATCAATGCCGTTGTTCTTCAGGAATAGGAAAATGCCGTTCCAGTCGAATCCGGAGGCAGCTGCGGTGACTTCGTCCATTACAGGAGTCCTTGGAGATTGTAGTTGTGCAATACGGGCTGGCGGCGAATTCTACAGGATTGCGCGCCGATGTCAGGCCTGTAATGCAACAATCCAGCTCGTGGCTATAAGCAGGATCGCGAGACCACCGGCAACGCGCTGCGAGCGGCTGTCAGTCGGTACGGGACCCAGCACGATGAGCAGCATTCCGGTCAGGAATCCGCACACGAAGCCGAGCAGGTGGGCGCCGATATCGGTATTGGGTCCGCCCGTGCCCGTGTACATGAGCAGTGCAAGGCCGCCGACGATCGGACCGTAGCGATACGACCAGCGGTCCTGTGCCATGAATTGCCCACGCCAGACGAATCCCGCGACGAGCCCCAGCGCGGCGAACACGGCCGTAGAGGCGCCGACCGACCGGTGCGCCGACTCGAGCAACAGGGTGTTGGCCGCGTTGCCCATAGCTGCCGACGCAATGATAGCGAGCCAGGCCACGCCGGACCCCAGCAGCCGACCTGCGAAAAGGCCGAACAGGACGCCGAACACAAGGTTTCCGATAATGTGCCTGGGCCCGGAATGGAGCGTCAGCGCGGTAATCGTTCGCCACCATTCGCCGCGTCGAATCAGTTCGCCGTCGACGCGGCCGGCCTCAAACCAGTTGTAGCCAAGCACCGCATAGCCCGCCAGCCAGGCGATGGCGCTGACTACGAGCACGTAGCCAATGATCCCGGGCACAGCGTCCTGGTAGGTAATCTTCTTTCGCGGCGGTGGGCTAACGGGCGGATTTTCGTCGTCGTAAAGCTGCAGTTCATGAACCGCCCTTGCGGAATGCTCGGCGGGCACGACGAGCGCGGCGGTCATTCCGTCGTCGACCATTTGATGAGGAACCTTCGCAGCGGCGAGGACCAATGCCCGGTCCGAACAACTTTGACGGTTGCGACTTTCGAAAACGACGCGCAGGTCTTCTTGCATAGCTCGAGAAACCTCATGGTGAACCAGGAAACGGGTAATTAATACAATGACTTACGCTTACCCGCCTGCCTTCAGCCGGGGTTCATGTGCGGTGCTCAAGAATACACTCAAAGCGAATCTTGTCACTTTATTCGAGCGATTCAATGACACTCTGGAAAAAAATCTACTTCGGCCTGGCCCTCGCCGGCGCGGTGTTTCTCGCCATTTCCCTGTTCTGAGTCTGCACCTCGATTGCGGTAAGCTAGGGCTCCTGCTACGGGAGTTCAAGTGAGAAACAAGCGCTTCATCGTGCTGATCGCGATCTTGTTCGTCGGCACCGACGCGCTTGCCGAGGTTGTCGATGCCGAGGCAGGCGGGTTTACATCGGTCAATGAAGCAACCATCGACGCACCGCGCGACGCAGTCTGGCGAGCGGCCATAGCTGAGATCAATCAGTGGTGGAGTTCCGAGCACACGATTTCGGGCGAGGCCAGCCGACTTCGCATCGAGGCCAGGCCGCTGGGCTGTTTTTGCGAAGACCTGGGCGAAGGCGCCGGCGTCGTGCACATGACCGTGACGACACACAGTCCTGCCGCAATGCTGCGCCTGACCGGCGGACTGGGCCCATTGGGACTTATGGGCGTAGAGGGAAACATGACCTGGGAATTTTCTGACACCGACGACGGTACCTGGATCAGATTTACCTATGCTGTCGGCGGCTATCATCCGGGTGGGCTGGACAGCCTGGCTGCTCCGGTTGACGGCGTTATCGGCGAAGCGCTCGAGCGGCTGAAAGCATACGTCGAAACCGGCGACGCGGAGCCGTCCGCCATTGATTGATATCGTGCCGGCTCAACCTTCCTCAACGGTTGTCGTTGCTCGGGCAGGAGAATCCGAGCCCGAACTGTTCATGGTGCGCCGGCATGCCGAGTCCTCGTTTGGCACTGCCTACGCGTTTCCAGGAGGCGTCGTCGACGACGATGATGCAGCCGTGCACGAATTTTGTTCCGGCCTGGGCAGCAGACACGCGAACGCGCGACTCGGCGTGAAAGCGAACGGCCTGGATCTCTACAGCGCGGCTATCCGGGAACTGTTTGAAGAGTCAGGCATATTGCTTGCCGCGTCCGATTATCTGGATGAGGATCTCGGCGCCGTTCGCGATGCGTTGAACGACGGGACCGAAAGCTGGGCGAACTTCGTCACGCGAAATCAGCTTGATCTGCAGTGCGACAAGCTGCACTACTTCGGTCACTGGGTGACACCACCGACATTGCCGAGACGCTACTCGACGAGGTTTTTCCTCGCGACGTTGCCGCACGGACAGACAGCCGTGCACTGCGGCGGCGAGTTGACGGATTCACGCTGGACCAGCGCACATGACATGCTGGAAGCAGGTCGTGCTGGCGACGTCGAGCTGCACTTTCCGACGATCAAAACGCTGGAGAGTATTGCGCGGCACAAGTCGCTCGAGGCATTGCTTGAGTGGGCGCGCTCCTGTGTGGAGTGGGGCGTCACCAGCATGGTACCCAAGATCATCGAACGCGATGGCGAGCAAGTAATTGTTTTACCTGGGGAAAAAGACTACCCGGGCGCGAAATCGTGACTTCCTTCGGCCCTGATATGCCGGAGTTTAGCGAGTTGGAGCCCGGCGTACGACGGCTGGTCGCGCCGAACCCCTCGATGATGACAGGGCCCGGAACCAACACGTATCTGTTCGGCACCGAGCAAGTTGCCGTGCTCGACCCGGGCCCCGCTATTGAAAGTCATATCGAGAGGATTCAGAAATTCGCAGGGGCGGAGATTCGCTGGATACTCGTGACGCATACGCATCCGGACCATTCACCTGCAGCGGCAAAGCTTGCCGCAATGACGGGCGCTCAGTTGCTGGGTATGTCGGCGCCCGAGACCGAATACCAGGACGCGACGTTTAAAGCGGTTCGGGAACTCGAAGACGGCGATGAGCTTGCGAGCGCCGAGTTCGTCATCGAGGCCGTGCATACGCCGGGGCATGCGTCGAACCATTTGTGTTACCGGCATGTTGGATTGAACTGGCTGTTCACGGGCGACCACATCATTGATGGTTCAACCGTCGTCATCAATCCGCCCGATGGCAACATGAAGCACTACCTGCAGTCGCTGCAGCGCGCCAGGCAGCTGCAGTGCGATGCGCTGGCCCCGGGCCATGGCGAGATCATTCGTGATCCCGACAGAGCTATCGACTGGTTGATCGACCATCGCCTCGAAAGAGAGCGCAAAGTTCGCGCTGCCCTGGCCAAAAGTCCGAACCTCACGACGCGAGATCTCGTGCCGCACGTTTACAGGGATGTCGATATGAAACTCTATGCTTTGGCGGAGCGCTCATTGCTGGCGCATCTGTTGAAACTCGAGGACGACGGGGTCGCGACGTGCGTCAACGAACGCTGGCTGCAGGTGGCAGCCGAATAGGCGGCGACGATCGCGCTGTTCGGGGGATTAAGCCCGACTGCTGGCTTGATTAGCGGCCTGACTTCGCATAGTTTACGCGGTCCGGACACCGAGGTAGCCAGCATGACATTCGTTGTCACCGAATCCTGCATAAAGTGCAAACTCACCGACTGCGTCGAGGTTTGCCCCGTGGATTGCTTCCACGAGGGGCCCAATTTTCTAGTGATCGATCCCGACGAGTGTATAGACTGCACGCTGTGCGAGCCCGAGTGTCCGGTCGAAGCAATTTACTCGGAGGACGAGCTTCCGGCAGGCCAGGAACATTTCCTGAAACTGAATGCCGAGCTGTCCCAGGACTGGCCCGTTATTACCGAAATGAAGGATCCGCCCGAGGATGCCGACGAGTGGCGTGAGGTGAAGGACAAACTGCAGTACCTCGAGAAATGAATCCTTAGTACCGCGCGGCCTCATTCGGGGACAATGCCGGCGCGCGACACTGAAAGAGGCGGCCTGAACGGCCGCCGCTAACGCTTCGCGCGCCGGGGCGCGCTCCTACAGCTCGTCTTTGACGAATTTAATAAGGATTTCAGCGAGTTCAGGTCCTTTGTCTTCCTGCAGGAAATGGCCTGCATTCCTGATCTTCACGTGCTTGCGGTTCTTTGCACCGGGCACGGTTTCCTGCCATCGCGTTTCGCCGCCGCGCGTAATCGGATCCCGATTGCTGAACGTCGTCAGAAACGGCTTTTGCCACTCGCCGAAAACTCTCCACGCGGTGCGATTGGCCTCGCTGGCAGGATCGTCCGGTGTGCTCGGCACGAGCATCGGAAACGCTCGAGCCCCGGCTTTGTATTTGGAAGACGGGAAGGGCGCGTCGTACGCGGCAATAACGTCGTCCGACAGTTCCGTGATGGTCCCGCTCTGAATAATCCTGCCGATCGGAAACCACGGGCTGAAGCGAGCGAAGGCACGCCATATCTTGAAGGCTCTCGGCATTTCCTGATCGCCCGTGGGCATGCCGCCGTTGCCAAGCGCGATACGTGCGAATCGCTGTTCGTTTTCGGCCGCCACGCGAAGGCCGATGAGCGAGCCCCAGTCCTGGCAAAAGAGCGTGATGTCGTTCAGGTCCAGCGCAGCGATGAATTGCTTCATCCAGGCGACATGGCCGGCGTAGCTATAGTCGCTTTTCCGCGTTGGTTTGTCCGACCAGCCGAAGCCGATCAGGTCCGGCGCGATGACGCGCAGGCCCGCATCGCGGAGCGGCGGAATCATATAGCGGTAAAGATAGGACCAGCTCGGCTCGCCGTGCAGCAGAAGGACAACATCGCCCTCTGCAGGTCCCTCGTCGACGTAGTGCATGCGCATTCCGTTAACGTCCAGGTAGTGAGGCTGAAAATCGTAGTCCGGCAGATTCTCGAAACGAGAGTCCGGTGTGCGTAGCGTTTTCATTGTTGTATTCCCGCGCCTGGATTCAGCCTATGATAGCGGCTTCTTTCCGGCATAGATCGATGTTTAATGAGTAGTACGCGAGCAAAAATGGTCCGTGGGATTACCTCCAGGTTCGTCAAGGGCATCGATACCTCGAACGTGGACCTCGCAAAGATAATGCATGTGCGAGGGCAGCTGGATAAAATCAGCCGATACCTGAAGCGCGCGTTCGGTGTTGCCGTCGAGCCAACCACGGTGATCGGCCTTTATGCCGAGTGGCTGAGGCCGAAAGCCGCGCCGGCATCGAAAGTCCTTCTCTATCTGCATGGCGGCGCGTACCTTGTTGGCAGCTGCCGCACGCATCGGCAGCTGGTCAGTCATATCGCACGCGCAGCCGGCCTCAACGCACTGGTGCCCGAGTATCGCCTGGCGCCCGAACACCGCTTTCCTGCTGCTATCGAGGACGCCGCCGCCGTGTACCTGTCGTTGCTGCAGGACGGCTATGCTCCCGGCAACATCGCCATCGCCGGTGATTCCGCGGGCGGCGGCTTGGCGGTCGCTACGCTGCTGTCACTGCGGCATGCCGGAGTACCGCTGCCCGCCGCAGTGGTGCTGCTGTCACCGTTCCTCGACGTTACGGCGAGCGGCGAATCCGTCAAAACGCGCGCCGGGCAGGACCCCTGGTTCGACCCGAGCGAAGTGGTCCTGGTTGCCAACAACTATTGCGAGCCGGGGGTCGACTTGCGGCACCCGCTTGTATCGCCGGTCTATGCCAACGTCGCCGGCTTGCCGCCCACGTTCATCCAGGTCGGTGACGATGAAATATTGCTGAGTGACTCGACGCGCTTCGCGGACAAGATGAAGCGGGCGGGCCTGGATGTGGAGATAGAGATCTGGCCGGAGATGTGGCACGTGTTCCAGCTGTTCATCGGCAAGATGCCGGAGAGCCGCAGGGCAATCAGGAAAATCGGGGCCTTTCTGCGCGAGCGGATGAAAGCTGTCAAGCCTTAAAAGCCCGATTGCTTGTGTGAATCGTCGTGCATCTTGGTCAGGAATGAGCGGATTGCAGGCTCGGCTTCCTCTTTGCTCATGAGCTTTTGCTTCTCGAGGATTACAGCCATGTCCCGGATTGACCGCTTACCGTCGATCAGAGACATGATGAACGAGTAGACCTGGGTGGTCATGGCCTGGGTTCTGAAAGAAGGTGACAGTGGCACCGGCTCCTTGCCCGTCACGATCCAGTCAGGCAGGGCTTTGTGGCGTTCCGGGTTTTTTACGTCACGCTCCTTGTAAGCGGAAAATGAAAACACCTTTTCCTGTCTGCCGTGGCGGCTGGCAGGCGAACACATATAAGGAATCTTTTTTTGCGAGACGTAAGGATCGGAGAAGCCGTTCTCGGCGACGATCGCTTTGGTTTCTTCCGGGCTGTATCGGCGTGCACGCTCGGGGCTGGCAAAAGCGAGAGAGCCGAAATTCACCCAGCGGCCGTTGTCGGCGAGAAGGTTGTTGATACGTGCTGCAAGCACTGACAGATCCTCGCTGATAATGTCGATCAGCCAGGGCGTTACAACGGTGTCGAAAGACCGGTCCGGGAACGGTGCGCGCAGTGCGTCGCCCAGAACCAGGTGGAATCGATCGTCGACTACGTCCGGCGCTCCAAGTGTTCGTAACACGGCGTCATCTTCGAGCGTCAGCGGTGCGATCGGAAATTCATACAGCTTCAATTTGTCGCCGCGTGTAACAGCCTGCGCGACGAGCATGAGCAGCGGGTTGAAATCCATCGCGACCGTGGTTGCGCAGTCCAGGTTCGTGTGAATGTCGTACGCAAGCCGGCCGGCGCCGGCGCCAAGCACCAGTACTTTGCCGAGTTCGGCATGATCATGGAGGACAGACTGAATCTGCTTCAACGACGCGCTGTTTTCTTCGCCGCCCCACGCCCAGTCGCGATGTATGTTGGCATAGTAGGTGTTCAGCCCCTGGTCAATCGGCAGCCTCGTCCTGAGCGCGAGGTAACTTTCGTAGTTACCGTGCAGCGCCTGCATATCGAGCGGTCGCAGCAGCTTACCGAGGGCACGGTGGTGGTATTCGACGGCTTTTTTGTAACGTTCTACGCGGCGCCGCGTCAGCGATTGCAGCTCCTTGTTCTTGAGTTCTTTCTCGAGGCCGGCGATTTCATGGCCGAGTTGTTGCAATGCAAGCTGCAGGCGCGCACGCCACTCGCCCCATGTCGCCTGTGGCTCGGCAAACATCCAGGGAATACCGTCGAGGGACGGAAAATCGACTTTGCAGGCCTTGCAGTGCAGTTCGCTGTCTTTTTGCTGCAGCGGTGTTTTATCGCAACGCGGGCAGGCGAGAAGGGCGGAAAGTTCGGTCATGGGTCGGAATTATGCACGAAAAAAAACGGCCAGCCGAAAGAGAAGCGGCTGGCCGTGTTTTTGCTCGTTATTCCTTGCTAGGCAGGCACTGTTCCCGAAACGATATTCTGGAACGCGATGTACTGGTCGATATTTCCGCCCAGGCCGTGGCTGATGCCAAGGCTCTGATAAAGGCCGTCGAAGTTTCCTTCTTCACCGTGCAACGCCATGTAGTTCAAAATCACGGAGTTGACCAGCAGGTTGACGTTATTGGCCATCGGAGTCGCAGCCCGCTGTACCGAGCCGCCTGCGTCCATATAGCCGATTTGCTGGTGCCGCATCTGTTCCTCCAGCGAGCCGCCGCGCAGCACCGGCCTTCCGCCGAGTCGGGGCGGGTTGTAGACCAGGAAGAATGAACCCGCAGTCGAGGAATTGTCACTGGTCCATTCACCCTTGCCGCGGCCTTCCGCCGAATTGTCGATGGCGCCGTTCGAAGAGAGCGAGCCATCGCTGAAGACGTACAGCATGACGGGCTTGTCGAGAAGTGCCGCGTACTCGAGGCAGGCGCCCATGCACTGGCCGGCACGGAAGTCTTTGACCTCTCCCTCGGCACGTGCGCCGCCGTGATAGTCGTAGCCGCCCATCTCGACGCAGCCGGCACCGGCGAAGCCATTCATGACGAGCTTCATGATCGAGGCCGTCTTCTGGAATTCACGTCCGTCGCGGTCGCCGGCGAAGAACTCGGCCGAGGTGAAGATACCGGCGGCATCATCCACGATCATGTCATCGGCGCCCGGGTCGATCGGCGTGCCACCGAAGCGGTCGGCGATATGCGCCGCCTTGAGGTAGCCACAGCGCACAGCCTTGTCGATGTCGATGTCCCGGTTCACCAGGTTCTCGACCTCGGCAACCTTGCTGTCCGAAAGGCGGTAAATCGACTCCATGACCATGGTCGCGTCGTCTTTCGACAGGATGCCGACGAGATCGCCTGTGTCGACAAGGTTGACGACGTCACTCGGGCGGTCAACCTTGGTCGGGCGCAGTTCGGGATCGTACAGCGCCTGCGGCAGCATTGAGTTGCCGCCCGAATCGGTATTCTCCGAGCCAGAGAGCGTCAGGATCGAACCCTTGGCGCCGGCGAGAGCAATGCCGTACATCGGGTTGTGCGGGTTGTTGCCCGTGTCGTTATCCGAGCGTGCCGGAATTACCGCACCACTAATGTTTTCGGCCGTCGTCGCGCTGACCCTCGACAGGATACCGCGGCGAAACGCGCTGTCGAAGTGGAATCCCAGCCCCAGGTCAAAGTTCGCGAACGCATTGCCGTTGGCGTCAGTGAGTCCCGGAACCATGTCGCCCGGCAGGCCCATCTTTTCGTAACCCTGTGTGCTCAGGAAATCGCTCTGGCCGCCTTGTCCGCCGACCAGGACGTTCGAGCCGGCAATATTCACGCCGCCCGCGAGGTCGAAGCATATAAACGGGATCTTCCCTGCGCCATCGGTGATGTTGCATTCGGCAGGGTCTCGCAGGGCGTCGAGATCCGGCGACAGGGTGGCGAAGGAATTGCGCGGATTCAGCAGCGGGGCGATTCCGCCCACTGTATAGGCCGCACCTGTCATAAAACCCTGCGACAAGAACTGGCGTCGCGTGACAGGACGCGGATGATCGGCGTGAAGCAGCGGCAAATCCCAGTTGCCTTTGTCTCGTTTCTTGGTCATCTCAATTACTTCCTTTGTTGTCCTGTCTTTACTGAACCAGTGTGGCTGCACTGCCGAGTACCGATGCGCAAACACCCTTGCCGATTGCGCGCGTGTCACTGGTACCGCCCAGCAAGCGATCGATGAGGTTGTCCGGACGATCGCCACCGCCCGAGATAAATGCCGCGATCTCATCGTGAACGATCGCGTAGCCGGGCTGCGAGTCGAGCTGAGGGCTCGTCGACGAGTGTCCGACTGCGCGGAGAATCAAGGGCTCAACGAAGCCGTCGCGATTGGCAACGCTGAAAGCCTGGCCAGGTGCTGCATCGAAGTTGAATCCGGGCCAAATCGATGCGTCCTCGACGGCCGCGTCGCAGTACTGGATAGCGAGCTGCGCAATGGCAACCTGGTGCGACGACAAAACGGCTTCGATGTTCTCGACCGCTGGCAGCGACTGCCGCAGCTCCTGGAAGGTTTCATCCACGAGGAAGTTTCCGCCACGCTGGTAGGTCGTGCGGTTGATTCCCGTGATCGCGGCATAGGTCGCATCAATTTCGTCGAAAGTCTTGACGCCGATGTCCGACTTGCGCGCGTCATCCGTTGCGATGTAGTCGGTCAAAACAAGCATCGGGTCCTGGTCCCGATCGAAGACCACGCCATCGAGGTTGTCGAACGTGAGGAAGAACTCATCGTCCTGTGGTCCCTTCTCGAGCGGTAGCACTGCGCCGAGCACGGAAAGCGGCTGGCCGAGCTCGTCCAGCGTCGTCGGATCCGAAAGGTCGAGCGACTCGACGAGGTTGGCGTAGCTCTGTCCAACCGGCGCCTCCTGGCCGTTCATGGCGACGCGCATACCCTCCATGGCGATGCCGGACGGCGCGGAGCCGTCGATCGTCGTGAAGTGCGGCTTGTCGAAAAGGTAGGCGTAGGAGTCGAACTGTTGCGCTTCGAACAGGACGTAAGCCGTTCGCTCGGTCGTGTTGATACGTTCCGAGATATCGAACAGCAGGTAGAAACGTTCGCCGACACCCGCGTCGAAGTTCTGGTTGATCTGTTCTTCGCTGAGTGCGCGACGGTGAACGGCCGCAAGGCGGAACGTGCCTTCCCATAATCCGTCACCCGATGCCTCGTTGCCGAGCACCAGTGCGAACGTGTCCTCCCAGTCGACAAATGTACCGCCCGGGATCGGATCGGCATTGCTGACGAGTTGACCGTTGACGTAAATACGCCTGCCGTCTATCGGGCTGTACGTCGCGACGACGTGCTGCAGGGTGGCCTGCAATACCTCGTCGGCATCCGGTGTGGACAGCTGCGGATTACCGTTCAGGTCCGTTAATGGTTCGCCCTCGGCGTCCTGCGCGTTGGTTCGCAACAGGAAATCATAGTTATAGAGCGTCTGTTGCAGCGTGAAGTTACGCGACATCTGGCCGGCCGAGTAGGTAACGATGCGCGCCATTTCCTGCGTCACGTTCGCCGGGACCACCCAGGCCTCGATCGAGAATTCGCCCGATTCCCGTAAAACATTCGCGAGTTTCCTGCTGGCTGTCGTAAAGCCCCGAGCCTTGCCGGGGCCGGCGGCGGCGTTGGACCCGATCGTGATGCCCCAGCCGCCATACCAGGTGACGTCACCTTCGAGCGTCAGGTCGATGGCCGGATCGACGCCGCTGGTATCGAAGGCCGTCAAACCCGTGCC
Organism: Woeseiaceae bacterium; assembly: GCA_013043165.1. Taxonomy (GTDB): domain Bacteria; phylum Pseudomonadota; class Gammaproteobacteria; order Steroidobacterales; family Woeseiaceae; genus UBA1847. The sequence goes on along the minus strand of JABDOQ010000070.1, from coordinate 6,784 downwards.
CGTCTTGAATTCCCACAGCGCAATCTGGTCGTTCTCGTAGCGATTGCCGCCGGAGGCAACCGTGCCGTCGACGAGTCGTACAGCTTTACTGTAGACAAGGTCCGAGTTGACCGTCGTCGGCTCGATCGCGTCCGCGAAATCTGTAATAGCGTTCAGCATATCGACAGAAGCCGTCGGACAGTCATTGTCCCAACAGTTGTGTGCCTCACCGCCCTGTGAGCCCGGCGACACCTTGATGACAAAGCGCGAATCGGCGGGTGAGTCGAGACTGATTTTCGACTTGGCCGCTTCGTACGCGGTCGCTACATCCATTTCTGCGAAGTACGGCTGTTGCGCTGTTGCGGACTCCGAGCTGTGGCAGCCGGCACAGTATTCCGCAAGGATCGGCGTGTAGACGAATTGCTGAAACAGGGCCGGGCTGTCCGGGAAGTTCCTGCTGTCGCTCGGATCGCGATCCGGCGGAGCAGTCAGAACAATCTGGCGGCCGCCGCCTTCTGCGGCGCCAACCCAGTTCTCGATCCAGGTCGTCATGATCGTGCCACAAACACCTGGGTCAGCCACCCAACAGTTGTGGCGTTCGGTCATTGAGCCGACTTTCTCGACTATGCGTGACAACGACGGCTGATCCATGTTTGTCACGGTAACAGCCTCCCGATAGGCTTCGTTGACGTCGTCGTTGCGAACGAACATCGGCAACTGGCCGACCGATTCGTTATGGCAGGAACCGCAACGGTCAGTGGTTTTCGCGTTTGCCCAGAACTCCTGTTGAAACTTGAGGACTTCGGCATTTTCAGCTACAGGACCCGTGTAAACCGCGTCATTGTTGTTACCTGGACCCTGCGACAAAGGATTGTCAGTCGTCTGTGCGCCGCCGCCACAAGCCGCAAGCACGACGCTCGCCAGCAGTGCTACGGTTGCCGCACGTAACGAGCGTTGACCGAGGGCCCGGGTAGCGATTCTGATTACTTTAGTCATCGTCATATCCCCTTACTGGCCCATGCAGTATTCGGCGGTGTCCGCGAATACCCGTTTCATCTTGAAGCCGCTGTTCTCGAAATTGGTGACGATCTGGCCGACTTCGATGTGATCGTCGTCTGTTTCGGGATCGCGCAGGCAGACCGCCTTGAATACCTTCTTGACCTGACAGGCCGCGAACGCGTCGCTATTGGAAAGCTCGACGCCGAGCGACTTGGCGCCGAAGTCGTCGCCCGTGCCTGGGCCGTTGAAGCCGAGATAGCGGTTTTGGCCGTTGCGCCAGTAGTTGGTCCAGTGGTCGTCCGGCGTGCGGAAACCCTGCGGGAAATTCAGGTCGTTGTTGAAATATTTTGCTTGCACCGTGCCGCCAAGACCGGGGCCGTTGCCGCTGTATTCGAGTGCGCCAGTGCCATCGTTGTAATTGTAGTAGGCGAAAGCCTGGGCCATCGGGTCCATGCCCGTATGGCAGCCAACGCAGTTATTCAGGAACAGGCGGCTGTCACCGCCCGGGCTACGACTGACGTCCTGACGAATGCGGTCCGGCGGCATTCGCGGATCGTGCAGCTGCTCCATGTCGGTGCAAAAATGGTTGACCATCGTAAAGCGAAACATCGCGCGGTTTGTACCGGCGATAAAGAATGCTTCCGATGCAGCACGCGACGTGATGACGCCGGCGGTTGCTGAAGCGGGGATGTTATTGATTCCTGACTGCGCCCGTGGTTCAAGCACGGTTTTCAGGTCGTGGTTGCCGGCTTCCAGCTGCCCATAATGATTGTTGTTGTTTGCAGCGGGTGCCGACGAAACCGTCCCGTCGCGTCCGACGTACTGCAGGTCGGCCGACAGTACTGTGCGGAAATCTATGTCATCGCGGATCATTCCGATCACTGTCGCAATGTAGTCGTTGAGCGGTACAAAAACAGAGCCTTCGCGATTCGTCCAGGGCGCCGCGAAGTTCTTCAGCGTCACGTTGTAGAAGCTGCTGCTCTCCATTGCGATGTACGCGGCGCAAGCGGGTCCCGAGACGCCATTGAGGACGCAGACCGGGTCCGTTCCAGCATTGTTTTCCAACGCGTCCAAGACCGCTAACGTCGGTGGCACGCCGGCGAGACGATCATAAATTCGCTTGGCCTGTTCCCTGGTCTGGGCGCTTGCCGGTGCTGCGAGCATTACTGCAAGCAGCGCCGTGAGCGCGATATGTACGGGTCGTTTCCACATTCTGTTTTTCATATCGTTTCTGCTCATCACTCGTACGATCCATCAATGTGCTTGACTGTGTACCCGAACTTCTTCGGGGATCACGCACCCTCGGTAACGGACTATTCAGAAGTTGTTTGCTGCGCCGTTTGACGCGCGCCAAATCTGTTGCTCCCTTTAGCTCCGCTTAACGCGGCGGACTCCTGTCCACCAGACCGGTTGCTCAACTTGGCAGGAGAAATTCTGCCAGACTTTTTTTATCTTCGCCGTGAATGTAATCACGATTTCGGAAATCTTCGGTCACGTAATCAATCGATCTGTAATCTATAAAGCAAGTGCTGTGCCAGTCTTGGCGAAGCCGCGAACAATCTTTAAAAAAGATCTATAAATCAATCACTAATGGTGTATCTCGCGGCGCTGCCGAAAGCGAAGATATGTCAAGTCATTGTCGGCGCTTTGGTACAAGCTTATGCATCGGGATGCCTAAGCTACTGATTGTGAAAGACAGTGCAACTGTCGCCGAAGGGAGACAGCGCCGTCGTGTACTGACACGACCAAACAACAAACGGAAGCGACATAAAGTTCATGCAACTTGTGAACGTGGTAGAAAAATTACACTTTTTGTTGCGCATTCAATTGTCGATTCGGAACCGAATGCCGCGTCGTATCGTGTACTGACAGAACGACGTTACAAAAAGTCGGTTTGACTTTGCTCGGTGTCGTGCTTTTGAGACATTACATCGAGCTTGAGCCGTCTCCTATAATTGGAAGCAACGTGCTCCTGATTTTGCGGAGCAATACTCGATTAACAGTTAATCGTAGTTTGTGACTGCGTTAACGGTACGACAGGCGCTCCACGTCGTACCCTGCCATGATGACCCGAGGTGAAAGCTATGTTTAGGCTACCGCGACAATTCAGAAAAGGAATTCCCAGCAAAGCGACCAGGATGGTCGTGTTGTCGATGGCGTGCGCTCTGGTCGCCGCTTGCAGCAAAGGGGAGGGTGTCCAGCTCGGCACCGGACAGGACCCTGATCCTGTTGTTATCGATTTTCCGATCGCCTACATCAAATCACCGCTTCCGGTCGACGACAACGGTGCGTTCCAGCAGCAGGATCTTCGCGAGCAGATCACGTTCGAATTTGGTGCCGATCTCTACTTTCGCGATCGCGCTTCGCCGAGCGCCGAGGCGATCAATATTACTGAAAGCGTATCTCAGGGCCTCGCGGCTATTCGCGACGTTGAAATTGACTACGACGGCAGCCGCCTGTTGTTTTCGATGCGCGTGCCGTTCGACCCGGACGCGGACGAAGAAGATTTACCGACGTGGAATGTCTGGCAGTACACGTTTGAAACGGACGAGTTGGTAAGAGTTATTACGTCGGATCTGTTCGCCGAGATTGGCCACGACATCATGCCGAAGTACTTGCCGGATGGACGTATCATCTTCTCCTCAACGCGCCAGACCCAGTCGCAGGCGGTGCTGCTCGACGAGGGCAAGGGCGGCTTCCCGGCACAGGACGAGGATGACAACGAGCCTGCCTTTAACCTGCACGTGATGAGTGATGACGGCACCGGCATCAAACAGGTGACTTTTAATCAGAGCCACGACCTCGATCCTTCGGTAATGGCCGATGGCAAGATCGTGTACAGCCGCTGGGACCACAATCAGAGCAATGACGCTGTAAACCTGTATCGCATGAACCCGGATGGCTCGGCCCAGGAGCTGCTTTACGGTCAACAGAGCCACGATACCGGCACCAACGGCGACACTATCCAGTTCATGCAGCCGCGCCAGGTCGAAGACGGTCGTGTCATGGTGCTCGCACGTCCTTTTACGGACACGGAGGGCGGCGGTGAGCTGATGCTGATCGATACGCCGCAGTACCTCGAGAACACTCAGCCTACAAAGGACAACATCGGCATCTTGAGCGGCCCGGCGCAGGAAGACGCGACTGTAAACGAAGTATCGACGATACCGGGCGTGCCGTCGGTCGGCGGCCGTTATTTTTCGGTCTACCCCATTCAGGATGGCACTGATCGGCTGATGGTCAGCTGGAGCCAGTGTCGCTTGGTCGAAATCCTCGCTGATGACGGGGACCCGGACACGGACGATATTCAGATCGTGCCGTGTACCGAGGACCGGCTCGCGAACGTCATCGTCATCGATCCCGATGATCCGCCGATACCGGTCGAGGGCGACCTGTTTGTCGCGCCGCCGCTGTACGGCATCTGGATTTACGATCCGCGCGACGATACGCAGCTGCCGATCGTTGCCGGCGAAGAAGGCTTCATGTTTACCGAGGTGGTTTCGGCCGACCCCAGGCCAACACCGCCCGTTGTTCTTGACGGCAGCAACGATTTCCTCCCGGACGTAACACTGGCGGAAAACGGCGAAGCGCTATTGAATATCCGCAGCGTCTACGATTTCGACGGTGCCGCGATTGTCAACATTGCAACCGTAGCCGACCCGGAACAGACTCTGGCCGCCGATCGGCTCGCACGTTTTCTGCGTATCGAGAAAGCCGTGTCGCAGCCCGACGACGACCTGCGCGATATCGACAATACCGCGTTCGGCGTTACGACACAGTTTGGCATGAAGGAAATCGTCGGCTACGCGATGGTTGAGCCCGATGGTTCTGTCATGGTGAAGGTGCCGGCGAATACAGCACTGATGGTGAGCGTACTCGACGAGAATGGTCACCGCATCACGCAGCGTCACCAGAACTGGATTTCGCTGGCTGCCGGTCAGGAACTGAAATGCAACGGTTGCCACGATGCCAATAGCGGTGTGTCTCACGGGCGGTATGATGCGTTCGAGAGCGCCTACGCCGGAGCAGATGCCGACATGGTTATGGACGGCGTGTTCCCCGGTACGCTGGCCCAGTGGGCCGTCGAACAGGTCGGCGAGACCATGGCCGAAGTGCGCGCGCGCGAAACCTGCGGGCTCGACGGCTGTTCCTCGATAGAGCCGTCAATGAACGTCATCTACCGCGATGTCTGGACAGAAAATGCGGCCATTGCCGACCAAAATGTCGATATCGATTACCTGTACACCGATTTGACGACGGCATCGCCAACCACCCTGTCCTGTCAGCAGGACTGGAAGTCGAATTGCCGCAGCGTCATCAGCTACGAATCGATCATTCACCCCATGTGGAGCCAGCCGCGCCTGGTCACGTTCGACGATGACAATGATCCCGACACGCCGGAAGTGCCGTTGATCGACCCGGTCACCGGACTGCAGGTCAACAACAACTGCCTGAACTGTCATACGCCGACGGAGCCGGACGACCCGGCGGTAGCCAGGGTGCCGGCAGGCCAACTGGAACTCCAGGACGGCCTGTCAAATGACGAGCCGGATCATTTCCATGCCTATCGCGAGCTGTTAGTTACTGATAACCTTCAGGTTGTAGTGGGCGGCGTGCTGGTGGATGCGACCACACCCGGATTCGATGCGGACGGAAACCCCATCGACATACCGATTTCGAACGGTCCGCCACCGTTGAGAGTGTTCTTGGGCGCAAGGTTTTCGAGCGAGTTCTTTGACCGATTCGACGATCCTCTGGATCTACACTTCAATATTTTATCCCAAGCGGAGCGACGCCTTGTTGCGGAATGGTTGGATATCGGAGCCCAGTATTACAACGATCCCTTCGACGCCCCCGAAAACTAAGTCCGCCTGGTTCGGATGCCTGTTCGCCGTCGTACTGCAGATTTTCCTGACAGCGCCGGTTCAGGCCGCCGACAACTATCGCTCCGTTGCCGTTGCCGATCCTTACCTCGAACTGCGCACAGGACCCGGTAGAGGCTACCCGATTTTTCACGTTGTCGACCGCGGTGAGTCGGTCGATATCCTGATGCAGCGCACCGAATGGTATCGGGTGCGCGCCAACAACGGGAAAGAAGGCTGGGTCGATCGCGCGCAAATGGAACTGACGCTGCAGCCGGATGGCGACGAGATCAGCTTCGAAAAGGCGAGTATCGAAGACTTCACCGATGCCAAATGGGAGACCGGAGTCCTGGCCGGCGACTTCGGCGGCGCGAACATCATTTCTATCTATGGTGGCTACTCGCTCAACCCAAACGTGTCCGTGGAGGTATGGGGTTCACAGATTTTGGGTAATTTCTCGAACGGCTGGATGGGCAGTGTTAATGTCGTTCACGAAGCCTGGCCGGATTGGCGCGTATCGCCGTTCTTCACGCTGGGTGCCGGAGTCATCCGCACGGAGCCGAAGTCGACAATCATCCAGGGTGAGGATCGTACGGACCAGATCGGGCACGTTGGAGCCGGTTTCCGTATTTATGCGACGCGACGCTTTCTGTTGCGAGCCGAGTACAAGAGCTACGTGGTGTTCACGAGCCGAGACGAAAATGAGGAAGTAGAGGAATGGAAAGTCGGTTTCGCGTTCTTTTTCTGATCGTTGCCATGACCAGCCTGTCGGGCTGCGCGGCGACGAAGAATCTGTTCGGCTTCGGCAATGAAGAGGCGCCGCCTCCTGCGTCGGAGGGGCCGGGGCAGGTCATCGATCCCGAAGTCGAGCGTCGCGAAATCAAGGAACCGGCAATCGATCGCGAGGATTTCGAGATCGGTGCCTACGTGGGCATCATGAGTAT
>JABDOQ010000065.1 GCA_013043165.1 Woeseiaceae bacterium | reverse complement strand
GAGCTTCTGATACAGCTCCGACGACTCGGAAAAATAGATCGATGAGATCAGGTCCAGCGCCGGCATGTCTTTCTGCGTTGGAACGTAGGCCGGCCCACGATAGGTCATGAATATCCACGGCTGCGTCGGACCTTCCCACACGAGGTGCTCGTACCTGGGCCCCTCCAGCGGCGGTTCGACCGGGATCTCGACCTCGTAGTCACCGCGCTCCCAGTCACCCCAGTATTTCCTGACCAGCGCGAACGTCTCTTCCGCATCGACATCGCCGACGAGAATCACAACGGTCTTTTCGGGACGGTACCAGCGATCGAAGAACAGGTCGGCATACTCCATCTGATCGGGCATGACCTCGATGTCCTCGATGAACCCCATCGTCGTATGCTTGTAGGTGTGCTGCGTATACATCAGGTCGCTGACGCGCTCGAATAGTTTCTGCACGGGATTCGAGAAATTCTTCAGGTACTCGCCTTTGACGGCCAGCGCTTCGGTGCGGAACTGTTCCTCGGAATATTTGAGGTTCTGGAAACGATCGGCCTCGAGTTCAATGACCTTCTCGAGGTCATCCTTGGTAAACGTGATGTGATAGTTGGTGTAGTCATCGGTCGTGTAGGCGTTCTGATCCGCACCGGCTTTCTTCAGTATGTCGCCGTAGACCTCAGGCGGATACGCCTCGGTGCCGCGAAACATCATGTGCTCAAAAAAGTGTGCAAAACCCGATTTGCCAGGCTCGACCTCGTTACGCGATCCGGTCTGGACCGGGATCTGAATCGAAACGATATCCGGATAATCTGTCGGGACAACAATGACGCGCAAACCATTATCGAGATCGCGCATCAGGTACGGCATGTCGAAGATTTTCGAATTTTCGGCGGACGCCGCGGGCGCTTCGTTTTTCTGGCCGCAGGCCGCAACCAGGAACGTAACCGAAAACAGGACAGACAAGCTGCTGATCAGCTTTTTCATTGCAAGACTCCAGGATGTTTTCATACGGCAGGGTTTGACATGCCGCGTACACAAGAGGTCCATGTTATCTTGTCCCGGCAACCCCCGCATCGTGGCAAGCCGCAGCTGCGTGTCGCCCGGGCCCAAATGGCTCGAGAGAAAAAATGCTAAATTATCTATATAAAACAATATTTTACACTGCCTTTCTATGCGCATTCTGCGGTGCCGCGACGGCAGAGACAGTCCTGCATAGCGTGAACGGCTACACCACCAGCAGCGACGGCATACGCCAGTTCTCCGTGCTGGTGTTCGACGATGCTGGCAAGGTTGTCGCTACAGGCGGCGATGAACTGCTTGCGGGCAAGTCGGGCGAGGGCCGGGTCGACGGCGGCGGTCTCACGGTATTGCCGGGCCTTATCGATGCGCATGCCCATGTCTATGGACTCGGTCTCCTGAAATCCAGGCTCGACATCACTGGTATACGCAGCGTCCAGGACGCGGCGAGGCGTATTGGCATCTATGCCAAGGAGCATCCGCATGCGCTCTGGATACTGGGCCGCGGCTGGAACCAGGTGCTGTGGCCCGTCAGGGAATTCCCGACCGCGGCGCATATCGATGCCGTCGTCAGCGACCGTCCGGTCTGGTTACGCCGTATCGACGGACATGCCGGCTGGGCCAACAGCGCCGCAATGGAACTCGCCGGTATCGACAACGACACGCCGGACCCGGTTGGCGGCAAGATACTCCGCGACGACAACGGGCAGGCTACCGGCGTTTTCATCGACCTCGCGATGGACCTCATCGAGCGACAGTTGCCGAAGCCCGAAAAAAGCGACTATCGACAAGCCCTGAAAAGTGCGGTTCACGCGCTTGTCGCCGAGGGCATGACCAGCGTCCATGATGCGGGCATCGACCTCATGAACGCCGAAGTCTATATCTCCATGGCAGACAACGACGAGCTAGATATGCGTATCTACGCGATGACGGGCGGCGCCGGCGAGGTCCTCGACGCAATCGGCAAGCCCCTGCACGGTTATGGCAACGATCGTCTCGAGATTGCCGCTGTCAAACTCTACGCCGACGGCGCCCTGGGCAGTCGCGGCGCGGCGATGATCGAACCCTATTCCGACGATGCCGAAAACCGTGGCCTGGCTTTCTGGACACAGGATGAGCTCAACCGGATGCTTGCCAAAGCCAATGACATGGGGTTCCAGGTTGGCATTCATGCGATCGGCGATCTCGGTAACCGCATGGCGCTGGATGCTTTTGACAAAGTGCAGAATGGCAAACCGTCAGAATTGCGCAATCGCGTCGAACACGCCCAGATTATTGCACTCGATGACATTCCGCGATTTGCCGAGCTGGGTGTCATCGCGTCGATGCAACCAACGCATGCGACCAGCGACAAGAACATGGCGGAGGACCGGATTGGACCCGACAGGATTCTCGGCGGCTATGCGTGGCGGCGCCTGCTGGATTCGGGTGCCGTGATTGCGAGCGGCTCCGATTTCCCGGTTGAGCTTTCCAACCCGTTCCATGGCCTGTATGCGGCGGTGACGCGGCAGGGGCGCGACGGTGAACCGAAAAATGGATGGTATGCGGACCAGGCCCTGACGCGTGCCGAAGCTCTACACTCTTTTACGCTGGCCGCGGCTTATGCCGCCAACCAGGAGGACCGCCTTGGCAGCCTGGAGCCCGGCAAATGGGCTGACTTCATTATTATCGACCGCGATTACTTTACGGTTCCGGCCTCGGAGATTGACGACATCCAGGTACTGCAAACCTGGGTCGGCGGCGAAAAAGTTTACGATGCGAACATGGAGACGAAGGACAGATGATTGTCGAGCAAATCTGGACCGGCAACGCTTACCGCAATTTCAATTACCTGATCGCCTGCCCCGAAACCGGTGATGCGCTCGCGATCGATCCGCTGGACTTCAGGAAATGCCTGGCCGTTGCTGATGACAGGGGCTGGAAGATTTCACAGGTCCTGAACACCCACGAACATGGCGACCACATCGGCGGCAACAAAGGAATCGTCAAGGCGACCGGGGCAAAAATAATCGCGCACAAGAACGCGAAGAACCGCATACCCAATGTGGATCGTGGCGTCGGCGCCGGCGACGTTATCAGGGTCGGCAAGACTGTCGAACTGGAGTGTCTCGATACGCCCGGCCATACGATGTGCCACATCTGCCTGTTGTCGCACACGGATCAGCCCGGATTATTCAGTGGTGATACCTTATTCAATGCGGGTGCCGGCAACTGCCACAACGGCGGGCATCCGGTGGAATTATTCGAGACCTTCGAGAAACAGCTGAACGCGCTGGGCGACGACACTTTGGTATACCCCGGACACGACTACCTGCTCAACAACCTTGCGTTTACGCTCGACCGTGAACCCGACAACGAGGTCGCGCGTGAAATGCTTCAAGCTTACGAAAATCAGGACCCCGCGGACGCGCTCGTAACCTCCATGGCACAGGAGCGCGAAATCAATACGTTTTTCCGTCTGCAGAGCCCACCCATTATCGCAAAACTCGCCGAGGAATTTCCCGACCTGGGCGACAATCCCGAACCGCGCGCCGTGTTTCTCAAGCTTCGCGAACTCAGGAACAGCTGGTAGCCACCCGCTCACCCAATAGTTTGACGGCTTTGTTTGAGCTGTCGGGTCTCGACGCCAGCCATAGCCACAACAGTGCGAGATAGAGCTGCTGCTGTTCGACAAGCTGCTCGTACCACGATTCTCCCGACCCGTCAAAATAGGCGTCCAGAAGCGCTCGTGCGTGTGCCTCGCCCACCTCGTGATGCTCCACGATCGTTGCCAGGTCAAACAACGGATTATTGTCGCAAGCGTATTCCCAATCGAGGAACTTGAGATCCGGTGCAGCAATAATATTATTGGCAACCAGGTCGTTGTGGCAGCAGCAAAGATAGTTCGGCAGCCGAACTTTCTTGATGATTTTGAGACAAGTGGCAATGAGCTTCTTGTCCGGGTTTTCGATATCCTGCACGTACAGTTTTGCAGCCCCGCGGGCATCGAAAGATCGGCCCGATTTGGGCAGCGAATGCAGACGCCGCAGCGCTGACGCGAGCTGTTCGATTCTGCTTTCCTTGTCGAGGTCAGCCGGATCCCAGGCGGCACCGTCAACGAATTCGGTCAGGTAAACCTGGCGGTCGGCAAATATTACCTGGCCGGCGAGCCCGGCCTTTGCTGCCGCCGTTTGCACTTCTGCTTCTGCAAGCCTGTCGTTGTAGGGAGCCCTGCGAGGTTCAGCATCTATTTTGAGGACAGCCTTGTTGCCGTCTTTTTCCAGCAGCCAGGTCTGGTTCGTCAGGCCACCGTCGAGTTTGGTCCTGGTAGCACCCTGCCAATCGGGCAAGGCGCGAATCACCTCATCGGGCGACCTCAGCGTCGTCATACGTGTTGCTCGCGCATTGACCTGCTCCAGGCGACGAGGCCGAATGGAATCATGATGACGTAAATGACGAACAGCAACGACGTGAGCTGCAGATCCCGTAACCAGTAAACAAATACCGATGCCATATCAATACCCAGCCAGTACCACCAGTTCTCAAGCACCTTGCGCGCGACAAGGAACGTTGCCCATATGGCAGACCATGTTGTCAGTGAGTCTATGTATGGAAAAGCAGCGTCGGTGAATCGGCTCAACAAAATGCCGTTGACCAGGCTGACCGCGAGTATAACAACGATGGCCGCGACATGCGTCTGCAGCGGCCAGGCGACGACGGGCCGCTCATGATCCTTCGTCGCGCCAGTGGTCCAAAAATACCAGCCGTAGATTGCCATGACGAAATAGAAGCCGTTGAGTACCGACTCCATGTACAGCCTGGCGCCGATAAACAGCCAGACGTAGATCGCCGTACTGACGCCCGCGCAGAGCCAGCACCAGATGTTCTGCCGTATTGCCAGCAGCAGGTAGCCGATCGCCAATAAAACGGCCACGACCTCAAGCGGCGAAAATGCCTGCGCCTGCTCCAGCAGCTTGGCCAGCAGCGACGTCACGTCTATCCGAAGATCGGGTTGTTCAGGATCCTGATCGCGAACACGGCCTTTGGCACCTGCCCGAACGTAACACCGATTTCCTGACGCAGTGCATCCATGACGTCATCGAACTCACCGACGACCTGCGTACTCATCGCATTCGTCCACACCTCGAGGCGTTCATGATCGTTCAGGCGGGCGATCACATCCTTGATCGGTGGAATGAAGTCCGCGTCGAGCGGGTACAGGCTGATATCGACCGCTACTTTCATTAGTCAAACCTCTTCTCAATGGTGACGCCCAACTGGCGCGGGTCGCCCAGGCGCGTGTACAGCTTATTCGGAAAATCCGGTGGCTCGTTGCCAAAGTAGAATCCGCGTACCGCATAGTCTTCGTCAAGCAGGTTGCGTGCCCACAACTGTACCAACCAGCCGTCGCGTTCGAATCCGATACTTGCGTTCAGTAATTCATAGGCCTGCGATTTTTGATCGTGACTGACGTCGAAGTAGAACGCGTCACGCGCCGTTGCATCCAGGCGCACGAAGAAACCGCGAGCGTTACGATACACCGCTCCGGCCGCAAGTGTGTAGCGCGGTGCATGGGCCTGATCACGGCCACCGAGATCGCCCTGCGGCGCGATGAACTCGTCAAAATCCGCGTGCAATAACCCCAGGTTTGCGTACAGCTCCCAGGACTCGGACACAAACCACTGCAGCTCCGCCTCTACTCCATACGTACGGCCTTTTGCCGCGTTGTCGGTAAAAAACACGAATGACGCCGGGTCACCCGGTATGAGCTGAAACGAGGTGCGCACCTGCTGGTCATCGCGGCGGCTGTAGAACAACGACGCATTTAACTTCAGTGCATCGTCAGCCAATGACGATTTGATGCCCGTCTCGATGCTCCAAAGCCGCTCTTCACCAAAGTCCCTGCTTCCCGGCGGCACGACACCCAGGTTAAAGCCACCAGCCTTGTAGCCTTTGGTCAGGCTCACGAAACTGCGCAGTACCTCGGAGTGGTCGTGGCTTACGCTGAGTTCCCCGCCCCACATGGTTTCTGACGGCCCGGCCCGGAGCGACGTTGTATCGACATAATCGGTCGATCGATGCTCGATTCGCAGCCCGACGCCTAGTCGGGTCGCTGCACCAATAGCGCTTTGCAGCTGGCCGAACAGCGCCGTACTCGTCGCGTCGTAATCACTGCCGAACGAGTCGTCGAGACTATCTGCGAAATCAAAGAACGGATCGTAATAGTCGCCCTGGTTCAGCGTCAGCAGCTCATCGTTCAGTTCCTGCACGTAGAGCCCGACGAGCCAGTCGGTGGTCGCCCTGAAAATCCGGCCGGAGTCATTCGATGCGAAACGCAACTCCTGGCTAAGGGTCCGGCGACTGCGATCATTGATAGACACGTAATCGTAGGTCACGGGCGCCCAGCTATCATCGTTACCCCAATCCGCATCAAAACCAAACTCGATATCGGAATCAGCGATCGCCGTGATAGATGTCAAGGTCATGCGCTTCATTGCTGACCAATCGAGCCGCAATGACGCTCCCGTGCTTTGCTGGGCATCCCTGCCCGGCTTGTCGGACAACATCGTGTAGCTGTTGTCGAGCGCGAACGTGTCATAGCCGTTGTCGATGTCGCTATAAAGGACTGACAGGTTCGCTTCGAGCGTCGCGGACGGCTGATATCGCAGCCGGATGCGCATCGCCGATTCATCGCGACCGTTGGTGTCGTCGCGACCGAGATAGCTGTTGCTGCGAAATCCGTTGCTTTCGTGTTTTTGAGCACTGACTCGAAAAATCATCGTCTCACTATTATCGAGCGCTCCGCCGAATGCGAGACCCAGCGAGACTGCATCGTCTTCGCCGGCGCTCAGCTGGAGGCGCCCATTCCGTTCCGGCGACGGGTCGGCGCTGCGCACGTAGATCAGTCCGCCGAGCGCGTTCGCGCCGTAGCGACTGCCCTGCGATCCGCGCAATACTTCGACCGACTGAACATCGAACATGGTCGCTACTGTCCCTATACCACTGAAGTCGATGTCATCAATCAAAAAGCCGACCGAGGGATTCGGCGCACCCTGGTATTGCTCCAGCTCACCGACGCCGCGAATCTGGAAATAACGGGCACGATGACCGTCGCCGGACCAGTTGAGATTCGGAATCACATTGATCAGTTCTTCGAAGTGCTGGACTGCGCTCTGCTCGATGAATTCGGCACCCAGTACGCTGATGCTTGCGGGAAGCTCATTGACGGTACGTTCCCGAAAGTCCGCTGTCACAATGATCTCATCGACCGGGTCGGAATCGGTCTCAGCCGCCACCGAGGGTAGCGCGAGTATCAATGATAGTGCTGCGCCGAAAAAGCGCTTGCCGGACCGTGGATGCATGATTCCCTTCCTACGCCGGTACTAGCCGGATCAGGTTCTAAGGGTTCCCTGTGCGCCCGGCACCTGCCGGTCGAGGATCTCAGGTCGAAAGACCACCCCTGAAATAAGGGGACAGTTTACTTAATTATTCCTAAAGAAGGGTATCCATACGGGCGTGGCAATTAAGTAAACTGTCCCCTTATTTCAGGCGAGCGATCAGGCTGGATGTGTCCCATCGGCTGCCGCCCATCGCCTGCACCTCGGCATAGAACTGATCGACCAGCTCGGTGATCTCGAGCCTGGCGCCGTTGCTCCCGGCTTCTTCGAGCGCGATCCCGAGGTCTTTGCGCATCCAGTCGACCGCGAAACCAAAGTCGAATTCTCCGTCCACCATCGTCTGCCAGCGGTTTTCCATTTGCCAGGACTGCGCCGCCCCTTTGGAAATCGAGTCAATGACGACCGCGGGATCGAGGCCGGCGCGTACCGCGAAATCGAGACCCTCGGATAGTCCCTGCACGATACCGGCGATACAGATCTGGTTGACCATTTTGGCGAGTTGACCGGAACCGGTTGGGCCAATATGCGTGATCGCTTTCGCGTAGCTGTCGATCACAGGTGCGGCCAGTGCAAACACGTACGGATCGCCGCCAACCATCACTGCGAGCTGACCATTTTCAGCACCCGCCTGGCCACCCGATACAGGCGCATCAAGGAACCCAACGGTCTTCTCCGCGGCGCGCACGTGTATATCACGGGCAATGGTCGCCGACGTCGTCGTGTGGTCGACAATAATTGCGCCCGGCGAAATACCGTTGAGAACCCCGTCCTTGCCGAGAATGACTTCGCGCACATCGTTGTCGTTACCCACACAACAAAAGACGATATTGGCATTCTCTGCGGCGGCTGCCGGCGTTACTGCGCTGCTACCGCCAAATTGTCGCGTCCAGCTTTCTGCTTTGGCCGTTGTACGGTTATAGACCACCACATCGTGGCCCGCTTTCGAGAGAAAGCCGGCCATCGGGTAGCCCATAACGCCGAGACCAATAAAAGCAGTGTGCATCTTTTTATCTCTCAGGCCGCGTTGGCTTTTGCAGTTTTTTCTCGTTTGCGCGGGTCCAGCCCGATCGAACGCGCAATGATCTCACGCATGATTTCGGAGCTGCCGGCATAGATGCGGGATACGCGTGCATTCGTGTACAGGCGCGAAACCTTGTATTCGTCCATATAACCATTGCCGCCGTGCAGCTGCACGCATTCGTCGGTAATCCGCCCCTCCAGTTCACTGGTCCAGAGCTTGGCTTTCGCCGCGTCATCCGCGGTCAGGCGAGCCAGGTTGTGCTCTTCGACGCAACGATCGACAAAGGCATAGCCGACATCCAGTTCGGTCCGCATATCCGCCAACTTGAAACGCGTATTCTGGAAGTCGGCAATAGTCCTGCCAAAGGCCTTTCGTTCATTTACGTATTCCAGCGTCAGGTTGTACGCCGCTTCAGCGCTTGCAACATAGCCGCAGGCTCCCAGCAGGCGCTCTTCCGCCAGCCCATGCATCAGGTGGTAGAAACCGCGATTCAGCTCACCCAGCAGGTTCTCTTTGGGAACTTTGACGTTGTTGAAAAACAGCTCGGCCGTGTCCTGGCTCTTCAGACCCATTTTTTTCAGGTTCTTGCCGCGTTCGAAACCCTCCATGCCGCGCTCAACGACGAACAGGGACAGGGCATGGCTGTTGCCGGGGTCGGTTCGTGCTACGACGATAACAAGATCAGCGAGGATGCCGTTGGAAATGAAGGTCTTGGATCCGTTGAGCAGGTAGTGATCGCCCTTGTCTTCTGCCTTGGTGCGCAGACCGGCGACATCGCTGCCGGCGCCGGGCTCCGTGATCGCAACCGCCAATATATGTTCGCCTGATATGCATTTCGGCAGCCAGCGCGCCTTCTGTTCCTCGGTTGCGAAACTGTCGAAATAAGGAGCAACCAGGCGGCTGTGCAACGTCATAAAGAACCCCGCATCACCGTAATGTGCATTTTCTTCGATGAGAATCTGCTCGTAGCGAAAATCACGCACGCCGATGCCGCCGTATTTTTCGTCAGCCCACATCAGCAGGAAACCCATCTCGCCGGCCTTGAGGTACGCCTCGCGATCCACAATACCCTCTTCATGCCAGCGCTCGCTGTGCGGTTCGATTTCTTTTTTCATGAAGCTGCGCACGGAGTCGCGAAACATCTCGTGCTCTTCTTCGAAAATATGTCTGTCCATTGTCGTTACTCTGCTGGTTCACCGGGCGATTACTTGCCCTTGAAATTCGGCTCGCGTTTTTCGAAAAATGCCGAAACGCCTTCGATATTGTCCTCACTGCCTGCCAATGCATGCTGCCAGTCGGCTTCCAGGTTCCACGTACTCGCCCAGTCATTGTCGATCGCGTGACGCATGGTCTTCTTGGTTGCCTCGAGTGACCGGGGAGCCCGTTTCGCAAGCATCTGCGCCCATTCCAGTGCCACACTCTGCAGGTCCTCGGCCGGCACGGCCTTGTTCGCAAGGCCGAGTTCCACGCATCGATTCGCAGCAATGCGCTCCGACTCGACGCTGAGCTGGAAGGCACGGCGATAGCCGAGCTGTCGCACGAGCAGCCAGCTGAGTCCGCCGTCCGGCACCAGCGAGATCGTCGTGAACGGCGACAGCAGGAACGCGTTCTCGGCCATGACCAACAGATCACAGTGCAGCGCCAGCGACATGCCGATGCCGGCCGCCGAGCCAGGAACGGCGGCAATAACCGGCTTGGACATCGTTGCGATCGCGGAGAACACGGGACGATACTCGTAGTGCAACTTGCCGAAAACGCTGCGCCCTTCGAATCCGGCCTTGAGGTCTGCCCCGGCGCTGAAACTGCGCCCTTCGCCGGTCAGTACAATCACGCGAACATCGTCATCGTCGGCGCCACGTTCGAGCGCCAGTTGTGCCTGCAGCGACAATTCCGCCGTGAATGCGTTCAACGCATCGGGGCGATTCAATGTAATGACCGCAACGGCGCCGTGTTGTTTGTAGCTGACAATCTCTGTCATATAAGGTCCCCTAATCTTCTCAGGCGGCTGACCGGGCTTGGCCTTTCGCGGCAAGCCCGTAGTAGGTTTCACCGTTTTCAGCCATCGCGCGCAGTCCCTTGGGAATCTGGAATCGCGCACCATAATCTTTTGCCAGCCGGTCTGCCTCGGCAACAAAAGTCCCTGGACCCACCGTCTCGATGAACGACAACGTGCCGCCGGTGTAGGGCGGGAAACCCCAGCCGAAAACCGAACCCACGTCGGCGTCTGCCGGATGCGTCAGCACGCCCTCCTCGAGACAGCGCGCGGCATCTATGGCTTGCACGTACAACAGCCTCGTTTTGACCTCCCGGGGTGTAGGTTGTTCATCTGCAAGCGGGAAATGCTTGGTCAGCCCTTTCCACAGGCGCTTGCTGCCGTCGTCGGAGTACTCGTAGAAGCCGGCGCCGAAGCGCTTGCCGCGCCGATCGAGATCGACCACCATTTTCTCCATCACGTCGTCGGCGGGCGTCGCGACATAATCGTCGCCGAGGTCGGCTTTGGTTTGTTTTCCGATCTTGTAGGCCAACTCCAGCGATACCTCATCCGTAACGGCCAGCGGGCCGACCGGCATGCCGGCATGCTTTGCGACATTCTCGATCAGTGCCGGGTTCACGCCTTCGGCGAGCATAGCAATGCCTTCCCGCGTAAATGTGCTGAACACACGGCTCGTGTAAAAACCGCGGCTGTCGTTAACGACAATCGGCGTTTTGCGTATTTGCTGGATGTAGTCCAGCGTACGTGCGATCGCAGCGTCATCGGTCTTCTCTCCGACGATGACCTCCACGAGCGGCATCTTGTCAACGGGCGAGAAGAAATGGATTCCGATAAAACTCCCGGGTCGCCTGGACGCCTCGGCGAGCCCCGTAATCGGCAATGTCGACGTGTTGGAACCAAAAATCGCATCGCTGCCGATCACGGCTTCGGTTTTCGCCGTCACGTCGGCTTTGATGCCCCGATCTTCGAAGACTGCTTCGATAACATATTCGCAGCCATCGAGATCCGCGTAATCATCGGTCGTTTGAATGAGCTCAAGCACTTCCGCCGCCGCGTCGGCATCCATGCGTCCGCGATCAACGCGTTTTTGCAGCAACTTGCGGGAGTAGTCCTTGCCCTTCTCGGCGTCGTCTTTGCTGCGATCGAGCAATACGACCTGCATTCCTGCGCGAGCCGAGACGAATGCGATCCCCGCACCCATCATGCCGGCACCGAGCACGCCAAGTTTCGTGACCTTGCTCTTGTCGATACCCTGCGGACGTCGTACAAGCTTGTCGGCCGCGCCTTTGTTGACGAACAAGGTGCGGATCATGTTGCGTGCCACGACGTTGGTCAGTAGCTCTGCAAAATATTTCGATTCGATCTGCAGGGCCGAATCGATCGGCAAAACCGAGCCTTCGTAAACCGCCGACATGATGGCGATCGGCGCCGGGTAGTTATGGTTGGTCGTTTTTTGCAGCAATGCGACGCCAAACATCTGCGTTTGAATTGCCTTGGGATTCATGAGGCCGGCACCGCCGGGCACCTTGAATCCTTTCTTGTCCCACGGCTGCACGGCTTCACCACCGTCGAGGATCCACTGCTTCGCCGCATCGACTTCCTGGCCCGGTTTTACCAGCAGGTCGACGACGCCCAACTCGGTCGCTTTCGCGGGCGACAGGTGCGTGCCCTGCAGCAACAACGGCAGCGCGGCTTCGAGCCCGATCAGGCGCGGCAAACGCTGCGTCCCGCCGGCTCCCGGCAGCAGCCCTACCTGCACCTCCGGCTGGCCCAGTTTCGCCTTCGGATTGTCGGCAGCAACGCGGTAATGGCACGCGAGGCACAGCTCAAGGCCACCGCCGAGCGCCGTGCCATTGATCGCGGCAACAACCGGCTTCCCACAGGTCTCGAGCTTGCGATACAGCTGCTGCAGGCCGCTCCACTTGGCAAAGGCGACTTTCGGGTCTGCTCCAGGATCGATTTCGTCAACGATCTGCAGCAAATCGGCGCCGGCAACGAACGAGCTTTTGCCCGATGTAACCACGGCACCTTTGATTTTTTCATCGCCCGCCAGCTGGTCGATGGCCTGGTCGAACTCGGCGATGAATTCCGGTGATACGACGTTCATGGAGCGATCTTTGAGATCGATCGTAATCAGTGCGATGCCGTTGCCGTCTGTCTTGATATCAAGTGTATTCATTTGTCTGTTTCCGTATTTTTGTTTGGCTCAAACGCGTTCGATGATGGTAGCCGTGCCCATGCCGCCGCCGACGCACAGGTTGACCAGCGCTGTTCCCTGATCACGGCGTTCAAGCTCATCGAGTACCGTCCCCAGTATCATCGCGCCGGTTGCGCCGAGCGGGTGACCCATGGCAATAGCGCCTCCGTTGACGTTTATTTTCTCGTGCTCGACGCCGAGCTGCCGCATGAACAACATGACCACCGACGCGAACGCCTCGTTCAACTCGAACAGGTCAATATCCTTTACGGCCATGCCGCAGCGCTTCAATACCTTCTCGGCGGAGGGTGCCGGGCCGGTCAGCATAATGGTCGGGTCGGTGCCGATCGATGAAAAGCCCTTGATACGAGCGCGCGGCTTGAGCCCCAGCGCTTTGCCCATTTCCTTTGTGCCGACCAGCACCGCGGCGGCTCCGTCGACGATGCCGCTCGAGTTGCCGCCCGTGTGGACGTGATTGATCGCCTCGACCTGCGGATATTTCTGCAAAGCGACTGCATCGAATCCCGCCTGCTGACCCGGGATCTCAAACGCGGCTTTGAGGCCTGCCAGGTCGTCGGCCGTCGTGCCGGGCCGCATGTGCTCGTCCCGATCGAGCAGGACATTGCCGAGCTGGTCGGTAATCGGCACAACGGAATTCGAAAAATAGCCCTTCTCCCACGCGTTCGCTGCCCGTGCCTGGCTTTCCACGGCGTACCCGTCGACATCTTTTCGCGTGAAGCCTTCGAGGCTTGCGATCAGGTCCGCTCCAATGCCCTGTGGTACGAAGTACGACTTGTAGGCGAAGCCAGGGTCCGCATGCATTGCACCGGAGTCCGATCCCATCGGCACACGCGACATACATTCGATGCCGCCGCCGATCGCGAGATCGGACTGGCCCGACATCACCTGTGCCGCCGCCGTGTTGACGGCCTCGAGACCGGATGCGCAGAATCGATTCAGCTGTTTTCCGGGCACGCTTTGATCGAAATCCGCGTTGAGCACGGCCAGGCGAGGAATGACCGATCCCTGTTCACCGACCGGGGCCGTGCAGCCGAATATGACGTCGTCGAGTTTGCTCGTGTCGAGCTCGTTGCGATCGCGCACCGCGGTCAGTACCTGGGCGGCGAGATCGATAGGCGTTACCGGGTGCAATGACCCATTCGAGCGGCCTTTGCCGCGCGGACTGCGAACGTGATCGAAAATATAGGCGTCTGTCATTTTGATTTCCTGTGCTTGAATTCTGCCGCTCGCTAGACGGCGGTAAGTGAGTCTCTCAAGTGTCTTTTCATCACCTCGTTTGCCACTGAGAAATCGAAAGAGTCGGGACTCATCATCCAGAGGTAGGTCATACCGGATATGTAGGCCACGTACTGCGCAGCAACTTCATCCGCTATTACGTCGTCGCGAACCTGACCGGCATCCTGTCCGCGGCGCACCCATTCGGCCACGTCGGATTTTTGACGTCGTCGAATGCCGACCGCTGTTTGTTGATACTCGGCGCTGGGACTCGCCGCGCCGCTGTAGAGAATCTGCAGCGCACGGGCTTCGTCGGGCAGCTCCTGCTCGAACTTGTATATCGTGTCGAGCGCGGCGCACATGGCATCAATGCCGACTTTGTCGCCGACGCCCTGCTTCAGGTATTCAAGCCAGTGCCGGGATATCGATTTGCACAAGGCGTCGTAAAGACCGCCTTTTGAGCCGAAACGGTAGGTCGCCAAACCCCGGCTGTAGCCGGCCTTGTCGCCTATCATTGCCAGCGTGGTCTTGTCCGGACCGTGCTCCAAAACCAGCGCCATGGCGGCTTCCAGCATGGCCTTGTCGGAAAGGGCCGTGCGCTCGGCCTGGGTCAGGGAGGCGTTGTTCTGCTGCAAAGGGCGATTTTACTTGCTGTTAACAAGCAAGTGATTATACGCCGCTGCGGGGCCTTTTCAAGGGCTCGCCGCCGTCGTTGGCACAAACCAGCGGAGACCCGGGCCCGCGAAGCACGCCGTTGCCGGGGATGCGTACGGCTGCGCCGGATAACCCGCTGCAGTGCTATCCTCCACGCAGGCAGTGGCAGGGAGGCTGCAGTGAATCGTGATTTCGATGACCTGAAACGACGCAATGTTCTTCATATTGCGTTGGCCAACACGGGCGTTGGTGGCCCGACGATGACCTCGGCAGGCGTAAGATGAACGTTGTTTTCGACCTCGGCGGCGTCGTGTTCAACTGGCAACCCGATGTGCTGATCCGCGGCGTATTTGACGACCCGCGGACGCAGGCCCTGGTTCGAAGGGAAATTATCGACCATCCCGACTGGATAGAACTGGATCGGGGAACGCTCTCCCAGGACGAGGCTACCCTTCGCGGCGCATCGCGCACGGGCGTGCCGCATCAAGCCATCGCGAGTCTGTTCCACGAGGTGCCTCGCTCTCTTACGCCGATCGAGGAGACGATTGACGTCGTTCGTGCGGTGAACGCATCGGGCCACCCGCTGTTCGTACTGTCTAATATGCAGCTGGCATCGGCCGACTTCCTGGAGAAGACGTACGATATCTGGAGGCTGTTCGAAGGTGTCGTTTTCTCTTGCCGAATTCAAAAAGTAAAACCCGAACCCGGGATTTACAATCACCTGCTCACCGAATACCGACTGGATCCGGGCGATACGGTTTTCATCGATGATCTGAGCGAGAACCTCGAAGCCGCTTCCAGCTTCGGCATCCGAACGATCCGGTTCGTCGACGCTGCCCAATGCCGACGGGACCTGGCCGAGCTGATAGGCATCTAAGCTTCGGGCAGCATCTCCGGCAACACGGATTCCTCTACGTTCCAAACGCCAGCTTTCTGCCTGTTCCTGCGAAGCCGCACGGCGGCACTCGCCGCGGCCTTGCCGTGAACGCCATAACGATCGCGCCCAACAGGCAGACGCCGCCGGCAATGATGAAAGGCGTCATCCAGACTGCCGGCTGAGACGCGCCTTGTGCAGCGTCCTTGAAATACCCGGCCAGCAGTGGTCCGGCGAGACCCGCGACGCCATACGCCGTGAACATCCAGCCGTAATTGCTGCCGACGTTTTTGTTGCCGAAATAGTCGGCCGTGATGGCGGGAAACAACGCGAAACTGCCACCGTAATTAAAGCCGATCAGTGCGGCAACCACGATAAAACCGTAGACAAGGCCAAAGCTGATGAACACATGGTAGGTCATCAGCATCGTGACGCCCTGCAGGGCAGTCATAAGCGTGATGGTTGTCTTGCGGCCGATCTTGTCGGAAATGCTGCCCCACGCAATGCGGCCTGCACCGTTGAAGATTGCGTACCAGGCCATGGCCGTGCCCGTGATTGCGCCGGCACCGGTGACGCCGTGATGCTCGAGCGCGTCGATTCCAAACAGCTTGATGCAATAGATCACCATAAGCCCTGAAATGCCCGCGAACATGAATACAGACCAGAGCATGTAAAACTGTGGCGTGCGCAGCATCTCGCGTGCCCGGAATTCCACCGCCCCCTCGTGATCGTTGTTCTCGGTGACCGGCGGCGTCCAGCCTGCGGGGAGATAGTCGTCGGGCGGATTGATCATGACAATGCTGCCCAGCAGTACGAGCGCGGCCAACGCGATACCGTAAATTACGAATACGCTCTGCACGCCGGGCAGTCCAAATACGTTCGTCGTATTGAGCAGTCCGCCGAGCCAGGATCCCGCAAGCTTGACCCAGATGGTCGCGCCGAAGCCGAAGCCGGCGACGGCCAAACCGGTAATCAGGCCCTTTTTGTCCGGAAACCACTTCACGCAAACCGAGATGGGTACAACGTAGGCGAGACCGATGCCGGCGCCGCCAACGATGCCGATGCTCATTAGCTGTACCCAGAAGCTGTCACCAAAAAGGCCGCCCAGTACATAGCCGGCACCCAGCAGAAAACCGCCGGCCACGGTCAACAGTCGTGGCCCGACACGAGGCAATACGCGCCCCGCCAGCACCATGACGATCGCGAAAGTCGCGAGTCCGGCGGAAAATACCCAGGCGGTCTGGCTCGCGCTGAAGGCGTACGGGCCGGCCATATCGGTCAGTCTCGCGGTAAATACAGACCAGGCATAAATCGCGCCGAGCGCGAGCTGAATGAGAATCGCGCCGACGACGATGAGCCAGCGGTTGCGTGCTGTCATCTCAGGTCCCATTGTGATCACTCTCCTGTAGAGGTACATGCGTCTGGAGAATGCCGCAATCTTAACCAATACGACTACCAGCACAGGCCGGTCTTTCCACAAATCAGATTGGTATAAGCCACGATAGCAGCGTGCGAAGCCGAAAAGCGCTTCAAATTGAGAATACCGGGGTTGCCGGCACGTACTTTATGTCTCGTTGAAGCGGCTTTCGAAGGACCCTACATATTGCGTCGGTACTCGCCGCCAACGTCGTACAGTGCAGCCGATATCCGGCCCAGCGAATTCGACTTCACTGTATCCATGAGCTCCGCGAAAACGTTGCCCCGTTCGCGGGCTACAGCCTGAAGGCGCCTGAGCGCGTCGGCACTTTCACCGGCGTGATTCTCCTGGAAGGCGCGCACGTGCGCGATCTGGTCGTTCTTCTCACTCTCGGATGAGCGAATCAGCTCCTGCTCGTGCACTTCGTCCTCCTGCCCCGCCTTCGGCAGAAACGCGTTCACGCCGATCAGCGGCAGCGAACCATCGTGTTTCTTCGCTTCGTAGTAGAGGCTTTCTTCCTGAATCTTGCCTCGCTGATACATCGTATCCATTGCGCCCAGCACGCCACCGCGCTCCGAGATTCGCTCGAACTCCTGGTACACGGCCTCCTCGACGAGATCCGTAAGCTCATTAATTACGAAAGAGCCCTGCCAGGGATTTTCGCAAAAGTTGAGTCCCAGTTCCCGCGAGATGATCAGTTGGATCGCGACGGCGCGACGTACCGAATGTTCGGTTGGCGTGGTTATCGCTTCGTCAAACGCGTTGGTGTGCAGGCTGTTGCAGTTGTCAAAAAGGGCGTATAGAGCCTGCAGTGTTGTTCGAATGTCATTAAAGCTGATTTCCTGCGCATGCAGGCTGCGCCCCGAAGTCTGCACGTGATACTTGAGCATCTGTGATCGGGCGCTGGCGCCGTAGCGCTCTTTCATCGCGCGCGCCCAGATCCTGCGGGCAACGCGGCCAATCACCGAGTACTCGGGGTCCATGCCGTTAGAAAAGAAAAAACTCAAGTTAGGCGCGAACTTGTCAATGTCCATGCCGCGTGCCAGGTAATACTCAACGATCGTGAAACCATTGGACAAGGTAAAGGCCAGCTGGCTGATCGGGTTCGCACCGGCTTCGGCAATGTGATAGCCGCTGATCGAAATACTGTAGTAATTACGGACGTTGTTCTCGATAAAGAACTGCTGCACGTCACCCATCATTTTCATTGCGAACTCTGTCGAGAAAATGCAGGTGTTCTGTGCCTGGTCCTCCTTGAGTATGTCCGCCTGCACGGTGCCTCGTACAGACGCCATTGTCTCTTTGCGAATTCGCGCATAGGTTTCTGCATCTACGACACGTTCGCCCGATAGTCCGAGTAACCCAAGGCCCAGGCCGTCATTACCTTCCGGCAATTCTCCCTGGTAACGCGGCCGTTCCTTATTCTTGAAGTATTTGTCAATCTTCTTTTGTGCCGCGTCCCAGCCACCGACCTCACGCAGGTGTTTTTCGACCTGCTGGTCGATCGCCGTATTCATGAAAAACGCCAGGATCATCGGCGCGGGCCCATTAATCGTCATTGACACTGAAGTGGTCGGTGCGCACAGGTCAAATCCCGAATACAGCTTCTTCATGTCATCGACCGTGGCAATCGACACGCCGGAATTGCCGACTTTGCCGTAAATATCCGGCCGCTCATGCGGATCCTCGCCGTAGAGCGTCACCGAATCGAACGCTGTCGACAGGCGCGCCGCATCCTGGCCGCGCGACAGGTAGTGAAACCGTCGGTTGGTACGCTCGGGCGTCCCCTCGCCCGCAAACATGCGAGTAGGATCTTCGCCAAGTCGCCGATACGGATACACGCCGCCCGTGTACGGGTAGCCGCCCGGAAGATTCTCTTTGCAGAGGTACCTGAGGAGCTCACCCCAGTCCGAGAATTCGGGTGCCGCAATTTTCGGGATCTTCTGGTGGCTCAGGCTCTCGCGATAATTTTCGCCCGTGATCTTGCGACCGCGAACCGTGTAACTGTGCGTCTCGGACTGTACGCCCGCTTTTCGTTGCGGCCATTCCCGAAGGAGCTTGAGCGATTCCGCAGTCAGGTCGCCAATTGCTTCCTGGTAACGCTGCCGCAGCAACGTGAGACTCCTGTCATTGCCCCCTGTCAGCGCTTGCGCTTTGTAGGGCTCGAGTTCGTTCGGTAACTCCGGGTCTTCCAGCAACCTGAGCGACTCGAAGACGTGCTGTGCGCGGCTGGCGGTTTCCGCCTGGCTATCGGCGCGACCGTTGATTGCGCGCCCCTGCTCGGCGATCTCGGCGAGATATCGAATTCGCGCGCCCGGAATCATCGCCGTCGAACGCGGTTCCCGAACGGATGTGTCGATCTCCGGCGTCCACTTTGCCGGATCCAGACCTGCTTTTTCGGCGCTTCGGCGGCACAGTTCCGAGAACATCCAGGTGATACCGGGATCATTAAACTGGCTCGCGATCGTCGGATAGACCGGCACGTCATCGTCCGCAATGCTAAATGCAACATGGTTACGCTTCCATTGCTTGCGCACATCACGCAACGCATCCTCGGCGCCTCGTTTATCGTACTTGTTGAGCACGATCAGATCCGCGAAGTCGATCATGTCGATCTTCTCGAGCTGGCTCGCGGCACCGTACTCGCTTGTCATGACGTATACCGAGAAATCGACCATGTCGACGATCTCGCTGTCGCTTTGGCCAATTCCAGCGGTTTCTACGATGACGAGATCGAAGCCCAGCGACTTCAGGTAGAGTATGTGGTCGCCAAGCATTTCGCTCGTCGCCAGGTGTTGTCGACGAGTTGCAATCGAGCGCATGAAGACACGCTCCGAGCGCAGGGAATTCATACGAATGCGATCGCCGAGCAAAGCACCACCCGTACGGCGGCGCGTGGGGTCTACGGCGAGCACGGCGATACGCATTTCCGGGAAGCACGACAGGAAGCGGTTCAGTATTTCATCTGTAACGCTGCTCTTACCTGCGCCGCCCGTGCCCGTGATGCCGATAACGGGCACCTGACCGGCCTGCATCCGCCACTCCTTGCGCAATCGTGCGAGCTCGGCATCATCGAAAATGCGTTCTTCGATCGCTGATATTGTGGCGGCGATATCAACAGCTGATTCCGGTTTCGGCGGTGCTATGGTCGGCCGCCTCGACGCGACCGTGCGTTCGATCAGATCCGCGATCATCGCCTCGAGACCCAGCTCCATACCGTCGTGCGGGTGGTAGATCCGCTCGACGCCGTATTCCATGAGCAGTTTGATTTCGTCTGGCGTGATCGTACCGCCCCCGCCTCCGAATACCTTGATGTGACCGGCGCCCAGTTCGCGCAAGCGATCGACCATGTACTGGAAGAACTCGATATGACCGCCCTGGTACGAACTGATGGCAATGCCATCCGCGTCTTCCTGGATCGCGGCGCGGACAATATCGTCGACGCTGCGATTGTGGCCGAGATGTATGACCTCGGCGCCCTGGGCCTGGATCAGGCGACGCATGATGTTTATGGCGGCGTCATGACCGTCGAAAAGCGAGGCCGCCGTTACAAAGCGCAAAGGCGCAGACTCGCGTTTTCGGGCGGCGCCCGGCACGTCAGTGGCGGCGGTACTCATTCAGCAACTCCAGCGCGGAAACACACTAGAACAGCCCACCAAAAAGGCAGAAAGTTCCTGATAATCAATAAGTTTTGCTATTGAAAAAATTCTAATCTAGATTAAAATAGTCCAGATTGGCGCAAAACTCAAGCCAGTGACACGCAAGTGACAGCCATCCGGCAAAGGAAAATCATGGCCCAGAAGGCGGAAGAGACCCGTTTTGAACTGCAAAAAGACCGTATGCTGCGGGCCGCCGCGAGGTGCTTTAACGAAAAAGGCTATAGCGGCTCATCGCTGAAGGACGTCGCGGCTATTCTCGGGCTGACCGACGCTGCCCTCTACTACTACGTCCGCAACAAGGAAGAACTCGTCTACCTCTGCTACGTGCGCGCGGCCGCTGTCGGTCGAGAGGCCATGGCGCGAGCCGTGAGCGAAGGGCTGGATGGCTTCGACACCGTACGGCGGTACCTGCGATATCACATCGAGATCATGGTCGGTGACCGCGGTCCCATAGCAATAATGAGTGAGATTCCCTCGCTAATACCGATACACAGGGACGAGGTACTGGAACTGTCACGACAACACAGCGCCCGGTTCGAAGAAATTCTCGAGGCAGGCATCGAAGACGGCAGCATCTCACCCTGCGATGTTCGCATGACCGGCAACGCGATCATGGGATCCATCAACTGGATTCCGAAGTGGTATCACGGTGACTCGGAGATGGGCAATACGATAGCCGCGAAATTCCCGGCCATACTCACGAAAGGCCTGCGGCTTGAAACCAGCTAGTCCGGAATAGACCCGATTCGCTCGTTGACCAGGCGTTCGACGTCTCTGATATTGACTCGGGCCGGATCCGTTTCAAGGTCCGGAAAATCGCCAATCTCTGCGAGCATGAGCAGTTTTCGCTCCATCTCCCTCTCAATTCGACCGTAATAGACCGCTCCGGACTGAGGGTGATTCGCCGACTTCGGATCGATCACGGTGATCGGGCTGCTGGACCTCGCAAGACGAGACCCGGTCGAAGGTTGCAGCTCGCGATGCTTGCGCTTTATAACCTCGAGCAAGACGACCAGGTCGCTGAATTGACGCCGCAAGCCAAGATAATAATCATCTGAGCGACGCCGCTCGTCGGCATTCAAATCATGCATCAGCTGGTTTCGCACCGCGACGAACTCGGGCGTTCCTCGCTCGGCCGCAAGCCGATACCACGCGGACGCTGCGACACGATCCTCATCGGTTCCCCTCCCTACCAGGTGCATATAGCCGACCATGTATTGTGCGTATTTGTCGCCAATCGGGACCAGCTCATTGCGGTAGATGAAGTAGGCGCGATCAAATTCCCCGCGTTCGTAAAGTTCGTCAACCTTGCGTTGTACCCTGAGCGTTCGCGAATCGGGAAGATCTGGCGACAGGCCGTGTGACCGCTGTGCCTCCACAGGAGCAGTCATCAGCGCAATCGACGCTAACAAAACTCCCGTTGCAAATTTGCTCGAGATGCCAGCCATCAGGCCCCCGTAAAAATGAACAGTAACTTTGAGTCGGTTCATGCACTCAAAGTTCCGCTCAATCCCTGAACTTCGGTGGTCGCTTTTCCAGGTTCGCGTTTACCGCCTCGACCTGATTGGCAGACCCCATGATCCCAAGCTGAAGCTTCGCTTCCAGTGCGAGGGACTCTGCCTCCCCCAAATGCCAGGATTCGTTGACCAGCTTTTTGATTCCCCGGATCGCGTCGGGTGACCGGGCAGCGCACTCCTCTGCGAACGCCCGGGCTGCGACCAGCGGGTCGTCATGGATACTCGTGATGATACCGAGTCGCACAGCCTCCGCAGCATCAAAAATCCGCGCGGACCAGGCAAGTTCCTTGAGCCGATCGGGCGGCACTACATCACGCAGTGTCGTACTGATCGCCATGTCCGGAATCAGTCCCCACTTGGTCTCCATGATCGAGAAACGGGTATCGGCGGCAGCGTATCGCAGGTCCGCACCGAGCGCGATCTGCAGCCCGCCGCCGAACGTAATGCCGTGCACTGCACAGATAACCGGCACCGGAAGTTCGCGCCAGGCATAGGCCGCGCGCTGAAAAAGGTTGCCATTTGATGCTGCAACGGGCTCCATCAGGGCCTTGTCGATGCGCACCTTGGGATCGGTAAACGTATCGACATCGATGCCCGCACAGAAATTTTCTCCGGCGCCATGCAGAACGACGGCGCGCAGTGCGGATTCTTTGGCGAGGCTGTCGGCCGCCTCGCCGAGCGCGTCGAACATCCGCATGTCCAGCGCATTGTATTTTTCGGGGCGATTCAGCATTACCGTAGCGACATGCCCCTCCATACTGATACTGACTCGGTCACTCAATTCAATTCTCCATGCGTCACGCTGCCAGCGTGCACTTGCCATTGCGCAATACAACGATGTCACGCTCCTTCACGGAACAGCGAAACGAGACGATATTGCCATCCTGCCACATGTCCGTGGTGATCGTCTCACCGGGCAGTACCGGCGCCGAAAAACGGGCGTCGAAGCCTTCTATGAGCGTGTAATCATAGTCGCATATGGTCTTCAACACTGCGTTGCAGGCAACGCCAAAGGTACAGAGTCCATGCAGTATTGGCCGTTCAAAGCCAACCCGGTTCGCCGCTGCCGGATCGGCATGCAGCGGATTCCGGTCGCCCGTCAAACGGTACAGTAAGGCCTGATTGTTTCGCGTCGCTATGTCGCAGCTCAAGTCGGGCTCGCGCTTTGGGGCACGATGTGGCATCGGCCCTTTGCCTGACGGACCACCGAAACCGCCATCGCCGCGCGCCATAATTGTGCAGCCCAGCGTGAACAACACGGTATCGTCGCTCGCCAACCGGCCCTCTGCTTCGAGCAGAATCAACGCACCTCGGTTTGGCCCGCGGTCGAACGCGTCGACGACTTTCCTGTCGATCAGCAAGTCAGCAGCAGGCGGCAGCGGCCTGTACAACTGCATACGCTGTTCCGCATGCAACACCTGGCTATAGTCCCAGCCCAGATCAGGAGGAAACATGTCCGGCACCAATACCGTAGACAGCGTTGGCACAGTCTGTAGGGCTCCACCCTGCTCATAGACATAGGGCAGCTCTTTCGCGTTCGTCGGATCCGTGCCCATGCCAATGCTGAGCGCATAGAGAATGCTCTCCGTGTCGCTATAGCTGAAGGGTATGTCGTAGACGGACTTCGACATGAGTGCGTCGTAGTTCATTGCCATTGTCTTGCCATTTGGCCACGAGCTGGCCGCTGATCATCCCTGTTTTGCATATTCCCAACCCATGCTGGCAAGCGGCACAACCGCGTTGACGGCCTGCGCAGCGTGAGCGCTTGCCGCAGTCCCGTCCCTGACCCGCCCTGCGATGCCCTGAAGAATAGCGGCAAGTCGGAAGAAATTGAACGCCGAGTAGAAGTTTCGATTCGCAATTCCCGTGCGGCCGGTGCGGCGACAATAGGCTTCAATATAGGCTTCCTCGTCGGGGATGCCGAGTTCGACCAATGGCTTGCCGGCCAGACCTATTGAGCCGATACCAATTTCCGGCATTTGCCATGTCATAAGGTGATAGGTGAAATCAGCCAGCGGATGGCCAATCGTCGACAGCTCCCAATCAAGTACAGCGATCACCCGTGGCTCAGTCGCATGCACAATCATATTGTCCAGACGAAAATCGCCGTGAACAATGCTTGCCGAATCGTCTTCCGGGATATTTTCCGGCAACCATTCGATGAGTTCATTCATCGCATTGACGGTAGCCGTCTCCGACGCGCGATATTGCCCGGACCAGCGTGAAATCTGGCGCGCAAAATAATTTCCCGGTTTACCGTAGTCCTGCAGACCGAGCGCGAGGTAATCATGATTGTGCAATGCAGCAATAGTCTCGTTTACGTTGTCATAGATCGCGGTGCGCTCCGCCGGTTCGAGACCCGGCAGGTCGAGATCCCAGAAAATACGCCCTTCGACGAATTCCATGATAAAAAACGTTGTACCGATAACCTCATCGTCCTCGCATAAAACCACGGGCCTCGGAACCGGAAAGCCGGTCGCATGCAATGCGCTGATGACGCGAAACTCTCGTTCCACGGCATGTGCGGACTTGAGTAATTTGCCGGGCGGCTTACGCCGCAATACGTAGCGGCCCGACGCGGCGTCGAGCAAGTAGGTGGGGTTGGACTGCCCACCTTTGAACTGACGGATTTCCAATGGACCGCGAAAGCTTTCGACGCGCGCCGACAGGTAATCGAGAAGTCGTTGCTCATCGAAACGATGCGCCCGACGTACGTCGCGCGTACCCGTGTTTTGTTCAGACCGCCGGCTCATGTTCCTGTACCCATGCGATCGCAGTGTACAGCTACATGCGGAAAATACCGAACGGCTTCTCCTCGTCATGCGGGCGATTCATGGCGGCCGACAGCGCCTGCGCGAGGACCGAACGTGTATCCACCGGATCGATGACGCCGTCATCCCAGAGGCGAGCACTCGCGTAGAAAGGACTCCCCTGAGTTTCGTACTGCTGGCGAATCATCTCCTCATATTCGGCCTTGTCCTGGTCAGACCAGGTTTCACCGCGTGCCTCCAGTCCTTCATTCTTGACGGTCGAAAGAACCAGCGAGGCCTGTTCGCCACCCATGACGGAGATGCGGGCGTTTGGCCACATCCACATCAGGCGGGGGCTGTAAGCACGGCCGCACATGGCGTAGTTACCGGCGCCGAACGAGCCGCCGATCACGACCGTGAATTTCGGCACGGTTGCCGTCGCAACGGCGTTGACCATCTTCGCCCCGTCTTTGGCAATACCGGCGTGTTCCACGCGCTTGCCCACCATGAAGCCGGTAATGTTCTGCAGGAAAACCAGCGGAACGCCGCGGCGGTTACATAGCTGAATAAAATGCGCGCCTTTCTGCGCAGATTCGGGAAAAAGGATTCCATTGTTCGCGACGATGCCTACAGGAAAGCCTTCGATGTGTGAGAAGCCGCAGACCAAGGTAGCGCCGTATAGCTTCTTGAACTCCTGGAATTCCGATCCATCGACGACGCGTGCGATAACCTCGCGAATATCGTAGGGAAATCGATACTCGCGCGACACGATGCCGTAAACGTCGTCAGCCGGGTAAATGGGCTCTACTGGCTTGCGTTTCGCAACAGGGATGTGGCGCTTCCAGTTCAGGTTCGCGACGATATTACGCGCGATTTTCAGCGCGTGGCCGTCATCGTCGGCCAGGTGATCGGTCACCCCGGAAATTCGCGAGTGCACACTGCCTCCACCGAGGGTTTCGGCGTCGACAACTTCACCGGTTGCGGCTTTGACGAGCGGCGGCCCGCCAAGAAATATCGTCCCCTGGTTACGCACGATGATCGACTCATCGCACATGGCCGGCACGTAAGCACCGCCCGCCGTGCACGAACCCATGACCACGGCTATCTGCGGAATTCCTTTTGCCGACAGCCGCGCCTGGTTGAAAAAAATGCGGCCGAAATGATCACGATCGGGGAAGACCTCGTCCTGTCGCGGCAGGAAGGCGCCTCCCGAATCAACGAGGTAAATACAAGGCAGGTGGTTCTGTTCCGCGATTTCCTGAGCGCGCAGGTGCTTCTTGACGGTCAGCGGATAGTAAGTACCACCTTTGACCGTCGCGTCATTGGCAACGACCATGCAGGCAATTCCGTGGATTCGCCCGATACCTGCGACGATGCCGGCCGAAGGTACGTCATCGCTGTACACCTGCCAGGCCGCCTGCCGGCCGACCTCCAGGAACTGGGAATCTTCGTCGAGCAAAGTGCGGATGCGATCACGCGGCAACAACTTGCCGCGCGCCAGGTGCCGATCGCGAGAGCGCTCGGTCCCGCCCTGCATCACATATTCATCGACTTCCCGCAGCTTGTCGACCAGAGCCATGGCCGCCTCGGCGTTTTTCTTGAAGTCGTCCGAGGAACGATCGACTTTAGACTGAATTACTGGCATGTACTCGGGTCCGCAGTGCTACTTTGTGGCATTAAACAACTCACGGCCAATCAGCATGCGACGAATTTCGCTGGTTCCCGCGCCAATTTCATACAGCTTGGCATCGCGCCACAAACGCCCCGCCGGGTACTCATTGATATAACCGTTGCCGCCCAGCGCCTGGATCGCCTCACCGGCCATCCAGGTTGCGCGCTCGGCAGCCACGAGAATACAGCCTGCGGCGTCAAAGCGGGTAGCTCTGCCGCGATCGCAGGCCTCGGCCACGGCATAGACATAAGCGCGGCTGGCATTCAACGCAGTGTACATGTCGGCGACCTTGCCCTGCATCAGCTGAAATTTTCCAATCGCCTTGCCGAACTGCTTGCGATCGTGGAGATACGGCATTACGAGATCCATGCACGCCGCCATAATACCGAGCGAGCCGCCGGCAAGCACTACGCGTTCATAGTCGAGACCACTCATAAGTATCGCTGCGCCTTTGCCTTCTTCTGCCACCCGGTTGGCTTCCGGTATACGGCAATTCTCAAACAGAACTTCGCTCGTATCCGAACCACGCATCCCCAGCTTGTCCAGCTTTTGCGGCGTCGACAGACCGGCCGTTCCCCGTTCTACGAGGAATGCGCTCACGCCACGCTTGCCCGCATCCGGTTCGGTTTTCGCGTAGACGATCAGTACGTCCGCGCCCGGCGCGTTTGTGATCCACATTTTGGAACCGTTGAGGACATAGCTGTCTCCGTCACGCTTCGCCGTTGTACGCATGCTCATAACGTCGGATCCGGCGCCCGACTCACTCATGGCCAATGCTCCGAGGTATTCGCCCGATACGAGTTTGGGCAGAAAGGCCTCCTTCTGCTTCGCGTTTCCCCATCGTCGCAGCTGGTTAACGCAGAGGTTGGAGTGAGCACCATAAGACAAACCGACCGATGCCGAAGCCCTGCTGATTTCTTCCATCGCGATGACGTGCGCAAGGTAGCCCAGCCCCGCACCGCCATAGCCTTCCTCAACCGTTATGCCGAGTAGCCCCAACGCTCCGAGCTCAGGCCATAGATCCCGCGGAAATTCGTTTTTCTCGTCAATCTCTGCTGCACGTGGCGCAATATGATCGTTCGCAAAACTTCGTACAGTTTCGCGCAGCAGGTCCAGATCTTCACCGTGACCAAAATCGAATTCAAACATGGAGCAGACACCTTTTGACCACTAGCCGAATGTCTTTCCAATTGTCCGACTAACTCATGCGGAACTGAATACCAATCGCGCGGTACCTGGAGCCCTGATTCAAAGCTCCGAAAGCTTGTCGATAAACAATGAGAAAAGTTCGTACTGGGACGTGATACCGAGCTTCGAAAACAGGTTGCGCTTATGCACCATTACGGTCCCCGGTGCGATTCCGAGTTCTCTGGCAATCGACTTCGAAGAATGGCCTCGTAACAGGAGCTGCGTAATCTGTCGCTCCCGCTGCGTCAGACTCGACTCGCCAAAATGCTCAAAGCACCGCGTCAGGCGCTGGTGCATGCTGAGGTCGCGTTCTTCATCCGAATGGCGTGCCGACCATGCGTTCCAGATTCTCAGCATGGCTGCTCTGACGACGGGCTCCATCAGGCGCAGGCGAGCCACGTCGGCGCGCGAAAATCGGGTTTCCCACCGGCCAACCACAAGCACGAGAGTACTCTTGGTATCGGTGTCCATAAGAAAATCCATCTCGTCCGCAAGATGCGTTCTTTCGTAGTACTGACGAAAATACTCACTGGATCGAAATCGATCAGGTGTTTCATCGCGACAACGGCAGATGACCGGTTTGGTCTTGCGCACTGCAAGTTGGTACAGGGGATCGAGCAGGTAAGGTCCGGCCAGGTAGCGATCCAGGTAATGCCGGGCGCGGCTCGGTGTCATTGTATGGTGCAACACGCTCGGTGGTGCATCCCGATAAAATGCCAGCAGACACGTTGCATCGTTGTCGACGGCAACGTCGATTACTCTCGCCAGCGCATCCGCGGTCCCCTGATCGTCGCCGCTCTTGACAAGATTGGCTAAAGCGGCGTGCCAGTCAGGATTATCGAAAGGTTTACTCAAACCGGCTCGCTAGTAATATCGATCCAGTCAATATTACCAACCTGGTTCTTGTCGGACATGCTCTTGTTCCTCTGGTAATCGTGTTGCGGCAGCCGGGTCGCGTCAAAAAGACGTGAGAAACGACGCAGCATTGCCACCGATGGCACCCGATCCTGACCGGGCAACCTTTAGATATTCCGCCCCGGTCGGGTAGTCTGCCGGCTGCGCATTGTATACACGTCGCACGCGGTTGTGATGGTAGAGCTTGAGCTGCGACATTAATGGAATGACCAGGTCGGGATCATTGCCAGTCATTTCAAAGTGTCGCTCAGGAAGCCGATACCAGGGCACACTCATGTCGGCATGATGGGCATTATGATAGCCGAAATTGAGTGTAAGCCAGTTCAGTTTCGGGAACCGCAAACTCAGCGGGTTGCTGAAGGTATGTCGCTGTTCCCATTCAGTGTCACCTTTGTGCGGTGGCTGCTCATAGTCGAATAGCGTCGTATTGTAGGGGTAGTCGTGCTGTACGCTGTCCATGAACCGCAGGACGTGCATCATGATCAAATAGGCGACGACATAGAGAACTGCGACCTTCGGCACAAACACTGCGAGCGCAGCAAACACCCCGCCCCGAATGACAATGACAGCCACGTTTCGAGCGCGTTGCGAGCGACGCTGCGGAATGACGAAAGACGTCAGGATCATTACCGTATGCATGACCAGGTCGTGTGCCGGGATATAAAGCCACTCCATGAACCGGACAATCCTGGTGACCACCGGGTTTTTTTCAAAAAACCGGTCATAGTCAAACCAGACGACATCGTCGTTGTCGACATGGTGGCGAAAATGCTTGTAACGTATGTCTTCATACGTGCCATACGCAGAACCGCACAACCAGCTCATGAATCGCCCCAGCATCGCATTATGGCGGCTGTTCGCAAACACCAGGTTATGGCCGCACTCGTGTATGAGGTATGCGGCGATGATCATCGCGTGCGCAAGCAATAACGTTGCCAGGATGTTGATCGCCCAGTGGCTTTCGAAAAGACCGACAAATCCCAGGGTATAGGCAACGACGGTATAGCCAGTTGCCGCGCCGTGGTACAGCGGCCCGTCCTGGTCCTTAAGCAAACTTGTTGTGCCGGTCATAACGCCCTGCCTGTTTATAACGTTTATTGGTACACATGGGGAACGCCTGTTGTTAGCATACGCACCCAGACCCGCCTGTCCCGGAGAACCGACGAATGAAGCTTGTTACGGCTATTGTAAAACCCTTTCGGCTCGATGACGTTCGTAATGCCCTGAGCGAAGTCGGCATTCAGGGTATGACAGTGAGCGAGGTCAAGGGGTTCGGGCGGCAGCGCGGTCACACAGAGCTGTACCGCGGGGCCGAGTATGTTGTTGATTTTCTTCCAAAAGCCAAGATCGAAGTCGCCGTGTCCGACGACATGGTGGAACGCGTCGTAGAGACGATTGTGGAGGCGGCAAAGACCGGCAAGGTCGGTGACGGCAAAATCTTCGTGACGAACCTGGAGCAGGTTTGGCGCATTCGAACCGGCGAAACCGGGGACAGCGCTCTATAGTCTGTACGCCGCGCTAATTGCTCAAGCTAGCCACAACCGCTCGACCCAGCATAAACCAGAGTACCAGCGCAGCTGCCGCATACAGATAGAAACGCAACATCACGATGTTGGAAGTGCATTGGACAAAGCTGTGCATCGCTCGAAATACCACAAATACCCATGCCGCAAATACGTAACCCGTATCCACACTATTCGTCACGTACAGAAAAAGGCACAGTCCATAAAACAACACCGGTAACTCAAAAAGGTTCTTCAGGTTGTTCGCCGGGTTGTTGACGGCTTCGGGGAGCAGCTCCGCTACTTTATCGGGCGTCGTGTAGGTCTGCACAGGCACGCGTGCTTGCTTCATCGCCGGAATTCGCCTGGCGTACATTACGAACCAGACGATCGCCGTCAGGGTCATTACCCCGAGCATTGGCTGCAGTATCAGAGCGTTGTTCATTTTTGATTAATCCTTTGTCATGCAAAATGCATTCAGCTTGTTGCCATCCAGATCGCGGAAATAGCCCGCATAGAAATTGTTGCCGCGGGACCCCGGCGCGCCTTCATCGGCGCCACCCAGCTCTATCGCTTTTGCGTGAAGTGCGTTCACTCTATCGGGCGAGCCCGCAGCAAGGGCGACCATTACGCCGTTGCCTACGGTCGCATCCTTGCCATCGTAGGGCCTGAGAATTGAGATGGCGGGCGAATTTGCACCTGTCGCCCAGGCTATGAACGTGTCACTTTCCATCATGCGGCTTGCGCCAATAATGGCGAGCAGCTCGTCGTAGAATTTTGCGGCCTCATCGTACCGATTGGTGCCCAGGGTCACATATCCAATCATCACCTTCTCCTCGAAATTGACTACTCTGCGGCCAGGCCGATCGCCTGCCGCCACAACGCCAGCTTAGCCGAAAATGACATTGCCGCATAAGCCGGACTCGTCGATGGCAAACGGACTCGCTGAATTGAATCGTCTCTCGCATCAAAATTCACGAATCTTCCGAAAAGCGCTTCGGCCTTCCTGCCGTTGAATGCGATCAGTTGAATGTCGGAATGCACATTCAAAAACGTTTCAAAATCATTTGCACGTGCACTGTCGAGCCTGATATTCGCATCCATACTGCCCGGCCGCAATGAACTCTGCAGCACGTCCCAAAGCGCGACCCGGGCTTCAACAAGTTGCTCGCAGCGATCAACATAATCGCCATTGGCCCCAAACAGCTCTTCCATGATCCGCCAAAACACATTTTGCGGATGCGCGTAATACTGCTGTTCCGCAATCGAGCGTTGACCCGGCAAGCTCCCGAGTATGAGAATGCGCGCGTCGGAACCTGCGATCGGGGAGAAACCTTCAGCGGGTTTCGATGCGGGCCTTATTGCTGCCATTTTTGAATGCGCCGTGCGAGCATCTCCATGTCGCTGGCATGCCGATTGCGCATTACAGGATCGTCGGCCGTGATATTCATCGCACGCACAGTTTTGCGAACCAAACGGCTTTTTTCATCAAAATCGAAGTCGATAATATTGAGGCAACACATCGACTGATCGAGCAAGCCGAACGCTTCCAGGCCTACCCCGGTGGCCCACCCGAGGACCGCGGCATTGGTACCACCATGAGCGAACACCGCCAGGTTGTGCCACGATTCATCGGCAAGCAGAGACTCCATTGCGGCGCTGACGCGCGCGTAGAAATCATGGTAACGCTCTCCGCGCAGAAATCTCGAATCCTCATGCGGTGCCCGCCAGTGAGAGAACGCGATATCGGTATAGATATCGTATCCGCCCGCCGTTTCTCCCTTTAGCGGCCGAATTTCTTCAAGCTCTGCGAACACTTCCAGCTCAACCTTGCGATCACCCAGGATCGTCTTGCCGGTTTGCTGCGTTCTCGGCAGGCCGGTGCAGAGCGCTTTATCAACATGGATGCCGGCGAACATCTCGGCCATTTCCGCTGCCTGTGCTCTGCCCCGCGTATTAAGGTTGACTGAATCCGGATCGGCCACCCAGTTGCCGTTTTCGTCGATGTAGTCGACCGCACCATGCCGAAACAGGTACAGGCGACGCCGACGGGCGCCGTCGATAGCGACTCGGCGGTTCTTTGCATGCTCGAATTCCGACACGGCAGGCTCGCTAGTAGCCTCGTTCGGGGTCCACAACGTTCAAAAGTCGCTCTCCTGCGGCGAAGCGCCTGAGGTTTTCTTTGAGCAAGACAAAATGTCGCTCTCGTTCGCCGCCGCGGGATGCGACATGTGGCGTTATGATGACGTTGTCGAGCTGCCATAAGGCGTGATCAGACGGCAGTGGCTCGGGATCGGTCACATCAAGGCCAGCTCCACCAATCTGCCCGTTTCGAATTGCGTCGGTCAGAGCATCCGTATCCACGGTGCCGCCGCGACCAACGTTTATGAACAAAGCACCCTTCCTGGTCGCGGCGAAAAATTCGGCGTCGAGCAGGTTTCGGGTAGAGTCGGTCAAAGGCAATGCATTCACGATGACCTCTGCCTGCCCCACGAGATCGAGAAGTTCGTCGGACAAGCCGACGTACTCTACGAACGACGGACCATCCCTGCTGCTGTTGCGAGTTGCGACCACGCGCATGCCGAGCGCGGCAGCACGTTCTGCCACCTCAGTGCCGATTCCGCCGAGACCGATTACGAGCATCGTTTTTCCCGAGACCGGGAACATTGCCGTCGACGCCTCGGAACGCCTCATCCAGGCGCCCTGACTCATGCCTTTTGCATACACGGGAAGGCGCCGCGCGAGGGCAAGCATCATGGCAACAGCGTGCTCGCCGATAACCGGGGCCGACATTTTCTGCATATTCGTCAGCACGATCTGGCCGCTGGCTACGGCCGGAACATTGACACAATGTTCGGCTCCGGATGAGAAGATTTGAACCCAGACGGCGCTTTTCGCTGCCGCGAGCAGACGCTCACTGCATAAGCCGATTATCGCATCGACATGGCCCACCTTCTCAATGGCGTCCACCTCTGCATTCACGACAACGAACTCAACGTCTGGCATAAGCGCCCTGAGTTCATCGACCTCATCGTCCAGACGCGATACCAGTAGTCTTCGGGCACCCTGCCATTGCGGCAGATCGCGCATGGCAATGGGGCCTTCGACGATCCCCGCGTCACCGATGAGCTCCTCAATCGAGATCTCAGCCGGCGATGTCGTCGCGTGCAGCAGAAAGAAAACACCGGCAACAAAAAGCAGCACAGCCTGATTCATACTGATCCTCGCAGAACGTATTTATTGGGTAGGCAATATCGATAGTCTACCCTACCCCGTGGACAGGGTTAGGCGGCACGATCAGTTTCGACCTGATTTTCCGGCACCGATTATGGGGCGTGTCTCACCAGGCGAGTTTGCACACCGCGGTCCCGCTCGATGGAAGCAGTGTGAGAGCCACTGAGGTATGCCCCGCGATTGGCACAGCGGGGCTTGTCGGAGTCAGTTTCGTTTATGCCGGGAAAAAGTCGATTGGCTTCGTGGTCGTAATAGCTTCGACGTCTCTGGCCTCGAATCGGAAAAGCTTCACACGCTGCACCAGTTTGCGCTCGAGATCGGGATCGCCGAGCTCACTGGAGACCACCTCGCACATCGTGACCTGTCCATTCGGAGCAATAGTCAGTTTGAGCACCAGCTTGCCTTCGAGTGACGGGTCCATGCGCAGCGCGCGATTGTAAAGAGCGAATATCGCACCCTTGTTCTTGTCGAACACGAGTTCGATTTCTTCACGGGATCGCGAGGCTTTGCCGCTCGACCCGG
Source organism: Woeseiaceae bacterium (assembly GCA_013043165.1). Lineage (GTDB taxonomy): Bacteria > Pseudomonadota > Gammaproteobacteria > Steroidobacterales > Woeseiaceae > UBA1847. Next base: position 1,634 of record JABDOQ010000065.1, on the reverse strand, counting down.
TGCGCGAAGCGCTGCCGCCGCTTTGGCCGATTCCCGCGACCGGGCTCGTGACCTTGGTCGTTGACCGCCCCGCGATTCCAGTACCGCCGGTATTGCGGCTCATGCTGGCTGTATTGATACCGCGCGATGCGGCGCCCGCTTTGGAGGTAATCATCGAGCGTTCATTCCGCACCGCCTCTCCCACCGATGCCGTCAAAGGACGGTCGTCGGCCATTTGTTCTACGAGGTCCCTGTCAACCAGGTCGGCAAGGTCCTCGGCAAAGGGCATCAACGCGGCCTGCGCCTGCTCACGGGCAACCTCTTCGCGATCAGGCTGCGGCTCAGGCTCCGGTTCCGGCTCAGGCTCGGGCTCAGCTTCGACGACCTTCTCAGGTTCTGCTTCTTCGGGCTCCGGCTCCGGCTCCTCTTCCTTCGGTGGCGGTGGCGGTGGCGGGAGTGGTTTTTCTTCGAGCAGCAGCTGCGCGATCCGTGGCGGGATCTCCTCGACATCATACGGATCCGGTTCCGGAACAGGAATAAACGGCCACAACAATCCAAGTACGGCGCAAACCAGGAATATGATACCGAGCAGTCGCCGGAACTTGCGTTCCTGGCCCTGGCCCGTCGTCCATGGCAGGTCATATTCTCTGTAAAACGGTAAATCCAATTCCGCGACTCCTGTCGTTCGTCCCTGCGCCCTAGCGCGCCGCCTGAATGTTGTCCAGCTTGTCTGAACTCTTCTGCAGCACCGCCAGCGAAATCCGTCCGTAATCCGATTCCGTGCAAGTCGCCATTACTTTTTTCAACAAACGGTATGGGATATCTTTGTCCCCCATAATTGTCACTTCGCGCCCGGTAATGTCCGCTTGCGCGGTGCGACGCAGGACTCGATCGTTTTGCGACAACAGCGCTTTGCGCAGTGCGGGAATATCATTGCCCTTGGTCGCCAAGACATTTGCTACCTTCGCCACCGGCGTGCCCTGCACGATGATGTCCGTCTCACCAATCAGGATGACTACAGTCTCCTTGGCCTTGTCTTCGGCAATCGATTCCGGTAGCTGCAGGTCCTTGGCGTTCGGCAGCGTCTCCACGTCCGATGAATTCACGAGCAAAAAGAACACGAGGATCGTGAAGATATCCATGAGCGAAACGAGATTCAGCGCACCAGAACCTTTGTGGCGCTTATGATGCTTCTCCATTCGTTTTGCGCGGGCTGACTTGACCATTGTCTATCCACCCCCGGTTACAACCGGCGCATCGCCGATCGATATGTCGGGGAAAAGGTCGGAGCGTACGACCGAGTCATCCTCGATATCCTCCGCCACGCGCACCGTGTCCATTACCTGGACCAGCGTGTCATACGGAATATCCTGCTCGAGAAGGATCGATGCATCCGATTTCTTCGGATACCTTTTCTTGAGCTCGGAGAGCTTGCTTCTAAGTGCGTCGTAGTCATAGCCGTCGTCGCCGTTCGGATAAACGCCCAGCAGTCCCTGGTTACGATCGCCAACCTCGATCTTGCTTTTGCGTACGATGACTTCCAGTTGAAAGACCTGTTCCTGCGGGTCCGCGGGCTCAGTAGAGGAGCCTGGCAGATTCAATTCGAGAATCGCCAATCGCGAGAACACCGCGGTAATCAGCAGGAACGGAACCAG
>JABDOQ010000047.1 GCA_013043165.1 Woeseiaceae bacterium | reverse complement strand
GGCTGAAGCAGCACTGGTCAAAGCGCTCGAAGTAGCAGGCCTCGAATACACTCACAACCCGGGCGAGGGTGCTTTCTACGGGCCCAAGCTCGAATTCGTCCTGCGTGACGCCATCGGCCGCGACTGGCAATGTGGCACGCTGCAGGTCGACCTGAACATGCCCGGTCGTCTCGGCGCGACTTACATCGGCGAAGACGGCAACAAACATCTACCGGTGATGCTGCATCGCGCAATTTTCGGCTCGCTCGAACGCTTCATGGGCATACTCATTGAACACCATGCGGGTAACCTGCCGCTATGGCTCGCACCGGTACAGGTCAAAGTCCTGACAATTACCTCCGACGCGGATCAGTATGCCGAGGAAATTGCAGCACTGCTGCGTGCCAATGGACTGCGGGCCGAAACAGATCTCCGCAACGAAAAAATTTCCTACAAAGTACGCGAGCACAGCGTCGCGAAAGTCCCGGTGCAGTTCGCAGTAGGCCAGCGCGAGCTTGAAAACCGCACGGTGGCGATCCGCCGTTTGGGTTCGAAAAAGCAATCCGTAATGGGGCTCGACGAGGCGCTGTCCGCCCTCCGGAACGAGATCGATACCCGGGCCTGACCGGCCAAACGTGACGCGCCCTTCACTATCATTGTGCGGCGCGTCACAGAATCCAAATTCTGTCTGCTGGTACCGACAAAATAAAAGCGAGCCGGGGATATACTATACTGACGCGGGGAGTGTGCGCGATTCGACATAAAATCCTAGAGGAAATGAAGTGCCACTGGACGAATTCAAAACCCAGGTTTTGCTACTGCACAGCGAGCAAAGCACCCTTGATACTCTCAGTTCTGGATTCACCGACAGCTACACGGTACATCTTGCGACCAGCGGCAGTGAAGCGCTCAACACGCTCGTCGATACTCCGATAAATGTCATTGTCTCGGCCCACGATCTCCCCGGGATGAGTGGTCTCGAGGCGCTCCGTGAAGCGAAGAAACGCTCGCCGCAAACGGTCGGCATTCTGCTCGCCGGAAATGCCGATGCGGGACTGGAAGCGCTGGTCGGTGACAAAGAAGTCTTCCAGATCGTCCGCGGCAACGTCACAAGTGAAACGATTCTCAAGCTCGTCGACGACGCGACGCAGCAAATGCGTCTCGTAGCATTAGCCGAGTCAGCGAACGACACCGCCGTCGATGTCGAAGACACGATTTCTGAACACATTGTCATGGAGACGTCGGAAAACGGTTCCACGATTATCAGCGATGGTACCGGGCGCATGCGGGCCCTGGATCCGGCAAAGGTGTCAGCCGCGGCGTCAGTTGGTTCACAGTCCGTCGACCTGCTGGTTCTGACCCAGGACAAGGAATTTCTCGCTACGATCAAGGAATCGTCGCGTGGCATGCATACAGTTCACTATGCCAATACACTCTCTGAGGCTGTGGCGACGATTCGCAAGTTCAAGATCGGCGTCGCTATTGTTGATGCTGCCCTGGTTGGCGATAGAATCGAGCAATTGACCGAGCACCTGCGCAAGGGTTCAGCTCGACTCGTGTCGATCGTTGCGGGCCGCCGTGACGATGGCGAAATGCTGATGGACCTCATCAATCGCGGCAAAGTCTACCGCTTCCTGCTGAAACCGGTATCGCCGGGTCGCGCGAGACTGGCTGTCGAGGCATCTGTCAAGTATCACCTGGAAGCCCCGGAGGCGGCCTTCAAGACGAAAACCCCGGCTGCAGCCGCGCCGCCGCCGGCACCGCCGGCAAGAGCGCCGATAAAGGCAACGCCGAAACCCGCATCCGGGCCCGAGGCAAAGGCAGAGCAAGCGTCGAAGACACCACCGGCCACACCACGATCCACTGCAGCGAAAGAATCGCCGCCGGGGCAATCGGCAGGTCCCGACGGCGCGTCACCCCTGCACGACGGCCTGGCGGACGCGTTCGATGGCGACGATTCAAGCTTCACCCAGACGGTCACCGGGCTTATCGGCAATATAAGCAAGAGATTTACGGCCGACGAAGATGCCGGGAAACCCGAACAGAAAGCCGCCTCGTCGGGGACGGCATCAGCGGCCACGGGATCGGGCGGATCGTTTTTTAAAAACCCGAAGATACTCGGCATTGGCGCCGCCGCTGTTGTCGTGATTGCCACAACGATATTCTGGTTCACAGGCGGCTTCGATGATGTCGTACCGGAGCAAGCCGTCGTTGATGCCCCCGCTCCCGTTGAGTCAGAAGTGGCTGTCGATGCGCCGGCGGCTGTCGCAGGCAATGCGGATGCAGAGGTTACGGAGGCGCTGGCCCTGGCCGAGACCGCGTTGCTCGAATCTCGTCTTGGCGATGCCAACGACCTGCTGCAGCGCGTGAGATCTGCCGACCCGGAGAATGCGCGTTTGCCGTTCCTGACAGCGCAGCTGTCGCAACTGCAGCTGCGGACGCTGTTGACTGATGCGCGAACCGCGATTCGCGAAACGCAATTCGACGATGCCGACACGCTGCTCGCGGCGGCACGCGCGCTGGGCGTTGCGGACGCCGCCGAGATTGACCTCGTTGCAAACGAATTGAGTTCGGCGCGCGGCGAACAGCGGGCCGAAGATGTATTGGCGATGGCTAACGCTCGACTTGAGGATGGCAGCCTGATCAGTCCACCCAATGACAACGCCCGCTATTTTTATGAGCTGGCGCTGTCAAATGACGCCGAGAACACCGCCGCACGACAGGGACTGACGGTTGTCGCGACAAAGCTCGCAGTAAAGGCTCGCGCTGAAATAGATAGCGACAACCTGGATTCGGCCGAGGAGCTTCTCGCCGCCGCCAACGCAATCGATCCTGCCAACAGCGAGCTGGCTGTCGCGGTCGATGCACTCTCGGACAGGCGCGAAGCGATCCTGGAACAGCGGCGGCAAGCCGTGGCACAGCGTCGTGCAGAGGCTGACCGAGTCGCGGCCGAAAAGAAAGCGGCAGAAGCAGCTCGCGTCGCGGCCGAAAAGAAAGCAGCAGAAGCGGCTCGAGTCGCAGCAGAGAAGCAAGCGGCAGAAGCCGCCCGAATCGCGGCCGAAAAGCAAGCGGCAGAAGCAGCCCGAATCGCGGCAGAGAAGAAGGCAGCTGAAGAGCGTGCCGCCTCGCAGGCAGCCGTCCCGGTGGCGGAAAAAGCCGCCGCCCCATCGAATGCCGGCAGCAGCGAGTCACTGACTGCGGTAAGCTCGTTAAAACGACTCAGGTACGTTGCTCCGAAATACCCTCGGGCCGCCCAGCGGCGCAACCTGACAGGTTGGGTCGATGTGGTATTTACAGTCGGAACCGACGGACTGGTCAAAGACATTGATGTTCGCGAATCAGAGCCCGGCGACACTTTCGTCAATGCTGCCGTCAAGGCGGTAGAGAAATGGGAGTTTGAACCGGCTATTGAAGACGGATCGATCGTCGAGAAACGAGTCGGTGTGCGCATGCTGTTTGCGCTCGAATAAGTATATCCCTCCAGAAATCGCCACAGCCCGGAATCGGGCCTTTCCGAGGTGGATTCAGTCCGGGAATCCCGCTAGTCTATAGACGACCTTCTCGTTGGCGAGAAAAAGTGTCGAATGAAACCGATCTAAGGTCCGGCCGGCCTGGCCGCAAGCAGCAGAATCGCAGCGTTGTTACGCAGCACAAACTCCTTGATGCTGCAATAAGTGCGTTCTCGGAGAAGGGCTACAATGGCACCTCGACGCGCGAGATTGCCGAACGCGCCGGCGTCCATCACCCGCTGATAACGTATCACTTCAAGAACAAGGACCAGCTGTGGCGAGCTGCTGCGGACCGGGTGTTTCTCGATTTCAAGGCTTCGCTCGCCACTTCGCTTGAGAAAAATAATGACGGCTGCCCCAAGAAGCGCATGGCAGCGATGATTCGCGCTTATATCGACTACTCCACAAAGCAGCCCGCCCTTCACAAAGTCCTGGTTCAGGAAGCCAGTATGCAGAGCGCACGCCTGGATTGGCTAATCGATACTCACCTCAAACCGTTTTTCGACGCTTCATTCGTTATGATCGAAGACCTTCAGGAGCTGGGCGTTGCGCCGGCCGGAAACCCGAAGTTGCTGTTCAACATGATCCGCCTGTGCTCGGGCGGCATGCTGGCCCTGGGCAATGAGCTCAAAGGATCCAGCGGCATTGATATCCAATCGCTTGAAACGCTGGACGAACTCGCGGAAATGATTGTGACCGTGTTCCTGCCGGGTGAGGTGCGCTCGATCGCCTGATTACAGGTGGTCCTTCAAACGGAAATACAGCATGCCGAGAGCGAGCGCCGGATTGGCAAACCACCTGCCTCCTGGCAGCCGCCAGTGCCTGACTTTCGAGAAAACATCGAATTGTTCCGAATCACCGGCCACGATATCGGCGAGAATCTTGCCGGCGAGGTGGGTTGGTGCAACACCGTGGCCTGAATAACCCTGCGCGTAGTACGTGTTGTTCTCGATCCGGCCCAGCTGCGGCACCCGATTTATGCTGATGGCGATATTGCCACCCCACTCAAAGTCGATAGCCGTATCCGCAAGCTGCGGAAACACGGCTGACATTTTCGGTCGCAGTGAGGCCGCAATACTCCTCGGCACGCGACCTGAATAATTGCACATGCCGCCGAACAACAGCCTCCTGTCGGCTGACAGTCGGAAATAGTCGAGTGCGGCACGCTGATCACAGCACGCCGTGTCGTGTGGCAGCAGTTCCTGTGCCAGCGCGGAATTCAGCGGCTCCGTTGCGATGATGTAGCTTCCGGCCGCTATAACGGTGCCCGACAACTTTGGTTCGGTTTTTTCGAGATAGGCGTTGCCGGCCAGCAATATTTTCCTGGCGTGTACGATACCGGTCGCCGTAACGACTCGCGGTGCGGTGCCATTGTCAATACTTGTTACCGGTGAGTGTTCGAAAATCCTGGCGCCCAGTTCGTACGCTGCAAGCGCTTCTCCAACACACAGGTTCAGCGGGTGAAGATGTCCGTTACCCCAGTTCACGAGTCCGCCAAGGTAGCGATCCGAGCCGATGTACTCGCGCATCTCGCTTCTTCCTACAAGCTCAACCCTGTGCGGATACGCTGCCCTGGTTTTGGCGTCTAGTGTCTCTTCGAAATCGCGCAGGTCACGATCACGGAGCGCCAGGTCGAGATAGCCGAATTTCAAATCGCAGTCGATCGAGTATTTCTCAATACGATCAATGACGATATCGCGACATTCGAGTCCCATCTCGTAAGCAATTCTCGCGGCGTCAGCTCCCAGGCGCTTTTCGATTTTGTGCTCCTCGACAAAACCGTCGATGAGCTGTCCGCCGTTGCGACCCGACGCACCCCAGCCGATACGATTGGCCTCGAGCAGCACGACGTCGTAGCCGCGCTCGACGAGATGCAGCATCGCCGATACCCCTGTGAAACCACCGCCGACCACGACAACATCGCAGTGCTGCTCACCGTCGAGGCGCGCAAAATTCGTGGCTACATTGGCTGTCGCCGCGTAGTAGGACCGTGTGTGTTCCCTGCTAAAGTGTTCCTCGGTGTCGCTCACAAATCGGCGGCCTCAAGGCGCCGGCCGGCAGGCGTACAGGTACAGCATTTCCATCGCGAGGTGACTGGCAGCGAGCGCCGTGATCTCGCCAACGTCGTAAGCCGGGGCGACTTCGACAACGTCCATGCCGACAACGTCGATGCCCTTCAAGCCACGCAGGATCGCCATCGCCTGATGGCTGCTTAAGCCCCCACAGACCGGGGTGCCGGTCCCCGGCGCGAAACTCGGATCGAGACAATCAATGTCGAAGGTCACATACACTGGCCGGTCGCCGAGGTGCTTTCGTGTCGCCTCAATGACGGCATCGATGCCGTGCTCGTGCACCCAGGGCGCGTCGATGACATTGAAACCCAGCGTGTCGGGATTGCGCGTGCGCAAACCGATCTGAACGGACGTGGCCGGATCGACAATTCCGTATTTCGCCGCCCAGTAAAACATCGTGCCGTGGTCGATACGATCGTTCTCATCCGCCCATGTATCACTGTGAGCATCGAAATGCAGCAGTGATAGCGGCGCGGAAAATTTTCGCGCGTGCGCCTTCAGTAGCGGGTAGGCGACGAAGTGGTCGCCGCCCAGGGTCAGCAGTCCGGGGCCCTGATTAATGATGTTCCAGGCATGAGCTTCGATTTGCTCGGGCACATGCTCGGGTCGCCCGAAGTCAAACAAACAGTCGCCGACGTCCGCGACAGCGAGTTTGTCGAACGGATCGAATTCCATGCCGTAGGGCCGTTCCCACGCCATGATCGACGATGCGCTGCGAATGGCGCGCGGTCCAAAACGGGCGCCGGGCCTGTTGGTCGTTGCCGTGTCGAGCGGAATACCCGTGACAGCCACATCAACGCCGGCCAGGTCCTTCGTGTATTTGCGACGCATAAATGACGTAATGCCCGCATAAGTAGGTTCGGGCGTTGTGCCATAAAGGCTGTCGCGAGTAATGGCGAAATCGCTGTCGTGCTTGGTCACGGCCTATCTCCTTATTATCCTGTCAAGCGGACAGCGTCTTTTGCAATCGGTCCAATGTCACGATGGTCTTGTCGATGAGCTCATCCGCTTCGGCATGCGAAAGTATGAAAGGCGGGGCGCAAATAATCGTATCGCCGACTGCTCGCATGCAGACGCCGTCTTCGATCAGGAAATCGCGGAAGGCCGCACCGGCGCCCTGCTTTTCCCCGAACCGCTCGATGGGCTCTTTGCTCTTTACGATCTCAAATGCGCCCATAAGCCCGACCATGCGGGTATCACCGACGAGCGCATGCTCGCTCAGTGCGCGCCATTTTTTCTGCAGATATGGCCCGATGTCGGTCCTGATGCGTTCGACGAGGTTTTCGCGGCGAATGAGATTGATATTGGCGATCGCCACGGCACAGGCGACGGGGTGTCCCGAATACGTATAGCCGTGAAAGAACTCGCCACCCTTTTCAATCAAGACGTCGGCAACGCGATCGCTTACGAATACGCCGCCCAACGGCAGATAGCCCGAGGTCACGCCCTTGGCGAACGTCATGAAATCCGGCCGTGTGCCGAAATAGTCAGCTCCAAACCACTCGCCGAGTCGTCCGAAGCCGGTGATCACTTCATCCGAGATCAACAGAATGCCGTACTTGTCACAAATACGCTGGACTTCCGGCCAGTAGCTGTCCGGTGGGACGATGACACCGCCGGCGCCCTGAATCGGTTCGCCAATGAACGCGGCAACCTTGTCCGCTCCCAATTCCTCGATCTTGTGTTCAATCGCCCGGGCAGAAGCGAGCCCGAAATCGGCCGGCGACATGCTCCGGTCGCTGCCAAACCAGTAAGGCTGATCAACGTGCACGATTCCCGGGATTGGCAGCCCGCTTTGCCGGTGCATTGGCTTCATGCCGCCGAGACTCGCGGCAGCAACCGTTGAGCCATGATAGGCGTTTTGACGGCTGATAATCGTATGCCGCTCGGGCTGACCCATGAGGTCCCAATAAGTCCGAACCATGCGCACAATTGTGTCATTCGACTCCGAGCCGGAGCCGGCGAAAAATACGCGGCTGAACTGGGACGGGCTGATCTCCTGGAGCAGCGATGCCAGTTCAATGGACGGCGGATGAGCACACTGAAAAAAATTGTTGTAGTACGGCAGCTCTCTGAGCTGCTCAGTTGCGGCGTCGACCAGTTCCTGCCGGCCGTAGCCCGCATTGACGCACCAGAGTCCTGACATAGCGTCGAGAATCTTGCTGCCGTCCGCGTCGTAAATGTAAACGCCTTCGGCCCGGGTGATGATTCTCGATCGCTTCTTGTGCAGGCTCTTGTGATCTGTGAACGGATGCAGATGATGGTCTTTGTCGAGCTCCTGCCAGGCCTCGCGGGACCGTTTTTCAATAGCTGCCATTACTCACCTCGTGCTGGCGCATGATGTGTCATACATTGAACATCAGGATCTCACGCTCGTACGGCGTGATGATTTCCTGAAATTCCCTGTTTTCGTCGTCTTTCAATGCCGTATAAAGGTTTACGAACTCGTCGCCGAGCATGCTGCACATTGCGTTGCTGCCACGCATTGCGTCGATGGCCGAATAGATATGCCGGTGCAGCTCAAACTCCCTGCCGTAGGCACTTCCTTCGATCGCCTCGGTCGGCTTCAGTCCCTCCACCATGCCGAGATAACCGCAGGCCAGCGAGGCGGCTATCACGAGGTAGGGATTTACATCCGACCCGGCGAGTCGATTTTCAATGCGCCGATTGGCGGGGTCCGAGTCCGGAATTCGCAGTCCGACCGTGCGGTTGTCTACTGCCCAGGCCAGGTTGACCGGTGACGAGTCCGGGTTCAGAAATCGCCGGTATGAATTGACGTACGGCGCAAAAACCAGCATCGCCTCGGGCATGTAGCGTTGCAGACCACCGAGAAAGCCGTAGAAAAGTTCGCTGGCCTTACCGTCAGAATTCGAAAATACATTATTGCCCTGCTTGTCGACGATGCTCTGATGGATGTGCAAGGCACTGCCAGCATCCTCGGCCATCGGTTTCGCCAGGAAAGTCGCGTGCATCTCATGTTCAATCGCGGCTTCCCGAATCGTGCGTTTGAACAAAAATGCCTGGTCGGCATTCTCGAGTGCATTGCCGTGCAGGAAATTAATTTCGAACTGCGCGGGCCCCATCTCCTGTGACAAGGTATCAATGCGTATGCCTTGCGCTTCGCAGTATGCATACACGTCATTGATGAACGGGTCGAAATCGTTCATCGTGTCGATGCTGTAGGGCTGACGCGCGCCCTCGGTCCAGCCGAGGCGTCCCTCGGGTGGTTCAGCTTCTTCCTTGGGGTCGGAATGCGGGCTCAACAAGTAGAATTCGACTTCGGGCGCGACGACAGGGATCCACCCACGCGCTTCGTACTTTGCAAGGACATTGCGCAAAACACTGCGCGGCGACTGCGCGACGGCCGATCCGTCGCGATGGTAGCAGTCAACAAATACCGAGGCTGCCGGATCGGCTGCCCACGGAACGGGCCGCAACGTCGTCGAGTCAGGCACGAGGAGCATGTCCCGGTCCTCGACGTTGGTCGCGTCTTCAATGTAGTCGCCGGAGATTGTCTGCGAAAAGATCGCTTCGGGCATTTTCATTTCACCCGAGCCAAACTTGTCAGCGGGCACAACCTTGCCGCGGGCCGAGCCCGCCATGTCGGGCACGAACGCCTCGACATCTTCGATTTTGCGTTCCATTAACCATTGTTGGAAAACTTCATTACTACTCACGTTACACCTGTCGCCGGCTCGCGCGCATTCTGCACGCATCGCCAAACGCCTTGAAAATTGCTCGCGAAAAATCGTTGTCCATGGCGCGCCATTCGGGATGCCACTGCACGGCCAGTGCAAATCCCGGCCCGTTGTCGACCTGGAATGCTTCGATCAGTCCATCATCGGCAACGGCTTCGACACTGACACCCGGCGCGAGCTTTGCCACGCCCTGTGAATGCAGGGAATTGACCATGACCGTATCCGATCCGGCCAGTTCGCGCAGCAGGCCGCCGTCGGCCAGGTTTACCGGGTGTGAGGGACCGTATTGCTGATCGAGAGGATCATCTTTGTTTTCAAGATGATTGTGATAGCCCGCCACTTCGTGAACTTTTTGATGCAGCGTACCGCCGAGTGCCACGTTCAGCTCCTGGAATCCACGGCACACGGCCAGCAGCGGCACACCCGTTTCGAGGGCCCGTTTGGCGAGCGGCAGCGCAATCGCGTCGCGATGGGGATCGTGCAGCGTGCCGTCCTCGCTCGGCGAGCCATTGTAGTGATGCGGCTCCACGTTGGAGTAGCTGCCCGTAAGAAAGACACCGTCGAGCGGCTGCAGCAGTGCATCAATATCGACATCGCCAGGCATGACCGGCGTAATCAGCGGCAATACCTCCGAACCCTTGATGAGAGCGTCGAGGTATTTTTCGCCCACCATATGGAACGGGTGGGGATCAATGATTCGCCGGTCTGCCGGCACGCCTACAAGTGGTTTTGGGTACATAAACTGCACTGACGCCTTAACGGCACGTTGCCCGGGATACTAACATCTCGCCCACATTCAGAAGCCTGGCTGCAGGCTTTCTGCGGCCTTGCAAAGGGTAGCGCCCAGACTTGCCCTGCGCCCTTCCGAGAATCGCTGGGTCGGCCCACAGATAGACAGGGCAGCGAGCACCTGCCCGGCTCCACCGCGGACGACGGCAGCCACGCCGGAAAAACCATCCTCCAGTTCGTCGACGGTTTCAGCAAACCCGCGTCGGCGGATTTCTCCAAGTTGTTGCTGCAATTGATCGCGCTCCGTAATCGTCCGCGGCGTAAGCGACACCAGTTGCCCGACAATCCGGTCCACCCCGTGTTCATCGAAAGCAATCAGCGCTTTGCCGGTCGACGTCGCATGGATAGGCCAGCGTGTGCCGACGTTGCCGGCGGCACCGACAAAATGTCTGCCCGTCACTTCGTCGAGGATCAGCATCGTGTCGTCAATGGGCACCTCGAGCGTCGCCGTCTCGCCGGTTTCCTCCGCCAGGCGATTCAGGAGGGGCCGTGCCCGAATCCTGAGATCGTTGCTCGACAACGCCTGTACGCCGAGTGCCATCAGCGCCGGTCCCAGCCGGTAGGCCCCATTGGCGGGGTTCCTGTCGAGCATCGATTCACTGTGCAACGCCTGCAATAAACGATGCGTAGTGGTCTTGTTCAGGCCAGAGCGCTCGCTTATTTCGGCGAGCTGCAGCTCCGGTTGTTCGGCCGTGAACAGCTTCAGCAGCCGCAGTGCGCGCAGGGCCGCCTGGGCGCCTCGCGGCGGTGTCTTGCCACTCATCACGATTCCATATTGTGCTTCTGAATTCCATATTATGATAACATCTCCACAGTTGCGGCGCATCGCAAAATCGCCGATGCTCGAAAGCCCCGTATTCAGTGGCCTTGGGTATCCCGATGGCAAAATCAACTACGAGCAAATTGCGCACCGAACTGCGCGACTGTCAGCGGAAGCATGGCCAGTTTCAGGCCATGGAGTTGCTGATTCCGGATCTCAACGGCGTTTTGAAAGGCAAGCGAATTCGCAGTGACGACTTCGCGAAAGTCATCAAGGACGGCTTCTTTTTCTGTGCTGGCGCGACCTTGCTCACGGTGCTCGGAGAGACCGTTGCCGGGATCCCGTTTGGCGAGCAAGACGGGGACCCGGATGTCTTGGCGGAACTCGTCCCGGGCAGCATTGCACCGATTCCCTGGTCAGAGCGACCGATGGGCCAGGCGCTGTTTCGCCTTTACGAGAAACCCGGCGTGCCGATGTTCTCGGACCCGCGGGCCGTACTCGAACGGGCCATGCAGCCGCTCCGAAAAATGGGGCTCAAGATGGTCATGGCCACCGAACTCGAATTCTATCTGCTGGACGCCAAAACAGATCGTCCTCGCGTCGCACTGCCACACGTGCCCGGAGTCGGGCGCCTGCAGCCGGGCGCGCAGGTCTATCACCCGGACGACCTTTGGGAGATCGAGCATTTCCTGAACGACGTTTACGACTACTGCGATGCGCAGAATATTCCGGCGGATTCCGCAATCTCCGAGTACTCGCAGGGCCAGTTCGAGATCAACTTGCGGCACGTCGATGATCCGGTACTCGCCTGCGACCATGCGGTGTTAATGAAGCGAGCCGTAAAAGCGGCGGCGCGCAAACACGGATTTGTCGCATGTTTCATGGCAAAGCCGTTTGCGGAAGATGCGGGCAGCGGCCTGCATATTCATATGAGCCTCGTGGACCGCAAGGGCAGCAACTATTTCTCCCGGCAAAAGGACAGCCTCGCAAGTCCGCCCTTTTCAGCCAGGTTGCGTCACGCGGTCGGCGGTCTGCTGAAGACCATGCCCGAAGCGACAGCCCTCTGTGCGCCCAACGCAAACTCGTACCGCCGCCTGCGGCCTGACATGTTTGCTCCAGTGGAATGCAACTGGGGCGTCAACCACCGGGTCGTCGCAATTCGAATCCCCCAGTCGGACGCCGATAATCTGCGTTTCGAACATCGGACAGCAGGCGCCGATGCAAATCCCTACCTCGTCACCGCGGCTGTCGTTGCGGGCGTGCACTATGGACTGAAGAACAAGTGCGACCCGGGACCGCTCGTCGAGCAGGGCGAACACATCGTGCCAAAACTTAAGGTTCCGCACCGCTGGGACGCGGCTATCGACCGCTTCCGGCGCAGCAAGATTCTGCCCGGCTATCTTGGCGAGGATTACTGCCGGTATTTTGCGATGAATCGGCGTGAGGAAAGCCGGCAGTTCCACAACACCGTCAGCCAGCTCGATTTCGACTGGTATCTTCGATCCGTCTAGGCGTAACCCGGGTGTTGCCGGCTACGGCAACACGGTCTTGAAGACGAAAAAGAACAGGATGGCGAGGAATGCGCCCGCCGGAATCGTGACGACCCAGGAAACAAAGATTCTCGCCACGACGCGCAGGTCGATGGCTTCGATACCGCGCGCCATGCCGACTCCGAGCACCGCGCCGACGAGGGTATGCGTCGTGGAAATCGGTATGCCGGTACCCGACGCGACGACAATGGTCGTTGCCGCAGCCAGTTCGGCCGCGAAGCCGCGGCTGGGCGTCAGCTGTGTGATCCGTTCGCCTACAGTGGCGATAACGTGTCGCCCGTAGGTCGCGAGACCGATGACGATGCCGCCGCCGCCGAGCATCAGCACCCATATCGGTAGCGACGACTTGGCGGCAATCGCGCCGCTGGTCGCAATACCGATGACCGCGGCCAGCGGGCCGATCGCATTGGCGACATCGTTCGAGCCGTGCGCGAATGCCATGGAGCATGCCGTAACGATCATGAGTACGCCGAATACGCGCTCGACCGTGGCAAAATGGTCTTTCTTCTCCGCCTTTTTGTTCGGTTCAATCCGCCTGATAAAGAACGCTCCGACCAGCGCTATGCCAATGGCGATCGCGGTTGCCAGCAAATAACTGTCCATGATCTGCATTTCCAGGCCGACGTGTTTGAGGCCCTTCAGGATCGTAACGAGAGTAATCGTGAAGGCCGCCAGAAAAATGTAGCCCGGGACATAGCGCTTGGCTTTCGCCAGCGGGTCTTCCTGGGTGAGGATCAGTCTCTGCACACTACGGTAAATCAGGTAGGCGATGAAACCGGCCGTCAGCGGTGATACAACCCAGCTCATAACGATGGTGCCAACCTTGGCCCACTTTACGGCATCCACGCCAATGCCGACCGCCGCAAATCCTACGATCGCGCCGACAATCGAGTGCGTGGTTGATACCGGCCAGCCGTTCTTCGATGCGATCAGCAGCCAGGTTGCGGCTGCGAGCAATGCGGCCAGCATGCCGTAAACGAGCAACTCGGGCGTGCCCGCGAGCCGATCGGCATCGACTATGCCTTTGCGAATCGTGCTCGTTACTGCCCCGCCGGCCAGTACGGCACCCGTAAATTCGAAAATGGCGGCGACGAGAATCGCCTGCTTGATGGTCAGGGCTTTGGAGCCGACCGAGGTCGCCATTGCATTGGCAACGTCGTTGGCGCCGATGCCCCAGGCCATGAACAGCCCGAACGCCGCGGCAAGGCCGATATAAATCAGTTGATGTTCCATTGTCTGCCTTCCGGAGAGTTAGCGTTTCCCCGTCATTTTTTGTCGATCACGCTGGCGTAAAAATTCTTGTTAAGACAGTAATAATTCGAGTCGGCGGCCCACACGCTCGGCCATGTCGGCGATTTCCCCGGTGAGCGAGATAACCTCGTACAGAAACACGGCATCGATCGGATCCAGCGTCTTCTCGATCTCAAATAATCCGGCACGAAGAACGGTCTGCTGTTCGTCCGTGTGCGTCTCGATCTGATCCAGTTTTTCGATCATGTCTGCGACGAGATCGACTTCAGCCCCTTTGAATCCTGCCGTAAACAGCTCATCCAGTTCGCGGACGCTCTTGCGAGCCTGTTTCGCCGCGTCGATGTTGCGATCAACAAATTCGACAAACTTGTCGGCGATCGCTTCCGGAATCTGCATCCTGCGGCCGATGATGACGCCCGATACGTCCTTGGCGCGATTGGCGATCTTGTCCTGCACGAGCAGCAGCTCCAGCAGGTCCTCGCGCGGAACCGGCATGAACAGACTTTTGGGCATGTTCAGCCGAATCTCTTTTTTGGTGTCATCGGCTTCGTGCTCCAGCGCTTCGATTGCTTCGCGAGCCTCGAGAGCCTTGTCCCAGTCGTTGGCGATCACAGCCTCGAACAGAGGCCTGAGCTGCTTGGCGCAGCGAAACGCAATTTCCATATGCTTTTCGAGCGGCTGAACCGGCGACGAGCCGAATATATTTGCCAGCATATTGGCCATCTGGACATTACCTCCTGAAATCGCGCGGGGCTGCGCGAGGCGCAATCCTAGCACAGCGTTCGCGTGCGAATCACGAGTCCCAAAGATGCTAAACTTCGCAGCCCTACAAGCCCTGGTCAATCCGTACAAACACCATATGACCTACTGGTTAATGAAGTCGGAACCCGACACCTACAGCATCGACGATCTGGAGCGCGACGGCCGCGAGATGTGGGACGGCATTCGCAACTACCAGGCGCGCAACACCATGCGTGACGACATGAAGATTGGCGACGAGATCTACTTCTACCACTCGAGCTGCAAAGAGCCCGGCATCGTCGGTATCGCAAAGGTCGCCAGCGAGCCTTATCCGGATCCCACGCAGTTCGACAGGAAATCAAAGTACTTCGATCCAAAAAGCGATAAAGACGACCCCCGCTGGTGCCTCGTCGATATCGAATTCGTTCGCAAGACAAAAAGAAACATCACGCTGACCGAGCTCAAAGCCGAAAAAAGTCTCGACGACATGATCCTGACTCGCAAGGGCAATCGTCTTTCCATCATGCCCGTCAGCAAGAAACACTGGATGAAGATTTTAAGCCTTGAATAAGTCACGCGCAGCCATCGTCGTGCTGTTGATAATCGTTGCAGCGCTCTGGATTCTTACTCCGGCGAAGCTGCAGCCGGCGATTGAGGTGCTCGTCCTGACTGAGGACCTCGATGCGTGGCTGCAGCAAACGGAACAACAGGCTGCTGATCGCTATGGCCTGGTGCCCGGTACGGAGAAACGCATCACCTGGTTTGGCGAGCACAAGCGCACACCCTACTCGGTGCTTTACCTGCACGGCTTTTCGGCGACACGCCAGGAAACGGCGCCGCTCGCCGAGATTGTCGCAACCAGGCTGGCCGCCAACCTGTACGAAACCCGCCTCACCGGGCACGGGCGCGAGCGCGAACCACTCACGGGCGTGCGCGCTGAAGACTGGCTGCAAGACGCCGTTGAAGCGCTGACGATCGCTGCCCGTCTCGGCGAACGGGTCATTGTCATCGGCACCTCGACCGGCGCAACGCTCGCCGCTGCAATGCTGGGCCATCCTGTAATGGACGCCGTCGATACACTGGTCATGATCTCGCCGAACTTCGCGCCGCGTGACACGAACGCGCTCTGGCTGACGCGACCGGCGGGACCATTGCTGGCAAAAATGCTCGTCGGTGACATGCGCAGCTGGGAGCCGCACAACGATCAGCAGGAGCGCTACTGGTCGACGAGCTATCCGACGACCTCGGCGATAGAGATGATGCGCCTTGTGGGCCTTGCGAATCGTCACCTGCCGGCCAACATCAGGCAGCGGCTCCTGATGTTCTATTCGTCCAGGGATGCTGTCATCGCACCGGCAGCCGCGCTATCGGTCTTCCAGCAGACCGGCGCGCCACAAAAAGCCGCGGTAGAGATCAATGACGTCGGCGACCCCAGCCACCATGTCCTGGCCGGGGACATACTTTCCGGCTCGACGACGCAACAAATCGCAGACGACATCGTCGAGTTTATTTCGCACCCATCGCCCTGAGCTTTTCCTGCACAGGCTGCGCGCCGCCTAGCGCGAGCATGATAATCAGATCGCCGGGGCCCGCCCAGTCAACGGCGTGCATGAAAGACTCCATTTCTGTTTCGAAGTGCGTTATCTGCGACGGATCGGCGCCTGATCGAATCAGCTCGTCCCTGATGATGCCGTAAACCTCTTCGTGCTCGCGCCCGCGATGGTACGGCGCAAGCTCCGATACAACGACGCGATCGAGTCCGATTGCCCAGGCGTCGCGGGCGAGCTCACGAATCAGTTCGTCCGTACGATCACCGGCCTGCCCGAAGCAGAGCACCCGGCGCGTCGCGGGGATCACACTGGCCATATCGAAAAGCGCCGACATCGCGGCCGGGTTGTGTGCAAAATCGACGAGGATCTTGCAGCCATCGAGATCGTAGATGTTGCAGCGGCCCGGGTTTTCATCCTGCACCATGGTCGTCAGTCCGCTCCGTATGTCGCCGATTGAGACTCCCAGGCACCAGGTCAGCGCTGCCGCGGCGAGTGCATTGGCGACGTTGTGTCGCGCTGCGCCGCCAAGCGCGATCGGAATTTCGTGACTGCGACAAATCAACTCTCGGCTATCGCCATCGAGTTTCACGAGGTCCTGGCCGTCAAGCACGAACGCGAGCCCGCCACTGGCGACGTGTTCTGCGATTCTTTCATTGCGGGCGTCCAGGCTGAACCACACGAGCTTGCCCATGTAGCCCCGCGACCTGGCGCACAGCAACACGTCTTCGGCATTCAGGATCAGTCGCCCGGAATCCTCCACGGCCCGACTCACGATCCACTTGATCGCCAGCAGCTCGTCGAGATTCCGCGAGCCGAAATCGCCGAGATGATCCTCGCTGATATTGGTGATCAGCGCCGCATCCGCACGCTGAACACCGAGCCCGCGACGCAACAATCCACCGCGCGCCGTTTCGAGTATTGCGACATCGACGTTTTTTTCGCGCAAGACGGCGCGTGCGCCACCGGGTCCCGACCAGTCACCCCGATCAACTATGTCTTCATTGACGGCGATCCAGTCAGTTGAACTCAAACCAACGTTTCGCTCCGCGGCGCGCAGAATGTGCGTCGCGAAACGAACCGTCGTCGTTTTGCCGTTGGTGCCAGTTACTATCCCGATGGGTACATCGTGAAATCTGTCCCAGTCGAGTGCATCCGGGATATCCGTAACCGGCCAGGTTTGCGATCCGCGGCCGAGACCAATGGAGACCTTATCGTCATCCCAAAGCAGGGTTTTGCCATGCGCAGCCGCCTCGTCAACAAGCCACATCAGTTCTTCGTTGGCTTCGTCTGCGGCTGCTGCACGTAGCGCATTCACGGCCGCCTCGAAATCCGGTTCTTGCCTGGCGACTCCGAGTTCGAATGCGCTCGCGGCCCAGGCCCATTCATTGATTTCTGAAGCCGCATACAGCGCATCGATCGATGCCGAAAACGCCAGGCTGACACCACCCAGCAGTTGCCGCGATGAGAATTTGGCGGACGGCCAGTCGAGCGCTTCGAGCATGCTCGCGACGTGGTTGGCCCAGACGGGAATGAGCTTTTCCGCCTCGCCCTGCGTGCAGCTGACATCGAGGATCGAACCCGGCCCGTCGAACATAAGGCTGGGTCCGGTCAGTCTGCGCGCGTCAAGAAACTCCATGATGTCGGACTAGTCGCCTTCTTCCCTGGCGATGCGCACACCGCGCTCGTCGCTGATGATCTCGAGATCGTCGCCGAGCTTAAAATCACCCGTGTCCGGGAGTTCGACAGCCGCCGCCGGTTTCTGGGTCGGGTCCACTACCCTGGCGCCTGAATTGAAGTAGATGATCTGCTTCCAGGCTCGCGTCGTATTGTCGCCCAGTATCAGGACCAGGTCACCGCTGACAGCGAGTTCGAGGGCACGTGTTGTCGCTTCCTGCTCGTCCGGAACAACCTCGATCTGGTCGGCTGATACGCCCGATTCGAGCAGCTTGTTCTTGAGCATGACGGCAACTTCGTCGGGACCGCGTCCGCGGCGATTGTCATCACAGCGGCAGATGAAGTGATCGAAATGACCGGCGGCGATTTCAGCAATACTCCTGATGTCTTCATCGCGACGATCGCCGGGCGCCGCCAGAACGACAAGGCGTCGCCCGCCCACGTCAAGGCGATCGACCAGCTCACACATGGCCCTGACGGCCGCCGGATTGTGGGCGTAGTCGAGAATGACCCGGAATGGATGCTCGTCGTAGATGTTCATGCGGCCCGGAGCCTGGAAGAAAGTCGAATCGAATGTGCGCAGGCCCTGCCGAATATCTTCGAGACTGATGTTCATGTTATAGGCAAGGGCTGCAGCAAACATTGCATTCTGCACGTTGTGCAGTGCACGCCCCTCGATCGTCGCCGGTATCAGGTGCGTCCAGACCAGCGGCGTGTGAGTTTCCTTGTCGTAAATTGTAATCAGGTGTCCGTTCATGCCCTTTTCGAGAACGAAAGCCTGGCCACCGGCCTGGATGTGCTGCTTGACCAGGGGATGCGACGGGTTCATCGTGACGTAGCAAAGCCTGGCAGCATCGGTGTAGTCGGCCATCTGCAGGCACAGCGGATCGTCCGCATTCAACACGGCGGCATCCGTTGCGATCTCGATCGGTACGCGTTTGACCTCGGCCAGGTCCTCGAGCGTATCCATGCCACGCAGCCCCAGGTGATCCGACGATACATTGAGACAGGC
The DNA here is from genome assembly GCA_013043165.1 of Woeseiaceae bacterium. GTDB lineage: Bacteria > Pseudomonadota > Gammaproteobacteria > Steroidobacterales > Woeseiaceae > UBA1847. The sequence continues at coordinate 11,117 of JABDOQ010000047.1, read as the reverse complement.
GGCCACATTGCATTCCTGGAAACCAAGGCCGCTCCTGAGCATGCCCCCGCGCGCCGTTTCCATTACGGCCGCGTCCACGGAGGGATCGCGCAAGATCATTTGTGCAGAAACGGGTCCCGTCATGTCACCGGGCACGCTCAGCTTGCCGTCGATGTAGACGCCATCTGTTGACGTCAGGCCAACCGTCCGACCAGACATCTTGAGAATATGCGCCAGCATGCGCGCCGTCGTCGTCTTCCCGTTCGTGCCCGTGACGGCAGCGATCGCAATTCTGCTCGGCTTGTCGGGAGGAAAGAGCATGTCAATGACGGGGCCGGCAACGTCGCGCGGCGTTCCTTCACTCGGAGCAACGTGCATGCGAAATCCAGGGCCGGCGTTCACCTCGCAAATACCGCCGCCAGCCTGACGATAGGACTCTGTAATGTCCCTGGTCAGGAAATCGACGCCGCCGATGTCGAGGTCGATGGCCCGGATCGCCCGAATCGCCATCTCGCGATTGTCCGGATGAATAACGTCGGTGACATCAATTGCCGTGCCACCGGTAGATAGATTCGCTGTCGAACGCAGGTAAACGAACTCGCCTGTCGCGGGTACCGTGTCCTTGTCGTAGCCGAGTTTCGCCAGCAATCGTTCTGCCTGGTGGTCGAACTCCAGGCGGGTCAGCACTTTCTCGTGACCAACACCGCGACGCGGATCCTCGTTCACAATTGCAACGAGACGCTCAATCGTCGTCTCTCCGTCACCAACAACATGACCTGGCACGCGTTTGGCCGCAGCAACCAGTTTGCCGTTAACGACAAGCAGGCGATGGTCGAATCCTTCGATGTAGCTCTCGACGATGATCGTATTTCCATGCTCGCTTGCCTTCGCAAAGCCGGTCTCAACTTCCGCGGCCGTGCGCAGGTTGATCGAAACGCCACGACCATGGTTGCCTGACAGTGGCTTCACAACGACGGGATAACCAATTTTCTCAGCGGCACGGACCGCATCCTGCGCGGTGCCCACGAGCACTTGCGCCGGTACAGGCAAACCGAGATCACGCAGAATTCCGTTAGTCTCCTGCTTGTCTGACGCGAGTTCCACGGCAATATTGCTCGTGCGCCCGGTCGTCGTCGCCTGAATTCTCTGCTGGTATCGCCCTTGTCCGAACTGCACCAGGCTGTATCCGTTCAGCCGCAGCCATGGAATATTGCGCGCCTCGGCCGCCCGAACCAGCGATGAGGTGCTCGGCCCGAATTCGCGACGCTGCGCGAAGCGAATAAACAGATCCCGGGCTGCGGCAAAATCCCAGTCCGCAGGCGGCGCTTCTGGCGGCCTGATGTCCACCGGCAACAGGCTGTGCAGGAGATCCAGCGCAAGTTTGCCGGCTGCGCGCCCTACCGTGGCGTCTTTGTACTGGAACACCATGTTGTAAAAACCCGGCCTGCCGTCGATCGAGCGTGTGCGTCCGAACGTTACGTCCGATCCCGCGACGTTTTGCAGCTCCAGGGCCACATGCTCCATCACGTGACCCAGCCAGGTGCCTTCGTCTTCATTCAGGCGGCGGATGAAACCACCGGGCTCACGATAGGAACAGCCATGGTCATGCAGGCCCGGCAAGTACGCCAGTAACGCACCCAGAAACTCGTCACCCAACCTCGAGGTAGGCCAGTGCTCCAGCTCACCGAGATCGAGAATGTGCCGAATGACCGGAAAGCGGGCAAACATGTTGGGCCCGACAAATACATTGGTGCTTTCAATCTTCATGGCGTGCGCCTGTTCTTGTTAGCGTTCTACGGCGTGTGCTTCGCGCGTGGCGATGTCGAATCGTCCGCCTGCAACCAGTACGTGCAATACGACACCAATCAGGCTGACGGGGTCACCGCGGCGGGCCTGATCCATGGACGAATAAGTCAGGTGCGTCGGGTCGATGATCGTAATTCCGCCGCTGCCGACCACTTCAAGTTCATCGCCAGGACGAATAAACGCCGCCGTGTCTTCATCAAGTCCGATACCGACTGCAAACGGATTGTATGCCAGCGCGGTAAGCAGGCGGCCCAGCCGGTCTCGCTCGCGAAAATGCTGGTCGATAATAAACGCATTGGTGAGTCCCAGTCCGGGCGCCATGGTCACCATGTCTGGCCTCGGCGTAGACCCTTCCATTCCGCCTGCGATCATATGCTCCGGCATAAAAGCGGCACCGGCCGATGTGCCGGCGACGTGCATGCCGTCGGCGTTGCGGCGGCGAATCAGCTGGGCAACGGCTGTTCCTCCCAGTGTTGTCGACAAGCGCAGCTGGTTGCCACCCGTCATGAACACGCCGTCACATTTTTCTATGTACTGCAAATCGCTGCCGGACTGGCAGTCCTCGCGCGTGATGAACGGCAGGACCTGCGCATGCTTGACGCCGATCTTGCGAAACAGCTTTTCGTAGTTGCGCCCGGTATCATCGAGTTCCGACGCCGTGGGAATTATGCCGATTCGCGACTCCGTGCCGCCACAGAGGTTCACGAACCGATCAAGAATCTCGGGATTGTTCAGTTTTTCTTCTGCGCCGCCTATTGGAATAATAAAGCCGCGTTTGGTGCCGTTGCTGCCGTTTGCAGGACTCATTCAGTCAAAAACCCGTGTGTTTGGCGCACCCCGATTATTAGCTGCCATAATGGCTGTTCGATACGGTGCGGCCGATGCGCGGAAAGGCCGGCCATTTTACACAAGATTGGCCAAATTCCCGCCAATCTTGCGGCAAAATACCGAGTTCGGGCCGGCCGCAGGCCACGATCACCAGACTACCAGGGGCGAACTTCTTGAATGACCGCAAAGTAACGCTTGGGCAGGAGACCGGCTATCCGGACAAGTACGCACCGGAGCTGCTTTATCCGATTTCGCGCACGGACAGCCGCAATGCGCTCGGCGTCGCCGAAGCCTTGCCGTTCAGCGGCATGGATATCTGGAATGCCTGGGAACTGACCTGGCTCGGCGAGGGCGATCTTCCTGCGGTCGCTACGGCCGAGATCGCTGTACCTGCCGACACGCCTTGTATTGTCGAATCGAAATCCCTGAAGCTCTACCTGAATTCATTTTCGATGAGCCAATTTCCATCGTCGCTTGAGGTCGCCGCAACCGTCGCGAGTGACCTGAGTGCCTGCGCCGGAGGTCGCGTCAGGGTCAAAGTTCGGCTGGTTGGCGACACGGAAGCCCGCCGAGTTTCGAGACTGGCAGGATCCTGCCTCGACTCGATATCCGTCAACTGCACCGACTGGGAAGTCGATGCCGACTTGCTGCAGGCGAACAGCGACGAGCTCGTCGACGAAGACCTGCACACACACCTGCTCAGAAGCCTTTGCCCGGTCACGTCCCAGCCAGACATCGGCAGCCTGCAGGTCAGCTATCGCGGACCGAAGATCGACAGGGGCTCCCTGCTGCGCTACATCGTGTCATATCGCCAGCACAATGATTTTCACGAGGCCTGCGTCGAGCGAATGTTCGTTGACCTCATGTCACATTGTGCACCCGAGAAGCTGAGTATTCATGCGCGCTATCAGCGGCGCGGCGGCATCGATATCAATCCGTATCGCAGTAATAGCGACGAGCGGCCTGTGAATCTGCGTCTCTGGCGCCAGTAGCGCCGCTCGAAATCAGTCAGAGCCGATGTCCTCGGGGGTCAGCTTGTGGCCCCAGTCCTGCTTGGCACTCAGGTAGCGGCGGTTCCTGTCGCCGACGCCCGTGACATGTTTTACGCGCGTGATACCCGTCAGACCCATTTGCTCGAGGTCGTGCACTTTCTTGGGGTTGTTCGTCAGCAGCCGAAACGGCCGATCCTTGACAAAGAACTTCAGCAGAGCGCCCGCATCGCTGAAGTCCCTTGAATCATCAGGCAGGCCAAGCGAACGATTTGCTTCATAGGTATTCTCGCCGGCATCCTGCAACAGGTAGGTCGCGGCTTTCGCCCAGAGCCCGATGCCACGGCCTTCGTGCCCTGACATGTAAATCACCATGCCGCCCTGCTCGTCCTGCCTTATGCGCTCGAGTGCTACCTGCAGCTGCGGGCCGCATTCACAGCGCTGCGACCCGAAGACGTCGCCCGTCAGGCAACTGGAATGCACGCGCACCAGGGGGTTCGTCCAGCGGGCCGGATCGCCGACGATCAACACGCTGTTAACGGCCATCGATGACGCCAGCGTGGCGAACAAAGCCTGGCCATGCTGGGCCCGCAGTTCATCCGCAATCTCTTCGATCTTGCCGAGTTCGGTCCGGCGGACGCAGGCATACCAGTCCACGTCAATTTCCATCTCGGCCAGCTTCAGCGGCATCGGAATCGGGCCAAGCACGCTGATACCCGCACCACTGGCCGGCACATGATCGGCCGCAACCGGCTCGCCGTTTCGGTCGATCTGGAACAACTTCCCCTGCGCCACGAGACGTTTGCGCACGGTGGGATCGATGTAGGTAAACATAGGGCCGGATTATGCGGTAATTACGGCGGCATGCGCCATCGGAGCTTGCTGACCAAGCGGTCATTAACTATAATTACTGACCTCAGGGTCATCAAGAGATCCACATGGCTCAACCGCGCTTTCAGCGCCGCAAAGAAGATCGGCCGCAGGAGATCAGCGACGCCGCGTTCGAAGTCTTTGCCGCAAAAGGCTATGCAGCGGCGCGCGTCGACGAAGTCGCGAAGCGCGCCGGGGTCAGCAAGGGCCTGCTGTATCTCTACTTCAAGACCAAGGAAGAGCTCTTCAAGGCCGTCATCAAGAGCGTGGTCACGCGACGCGTCGACGCGCTGCTGATCGCCGTGGATGAAACAGAACTTTCATCCGAGGCATTCATGCGCGGCCCGCTGCTCGAATTCATGAAACAGATTCCTCGATCTCCGGTTGCCGTCGTTATTCGCCTGCTCATAGCCGAGGGCCAGCGTCACCCGGACCTCGTGGACTATTACTGGGACAACGTCGTTTCGAAAGGGCTAAAAGCGATTTCACGTTTTGTCGAGCGCGGCATCGAGCGCGGTGAGTTTCGTAAGACGGCGCTCAAGGAGCTTCCTCAGCTCGTAGTTGCGCCTACGATGCTGTCCATGATCTGGCGGATATTGTTCACACAGCGTGAACTCGATACCGACAAACTGATGGACACCCATATTGAAATGATTCTTGCTTATATCAAGGCCTGAACGGAGCGCTTCCAATGAACAAACAAGTGTTGATTGCCGTCCTTGCATGCGCCTTGCTAAGCGCATGCGGTGCTCCGAAACAAGGCGCGCGTGTTGTCGGCGAACTTGCGTCCGATCGCATTGAACTAAGCGCGGAGTCAAACGAGCCGATCGTGGAAATTGCTGTGGCCGAGGGGCAGGCTGTGACTGTCGGGCAGGTTCTCGTTCGTCAGGACATTACGCGTGCCGCAGAACGCCTGGCGCAGGCCGAGGCCGTGCTGGCGCAGCAGCAGGCGCGCCTCGATGAACTCGTGCGAGGTCCGCGGCGTGAACAAATAGCGGCAGCGCGGGCCAGCGTCGAAGGTGCCGCGCAGGAACTCGCGTTCCGCGACAGCGAGCTCGTACGTGTCCGCGAAGTGCACAAGAGAGGTCTCGCATCGACCGAGCTGCTCGACGCTGCGAAGGCATCCCTGGACGCGGCAAAAGCAAACGACAAAGTCGCGCGCGCACGGCTCGAGGAACTTCTTGCCGGCACGACCGTTGAAGAACTCAGGCAAGCCGAACAGGCGGTGAAACAGGCAGCCGCGCTCCGCGATGGTGCGAATATTGATCTCGACAGGCAAACGCTAAGGTCGCCCGTTGACGGCATTGTCGACAGTCGACTGTTCGAAATCGGCGAGCGCCCAGGCTCGGGGCAGCCGGTCATTATCGTGCTGGGCGGCAAGCAGCCCTATGCGCGCGTCTACGTACCGGAAGATCTCCGCGTCCGGGTTTCTGCCGGCCGCAGGGCGCTGATATATGTGGACGGATTGACCGCTCCTGTTGACGGCCGCGTACGCTGGGTTTCCAGCGAGGCGGCGTTTACGCCCTACTTCGCACTGACAGAACGTGACCGTGGACGTTTAAGCTATGTCGCCAAAGTCGACATCAGCGAAGATCGTGAACGTCTGCCGGACGGCGTCCCTGTCGAAGTGGAGTTTCTTGTCGACAGTGGCAGCTGATGCGCTCTGAATTTGCCATCAAGGCGCATGGCCTTAGCAAGCAATTTGGTCAACTGCGCGCCGTCAGTTCGCTGGACCTGATGGTACCGCGTGGAGAAATCTACGGGTTTCTCGGGCCCAACGGATCCGGAAAGTCCACCACCATCCGAATGCTCTGCGGGCTGCTTACGCCCACCGAAGGCACCGCCACCGTGCTCGACACCGACGTGCCAGGTAGCTCGAAAGAGCTCAAGCCAAGAATAGGTTACATGACACAGCGGTTTTCGCTCTTCGGTGACCTGACCGTATTCGAAAACCTGCAGTTTATTGCCGAGATTTACTCCTACCCGGTTGCCGGGCGTTCGAGTCGCATCGATGAACTACTCGAACGCTACGACCTGGCCGAGATGCGCAAACAGCTGGCCGGAACGATGAGCGGCGGCGAGCGGCAGAGGCTTGCCCTCGCCTGCGCAGTGCTGCATCACCCCGAGCTGCTGCTGTTGGACGAGCCGACCAGTGCGGTCGATCCGCAAAGCCGCCGCGACTTCTGGGAGAACCTGTTCCGCCTGGCCGGCGGCGGTACGACGATTCTGGTCTCAACTCATTACATGGACGAGGCCGAGCGCTGCCACCGCCTCGCGATTCTCGATCACGGCGTCAAGGTGGCCGACGGCACACCGCAGGAACTGCAGAATCGCACCGGCATGCATATTATCGAAGTGATTGCCGACGACCCGTACGCCGCACAGTCCGCGATTCACGAGCTCGAGGCCGTTGCCAGCGTAACGCAACTGGGCACTCGACTGCGTGTTCTCATTCCCGATTCCCAGGACAGACCCGGGGAGCTGGTTGAAAGCGCACTCGCGGCCAGCAACATCAAAGCGACGACCCGCCTGACGACGGCGACGCTCGAAGATGTTTTTGTCGCGGTCACGATGCAGCCGCGGAGATCAGCATGAAGTCCCTCTATCGCATCATGGCCATCGTCAAGAAGGAGATCCGGCAATTGCGTCGAGACCGGCTGACCTTTGGCATGATCGTCGGATTGCCCGTGATCCAGATGTTGATGTTCGGCTACGCGATCAATACCGATGTCAGAAACCTGCGGACGGCCGTCAGCGACCAGTCCGGCACGCATCTTTCACAACAATTTGTGGCTGAGCTCCGGCAAACCCAGGTCGTGGATATCATCGAGTTTGTCGAGTCGGTAGACAACCTGGAAACCCTGCTGCGCCGCGGCAAGATTTCCATCGGCGTCGTGATCCCGCACGATTTCGATCGACGCGTCAGTGATCGTTCCCGTGCCGCGGTACAGCTGCTTGTCGATGGCACGGACCCGACGATGCTTGGCGTCGCAAATCAGCTGCGAACGATGCCGATTGGCTTCGATTCGGCCCACAGTACGTCTGAGCTGTCGCAGATTTTCGAGGTTCGTCCGTTTTACAACCCGGAGCGCCGCACGCCTGTCAATATTATCCCGGGCCTGATGGGCGTAATCCTGACGATGACAATGATACTGTTCACGGCCGTCGCAATCGTGCGGGAGCGCGAGCGCGGCAACCTCGAACTGTTGATCAACACGCCCCTGAGTTCGACTGAGTTAATGGTCGGCAAAGTGATTCCTTACATCGTTATCGGCATGCTGCAGCTCGTTCTGATTCTCGCCGTTGGGCGACTGCTGTTCGATGTCCCTGTGCTTGGCAGTATCATCGACCTTTTCCTGGCCGCGACGACGTTCGTGGCCGCAAACCTCGCGCTTGGACTGCTCATTTCCACGGCCGCCACGACCCAATTCCAGGCCATGCAGATGATGGTATTTGTCCTGCTGCCTTCGATCCTGTTGTCCGGCTTCATGTTTCCGTTCGATGGCATGCCGACGTTCGCACAGTACATCGGCGAGGTACTACCCAATACGCACTTCATCCGCCTGACGCGCGGGATCATGTTGCGAGACGCGGCTCTTGCCGAGCTTCTGCCCGACCTGCTCTATCTCATCGGGTTCACGCTGGTCGCGATGTTCATGGCCGCAATGCGATTCTCGAAGCGGCTCGACTGAGAACCAGACTCGCATAATCCGCGAAAATTATACGAATTTCGGCGAGACGCTCGCAAAACGGTCCTCTTTCTGGTCCAATCATCGCCCATGGCACAGCAAACCGAACAATCTCCCACAGTCTTTATCGTCGACGACGATGCCGCGATCCGTTTTGCCATGCAGGCGCTCATGGACTCCGTCAATCTAGATCACGAAATTTTCGCTTCAGGCGACGAGTTTCTCGAGAAAACAGGGGACCAAAGACCGGGCTGCCTCGTCCTCGACATCCGCATGCCGGGCCTCGGCGGACTGGAACTCCAGGAAGAACTCATCAAGCGTGGCAACACGCTGCCGATTATTTTCATTACAGGCCACGGCGATGTGCCAATGGCGGTAGAAGCGATGCAAAAAGGTGCCGTCGATTTTATCCAGAAGCCGTTTCGGGATCAGGAGCTGCTGGACCGGATTCGCGATGCCCTGGCGACCGATGAGGAGCGGCGCGAAGCGCAGCAGCATCATGCCGAGGTTGCGGGCCGACTTGATCGGCTGACCAACCGCGAGCGTGAGGTCTTCGACCTGGTGGTTACCGGCAAACCCAACAAGGTCATTGCGTATGAACTCGGCGTCAGTCAGCGCACCGTGGAAATCCACCGTGCCCGGGTCATGGAGAAAATGCAGGCAAGATCGCTCGCCGATCTTGTCAAAATGCACATGACGGCCTGAATTTACTGGCGCGCGCGGCGCCTTTCATCAAACTCCGCGCATTCGATACACTCGTTCGCATACGGATAGGCCTTGAGGCGACCCGGCTCAATCGGCAGCCCACATTCGGTGCAGATACCAAATTCACCCGCATCCAGGCGCCGCAGCGCGGCGGAAATTTTCGCGATTTCACTGCGTGCTTCATTGCCCAGTGCGTCAACAACCTCGTTATCTTCAAGCTCCTTGGCGCGCTCTTTGGAATCAGCCTCGTAGCCGCGACGAAGATTCGCCGATATACGCTCAAGGCGCGCCATCAGCTCTTGCTTCTTCTGCTCGAGCTCTGCTCGCAACGCCTCGTGTGATGCGGCCGACATGCCGACCTCCCGCAATTAATAATGTATCCATCTAATCGTAAAGCAGGCCATTTCGAAATGAGTAAAACCACTTACAACGAAATAAGTAGTAACCGATACAGGCTAGGCATGTCGCCGTATGGAATGCCAAAGGGCCACGCGTATGCTCATGAGGAAGGCCAGTTGGCTCTTCGACCTATGCGTCAGGTGTGACATGAAAGAAATATCGAGAATCCTCGCAGTTGTCGACCCGACGACTGAGGATCAGCCGGCCTTACGCCGCGCTGCCTGGCTAGCAAAGAAAAACCGTGCAGAACTCGAACTACTCGTCTGTTATTACAATGAGTACCTGAGTGGGGATCGCTTGTTCGATTCCCCGTCGCTCGAAAAAGCACGCGACGAAGTAATACAGAGTCATGAGAAATATCTCGAGAAACTGGCCGAGCCGCTGCGGGCCGACGGCATTGTCGTTAAGACCACAGCTCGCTGGGATCACCCCCTGTATGAAGGCGTCGTGAGGCGCGCCGTCGAAAGCAAGGCCGATCTTATCGTCAAGGATACGCATCACCACTCTGCTGTCGCGAGAGTGTTACTGACGAACACCGACTGGAACCTGATTCGCACCTGCCCCATGCCGCTATGGCTGGTTAAGCCAGTCGACTTTGCCGATCCTCCAGTTTTCGTTGCAGCCATAGACCCGATGCATCAGCACGACAAACCTGCGGCGCTGGACGACGAGATCCTGCATGTCAGCAAGGCGCTGGCCAAAAACGTCGGTGGCCATTTACACGCATTCCATTCCTATGATCCACGCATTGCTGTCGCCACTGCTACAGCGAACGCTTACATTCCCGTGTCCCTGCCCTTCGATGAGATCGAGAAACAGATGCATGAGGATCACCAAAAACGGTTCAGGGAAATTACCGAATTTCACAAAATCGAGGATGGCCGGGCACATCTTGTCGCCGGCCTGACACATGAAGAGCTACCCATAATCGCCGACGAGCTGAAAGCGGATGTCGTTGTTATGGGTGCCGTCGCCAGGAATCGCTGGAAACGCCTGTTCATCGGCGCAACGGCCGAACGGACCCTCGAGCATCTGCCCTGCGACCTGTTGATCATTAAGCCTGACTGGTTCAAGACCCCGGTCGACCTCGACAGTCACGAAGCCGCCTGATTCCTGCCAGCAGCTGCGCAGTGGTTTCTGATGATTTAAGAGTATCGGATTGCAATTAAGAGTGCCGGTACGACATTAAGTTACCGCTAATATACCCCCCCGGCTTGGTGAAAAATCGTCTTGCCCGGAAGAGCCCATTGCTTTTGTACTTGCCGAAGAGTAAATCTGTATCAACTTGCCTCTCTTTCGTCCCTTGGGATGCTTCGCAGTGATATGGCTCGCACGCACCCGCTAACAGTTAGGCTTTACTGAGGAAGGTTGATATGCCTGCGCGATTGTTTTCGTTCATTGGCGGTGAGACAGGCCTCTGGCGTGTCACCGATATGGAAGTGATTGTTGGGGAGCCGCTGCCTGCGGCGATAAGACTCGAAATCGCTTCCGGCTCGGAGATTCCATCCGATCCACATGCGTCCTGGGTTCTGCGCGGAATAACAAGCCATGAGCGGTATGCCGATCGCGAGGAAAGGCGTCAAATTGTCGCCAAGCTGCTAGATCTTGGGCGCCCGGAGGCAACGCGCGCGGCCCTGATCCTAATTCGCAAGAACGAGGCCTGGTGGGCTCTCACACAAGAGGAGCGCCTGAGCATTTTCAAGGAGCAATCTCACCACACCAAAATCGGTCTGGAGCATTTTCCGACGTTGGCTAGAAGGCTCCATCACTGCCGTGATCTCTCGGAGAACGAGCCGTTCGATTTCATCACCTGGTTCGAGTACGCGCCATCTGATGAGGTGAGGTTCAACGG
>JABDOQ010000036.1 GCA_013043165.1 Woeseiaceae bacterium | reverse complement strand
ACCATGTCCCGGTGTTCGATAGTCCCTTGTAGTCGAGGTCGACGGGATTCTGCGTGGCCAGTACCAGACCCAGGCCGTAGGCGCGCGCCTGCTTCAAAAGAGTGAGGAACAGGTTCTTGGACGGCGGGTTTGCGACCGGCGGCATATAGCCGAAAATCTCATCCATGTAGAGTATGGCGCGCAGGCTCGAGGTTCCCTGTTGAGCGCGCATCCAGGCAATGAGCTCATTGAGTAACATCGAAACGAAAAACATGCGCTGAGCGTCATCAAGGTGAGCAATCGACATGATCGAGATGCGCGGCTTGCCTTCTTCGGTATACAGAAGATTCCTGGCATCCAGCGGTGTTCCCTCCATCCAGGCCTCGAAACCGGGTGCTGCGAGCAGGTTGTTCAGGCGCATCGCCAGCACGAAGCGATCCTTGGCAGGAAAGAAAGAATCGAGATTCATGACGCCGACCTTGGCAATTGGCGGGTTCTGGATCTCGGTGATCAGGCCCGGTACATCGAGGCCGCGACCTTCGCGCCAGGCGTGATCGAGCAGTTGTGAAATCAGGATATGTTCGCGGCTTGAAATCGGGTCTGCGTCTATGTCCAAAAGCGTAAGGATGCCCGTCGCCGTCGACTGCACGCGCTCGCGGTACAGATCGATGTCGTCAATAAGCGCCTGGTCCGGCGCGATGAAGGACTGCAGCACCGAGACCGGTAGACCCGAGTTGCTGCCCGGCGTATAGATGGCAAGGTCGACATTTTTTCTGAGCTGCGCAATGCGCTCGCCGGTCTGGCCCCATTCGCCGAGCCCCTTTTTCCACAGCGCCGCCTGCGCGGCCGCGAACTCGTCGGGTGTCTGGCCCTTGTCGGTCGCCGTACGCGGGTTGATCCAGGGCCGGAAGTCTTCGGCCCGCAGCTCGGGAAAGGTCAGCAGCAGGTTACCCATGTCGCCCTTGGGATCGATGGCGATAACCGGAATATGGTCGAGCGCCGCTTCTTCCAGGATGCCGATACCAAGGCCGGTCTTGCCCGACCCGGTCATGCCGATGATTACGGCGTGCGTGGTGAGGTCTTTGGAGTCATAAAGAACCAGGTCTTCCGTCTGCTTGTCGGTTTCGCCGTCATAGCGCTTGCCGAGGTAAAAAGCCCCGAGTTTTTCAAAATCATGCATAGGTGTTTCCTAGCTAGGGGGATACGTGTAGCTCGCCGCGAAGCCAAGCGGGAAGCCGACTGCGTAGTACAGCAGCAGGAAGATCGTCCAGGTTACGAGGAACCACAAAGTGTACGGCAGCATCATCGCGGCCAGCGTGCCGATACCGGTGTTCTTTACGTAGCGCTGGCAGTAGACGACAACCAGCGGGAAGTACGGCATCAGCGGCGTAATGATATTCGTGCTGGAGTCGCCGACACGGTATGCCGCCTGCGTAAGATCGGGCGAGACGCCGAGCGTCATCAACATCGGCACGAAGATCGGCGCCAGGAGGCCCCATTTCGCGCTTGCAGATCCGACGAAAAGATTGACGAAGCCGGTCAGCAGAACGATGCCGACGATCAGGATCGAGGGATAGTTCTCCAGGCTCTTCAACGCTTCGGCGCCCGCCAGCGCGAGCAACGTACCGAGGTTCGACGCGCCGAACGCGTAAACAAACTGCGCGATGAAAAACATGATGACGAGGTAATACGCCATCGTTTGCATCGAGTGCGACATGCCGTCGATGACGTCCTTGATGCCCTTCATCGTGCCGGCTACGTAGCCGAACACTATGCCCGGTATCAGGAACAGGAAGAAGATCAGCGCAACAATAGAACGCATGATCGGTGCCTGGAAGGTCACCAGCTCGCCGTTCGCATCCCGCCACGGAGACGTTTCGGGCACGAGTGTGGCAACGAGGATCGCGATTCCGAGCAGCATAGCGAACAATGCCCACCGCAGGCCCTTGCGCTCCTCGGGTTTCAGGTCGTGAAGTTCGGGCAGGTCTTCGGCGTTTCCGTCGATCGGCGTGTCCTTGACCCGTGGTTCAACGATTCGGTCCGTGATCCACCAGCCGAGGCCGATTATCAGGAACGACGATGACGCGGTGAAGAAGTAGTTATTGAGCGTATTGACTTCGATAGCCGGGTCGAGCAGCTGTGCGCCTCCCTGCGTCAGGCCCTGCAGCAGAGGGTCGAGTGCGGCCGGCAGAAAGTTTGCCGAGAATCCGCCGGACACGCCGGCGAACGCCGCGGCGATGCCCGCGAGCGGGTGGCGCCCCGCGGCATAGAAGATCACGCCACCGATCGGGATGACGAGGACGTAACCAGCATCAACAGCGGAATGGCTCATTATGCCAACGAGGATGACCATCGGCGTAAGCAACCACTTGGCCGTGACGTTCAACAGTGCGCGAATGCCGGTCGTGATGAATCCGGAATGCTCGGCAACGCCGATGCCGAGCATGGCGACCAGCACGGTACCGATCGGACCAAACGTGACGAAATTCGTCACAAAGCCGGTCATGAATGCCGTGAGCGCTGATCCGGTGAGCTGGTTGGCGACCTCGATCGGGGCCTGGGTGCGAGGATCGATGTAGCTGAACGTGAAATAGGACAACAGCCACGAAAGGACCCAGACAATAAACAGCAGTGCGATAAACAGCACGGCCGGGTCCGGAAGCTTGTTGCCAACGCGCTCAACGGTGCCAAGAAAGCCACCGCCCGCGTTGTTTTGTTTTTTTTGTGCCATGAATCCCCCTGCTCGTCGTTTCCTATGCTACCAACCGCAGCTCCGACCGTCGTTCTGTTCTTTTAGATAGCCCATGAGCGGTGCGAAGTAGTCGATGATTGCCGTGGCGTCCATCTCGCGCGTGCCGGTGAGCTTCTCCAGGGAGTCCTGCCAGGGCTCACTCTGGCCAGAAGCCATCATCGCGTAGAACTTCTCGCCGGCGGCCTTGCTGCCGTAGATGGAACAGGACTCGAGACCACCGTCGTGGCCGGCAATTTCACACAGCGCACGCTGGAACTGGAACTGCAGGATGCGCGCCAGGAAGTAGCGCGAGTACGGTACGTTTGCCGGGATATGGTACTTGGCGCCCGGATCGAAATCCGCTTCCGATCGCTCGACCGGCGGCGCGATGCCCTGGTACTTCGTTCTGAGATCCCACCAGGCCTCGTTGTAGTTCTGCGGCGTGATCTGGCCGGAGAAGACGCCCCAGCGCCACTCGTCGATCAGCTTGCCGAACGGCAGGAACGCGATGCTATCCAGCGCCATCTGCATCTGGCGGTTGATGGTCGCACGCGGATCTTCCCCGGAGGCATTGACGAGGCCGACTTCCGCCAGGTAGCCGGGTGTCATCGAAAGCGTCACCGTGTCACCGATAGCCTCGTGGAAGCCGTCGTGCGCACCGTTCTGGAACAAGCGCGGCTGATCCTTGTAAGCGCCCTGGTAATAGTTGTGGCCAAGCTCGTGGTAAATAGTGCGCAGTTCATCGTAGGTCTGCTGGATGCACATCTTGATGCGCAGGTCCTTGCCGCCATCGATTCCCCAGGCGCTGGCGTGACAGACGACTTCGCGATCTCTCGGCTTCGAGAACTGCGAGCGCTCCCAGAAGGTCTCAGGCAGCCGCGGCATTCCCAGGGAGACGTAGAAGCTCTCGGCCGACCGGACCATTTCCTGCGGCGAGTAGTTCTTGGTCTTGAGCGTGGAGTCAACATCGATGTCGCCGACGCCGGGGTACGGTTCGATCAGGTCGTAGATTGGCGCCCATTCCTGTGCCCACATGTTGCCGAGCAGGTGCGCCGGGATCGGGCCGTTCTGCGGCACCCTGTCGTCGCCGTAAATTTCACCGAGCTTCGCGCGAACGTGGCAATGCAGCTCGTCGTACAGAGGTTCGACCTGATCCCACAGCCGGGCGCTTTCCTGCTCGAAGTCTGCCGGGCTCATGTCGTAGTTGGAGCGCCACATCTGCCCCAGATCGCTATAGCCGAGCTCCCGGGCGCCTTCATTGGCGAGCTCGACAAAGCGCGCGTACTTGTCGCGCATTGGCACGGCGATCTGGCGCCAGCCGGTCCAGTACTCGAGCAGTTCGTCGTAGTCGCGCGTATCCGCCATCAGTTGCTCGAGTTCGGAACCGGAGAGGCAGTTGTTTTCGCTGCGGCAGTATTTTCCGGCGCCGTACATGCCCTCGATGTCCGTTGTGATCTCAGCGAGTTCCTTGCGCTTTGCCGCGTCGCCGGGCGACGGTGCCGAGGTGCCGAGCTTCAAAAGCTCGATCGAGCGCCGGGTTTTGGCGTCAAGGTCCTGGCCCTCGTACTGCATCGCCTGTTTCACCCTGTCGCTGTGCCACTTCGCGTATTTTTGGCTGGCGGCGGACGCGATGACCGCGGTGTCCAGCGTAATGTAAGTCGAGCGTACCCACTCGGCGGCTTCCCGCTCCCTGCCCAGCTCGACGAGTTCAGCGTTTAAGCGAGCAACAAACTCGTCGGCGGTTTCGGTCGACACGGCCGCCGCCGTGTTTTCGGCATCCTGTTGATTACAGGCATTGAGAGTGACTACGAATACGAGGCCCGCAACGATTCTTACGAGTTGATTCATGAATGTTTTCCTGTATTTTTGGTGTCTGAATTAGTGTATGCCGTGCATCCAGCGACGCAGGATCGGCGAAATGATGATCATGAACAGGCCCATGCCAAGGCCGATCCACATCAGGAATTCGAAAAGCTCGGTGTAGGTGGCGAGCGCCGTTGCAGCATCGGGAATATCGCCGCCGTCCGTGCTGATCGCCGCGAGTTTTCCAAGGCGCGTGGCGACAGTTTCGGACAGCGCGGTAGCAAGGAACCAGGTACCCATGCTGACGCCGACGACATTTCCGATCGACAGCTTGGTCACGGCGGAAAGCCCGACCGGGGACAGGCAGAGTTCGCCGGTCGTGTGAAACAGGTAGGCGAGTATCAGCCAGATCATCGCAACCTGCCCGTATTGATCCGGATGCTGCGCGCCGTAGACCAGTGCGCCAAAGCCCAGGCCAGCCTGAAAAATCCCGAGCCCGAACTTGACCGGCGTCGAGGGCTCAAGCTGCTTCTTCGCGAGCCACGTCCACAAAGCAGCAAACGGGATGGCGAGCAGCATGATAAACCCGGCGTTCAGCGAGCCGAACTGTGCGGCCGTAAACGTCGTATTGCCAACAGATCGATCGACCACGCGATCCGCAAACAGGGTCATGGAGCCGGCGGACTGTTCGAACAGTGCCCAGAAAACGATCGTCGAAAGAATCAGAATCATGAGCACAACCGTGCGACCGAACTCGGCCGAGTTGTGCGTCATGAATCCGTAAATCACGAACGCGATCACGAGGATGATGGAACCGTACAGCACGTTTTCAGCGAGTGACTCCGAGCCAGGAATGAAGTGCAGGTTTACGCCGATGGCATACAGTGCCGCGACGGCAGCTATGCCCGCTACCGTGTAGGCGATGGTGTTGTTCTGGTCCTGCTTGGTATGCACCATCGAATAGAGAATCAGGCCCACGATCGCGATAACGAGGAAGACGTTCTGCATCAGGTACACGACCGGTTCATGCTGCACGAGCAGCCATAGCACGCCAAGTACGGGCAGGCTCAGCAGATAGATGGACCACTCGAGGTTGATCGGACCCAGGAAACTCTTTTTCAGCTTTTCCGGCTCGGACGGCTCCGCATGGCCCATCAGGTACTTTTGCCCGTGCATGAACGTGAACAGGCCCAGGATCATGCCGATACCCGCGGCGCCAAATCCGTACTTCCAGCCGAAGGTCTCACCGAGCCAGCCGCACAGCAATGTTGCCGTGAATGAGCCGATGTTTATGCCCATGTAGAAGATCGTGAAACCCGAGTCGCGACGCGGGTCATCCATCGAATACAGTTTGCCGACAATCGTGGAGATGTTGGGCTTCAGGTAACCCACGCCCATGACGATCAGGGCGAGCGCGAAGTAGAAGACCTTGAGCGCTTCGGTGTCGCGGAACGTAATCGCCTCCGAAAGTATGGTGCCCGCCGCGAGCACCTCGCCACTGGCCAGCGTGAGATCGCTGCTCAACACAGTGCCCGCTGCATAGTTGATCGCCTGGAAGCCTTCGACCGCCATGAGGATGTGTCCGAGGGACAGCAGGATGCCGCCAAAAAGGACCGATTTGCGCATGCCGAGAAAACGGTCGGCTATCATGCCGCCGATCAGCGGCAAAGCGTAAACGAGGCCCGCGTATGAGCCCAGAACGTCCAGGCCGGCCTCGTCAGTGAATAGATGATATTTCGTAAGGTACAGCAGCAGCAGGTATTTCATTCCGTAGAAAGAAAAGCGCTCCCAGAGTTCCGTCGCGAAGCAGACGTACAGGCCCTTCGGATGGCCGAGAAACTCGCCGTCACGTGAATAGTCGTCCGCAGTTGCGGCAACGGAATCAGTCATGGTTTTCCCTGAATTACGTAGGCCACCATTTGCTCTGGTTTTTGGGGCCAAGGCTGTGCATTAAACACCATTTGGCGTCCATCCCGCCACTTGACGGGCGTCAGGCGTCTGTCGTTGCGACCTCTTCGGCGCTATCGCCGGTTTTTGGCGCGAACAGGCGCGCCATTATGATTCCCAGCTCATAGAGCAGGTAGATCGGCACGGCGAGCAGCGTCTGGCTGATTACGTCAGGTGGCGTCAGAAACATGCCGACGATGAACGCCCCGAGAAAAACGTAGGGTCGCGCTTTGGCCAGTTTTTCGACGCTCGTCAGCCCCGTCCAGACGATCAGCACGGCCGCGATGGGTACCTCGAAAGCGAGGCCAAACGCCAGCACGATCATCATGATGAAATCGAGATAGGACGTGACATCGGTCATTACCTCGACGCCCTCGGGTGCGATCGCGGTCATGAAGCTGAAGATCAGGGGAAAGACGACGTAATAGGCGAACGCAATGCCCGAATAAAACAGCAGGATGCTCGATGCAAACAAAGGCAGCGCAAAACGCCGTTCTTTCTTGTAGAGCCCGGGCGCGACAAATGCCCAGGTCTGGTACAGCACGACAGGCATCGCAATAAAGAGAGCGACATAGAATGTCAGCTTGAACGGGGCGAGCAACGGTGATGCGACGGCCGTGGCGATCATCTGACCGCCAGGGAGTACATCCCGTAGCGGTTCGGAAACAAACTCGAAGATGCTGCGAGCAAACGGCAATAGCCCTATAAACACCAGGATTACTGCAGCGGCGATCTTCAGCAAGCGACTCCGGAGCTCGACAAGATGGGACAGTAAAGTGCCCTCTCCCAGGTTATCGCCAGTCTCGTCCAGCGGTTCAGTCACGCCGGCTTCTCTTTGCTGTCGTCCTCTTCAACGTGCAAGGGCGAATAAGTGTCGTCTTCTCGCGGCGTCAGCAGCTCGTCCGGATTGACGCCGATGTTTTTTTCGACGCTGAGCTCTTCCTCGAGCTGGCGCTTCATGACGCGCGTCATTCGACGCGCCTGTCCGAGCCAGGTGCCAAGCTGGCTGGCAACACGCGGCAACCTTTCGGGGCCCAGGACCAGGAGCCCGATCAGGCAAAGCAGTAGAAATTCCGAACCGCCGATTCCGGACATGGCCGATAACTATCGGGGCTCGTTTTCTTTGCGCGTTTCCTCGGCCGGCGTGTTGTCAAAGTCGGCGTCTTTTGAGGACTCGCTGATTTGCTCGTTGTCCTTGTCAGCGTCATTGACGGCGGAGCGAAAACCCTTGACGGCACTGCCCAGGTCTGAACCCAGGGTGCGCAAACGCTTGGTGCCAAAGATCGCCAGAACAATAACGAGCACAATAATTAGTTGTACGGGTCCGATGTTGGAAAACATCTCAAAACTCCTGGGGCTTTGCCCCATGTCGTCTACGTAATGTCAGGCGCCGACCAGGGCCGGGCGCGGATTATGTTCATGATACCTCCGCCCGCACAACAAAACCGAACCAACATCACATCATCATTAAAGGGACAGTTTACTTATATGTCACTAAAGGGACAGTTTACTTATATGCGGGTTCATATAAGTAAACTGTCCCCTTATTCAGTATAAGTAAACTGTCCCCTTATTCAGGTTTCGAGCCAGAATGTCACCGGGCCGTCATTGATCAGGCTCACCTGCATATTGGACCCAAATGAGCCGGTTTCGACGTTGGCGAGTTCCCCACGGCAAATTGAAACCAGTTTGTCGAAGTAAGCGGCGGCCTTTTCCGGCGCCGCGGCTTTCGTGAAACTTGCCCTGCTGCCTTTCTTCGTGTCCGCGGCGAGCGTGAACTGTGGCACGAGCAACAGGCCGCCTGCCTCGTCCCGGAGGCTAAGGTTCATGCGGCCTGCAGAGTCGGGAAAGACCCGGTAGCCCAGGATACGATCGGCCAGCCGCGAGATGTCCGGCTCGGAATCATCGCGGTGCACCGCGACGAGCACAAGGAGTCCCCGCCCGATCCGGCCGACAACCTCATCCCCGACGCTGACCTCGGCGCGGTTCACACGCTGCAGCAGCCCGATCATATTGCGCTGGTTTCCATAGAATCTGCCCCATGTCGGGCCTTTATCGATGCATCAGGCAGAATGATAAATCACAAGACCGGCTGGCAGATGGGAGACTCGGCTAACCGGCCGGTGGGAAAGAGAGTTCAAAAAGAGGCCCTTTTCAAAGCCAGGGATGGCAGTAAGGGTGTGTTTCCCGCCGGCCGGACCCGGGAAAGACGGGCCGCGATCGCAAGAACCGGTCTTTTCGCCAAGAAGTGGGAAAAAATACTTAATTAAATCGACATAATGAATTAATAGTGGGATTAGATCGCCAATTTAAAAACCCACTTTTCTTGTTGGCTTCGTGGCGAGTGCGCAATAGACTAGCCGCAAGCCACCGATCGAGGGACTCACGATGAAAAGACGACAATTTGTAGGCGGGCTGGCAGCGGCCGCAACCCTCTCGGCCTGCGCGAAAAATGATACGGATTGTAATGTTGGCGCTGCCGCCAGCCAGGAGACCTTCGAGTGGTCCTGTGTGACATCCTGGCCGCCAAAATTTCCGGGCCTGGGAATGGCGCCGGAAAACCTCGCGACGAGGGTCGAGAAGGCATCGGCCGGGCGCCTGAAAATAAAGGTATACGGTGCCGGGGAACTGGTGCCGGCGTTCGAGGTATTCGATGCGGTCAGTCGGGGCACCGTGGAGATGGGTCACGACGCTTCCTACTATCACAAGGGAAAAGTGGACGCCGCCCAGTTCTTTGCGGCGATTCCTTTCGGCATGACAAACCTCGAGCTGAACGGCTGGCTTTATTACGGTGGCGGCATGGCACTTTGGCGCGAGCTCTATGCGCCCTTCGGCCTGGTGCCGTTCCCGACGGGCAACACGGGCGTGCAGATGGGCGGCTGGTTCAATAAAGAGATCAACACGGCTGATGATCTCAAGGGATTGAAAATGCGTATCCCCGGCCTGGGCGGCGAGGTTTTGCGGCGCGCGGGCGGCACGCCGGTCACGCTTCCCGGTTCCGAGATTTTCACGGCACTGCAGACCGGGTCGATCGATGCAACGGAGTGGGTCGGCCCGTATAACGACGCGTCTTTCGGGCTGCACAAAGCGGCGCGCTATTACTACTACCCGGGTTGGCAGGAACCGGGACCCGGTCTCGAGACCATCATCAACGCGGACGCGTGGAACTCCCTGCCGGCTGACCTGCAGGAGATTGTCAGCACAACGTGCCAGGCGATCACCACCGACATGGCGGCAGAGTACACAAACGGAAATGCGATGTCGTTGCAACAGCTCAAGAATGACCCGAACGTCGAACTTCGCCGGTTCCCGACCGCGGTCATCGACCTGCTGCGCTCGATCGCGCAAGATGTGGTGGAAGAACTGATGGCTGCCGATCCCGCCGCCGCAAAAATTGGCAAAGCCTATTTCGAGTATCTCGATGTCGTCGCCGCAAATTCACGTATCGCGGAGCAGGCTTACCTCAGCACGCGCTGACTTCGAACTAGCTCGCGTAGATTCGGCTAGGGAGCCAGGTCACGAGGCCCGGGAACATCGCGAGCAGCAGCAGCGCCAGTAACTGTATCGCGACAAACGGAACGGCGCCGCGGTAGATCTGCGCCGTCGTGACCGATGCGGGCGCCACGCCGCGAAGATAAAACAACGCGAAGCCGAACGGTGGAGTAAGGAAAGATGTCTGCAGGTTGATCGCAATCATGATGCCAAGCCATACGGGGTCGAGACCCATCGCGAGCAGGACGGGACCAACGATTGGCACAACGACAAACGTTATTTCAATAAAGTCGAGCACGAAGCCGAGCAGGAACATGACCAGCATGACGACGATGACCGCGCCGATGACGCCACCAGGCAGGGCTTCGAGGACGGCCCGCACCCCGTCGTCACCACCGTAGCCGCGAAACACAAGCGAAAAAATCGAGGCGCCGATCAGGATCAGAAACACCATGCTGCTGATGCGCAGCGTACTCCGCATTATTTCCCTGAGTCGCTCGAGGTCCAGCTGTCGCCGGGAAACGGCAAGCAGCAGCGCACCCATGCCGCCAACGCCGGCTGCCTCGGTTGGTGTTGCAAGGCCATTGAGAATGGAACCCAGTACCGCGAGGATCAACAGTAAGGGAGGCAGCAACGCGCGCAGCACCTGGCCGATGGAAATCGCCTGTCCTTGCTCCTGGCAGTGTGCAGGCATCACGGTCGGACGAAAAAACGCGACACCGAGAATATAGAGTACGTACAGACACACAAGCATGAGGCCGGGAATCAGCGCGCCCGCAAAGAGGTCGCCTACGGACACGGTCTTGGGCGCGTAGATGCCCATCTCCAACTGCGCGTGCTGATAAGCGGTCGTCATGACGTCGCCCAGCAACACGAGAATGATCGATGGAGGAATGATCTGCCCGAGTGTGCCCGACGCACAAATTGTTCCTGCCGCGATTTCCGGCGAATAGCCGCGCTTAAGCATGGTGGGCAGGGACAACAACCCCATGGTAACGACCGTGGCGCCAACGATGCCGGTACTGGCGGCCAGAAGCATCCCGACGAGCGTTACCGAAATGCCGAGACCGCCGCGCAGTGTGCCGAACAGAGAGCTCAGCGTGTCGAGGAGCTCCTCGGCGATGCGTGCGCGTTCCAGGGTGACGCCCATGAAGACAAACAGCGGCACGGCGACAAGGGTTTCATTGGTCATGATGCCGAAAATCCGATTCGGCAACCCGGACAGCAGGGCTTCGTTAAAGCCGCCGCCCATGACCCCGAAACCCGCGAAGATAAGGGCTGTACCCCCGAGCGTGAATGCAACCGGGAAGCCGGCCAGCAAAACGAGGATTACGGCGACAAACAGCAGGCCGGCCACCCACTCCATTCTAGCCCTGCCTCAGCGTCTTGAGTGCGCGCAGCAGCATGGCGCCGCCCTGCAACGCAACGGCTGCCGGCATGAATAGCAACACGGTCTTGAGCAGCGGAATCAATGGATACGGTAAGCCTCCTGACTCCCGCGATGCTTCGCGCAGGCTCCAGGACGCGGCGACGAAATCGATGGACTTCCACGCCAGGAATGCGCACAGCGGCAGCAGGAAAACAATCACGCCAAGCAGGTCAACCCAGGCACGCTTCCTGGCGCTCATCGTTCGATAAAAAACGTCGACGCGCACGTGGTCTTCATGCTGCAAGGTATAGGCGGCACCCATCATGAAGACGACGGCATGCATCCAGATTACGGACTCCTGCAACCAGATCAGGCCCGCATCGAATACATAGCGCATCACGACGACAACGAAGGTCACAACGACCATGAGCAGCGTCAGCCAGGCCGACGCCTTGCCAGTAACGCTGCTTACTCTGTCGGGCAGAGTTATCGGCGCTTCGTCATTCACGGCAACAAGCTTGCGCTCAGGTGCGCCAGAAAGTCGGCGTAATCAAAACAAGCAGCGTGAAGATCTCCAGGCGGCCCAGCAGCATGCTGACAATGGCTATCCACTTTGCAGTGTCGCTTAGTGACATGAAGCCGGAGGCAACATCGCCGAGCCCGGGACCCAGGTTATTAAGCGTTGCAGCCACAGCCGAAAACGCCGTGACCTGGTCGAGGCCCGTCAACATCATCAGGAGGAGCATCACGGCGAACACGATGATGTAGACGGAAAAGAAACCCCAGACCGCGTCGACAACGCGATGCGGTACGGCTTTGTTGCCGAGCTTGACGGGAATCTCGGCGCTCGGATGCACGAGCCGCTTGATTTCACGGACCCCCTGTTTGTACACGAGCAGCCAACGAATGACCTTGATGCCGCCGGCCGTCGATCCGGCCGAGCCGCCGACAAAACTCGCAAATATCAGTAGTACCGGCAGAGCAGCCGGCCAGGCTGAAAAGGCCTCTGTCGTGAAACCGGTCGTCGTTGCGATAGAAACGGCCTGGAACAGGCCGTTGATAAACGTTGGTCCCGCGTCCGAAAAGCCCCTGTGATAGTAAAGAATAGCTATGACAGTGATCGACAAAGTGATCAGCATATACCCGTAAGCGCGAAACTCGGGGTCCTGAAAATAGTGTTTGACCGATACGTATCGCCAGGCGAAAAAATGCAGCGAGAAATTGATGCCGGCGACAAACATGAAAAATACCGCGACGAGGTCGACCGTTGCACTGTCAAAATAGCCAACACTAAGGTCGTGGGTCGAGAAGCCGCCGATTGCGACAGTCGAAAATGCGTGACACAGCGCATCGAACCAACCCATGCCGGCAAGCCAGTAGCCGATCATGCAGGTGATTGTAAATGCGAGATAAACGTACCAAAGCGCTTTCGCCGTCTCTGTAATACGTGGCGTGAGCTTGGTGTCTTTCACGGGGCCGGGCGTTTCGGCCCGATAAAGCTGCATGCCGCCGACGCCGAGCATGGGCAGCACTGCGACGGCCAGAACGATGATGCCCATGCCGCCAAGCCACTGCAGCTGCTGGCGGTAATAGAGTATGGATAAGGGCAACTCGTCGAGCCCCGTGAGCACCGTAGCGCCCGTCGTTGTCAGGCCCGATATCGACTCGAATACGGCATCTGTAAACGATAGTGACAAACTATCGGAAAGAAACAATGGTGCCGCCCCGAACGTACCGAGGACCGTCCAGAACGCCGCGACGACGAGAAAGCCATCACGCAACCGCAGTTCTTTTCGTGAGCGGTGTACAGGCAACCAGCAAAAGAAGCCCGCGGCTAACGTTATCCCGAAACCCTCGACAAATGGCAGCCAGGAATGATCGTCGTAGTACAGGCTGAATAAGATGGGCGGCAGCATGGTCAGGCTGAACATCATCAACAGAAGACCGAGAATGCGTTGTACGACCGTCCAATTCATTTGTTTATCAGCTGGCCCTAAACAAAGGAAACGCCGACCTGGAACAGGCTCTCGAGTTTTTCGATTTTGCGACGATCGGTCATGAACAGGATTACATGATCGTCGGCCTCGATGACCGTGTCGTGATGAGCAATAATCACCTGATCGCCACGCACAATGGCGACAATAGCCGTTCCTTTCGGCAAATCGATGTCGTCGATCGCGCGACCAACGACTTTGGAGTTCTCTTCGTTGCCATGGGCAATTGCTTCCATGGCTTCGGCAGCGCCACGTCGCAGCGAGTGCACCTTGACGACGTCACCGCGGCGCACGTGTGCAAGCAGGGAGCCGATCGTGACCTGTTGTGGGGATATCGCGATATCGATGGTGCCCGCCTCAACCAGGTCGACGTAGGATGCTCTGTTTATCAGGGCCATCGCCTTGTGTGCGCCGAGCCGCTTGGACAGCATCGAGCTCAGGATGTTGGCTTCTTCGGAATTGGTAAGCGCGCAGAACACGTCGACATTGTCGATGTTCTCCTCGAGCAGCAACTCCTCATCGGCAGCATCACCAACGAGCACGATCGCCTTGTTGAGCTGCTCGGAAATGTCGCGAGCGCGCTGCTGATCGCGTTCAATGATCTTCACCTGGTTGGTTTGTTCCAGGGCAAGTGCGAGCCGCACACCGATATTTCCACCGCCGGCGATAACGACGCGTCGAACCGGATCCTCGAGGCGGCGCATCTCACTCATAAACACACGGATATCCTTGCGGTCGGCGATAAAAAAGACTTCGTCGCCTTCCTGAATGACCGTATCGCCATCAGGGAGCATGGCCTTGCCCTGGCGATAGATTGCCGCAATGCGACCTTCGGTATTCGGAATATGATCCTTGAGCGTCGCAATGCGCTGGCCGACCAGGAGACCGTCCCGATCCGCCTTTACGCCGACCAGCCGCACCCGGCCATCCGCAAATTCGAGAACCTGGGACGAGCCCGGATAGAGAATCAGCTGCTCGACGTAGGTACAGACCAGCTGTTCCGGACTGATGCGCACGTCGATCGGAATTGCGTCCTGAGTGAACAGCTTGGTGGCGTTCATGTAGTCGGCCGAGCGAATTCGTGCGATCTTCGTGGGAGTTCGAAACTGAGTGTATGCAACCTGGCAGGCAACCATGTTGGTTTCGTCGCTATCGGTCAGGGCGACGACGATGTCCGCGTCGCTCGCGCCGGCGCGGGCAAGTACCTCGGGATAGGCGGCGTGGCCGACGACGGTCCGGATGTCGAGTCGATCCTGCAGCTCACGAAGCACTTCGGGCCGCTTGTCGATAACGGTGACCTCGTTGGCTTCCTCGCGAGACAAATGGTAGGCGGCCGAGGAGCCAACCTGACCGGCGCCGAGAATGAGAATTTTCATCGATCGTAGTCTACATCAGATCAGAAACGCGGCTCACGGGTATTCATGAGACCGCTTCCAGGTTTGCATAGGTCAATACCAGCCATTTTGTGCCCGCGGCCTCAAAATTGACTTCGACCCGGGCATGGGCACCCTGTCCCTCGCAGTTCAGAATCACGCCATCGCCGAATTTCTTGTGGCGGACCCGCTGGCCGAGGCGAATTCCCAACTCACTGGCCGGTGCGGTCGATCTCCGACTGCGCGTTTGCGACTCAGCAGATCGCATGGGCCGTGATACCTGCACGCGCGGCCGGATTTCTTCCACGTGCTCGTCGGGTATTTCGCCAATGAAGCGCGATGGTTGCGAAAAGTTGTCCATACCGTGCAGGCGGCGCTGCTCGGCGTGTGTAATGAACAGCGTCTGCTTGGCACGAGTGATGCCCACATAGCAAAGGCGACGCTCCTCTTCCAGGCCGCTGGGGTCGGCTATCGACCGCTGGTGCGGGAACAGGCCGTCTTCCATACCACACATGAAGACCAGCGGGAATTCGAGGCCCTTGGCCGAATGCATGGTCATTAGTTGCACGCAGTCTTCCCAGGCTTCGGCCTGGCCCTCACCGGCTTCGAGCGCAGCATGCGACAGGAACTCATCCAGCGGTGACATTTCCTCAGCCGGATCTGGTTGAAAACTCTTTGCGGCGCTGACGAGTTCGAGCAGGTTTTCTACGCGGGTCTCACCCTTCTCACCCTTGTCCTTCTTGAAAAAGTCGACGAGGCCGCTCGCGTAAATGACGTGATCGACCTGATCGTGCAGCTCGAGGCCGCTCGTCTCGCGCGCCATGCGCTCGATAAGCGACATAAACGCACTCACAGCGTTTGCCGCGCGACCATTGAGGTCGTTGCTGGCAGTAGCGCCCGCGGCTCGCCACAGTGGACACGCATTCGCGCGTGCGTAGGAGCGCATCAGTTCGACGGTTCGCGCCCCTATGCCGCGGGTTGGTTTGTTGACGATGCGCTCGAAGGAACTGTCATCGTCACGGTTTGATATAAGGCGAAGGTAGGCGAGCGCGTCCTTGATTTCGGAACGTTCGAAAAAACGCAGGCCACCGTAAACGCGGTAGGGAATGCGTGCGTTGATCAGCCCTTCTTCAAGGACGCGTGATTGTGCATTGGAGCGATAAAGAATCGCCGAGTCGGCACGCGCGTTACCCTGATCAATCCAGTCACGCAGGCGCCCGATGACGAAGTCCGCTTCGTCACGCTCGTTGTAGGCGGAGTAGATCCTGATTGCCTCACCTTCGGCGCCTTCGGTCCATAAATTCTTGCCAAGCCGCGAGCTGTTGTTGGCGATAATCGCGTTGGCTGCGTTGAGAATAGTTGCCGTGGAGCGATAGTTCTGCTCCAGCTTGACGACCCGCGTGCCTGGAAAGTCCGTTTGAAAGCGATGAATGTGTTCGACGCGCGCGCCCCGCCAGCGATAGATAGACTGATCGTCGTCGCCAACAACAAACGGAACGCCCTGATCACCGGCGAGCAACCGCAGCCATGCGTATTGTATGGCGTTCGTATCCTGAAATTCATCGACGAGCAGGTGATGAAATCGACGACGGTAGTGCGCCAACAGCTCGGCGTTGTCCCGTAACAGCTCGTGGGCACGCAGAAGTAGTTCTGCAAAGTCGACGAGCCCGCCGCGTTCACAGATCTCTTCGTAGGATTCGTACAGGGAAATCATCTGGCGGCGATCCGCATTGCCTTCATCGTCGAGATGCTGCGGACGCAGGCCTTCGTCCTTTTGCGCGTTGATAAACCACTGGATTTCGCGCGGTACCCAGCGGCTGTCATCGATCTCGAGGTTTTTTAGCAGGCGCTTGATCAGGCGCAGCTGGTCATCGGAGTCGATGATCTGGAAGTTCTGCGGCAATCCGGCCTCGCGCCAGTGGCGGCGCAACATGCGATGCGCGAGACCGTGGAATGTGCCTATCCAGAGATTTTGAACCGGCAGCTTGAGCAGCGTCTCGATACGGCCACGCATCTCGGCCGCCGCTTTATTCGTGAACGTTACGGCCAGCAGACTCTGCGGAGAAAGCCCCTCGACGTCGATAAGCCATGCCGCACGATGGACAAGTACGCGAGTCTTGCCGCTGCCGGCGCCGGCGATGACCAGCGTCGGCTCCGCAGGCGCTGTAACGGCCTGACGCTGCGCGTCATTCAGGTTTTCTAGGATTGGCGTTACATCCATGGGGCACCCGGCGCGGGAAGAGAAAGACAACAGGCCATCGCTGCAGATCGAGAGCGGGGAAGTCTAGCAGAGAATCAGTGTTGCCAGCGCACTCCGAGCATGTACTGGTAGCGCTCGTACTGGATGCGGATATCGTTCGAGACGGTCTCTCGATAGCTGGCTTCGGCGACAAGGCTCAGGCGGCGGGTCATGCGAAAAGTGCCGATGAAAAGTGCGTCAGCAGATTCCTGCGTTTTGCGACCGGCGACCGGGTTGTGGAACGCAAAAGCATTGGGATAATCGTATAGGCGATAAATTCCGCTGGCTTCGAGGTCGAACCTGTCTCCCGGTGCCCAGTGAAACTCGACGCGAAAGCTGTCTCGCGTGTAATCGTTGTAGCCGCGGTATTGATCCGTGCGCTCAGTGCGCTCGACGTCCCAGCCGAACCACATGTTGTTGGTAATTCTTTGTCGTGCCCGCAACGTCAAGGACAAGTAGTCGTAGCGTATGTTTGGATTGCCGATCCGCTGTTGACCGTCGGGATCAAAAGCGGGCCGGTCACCGAAACGGCGACTGTAATACTTGGCCGTGAGGCGAAACAGCGAAGTCCGCGTAAACTTGTACTGGCCGAAGAAGTTAACGAGGAAATACTCGTGGTCGTACTCGGGGACGACATCGATATCCTCGTAGTTCCAGAGCTGGCCCTTGAACTTTGCACCGAAGGATAGTCGCTCGTTTGCCTGTCGCAACGACAGCTCGGGCCCGTAGCGGAGATAATTCATGCGGTCGTCTATGACAGCGCCGTCGATGACTCGGCTGCCGCCATCGTCCGGGTCGTAATAGATTTCATCGTGCTGGGCTATCTTGAATGCGCTGTTGACTTCGCGCTTTCTCGAGCCTTCCCTGCGGCTGTACTCGCTGCCAAAACTTACTTCGTGCAGGTATTCATTGGCGTTTTCCAGTTCCTTGTCCTGGTAGTAGCGCCCGGCCAGGCGATAGGCGCCATAAAAGCCTTCAAACGGCAGGCTGTTGATCTTGTACTTGACGCTCAGGCTAAGCGGCAGGAATGTGCCGCTCGCTGGTACCGGCGCCACGGTCGTTGGCGTGGAGCCGGAAAAGTCGATGTAATTTTGACCCGGCGTGCGAAAGACATTGTCGTCGCTGCCAAAACTCACGCGGGCGCGAAACTCGAGGTCGGCAAAGGTTCTTTTTTTTCTGCGTTCGGCGACACGGATTTCAAAATCGTCCGGCTTTTCTTCGGCAGCACGAATTCTCGAGATCGCGACGACTGCAAAAGACTGCAGCTTCCTGTCTGCATCCTGATCACGGACCAGGCGAAACCAGCGCAGGGCCTCTTCTGTCTCGCCCGCAGCGTACGCGTTCAGGCCGAGGCTATACTGAGCGGCTACGCGCAGAGTTGGCTCCAGCAACGCTTTCTGCAACGAATCGCGAGCACGAATGTGCTGCATCGCGCGGTAGTGCGCAACGCCCGTGTTGTAATGCAAGACAGCCGAATCGAGACCCTCGTCAGCGGCCTGCCGGTAGCGCAACAACGCGGCCCAGTAAAGATCGTCGCGGAAAAGCCGGTTGCCGTCCTCGAAATACTGCTCGGCCGTCATCGCCGAAGCCGTTTGCGCCGGTAGCACGGCCGTAATTGCCGCAATCAACAGGACAGTGCCTGCGAGGAATGTTTTCTTGGCCATGTAGGTCATGCGAATCAGCGTTATGTCAGATCGCAAGGGTACCGGCATTGTCGGTATGAAAACTATGACGTGGCGCAAGAAAATACCCCCGGATCGTTACCAATCGGGGGTATTTTCGGTTTTCAGGCGTATAGGACCTGTTGTCGGCCGGCTGTCGCTCAACCAGTGAACAAAGCTCAGTCTTCCTCGGGGCTGTCGTCTTCGTCGTCCTCGTCGTCCTCGTCGTCTTCGTCAAATTCGTCATTGTCGACATCATCTCCGTCTTCGAAATCGTCTTCCTCATCCATCTCGTCTTCTTCGAATGCGTCGTCCTCTTCGAATTCGTCTTCCATCTCGTCATCTTCGAATGCGTCGTCCTCTTCGAATTCGTCTTCCATCTCGTCGTCGTCGAGGCCTTCCTCTTCATCGACGTCGGAGTCTTGATCAGATTCGTCACCTGACTCGCCTTCCTCTTCGTCTTCCCAGTCATCTTCATCGACGTCACCGTCGTCGGGCCCCCGCATCTCGGCAATTTCGTCATCGAGTTCGCTGCTATCGTCGAGGACGAAAATCGTTACGCCCTCAAGATCATCGAGGTCGGCGCGATCGTCGGCGCGAATCGCCGCCGGGAAAAAGGCAACCGCGATCAAAGTCACGATTGCAAAAAATACCTTCAACTGTTTCATTGAACTGCTCCTTTAGCTCACGTCGATGGCCAGCCGGAACGTTCGGCTACGATCGTTATGTTCGAGTCGCGCAAGCACCTCACCGCCAACAGGCGATACGGCAACGAGCTTGAGCGGCAGTAAATTTTTGCCTTCTTTCAGGCTGGTTTGCCAGGCGACTTCGCGCTGTCCGGGAAAACCTGCCAGCTCTATGCCGACCGGCAGCGTGATCGTAAGCAGCGCCGAATCAAGCGCCGATGTGGAGGCAAATACGAGATTGACGGTACGTGGCTCCTGCAGCGTCATCGTGATGCCCGGTATGACCGCTTCGGCATCGGGTGCAACAGGGGTCGCGAAGAAAAAGCCGCCGACAAACCATAGCGCAAGCCCGGCTGCCACGGCGGAACCAAAGCCGGTCATGATCCAGCGATTCCGCTGTCGGCGCGAACCTTCGTGCGTTGCGCGCGCCAGCGCCTGGTCGTAAAAAGCCGTGCTTGCCTCGGGCATCGGGTAGTCCTTTAACAGCGCCTGGATCTCCTGATCCTGCTTGTCCGTGGTTCCGGTTTGTGTGTTTTTTTCCCGCATGTCCTGTTACACGACCCCCGTCAGAAAAAGGTTCCGCTGCGCGTCAGAATCTCGCGCAGGCGTGCCCTCGCCCGATGCAGGCGGGACTTGATGGTTCCCACCGGAACACCGGTAAGTTCATGTATTTCATTGAGTTTATAGCCTTCTGTGTCGTGTAGCAGCACGACCAGGCGCTGTTCATCGCTGAGCCGGGATAAGGCGGCATCGAGCATGAGAAACTTCTCCCGGCGCTCGTTGTCGCGGGCGGGATCCTGGGTACTCGCGAACCCCGCAAGCCCGTCGCCCGGCAGCCGTCCTTCCTCGACCGTGTGCAGGCGTCGCCGCGCGAAGCGGCGCCGCTCATCGATGAACAGATTGTACATAACGCGAGAGAGCCATGATCCGGGTTCGTCGATCCTGGCCAGCTCATCGAGCTTGCCATACGCCTTGATCAGGAGTTCCTGGAAAAGGTCCTCGGCCTCCGCTTTACGACCCGTCAGGCGCCAGGCGAGACGATACAGCCGGTCGAAGTGCGGCCGGACCAGGCGTTCAAACGTGAGGTTTGCGTTATTTATGGTCGGTAGCCCTTGTCAGAGGCTTACTCGAAACAACAGGTAGTGATCAATCAGAACGGCTGCGAACAGGAAACCCAAATAGCTGATCGAAAACCTGAAGGTCCGCATTGGCAGTTCCTTGTCGGCGGGATCGCGGTACATGCGTATGGCGTAATAAAGAAAAAAGACATCCAGCACGATAGCGGTCAGCAGGTAAATCAGGCCGCTCATGCCGATCAGGTACGGCATTATCGTGACCAGCGCGAGCAGGATGGTATAGAGCAGAATGTTTAGCCGTGTGTAAGCCTCACCATGAGTGACGGGCAACATCGGAATATCGACCTTGGCATATTCCTCTTTCCTGGCAATAGCGAGCGCCCAGAAATGCGGCGGTGTCCATACGAACACGATCAGGAACAACAGCAGCGCACCGCTGTGAACCTCATTGGTGACAGCCGTCCATCCCAAAATTGGCGGCGCGGCGCCAGCCGCTCCACCGATAACAATGTTTTGCGGTGTTGCCCGTTTTAACCACACGGTATAAATGACGGCATAGCCGATCAAGGAGAAGAAGGTCAGGATAGCCGTCAGTGGATTGACAATGAACCACAGCACGATCATGGAGATCACGCACAGGCCCGATGCGAAAATTAACGCCGCTCTTTGCGTGAGTTTCCCTTGTGGCAGCGGTCTCCCGCGTGTTCGCATCATCTGAATGTCGATACGGGCGTCAAGCACATGATTGAATACGGCAGCGGATGATGCGGCCAGGCCGATACCCAGCGTGCCAAATACAAGCGGCACGGCCCCGGGCCATCCGGGGACAGAGACGAACATGCCAACGATCGCCGTAAATACGATGAGCACAACGACACGCGGCTTGGTGAGCTCGTAAAGGTCATGCCAGTCAATGTACGTCGCTACGTCCGTATTCACACTCATGTCCCGATTAACCGATCCGAGAGTATTTCAACAGGCGTTTGATGTCTTTGACCATGTCACCCGGCTCGATGTCAGGCGGGAAATACATGACGAGGTTCCCGAGTGGGTCGACAAGGTAATAACCACCTGCAGTCAGCTGCGAAGGCCTCTTGTTTTTGAGCAAAGCAATAAAATCGCTGTCAGAGAGTGTAATCAGGCCCGCGTGCTCCTCAGCAAGATACACTGAATCGGGCCTGCTTTCACCGTGCAAAAAGACTCGAACGAGCCGATCCATTTCCCTGCCGAGCATCAGGCGCGACTGGCGCATGGTGTAGAGCGCAAATTTACATCCGGCATCGCAACTTTCGCTATTCGCGTAGACCAGCAACCAGTGGCCGTCATCATGTTCATGTACCGGTGACTCGGGTGCAACGTCGCGAATATTGACGAATGGCTGTAGCAGCTCGCCGTGGTTTGTCCTGCCCTCAGGCTGAACCGCGCTGCCGCCGAAATACAACCAGGCGGCGAGCATCAGCGGCCCGATAAATACAAGAGCAATGAGCAATAATTGCAGCCGCGCGGCTGTGCCTTTCCTTGCCGTCATGAGTTGAATCGCTTTTTTCGGTAGTTCCACACCAGCAGGCCGGACAGGACCGCGGCCATGGCAAACCACTGGAAGGCATACCCGAAGTGCTTGCCGGGACCGAACTCGGTCGGGACCCATTGGCGCAAAAAGCCGTGTTCTTCTTCGTGGTCCATGAGCAATACAAACGGCTGCACGGCAACGCCGAGCGCCGCGGAGACCTCCTCGGTAGTGGGGAAAACGGCGCGCTTGGGCCAGTTCGAGGCCGGATCGATCGCGGCACCCATTTTGTAGCCCGCACGAGGCAGTGAACCGGCGCGCCCGCGAACAGCAATGCGCGTTACAGGAACATCCAGCACGCCGACTTCGACGTCGCTACTGCCCTTTTCAATCCAGCCACGGTTGACCAGCAATACCGGCTCGTCTTCTTGCCCGATCAGCGGCGTCAGCACGTAATAGCCGTAGCGGCCGTTGACGATGATGTTCTCGAGCAGGATCTGGCGTGCCGTATCGTAGCGGCCGCTGGCTCTGAGCCGCTGATACGGACGAATTTCCATGCCGTCCTGCCAGGCAGCGAAGCCGGACTCATCATGAAATGCAGCCCGGTCAGCTCGCTTATCCATGCCGCGGCTTATTTGCCAGACACCGAGCCCGGCAAATTGCGCAACCAAAAGCGTGCCAACAACCAGGGGCAGCCAGGCGGGCAGGGGCTTTTTCGCTTTTGTGTTCACGTTATAATGCTGGCTCGAGAGGTTGCTTTTATGAAATACGTTGTCTTTGCCCTGTTGGCGGCCATAGTCATCAGCCTGGGAACCGGTCTTTTCTACCTGCGTCGCGAGGACGCGGACTCACCGAAAATGCTGCGTGCGCTCGAGATCCGGGTCGGCTTGTCGCTGGTCCTGGTGCTTTTCCTCGTTGCGTCTTACTTTCTGGGCTGGATCGTCCCGCCCACACGGTAACAGCTGAGGGCGTGATCGACAGGGTAAAACGGGCGCCTCGGCGCCCGTTTTGTTCTTCCTGGCGTCGCCCGCCCTCTCACATCCAGTAGACAAACACGTAGAGTCCGATCCACACGACGTCAACAAAGTGCCAGTACCAGGCAACCGCTTCGAACGCGAAATGCTTTTCGCGCGTGAAATGGCCTTTCAACACCCTGAAGAAAATAATGGTCAGCATGATCGCACCGATCGTGACGTGCATGCCGTGGAAACCGGTCAGCATGAAAAACGTCGAGCCATAGATGCCGGACGTGAGCTTGAGATTCATGTGCTCGTAGGCCTCGACGTACTCAACGCCCTGCATGTATACGAACGTGAATCCGAGCAGGAATGTCGCAGCGAGGAAAATGGCGAGCTGTGCCCGCTTGCCGGCGAGCAGAGAATGATGCGCAATCGTGACCGTGATACTGCTGGTGAGGAGCAGCACAGTGTTGATCAAGGGCAAACCGAACGGTGGCATCGCCGTGTACTCGCCGCCGATGTCGCCAGGGCCGTTGGTCGGCCATGTGCTTTCATAACCCTGCCACAGCAGCAGGTTGGTGAAAAAGTTATTGCTGGATCCGCCCAGCCATGGGACCGACATGTTGCGCGCATAAAACAATGCGCCGAAAAAGGCGGCAAAGAACATGACTTCCGAAAAAATAAACCAGAACATGCCCTGCCGGAACGAATGGTCAACCTGCAGGTTATAGAGACCGGCCTGGCTTTCACCAATGACGGCGGCAAACCAGCCCGTAATCATGAAGATGATTACGGCAACGCCGGCCATCATGATGTAGAAGCCGGCATCGCTACCGTTCAGCCAGCTGGATACACCAACCATCAACAGCAGGAGTCCGGCCGAGCCAACAATGGGCCAATGGCTGCCGTGAGGGACGTAGTAACGCTCTTCTGTGTGTGTCGTCATGTCGGGTTCCGGATTAAAGCGGGTTGTTCGCCGCCGCTTGGGCGGTATCGAAAAACGTGTATTGCAGTGTAATCGTGTCTACGTATTCGGGCAGCTCGGGATCGACAATGAACTGCAGCGGCATGGCACGCTGCTCGTTCGCGAAGAACTCCTGGCTCGTAAAACAAAAGCACTCGATCTTCGTAAAGTGCTCTGCCGCCGAAACCGGTGCGACGCTTGGTACAGCCTGCGCAACCCTGTCCGCTTTCGTCAGGTTTTTTGCGGTGAAGGTTGCGAAGTACATTTTGCCAGGGTTTACGGTCATGCTGTCGACATCAGCGGCAAACTCGAACGGTGCATACGAGTTCACGGTAGTCACAAATTCGATGCGAATCTCCCGCGACAGGTCCGGCGCCTCCTCGACAACCGCCGCCGTTGCATTCGTCCGGCCGCCGAAGCCGGTGATTTCACAGAACACATCGTAGAGCGGTACCAGCAGAAAGCCGAAGCCGAACATCGCAATCGCCAGTAACAGCAGCCGGCCGGTAAGTGCGCGGTTCTCGGACTTGAGATTTTTCGGTTCTTCTTTCATGTCCCTCAGGAGCGCAGCACGCCGAGCATGATGAAACCGACATAGAAGGCAAGCGCAATTGCGCCGACGATCAGTGCCGTACGGCGAATGTTCTTTTTGCGTTCGACGTCGTTCACGCTTACTCGAACGCTTCGCCAGCGATGCGTGCTTTCGGTGGCGTCTCAAACGTGTGATAGGGGGCCGGTGAAGGCACGGTCCACTCGAGACCGTGCGCGCCTTCCCAAACGCGGTCGGTCGCTTTGCTGCCTTTCCATGCGGTGACAATGACCCAAACGAAGATTAACTGGGACAGGCCGAAACCAAGGGCACCGATGCTGGCAACCGTGTTGAAGTCCGTGAACTGCGTAGAGTAGTCCGGAATGCGGCGAGGCATGCCCGCGAGCCCCAGGAAGTGCATCGGGAAGAAAGTCAGATTGACGAAAATGGTTGACGCCCAGAAATGCGCCTTGCCGAGCGTCTCGTTGTACATGTGCCCGGTCCACTTCGGCAGCCAGTAATAAACCGCGGCCATAATGGCAAAGATCGACCCCGGCACGAGGACGTAATGGAAGTGCGCGACGACAAAATAGGTGTCGTGGTACTGAATGTCGGCCGGGGCTGCGGCCAGCATGAGGCCCGAAAAACCGCCGATCGTAAACAGGAACACAAAAGCCAGCGAGAACAACATTGGCGTTTCGAAGGTCATCGCCCCGCGCCACATCGTTGCGACCCAGTTGAATACCTTCACGCCCGTGGGAACCGCAATGAGCATGGTCGCGAACATGAAGAACAGCTGCCCGGACAGCGGCATGCCGACCGTGAACATGTGATGCGCCCAGACGATGAATGACAGGAACGCGATAGACGCCGCCGCATAAACCATCGAGTCGTGGCCGAAGAGCTTCTTGCGTGAAAAGGTCGGGATGATTTCTGACACCACACCGAACGCCGGCAGAATCATGATGTAAACCTCGGGGTGCCCGAAGAACCAGAAAATATGCTGGAACATGACCGGGTCACCGCCACCGGCCGCCAGGAAGAAGCTCGTGCCGAAGAACTGGTCGGTCAACAGCATCGTTACGGCGCCCGCCAGCACCGGCATTACCGCAATCAACAGGTATGCCGTGATCAGCCAGGTCCAGACGAACATCGGCATTTTCAGCAGCGTCATTTCCGGCGCGCGCATGTTGATGATCGTCACGATGACGTTGATCGCACCCATGATCGACGAGATTCCCATCAGATGAATCGCGAATATCAGGTACGGGAATGCGTCGCCGGTCTGCAATACGAGCGGTGGGTACATGGTCCAGCCGCCTGCGGGTGCGCCACCGGGCATAAACAGCGTGGACAGAAGGATTGAGAATGCGACGGGGAGAATCCAGAACGACCAGTTGTTCATGCGTGGCAGCGCCATATCCGGTGCGCCGACCATGAGCGGAATCATCCAGTTGGCAAGCCCGACGAAGGCCGGCATAACACCGCCAAAAATCATTATCAGCGCATGCATCGTCGTCATCGAGTTGTAAAACTCGGGATGCACGAACTGCAGCCCCGGGATAGCCAGCTCGGAGCGAATAACCATTGCCATGGCGCCGCCGACGAAGAACATCACAAGGCTGAACACCAGGTACATCGTGCCGATGTCCTTGTGATTCGTCGAAAACAGCCAGCGGCCGATGCCCTTGGCCGGGCCGTGGTCGTCGTGATGATCGTGCAGGTCAGCTACTGTCGTACTCATTCCGTATTACTCCGTTTGCGTGCCGTCATGCCGGACACGTCAGAATTCCGGGTTCTTTGGATCTATTGGTTGCGCGCGACCCTGGCTGCGCCTTCCTTGCGTGCGTCAACCCAGGCCCTGAAAGCGTCGGGCTCCACAACCTCGACCACGATCGGCATATAGCCGTGATCTTTGCCGCAAAGCTCGGCGCACTGGCCCCGGTAGGTGCCGACTTCCTTCGCTTTGAACCAGGCCTCGTTAACGATGCCGGGTATCGTGTCTTTCTTGATGGCGAGCTCCGGGACATACCAGGAATGGACGACGTCATTCGAGGTCAGCAACAGCCGGACTTTTGCGTCGCGCGGGACCACAACCGGGCGATCAACCTCGCGCAGGTAGTTATCTACGGCGTTCGGGTCAATTCCAGACTCCTTGCGGCGTGCCTCGAGGCTCGGCCGTGCGAGGCTCGAGTAGAAATCGATGCCTTCGTCCTGGTACTTGTAGTGCCACTTCCACTGGTAGGCGGTGACGACGATGGAAAGATCGGGATCGCGCGAATCTTCGAGTTTAATCATCGTCTCGGCGACGGGTATTGCGATCAGCATCAGGATCACGACCGGAATAATTGTCCATATGACTTCGGCCGTCGTGCTGTGCGAAAACGTCGCGGGTTTGACGCCCTGCGATTTCCGGTGCCGGAACAGCGAGACGATCATGACGCCGAAAACGACGATCCCGATAGCGACGCACCACCAGAAGACCATCATGTGGATATTGTAGGTTTCGACGCTGAGGTCGGTAATTCCCCTGGGCATGTTCAGCGCCCAATCCGCGTTCGCCGTACCCGCAAAGCAGCAAGCCAGCAGGCTCAAAAACGATTTTCGTATCATTGATTGTTCACCCTGCGATTCGCCACGGCGACCACATTACGTTTCTATTTCCTGATGTGACGAATACTGGAACGATGAATCCCATGCTGACCCGGTGACCCCGGGACATCGTCTGTCGGCCAGCTTGACCGGGCGTGCCGGCCAAAAAAGCACGCGAAGTGTACTTAAATCGGCATGACCATGCAAACCCGCAGGGCTGATCCCCGCTGAGAATTAATCTTATTTAACAGCAAGTTATCGATAGCTCTGCGGGCAAAAAGTTACAAACAAAGACAAGCACCGGGATCAGCGGCGACGTCGTGGAATTCGGGATGCATCAACGCGATGGTACGAGGGGTCGAGCCGGGCGCCTCCGCCCCAGCAATGGCCGTAGACAAGTTCGAGCTCGAGGCCGATTCCTGTGTCGCCCTCGCCCCCCGCGAGAGCGCGCTGCATTTCTCTGAAACGATGCTTTCCGACGAGCGAGCGATTGCGCTGTTGCAGGGCGTTTCTTGCACCGACGTCGGTCAGGTCGGCAAACAGTTTTTCGGCATTGTCGTAACTGACAGTAAGGCGATCGACGTCCAGCACGGGATCCCGCAAGCCGGACCGGACCAGGGCGTCGCCAATGTCGTGCATGTCGGGGAAGCGGTTGACGTGCGCGCAGCCGTCAAGGCGGCTCCATGCGCGGCTGATTTCGAGCAGGCTGTCGGGACCAAGGCTCGCGAAAGCGAACACGCCGCCTTTTTTAAGTACGCGTGCGACCTCCTGAAAGACAAGGTCGGGACTGTCAGTACAGGGCAGGAGCAGGTTCGAAAAAACGAAATCGATGCTCTGGTCTTTGATGGGCAAGCTCACGGCATTCGCCTGCACCTCGGAGTAACGCGAAAACGAAAACCGGGGGCGCTTGCCAACGGCCTGGCGCAACATGCCGTGTGAAATATCCAGGGAGACGAGGTGTGCGCGTCGAAATCGCTTGCGAAGCTGATGTGTCGCACTGCCGGTGGCGCACCCGAGGTCGAGAATCGTATTCGGATCCACTACGAGAGGCTCCAGGCGGGCAAACAAACCCTCGCGCGTAACGGCGTGTACAAAATCAGCAGAGTCGAAGGTGGACGCCGCACGGTCGAAGCGGCGCCGAACGTCTCGCAGGTTCACTTTCAATGTATCGTTCACTTTCCGCGGCAGCCGGTTAGCACAGGATGACAAACTAACACGCATTTTGACGCCAATTGCCGCGATTCGTACATGGCAGGAAGTCCGTGTTTCGGATATCAATGTCCGCATGGACTGGCCGATGATACTGCGTGTTTGCCTCGGCCGGGCCGCCGACGCGCTGCGTCAACTGGACGATTCGATCATGCCGCTGCGCTGCGTATTCTGCGGCACGCGAAGCGATCGGTTCGAAGGTCGGATTTGCAGCGGCTGCTGCCGCGATCTGCCCTGGATTGCAAATGCCTGCGCCCGCTGTGCGGAGCCGCTTGCCGTCTGCCTGCCTCCGGGCGTGTACTGTGCTGCCTGTCAGTCACGCGTATCGCCGATCCACGCGACCGTTGCTCCACTGCTCTATGAATTTCCCGTCGACGCGGGCCTCAAAGCCCTGAAGTTCGGCCGACGACTGCACTACGCACCGGCGTTTGGCGAACTGCTCGCGGCCGAAATGCCGCGGCTTGCTGCCGATATCGACGCCCTGCTGCCGGTACCCCTGCACTGGCGGCGACAGGCCTTTCGCGGGTTCAACCAGGCCCTGGAGTTGTGCAGGCCGCTTGCCAGAAACTGCGATCTGCCGATTATGACGGGCGTTGCACGCCGCCGCGCCACGCCCTTTCAGTCCGGGCTCGCAGCCGTGCAGCGCCGACAGAATTTGCGGAAGGCTTTCTTTGTGCGCAAGACGCACGGGTTTCGGCACGTGTTGATCGTGGATGACGTCGTCACCACGGGAGAAACGACGCGCCAGCTTGGCATCGCACTCATCAGGCGCGGGGTAGAAAAGGTCAGCGTGCTCGCCGTGGCCAGGGCCGCGTGACTCAGCCTGCACCGGTTTGGCTAAACGTGTAGTGAAGCACGATACCGACGAACACCACCATACCGATGAAATGATTGTGCAGGAAGGCGGCGAAACAACCCGCTGGTTGCCGGTCGCGTGCGAGCCACTGGTGCCAGCCCATGAGGGCGGCGGCGATCGCGACGGACAGGTAGTACCAGAACCCGAGTTCTGCGCGATAGCCGATCAGGACCAGCGCGAATAGCATCAGTACCTGCAGGCCGCCGATAACAAACAGATCGACTTCGCCGAACAGTATGGCCGTCGATTTGACGCCGATTTTTTTATCATCCTCGCGATCCACCATGGCGTAAAACGTATCGTAAATGACGGCCCAGATCATTGCCGTGCCGAAGACCAGCCAGGCAAGTTCCGGGATGGTGCCGGTTTGCGCGGCAAACGCCATCGGCACGCCCCACCCGAAGGCCGCGCCGAGCACGAACTGTGGAATCGACAGGACGCGCTTGACGAATGGATACGCGATGGTCAGTCCGGCACCGACGATGGCGAGCAGTCGCGCCGGCGTGTTGAGCATGCTCGCGAGCCCGACGGCAATCAGACCGAGCGCGGCGAACAACGTCAGCGCCTCCATGGGCGCGACGGCGCCGGAGGCGATTGGACGCGTTCTCGTGCGCTCAACATAGGGGTCGATTTTGCGATCGGCGTAATCGTTCAATACGCAGCCCGCCGAACGCATAACGACGACACCAAGAACAAAAACAACGAACAGACCCTGGTCGGGAATGCCGTTTCCGGCGAGCCACAGTGCCCACAGTGTCGGCCAAAGCAGCAGCCAGATGCCGATTGGTTTGTCGAGGCGCATGAGCTTGCCATAGTTGCGCAGCTGGCTGACGAGCAGGGGTTTAAACGTATTGGCGTGCACGGGCTTCATAATTCCAAGTCTACACTTTGCCGTATTTTCGCGTATCGCCGAGCCAGCGACGTACGATTGCGACAGCGTTCGTGTCTGAAGAAGTTCGCATAGTTTCCGCCGTGACCTGCACTTGCGGCATCAGCTCGGCGTCGCGAACGAGGTTTGCAATGCGGTAGTCCGGCAAACCGGTTTGCCGCGTGCCGAGCAGTTCACCGGGACCGCGCAGCTCCAGGTCGCGCTGTGCGACGATAAAACCATCATTGGTGTCGCGCAATACCGCGAGACGTTCTTTTGCGATTCGCCCAAGCGGCGGCTTGTACAAGAGTACGCAGTGACTTTGTCGGGAGCCCCGCCCGACGCGCCCGCGCAACTGGTGTAGCTGGGAAAGCCCCATGCGCTCTGCGTTCTCGATGATCATGAGACTGGCATTTGGCACGTCCACGCCGACCTCGATAACCGTCGTCGCAACGAGCAGCTGAATAAGGCCCTCTTTAAAGGCCTGCATACCGCGCTCCTTCTCGGCGGGCCGCATACGCCCATGCACCAGTCCCACATGCAGGTCCGGCAGAGCCTCAGTCAGCATTTGATAGCTGGCCTCGGCTGCCTGGTAGTCAAGCAGCTCGGATTCCTCGATGAGCGGGCACACCCAATAGGCTTGCTGGCCGGATGCGCACGCCGACCGGACGCGCTCGACGATCTCACCACGGCGCGAATCAGGAACGGCGATGGTTGAAACGGGCTGGCGGCCCGGCGGCAGTTCATCGATGACGGAGGTATCGAGGTCGGCGTAAGCCGCCATTGCCAGCGTTCGCGGTATGGGCGTCGCCGTCATCACGAGTTGATGTGGATGACCCTCCTCCGATACTCCCTTGTCACGCAGCGCCATGCGCTGGTGCACGCCAAAGCGATGCTGCTCATCGATGATGACGAGGCCAAGACGGTCGAATTCCACACCCTCCTGGAACAGCGCATGTGTGCCAACAACGAGTTTTGCAGCGCCGTCCGCGATGGATTGCAGTGATTCGCGGCGTGCGGCCGCGCGCTGGCTGCCGCTTAGCCAGGCAGGCTCGATGTCGAGTGGGCGAAACCAGGCGGAGAAATTGCGCCAGTGTTGCTCGGCCAGGATCTCGGTAGGCGCCATGATCGCAGCCTGGACTCCGCAGGCAATTGCCTTCAGACAGGCGATCGCGGCAACGACCGTCTTGCCGGAACCGACATCGCCCTGGATCAGGCGCATCATCGGGTGCGGTGCGGACAGATCGGCAAGTATTTCTTTGATGACACGTTGCTGAGCGCGCGTCAGTTCGAACGGCAGATCATCGATAAAGCGGCCGACCTCGGGTTCACCGCCGGTCAGTGCGGGCGCATCTTCCGTTTGGGCGAGCGCTCGCAGGCGCCGCAAGCTCAGGTAATGCGCAAGCAGTTCTTCAAAAGCAAGCCGCTGCTGGCAAGGATGTCGACCGTGCAACAACTGCTGCACATCCGCGTCGGGCGGCGGCCGGTGCAGGTATTCAATGGCAGCGGCGAGTGAGGGCATGCCGAGCCTTGTCGTGACATGTGCGGGAAGCAGCTCGACAGGAGGGGTTTCCTGCATGAAACGCAGCGCCTGGTCAGTCAGGTTGCGCAGACGTCCTTGCTGTACGCCCTCTGTCGCTGGGTAAATCGGCGTTAGAGAATCTGCTGTCGCCGCCTCCTGGTTCTCACGCAAGATGCGATACTCAGGATGAATCATCTCGAAGCCTGCCGAGCCGCGCCGAACTTCGCCGAAGCAGGTAACGGCGGTGCCCGCGTGAAATTGTGCCTGTTGCTGTCGCGAAAAGTGAAAGAAGCGCAGCGTCAGCTGACCGCTGCCGTCGCTGATGCGAACCAGCAGGTTGCGTCGACCTCGATAGACGGTTTCCGAAAGCAGCACCTCGCCGCTTACGAGGCAGCGGCTGCCGGCAACGATAGCGCCGATCTTTACAAGCTGAGTCCGATCCTCATAACGCAGCGGCAGCAGGAACAGCAGATCCTCAACGCAAAAAAGCCCGAGCTTCTCGAGCTTTCGGGCAAGCGCTGGCCCGACGCCCTTCAGGCATGTTAGCGGAGATTCCATATCCATTATTCGTGTTCTTCTTGTGCAGGAGCGGCCCTTGGCCGCGAAGCGTCACGGCGGCCGTCAGGCCGCTTTGCACAGTCGCGGCCAAGGGCCGCTCCTACGCGAGCGAGATTATCGCATCGGCCTCAACGTCGACGCCTTTGGGCAGCGACGCAACACCGACCGCGGCGCGCGCCGGGAAAGGCCGCTCGAAAAAGTCTTCCATGACCGCGTTGACGGTTGCGAAATTGTCGAGGTTCGTCAGAAAAACCGTGATCTTGACCGCATCATTCAGGC
The DNA here is from genome assembly GCA_013043165.1 of Woeseiaceae bacterium. Taxonomy (GTDB): domain Bacteria; phylum Pseudomonadota; class Gammaproteobacteria; order Steroidobacterales; family Woeseiaceae; genus UBA1847. The sequence continues at coordinate 13,981 of JABDOQ010000036.1, read as the reverse complement.
TGCCGCCCGCGGCGTTGGCAACGGCGTCGAGATTTGAAAACACTTGCCGCGCACGAGCCTCGAAGTCGCCGTCGACGATTTCCATCGTCGCGGGGACAAGCGGGATCTGGCCGGAAAGGAATACGAGACTGCCGGCAGCTGTGGCCTGCGAGTAAGTGCCGATCGCGGCCGGTGCACTGTCTGTATGAATTGCCTGCTTGCTCATTTTGTATTTCCTGAAATCGAAAAACTGTCGGCTATGCGCAATCGCGCGAAACTCGCAATACGTTCGGCATTTTGCGAACGTTGCGCATGATTCGCGCGAGATGACTGCGGTCCTTGACGCTTAACAGGAAGGAGAGAACGGAGCAGTCATCGTGACGCCCAAGAACCTCGACCTGTTCGATATTCGAGCCGCAGTCTGCAATCGTCGCGGCGACCTCCGCCAGCACGCCGGTCCGATTGTGCGTTTCGGTTTGAATCTGGCAGGTGAATTCACGCTCGATGTTCTTCTCCCAGGTAACGGCAATCCACTTTTCCGGCTGCTTGCGGAAATTACTGAGGTTGCCGCAGGTATTCCTGTGAATCACGACACCGCGTCCGGCCGTGAGATAGCCCATTACGACGTCGCCGGGAATCGGGTGGCAGCACTTGGCGTAGCTAATGACCATGCCTTCGGTACCGGCTATCACGAGTCCGGTTACGCTGTCATCGCTCGAGTCCTCGTCACCCGTTCCGACAAGGATTCGGGCCGTGAGGGGCGCCAGTCGCTTCCCCAGGCCCAGCTGTTCAAACAGTTCCTTGGCGCTGTCGAGGCCCAGTTCTGCGAGCGCGCTGGCCATGCGCACCTTGCCGATTTTGCGCAGCGATGAGCCCTCGTCTTTGAGGGATTTGTCGAGCAGTCGCTTGCCAATGTCGATCGATTCTGACGACCGAAGGTTTTTCATATGATTGCGTATCGCCGTTCGTGCCTTGGCCGAACGAACGAAGGTCAGCCAGTTCGGATTTGGTTTGGCGCCCCGTGCGGTGACAATTTCGACCGTCTGACCGTTCTGCAAAGGGGTCCTGAGCGGTACCAGCGCACGATCGATCTTGGCTGCAACGCAGCGATCGCCGATGTCAGTATGCACCGCATAAGCAAAGTCGACGGTAGTTGCCCCTTTCGGCAGCGGCATAATGTCGCCCTTGGGCGTGAATACATAAATCTTGTCAGGGAACAGGTCGACCTTGACGCTTTCGAGAAATTCTTCAGACGTGCCGGACTGCTGGATTTCGGCGAGGTTGGAGAGCCATTCGCGGGCACGTCGCTGCGGCGTCGCATCCGTTTTCTCGTCGGCCTTGTAAATCCAGTGAGACGCGACGCCGGCTTCGGCAACCCTGTCCATCTGGCGCGTGCGAATCTGGACTTCGAGCGGCAGGCCCTTGGGTCCGAACAACGTCGTGTGCAGCGACTGGTAGCCGTTGATGCGAGGAATTGCAATGTAGTCCTTGAACCGGCCCGGCATCGGTTTGTACAGTCCGTGAATAAGACCGAGCGTCTGGTAACAGGTGTTTACATCGTCAACGATAATGCGGAAACCGTAAACATCGACTATGTCCGATAGAGGCCGCCTTTTTTCGGCCATCTTTCTGTAGATGCTGTACAGGTGCTTTTCGCGGCCGATCACCTCGCCCTTGATGCCCTCCTCGTCCATGGCCTTGCTGAACTCGTCGGAGATGCGCTTGACGATCTGGCGCTGGGATCCTTTGCTTTTCTTGAGCGTCCTGTCCAACACGCGGTAACGCAACGGGTGCAGGTGCTTGAAGCCAAGGTCTTCGAGCTTGATCTTGAGGCTGTTAATGCCCAGCCGGTTCGCGATCGGCGCATAGATATCGAGCGTTTCGCGCGCAATGCGCTTCTTCTTGGCGGCCGGCATCGCGCCCAGCGTCTGCATGTTGTGCAAACGATCGGAGAGCTTGACCAGGATGACGCGAATATCCTCGATCATTGCCAGCATCATTTTGCGGAAGCTTTCCGCCTGTGCCTCGGCGCGGCTGCGGAACTGAATCTGGTCGAGCTTGCTGACGGCATCCACGATCTGTGCGACCTCGTGGCCAAAGCTTTCCTCGATGTCGTCCAGCGAAGCGGAGGTATCCTCTACGACATCGTGCAGTATGGCTGCCGTAATGGCCTGCGCGTCCAGGCGCATGTCGGCGAGCTCCTGGGCCACGGCAACGGGGTGCGTGATATACGGTTCGCCGGACTTGCGCGTCTGCCCCTTGTGTGCGCTCGCGCCGAATTCGTAGGCACGCAGAATCTGGTCGACCTGTTCGTCGGGCAGGTAGGATTTCAGGGTCTCAACGAGACGCCGTACGCCGTGGTCCCGCCGCGAGGCGCCGGGGAACCTGGACAGAATTGTCGCCGCGTAATCCATGCACCGATAATAGCGGTAATAGCCGCAAAACGGGCAATCTGCCGCGGCTGGTCAGGCCGCATTTCACGGAGTTTCAGTCGCCGATTGAAATACCGCGGACCGGCAGGATGTCTTCGGACGCTTCGGACTGCAGCAATTCCTCGGCGGCCGGCTGATCGATCTCTTCGAGAATGGCGGGAGTGACAAGCCCTTCCGCAATTTCACGCAAAGCTATAACCGTCGGTTTGTCGTTTTCGAGTTCGACCATCGGGTCAGCCCCGTGCGCCAGGCGCCGTGCGCGTTTGGCGGCAACGAGTACCATTTCGAATATGTTGTCGATGTTATCCAGGCAGTCTTCGACCGTTATTCTGGCCATGTGTCAGTTTCCTATGCATGCGGATCGTGGTCGGACCCATAGACGAGGCCTGCGAGTCTAGCCCTGCCCGGAGCCCGAAAGCCAAGCTATATAACCAAACGTTATAAAGACCCTGGTGACAAGCCTCAGCCGATTATTCTTGAAATGACGCGCCGCACCGCGACATTCGAGCGGGCACACGAATCGCCTGATCCCTCGAGCACGCTTTCGAGATCGTAAACGGCCTGCTCGAGCTTGTCGTTAATGATGATGTAGTCGAATTCATCCCAGTGCGACATGTCGCTCTGCGCATCGTGAAGCCGGCGCTCGATGACCTCCGGGCTGTCGGTGCGGCGGTCTCTCAGGCGGCGTTCGAGCTCTTCGAGCGAAGGCGGCAATATGAAAATCGTGATGCATTCGGGCATGGTCGCGCGAACCTGTCTTGCACCCTGCCAGTCGATTTCGAGCACGACGTTGCGGCCGTCGGCCAGGTGTTTCTCAACCTGGCTCCGACTCGTCGCATAGTAGTTGTCGAATACTTTCGCGAACTCGAGTAACTCCCCCTCGGCATTGAGACGCTCGAATTCTTCGAAGTCGACAAAGAAATAATCGACGCCGTCTACTTCCGTGCGACGCTTCTGACGTGTCGTGTAAGAAATAGAAAAGCGCAGGCCGGGGTTGCGAGCAACGAGTGCTTTGACAATGGTCGTCTTGCCGGCACCCGAGGGTGCCGCAATCACAAACAGCTTCGCGTTGTTTGTTGCCACCCGAACCTACTCGACGTTTTGGATCTGTTCGCGCATCTGTTCGATCAGGACTTTCAGATCAACGGCCGCCTTGGTGGTTTCGGCGTCCGCGGACTTCGAGCCGAGCGTATTGGCCTCGCGATTCAGTTCCTGCATAAGGAAGTCGAGGCGTCGGCCAACGGGTTTATCCTGGTTCAAAACTTGCTGAATTTCGACGAGGTGGCTTTGCAGTCTGTCGAGCTCTTCGTCGACATCGATTTTTTGTGCGATTAAAGCCAGCTCGACCTCGAGCCGTGCAGGATCCGCTTCAATATCGAGTTTCTCGATTCGTTCTTTTTGCCTGGTCCGTGTTGCCGCAAGTACCTCGGGCATGCGCTTCTGAACGCTGGCCGAAATCGTTTCGATGTCGGCGCAACGTAACCTGAGCATCTCGGTAATCCGATCGCCTTCACTCGCCCGCATAGTCTCGATGGCAGCAAGTGCTTTGTGCAGCAGTTCCGTGGCTTGCTCAAACAATGGTTCGGTATCGATTTCGGTCTGCAGCACGACGCCCGGCCAGCGAAGAATCTCGATCGGATTGACCGCGGCGACATTAGGAAGTTTTGCAGTCAACTCGGAAATTCGATGGCCGATCAACTCGACGAGGCCCTTGTCCAGCTGCAGCTCGTTTTCCTGATGTACCCCACGACGAAAATAGAGGGAGCACTCGACCTTGCCCCTGCCGAGAACGGCACTCGCCTGCTGGCGGAACAGCTGCTCCTTCGGTCGCAGCTCGTCGGGAATCTTGAACTGAAGGTCCAGGTAGCGATGATTGACCGCGCGTATTTCCCACGTCAGGGTACCGATGCCAGTCTCAACTGACTCTCGCGCGAAGCCTGTCATACTGTGTAACATCAGTATCCTTCTCCTGGTAACGGCGCAGTCTGCCGCCTCGGTCACGTTTTTCCGGGGACCGTCATTCTAAGCTGTGGCCACTGTTGAAGGCTAATCAAGGCTACCCTTACGCCATGCAAATCGAATACGCAAAAGTCTCAGCACTCGGTGACCGCAAAGATAACCAGGACCGGGCGGCTGTCGTCGTTGCCGACGAAGCAGCGATGATGCTCGTATTTGACGGCATGGGCGGTCATTCGGACGGGGCTCGTGCGGCAGAGACCGGCCTCAAGGTGGTGCAGGATCTTTTCATGGCATCGACGTTGCCCGTGTTCGACCCGCAGGGCTTTCTGTATATGGCGTTGTCACGCGCGCACGATGAAGTCGTCGGTCTTGGCGAGGACCTGGCCGTCGATTTTCGACCAAGGGCAACCTGCGCGATCTGCCTCGTGCAGGAAGGCGGGGCGTTCTGGGCACACATTGGCGACAGCCGCATCTACCAGGTTCGGGACCAGCGCGTGTTGAATCGTTCACGCGATCACAGCCACGTCGAAGTGCTGATTCAGGAGGGCGCCATCACTGAGGCAGAAGCCAGCGACCATCCGATGCGCAATTTTGTTGAGTGTTGCATTGGCGGCGACGCCCCGGTACCGGACATGAGCATAACGAGTCGCATCCAACTTGCCCCGGGCGACGTCCTGCTTGCCTGCTCGGACGGCCTGTGGTCGGGACTGAAAGACGACGACATGGCGGAAATCGGTGCATTCGGCGACGGCGACGACGCAGACAAAATCGTCGAAAATCTTAAAGCACTGAGCATAAAGGCGCTGAGCGTCAATTCTCCCTACAGTGACAATACGACGGGCACCGCGTTAAGGTGGCTCGGCTAGTCTGGCTGACAGCAGGAGAGTAATCATGCGCCCCAGTGGTCGCGATGCGTCACAAATGCGCGAGCTGCGCTTCATTCCCGATTTTACGAAACACGCCGAGGGCAGCGTCCTCGCGACGTTTGGCGATACGCAGGTGCTGTGCACGGCGAGTATCGAAGATCGCGTTCCCGGCTGGATGCGCAATACGGGCCGTGGATGGGTAACCGGCGAATACGGCATGTTGCCGAGGGCGACGCACACGCGCTCGGGTCGTGAGGCTTCACGCGGCAAGCAGGGCGGGCGAACCGTCGAGATTCAGCGTCTTATCGGTCGCTCGCTGCGCGCTGTTACAGACCTGGAAGCCCTCGGCGAGCGATCTGTAATGCTGGATTGCGACGTCATCCAGGCCGACGGCGGTACACGCACGGCGTCGATCAGCGGAGCCTACGTTGCGCTCGCCATCGCCATGAACAGGCTCGCGAAAGCCGGTGGAATCAGGAAGACGCCGCTTTACGGGCAGGTAGCCGCCATCTCGGTCGGCATCTATCGTGGCACGCCGGTACTCGATCTCGACTACGCGGAAGACGCCGAGGCCGAAACGGACATGAACATCGTCATGAACGATGCGGGCCGATTTATCGAGGTACAGGGTACGGCGGAAGGTCATGCCTTCACCGACGACGAGTTCAGCACGATGATCAGCCTGGCGCGCGCCGGAATCAGCGACATCATTGTTGCTCAGAATGAGGCCATTGCGTCTGTAAGCTAAGTGACCGCGCTACCCAGTAAAGTCGTCATGGCCAGCAGTAACGCCGGCAAAATCCGTGAGATCGCACGCCTGCTCGACGGGCTCGGTATCGAGGTCGTCGCACAGTCTGCGCTGGGCGTGACCGATGCCGATGAAACAGGCACGACGTTTGCTGAAAATTCGCTGATAAAGGCACGACACGCCTCGGACGCAACCGGGCTACCGGCCGTTGCCGATGACTCCGGGCTGGCCGTGGACGCACTGGACGGGCGGCCGGGCGTTTATTCGGCACGCTATGCCGGCATCGATGCGACGGACGAGCAAAACGTCGACAAACTGCTGCGGGAGCTTGCCGATGTCGGCGACGCAGCGCGCGGCGCAGCCTTTCATTGTGTTGCGAGTTTTACAATGCCGGGAAGTTCGCAGGCCGTCGTCGCCGAAGGCGTCTGGCGGGGAACGATTCTGAGGGCGCGCAGGGGTGACGGTGGTTTTGGCTATGACCCGATCTTTCTCGATCCGGCGAGCGGGCTCAGTGGCGCCGAGCTGACGCCAGAACAGAAGAACGCGCGCAGTCACCGGGGACAGGCGCTGCGTGCACTGGTCGCGCAGCTGCGACGCCAGTTCGCGTGATCCCTCCGCCACTTTCGCTGTACGTGCACCTGCCCTGGTGCGTGCAGAAATGCCCGTACTGCGACTTTAATTCACACGCTGCAGGGAGCTCGGCACCGCGCCGACGTTACCTCGATGCGCTGCTCGTTGATCTCGAGGTCGAAGCATCCCGGGCCGCAGGCCGAAAGCTCGAGAGCATCTTTCTCGGCGGCGGAACACCGAGCCTTTTTTCGCCTGACGAGATCGGTCGCCTGCTGGACGGTGTCCGGGCCTGCTTCGATGTAGACGGAAACGCGGAAATCACGATGGAGGCAAACCCGGGTACGGTCGAGTGCGGCGAGCCGGCCGGTTATCGCGATGCCGGCGTCAACCGCCTGTCCTTCGGTGGCCAGAGCTTTAACGACGCGCTCCTGAAGACCATCGGGCGAATCCATGGCAGCGAAGACATTGTGCGAGCCGTCAACGATGCGCAGCAGGCCGGTGTCGCCAACGTGAATATCGACCTGATGCACGGACTGCCGGGCCAGGGCGTTGCGGCCGCAATCGAGGATCTTGAAACGGCGCTCAGCCTGACGCCCGCACATATTTCCTGGTATCAGTTGACGCTTGAACCAAACACGATTTTTTATGCGAGGCCGCCTGAGGATCTGCCTGATGAAGAGACCACGTACAGGATGCAGGAACTTGGACAGGCGTTGCTGGCTGAAAACGGTTACCGGCAGTACGAAGTCTCGGCGTTCGCGCGCGACGACAAGGTCTGCGCACACAACCTGAACTACTGGCTGTTCGGCGACTACCTGGCAGCGGGTGCCGGTGCCCACGGCAAGATAAGTGACTCCCGGGGCGTATTCCGGTACCAAAAGCCCGCCCACCCGCTGCAGTATATGCAGACCATCGAGGCAGGTGGGCAGAGTGCTGCACCGGTCCGGATTGCCGCAACGGACCTCGTCTTCGAGTTCATGTTGAACGCGCTGCGGCTGAGCGATGGCTTCAGTGAAACGATCTTTAGCGAGAGGACGGGGCTGTCCGTCGACGAGCTGCCGAGGGTCATGCGCCCGGCCGCCAAAAAAGGGCTGGTTGCGCGCGTGGCCGAATCGCGCTGGCAGGCAACGCCAATCGGCAGGCGTTTCCTCAACGACCTGCAGGCTGAGTTTCTGCCGGAGCAGTCCTGAAGGCGGTCAAAAAGACGGGCTTCCGGCGCGTGCCTTGATGCCATTCGGGCTCGCCCGGCGAGCCCCGGGAAACTTTCCGCTTTGTACATTTATGCACAAGGATTTCGGGAGTCCTTTGATTAGTAGTAAAAGAGACGTTCGAATTCACTTTGTGGGTCGTGAAGCGCCCCTAAATGATTGTTTTTCCTACGGAATCGAATATGGACATAAAATAATCAAATTGACAAGCTTGCTTGCAAATCCGCACATTAGGCAATTCACTCAATTTCAATCCACAGTCTTATCCACAGGTTCTGTGGATAAGCGTCCGGGGCTTGCGGCTGCGGGCGCTTCGCTATATCCTACGCGACCTTTTTGCGAAGTCGCGCGCTCGGGAGAGCCACAATGAAAGCCGATATTCACCCCAATTACACCGCCATCAAGGTCACCTGTAGTTGTGGCAACGAATTCAGTACGCGCTCGACGCTCGGCGAGGATCTCCTGATCGAGGTGTGCTCCTCCTGCCACCCGTTCTACACGGGCAAGCAGAAGATCGTCGATTCGGGCGGCCGCGTCGACAAGTTCCGCCGCAAATACGGTATGAGCTGACAACCAGCCGCCGTTTCGACGGCAATCCTGGTCTGATTGCGTTAATCCACGACTTCCGGGGTCGCGGAGCTCTGCTATGCTCATCGTGCTTTGTTCAATGACACTTGAGGAATAAACATGAGCCAGGATGCATTCCGCCTGATCAGCCCCAGCGGCACCGAACTGGAGCTGCCCGTGAGGACCGGAACGATCGGTCCCGACGTTATTGATGTCGCGAAGCTGTACAAGGAACAGGGTGTCTTTACCTACGACCCCGGATTCGTCTCGACCGGCAGCTGCGAATCCGACATCACTTACATCGATGGCGAAGAGGGAGTGCTGATGTACCGGGGCTATCCGGTTGAGCAGCTCGCCGCAAACTCGAGCTTCATCGAGGTTTCGTACCTTTTGTTGAATGGGGATCTGCCGACGTCCGATGAGCTCGAGAAATTCGAGCGGACAATTCGCCGGCACACCATGCTCAACGAGGGCATGCTGAACTTCTTCAAGGGCTTCCGCTACGACGCGCATCCGATGGCGATATTATCCGCCGTCGTCGGATCCATGTCGGCGTATTATCACAGCGAGATGGATGCATCGAATCCTGATCACCGCGATATATTCGCGCACAGGATTCTCGCAAAACTGCCGACGATCGCCGCCGCGGCTTACAAGCTGAATACGGGTCAACCGTTTATCTACCCTCGCAATGATCTGAACTATTGCGAAAATCTCCTGCACATGCTGTTTGCCGTTCCGGCAGAGCCCTACGAAATTGATGAGGTCGCCGCCGAAGCTCTCGATTTGCTGTTCATATTGCATGCCGATCATGAACAGAATTGTTCGACCTCGACGGTCCGCATGGCAGGTAGCTCCGGCGCAAATCCCTACTCGGCCATTGCCGCGGGTATTTCCGCACTGTGGGGGCCTGCACACGGCGGCGCCAACGAAGCGGTTCTCACGATGCTCGAAGAAATCGGCGACGTGAGCCAGATCAAGAAGTATGTCGCCAAGGCGAAAGACAAGTCTGATTCGTTCCGGCTGATGGGTTTCGGTCACCGCGTTTACAAGAACTTCGATCCGCGCGCGACGATTATCCGCGACATGTGCCACAAGATACTGCAGCGGCTCGACCGCAAGGATACGCCGTTGTTCGACCTGGCCCAGGAGCTCGAGCAGGTTGCGCTCAAGGATGACTACTTCATCGAGAAGAATCTTTACCCGAACGTCGACTTTTACTCAGGGATAATTTACCGGGCCCTTGGTATTCCGACCTCGATGTTCACGGTGATGTTTGCGCTCGGCCGATCTGTCGGATGGGCGTCGCACTGGCGGGAGATGATTTCTGATCCGGCGGGCAAGATCGCGAGACCGCGACAGCTGTACACCGGGCCTGCGCAGCGCGACTACACGCCAATCGAAAAACGGTAGGGCTTTAGCCTCCCAACATTTTTACCGAGGCGACGAGCGCGGGCGTTTCCCTGTAGGAGGCCGCCCTAGCGACCGACTATCCAGGCGGTCTGGCGACCGCCGCTATCGCTTCGCGCCCTGGGGGCGCTCCTACAGACACACGAATGAGCAGCGGCGGTGGTGAGTGCGGCGATTGCCTGCGACGCGACGTTGCGTAGCTGGAGCTAGCAGGCCATCGCCGTGATCGCCGCAACCGTCGGGCTCTTAGTGATTGAAGCGGGTGCCTGGTCCTGCGAGAGATCGCCGCCGCGGTCAGAAAGGTAGGTGGTGTCAGATGTGTTCGAGTAGCAGCTGCACCGCGTTCGAGTCGACCCGCTTCATCGGCTTGCCGTCGACCGGGCTCATCGGCGCCTGTCGAATTCCGTCAATCGGAAATACGGTTACCTGGATCGCGCTGTTGCTGTGATGAAACTCAAAACCGGCAAACGTATCGACCTGGTTGCGGCGGCTCTTCAGGCGTCGCTCGTACGGTCGGAAGCTGATTCCGATGTTGGAGAGCTCCAGTGCGACGGCTTCAGGACTGTCGGTGAACACGTGCAGGTTAACCGCGGAGTTTTCATCCGCAGTACCCGCGAGCACGGGGCCGACAAGCCGTGGCGTAAACGAGGCAAGGAGCTTCATGGCAGAAAGTGCCGCGACCCGCATAAGGCGAAGTTGATCGGCGTGTGATTCGCGCCCGAAAATTTTCAGGTGCTCGACCACGGCTGCCTCGATCTCGGTATTGCCCGGCAACGAACCGCGCCCGCCGACTCCGAGGCGCTCAGCAGCCTTTTGCTTGGCCAGTCGGTAATCGCGAACGCCGTGATCGACGATGATGCGGGCAGCCTCCTGTGCCACGACCTGGCGGGCCCGTTCGGCCTCACTGTGTTTTTGCCTGGCCATTGCGCTAGAAGATCGGCTCATTTTCCTCGACATCTTGTCCTTCCTCTTCAGGCGGCGCGTCTATTCCGGCTGCGTCGTTGTAAATGTCGGGCGGTTCTTCGACAAATTCGCACTGTGGAACGTTGCCGGCACGGAACACTTCGAACACGACGTTGCGCTGTCCCGACCGCGCCGGGCAGCCGCTCTCACGATCAATAAGCACCGACACTATGCCTTCTGGCATCGGCATTTGATTCTCCGCTACGCCCGCCAGCGCGATGCGAGAGAACTCGATCCAGATCGGCAGTGCCGTCCTCGACCCCTCTTCACCCGGGCCCAGCGGTCGATCGTCGTCATAGCCAACCCAGACGATACTGGCCAGGTCTGCATTGAAGCCCCCGAACCAGGCGTCGCGCCGATCATTCGAGGTACCGGTTTTTCCCGAGAGATCGTTTCGGCCCAGCGCCATTGCGCGGCGTCCCGTGCCGCGACGCACGACGTCGCGCATCATGTCCTGCACGAGAAACATATTCTGCGGACTGAGGGCCTGCGGGGCAACGGAGACATCCGTGAAAAGCGCCGGTGCCGTGCTTGCGTCGGGTCGGTAGTCAAGCGCCACATCAGCCATCGCGTCCAGCGTCATTTCTGTCGCCGGTCTGCCGGCATAGCGATAGGCCGCTTCGCCTGCGACGCACTCATCGCACACGACGGCCGGTTCGCTGCGGTACAAGGTTTCGCCCTCGGGCCCGTAGATCGCATCGATTACATAGGGTTTTACGGCATGCCCGCCGTTGGCAATAATCGCATAGCCCTGCGCCATATCGAGCGGGGAAGCCGCACCGCCGCCCAAAGCGAGGGAACCATTGCGCGGTAGTGCGGCACCGCCGAAGCCGAACTTCTCGATGTGGCGAACGGCGTTGCCGATACCGGTGTTGAAAAGCAGCAGTCGCACCGAGACGAGGTTCATGGATCGAACCAGCGCTTCGCGCATACGCGTGGGGCCGTAAAATCGCCCGCTGTAATTAATGGGTCGCCAGACGGCTTCGAGTTCCGACGAATTAATGACAACGGGCGCGTCCAGAATGACGGTCGCCGGCGTATTGCCATGTTCAAGTGCGGCTGAATAAATAAACGGCTTGAACGACGAGCCGGGCTGGCGATAAGCCTGTCGTGCCCGGTTAAATTTGCTCATCGTGAAGTCGAAGCCTCCTGTGAGGGCGGCGACAGCGCCGTCAAACGGGTCTATCGCCACGACCGCCCCCTGTGCTTCCGGTACCTGGGCCAGTGCCCAGCTACCGCTCGACGTGGGCATCACGTAAATAAGGTTACCAACCGACAGCACATCGCCGACGGCTTCTGGCGCCGGGCCGGTGGTCTCGCGATCGATAAACGGCTTGGCCCAATTGATGCTGCTCCAGGGCACGCTGGCGCGGACGCCGCCGCTGAATACAATATTGGCAGAGTTGTCTTCTGAAACGGCTGTGACCAGCGCGATGGACAGGCCGCCCGGGGCGTATTGTTCGAGCGTTTCGCGAATTTCTATCGGCCATTCCTCGAAGGGCTTCGCCAGGACTTCGTCATCGAGTTCAAGTTTCGCCGCCGGACCGCGATAGCCACGTCGGCGCGTAAACTCAAGCAGCCCATTTCTCAGTGCATAGTTGGCCGCCGTCTGCAGACGCGAATCGAGGGCAGTGACAACCTGGTAACCGGCCGTATAGGTTTCCTCTCCATAGCGCTTCAGCATCTCGCTGCGTACCATTTCGGCGACGTACGGCGCATTCAGTTCAACGGCTGCGCCGTGCAACTGCGACTCCATCGGGAAGGCCATCGCGTCCGCAAAGTTCGAATCGTCCAGGTAGCCAAGTTCCCGCATTCTCCCGAGTACGTAGCCGCGGCGCATTTCGGCATTCGCCGCGCTGTAAACCGGGTTGTACCGGGATGGTGCCGGCAAAACACCTGCGAGGGTCGCGGCCTCTGCCGCGTTGACGTCTCTCAGGTTCTTGTTGAAGTAAACCTGTGCAGCGGCAGCGACGCCGTAGGCGCGCTGCCCGAAAAACATCTTGTTGAGGAACAGCGCCATGATCTGCTCCTTCGTGAATTCCTGCTCGATCTTGTAGGCAAGAAATGCCTCGCGGAGTTTTCGCGTGAATAACTGTTCACGCGTAAGGAAGTAATCGCGCGCCAGCTGTTGCGTCAGCGTACTTCCGCCGCCACTGATTTCGCCGCTTCTAAGCAAGCGCGCAAACGATCGCGCGATTCCCTGGTAGTCGATGCCCGGGTGCTCAAAAAAGCGCCGGTCTTCGGCGGCAATAAACGCATGCACGACTTGAGGTGGTAAATCCTCGAACGTGACAAGAATACGTCGCCGTTCGCCGATCTCGGATATCAGGTAGCCATCGCGACTGAAAATGCGCAGCGGGATCTGCAGAGGAATATCCCGGATTGTCTCGGCCCGGGGCAAACCTGGCTCCACATAATAATAAGCGCCGATCACAGCGGCGACCGCCGCAATGGCGCCGCTGGCCCCCAGGCCAAGCATCACAATCAGGCTCCTGATCAGCCTTCGTCTGCGGATGTGACGTGGATTCTTGTTTGTTTTCGGTGGTTTATGCATAGTTGCTGGCGATTTCCGCCAAATATCCCGGACTAAAGGGAGCTGGATCACTATATAAAGGGACTGTGGTGGTCGGCGGATGCAGGAAATGTGGCTTTTTCAGGGCAAGGCTTTTTGCTAACTTGATCGAGGCGGCTGATGATAGACGCGCAGTGCTGAACGCTGCAATAACGAGTCACGCTCCCAGCCGCCGACTGGTTCACGGAATGTACCCGGCCGACCGCATTACCATAGGGATTGTGGGATCGTGAACAAAGTCACGTTTTATTTAACATTTTATTGATATATAGTTAAATTGATTTGCTCATGTCCGACTGACGTTTGACGCGCAACTTACCGACTTAGAAGGAAAAATACGTGCTTTTCGGCAAGAAATCACAGCCATTGCTGGGCCTCGATATCACGACCTCGTCGGTCAAGCTGATTGAACTCACGCAAAGCGGAAAACGCTTCAGAGTCGAGTCTTACTCGGCCGAACCCACTCCTCCGAACTCGGTGAGCGAAAAAGCCATCGTCGACGCAAAATCCGTCGGCGAAGCGATTCGACGCGCCGTAAAGCGTGCTGGAGCCAAGGCAAGCGACGTGGCTGTCGCAATCAGTGGTGATGCAGCCATTACCAAAGTCATTCAGATGCCGTCGAGCCTTTCAGCAAGGGATCTCGAGGGGCAGGTCGAAATTCAGGCCGACCAGTACATTCCATTTCCGATGGAAGAGGTCAGTTTCGA
>JABDOQ010000026.1 GCA_013043165.1 Woeseiaceae bacterium | reverse complement strand
CACGCAGTGCATCCATGTCGCTGATCGGCGTGCCGTAAATACGTTCCTGGACCAGGACTTCGGGACGGCAATAGTCCCAGTAGACGTCCGGAACATAGAGCATGTCGGAGTCCTCGAAGTTGCGCTTTAGTTGCGCCGCATTGGCGGCTTCGCGCATCAGGTCGAGCTCGTCGAGGATCGTGTGCTCATATTCGTTAACGACCTCGAGGGGCTTCAGGCGCTTGCCGTGTTCCCAGTAACGATCAGCGAGGCCCGCGAGCATCTGCAGCACCTCGAGATCCCGTTCGATCTGTTCCCGTACGCCGGGCCGCAATACCTTGACGATGACCTCGCCGCCGTTGTGCAGCTTTGCCGTGTGAACCTGGGCAATCGATGCCGCAGCCAGCGGTTCGACGTCGAAGCGATCGAAGACCTCGTCAACGTTCCGCTCGTACGTTTCATTCAATAGGCTGATCGCCTGCTCGGCCGGAAACGGCGGCACGGCGTCCTGGAGCTTGGCGAGTTCATCGGCGATATCGGGTGGCAACAGATCGCGACGAGTGGAAACGGCCTGGCCGAACTTGACGAAAATCGGGCCGAGCTCCTCCAGCGCCAGCCGAATGCGTTCGCCGATGGGCGCAGAACGGTCGCGACGCCGCGGCGCGAGGTAGAACAGGAAGCGCAGCGGCCGCAACAGGTGGGTTTCCCTGATAATGTCGTCGAGGCTGTACTTCACGAGCACGCGCTGTATCGAGATCATCCGAATGACCGTGCGCACGCGAGCCATCAGCTCTGCTCCAGGCGATTCATGCGTGCTTCGAGGCGATCAACGTCGTCCCGCAATGCGTTGACGCTGCCCGCGAAACGCTCCACCTCGTAGCGACTCGGCAGATCACGACTTTCCTCCTGCAGATATTCGCGGATGTTTGCGCCCATCGTGGAGCGTGCTTCACGACTCCAGCTGCCAACGCCGCGGGCGATTTCGCCGAGACGATGTGCGGCGACATCGCCGACAAAGCCCGATAGTTCTTCTTCGAAATCAGGCTTGGCATAGGCAAGCAGCTGCTGGAATTCCCGGGCCAGTATCGGGTCGCCCGTAAATTCGAGCGATCCATCACGAACTGTGCTGGCACCCGGGACGCCGGCCATACGGGCCAGCGCAAACAATGAGCCACGAATCAGGATGTCGGGTTCGTGATCGGTATCGGTCGCCAGCTCCAGGCGGTCGTCGTGCACGATGAACCAGGTCGCGAGCGCCGTATCGCGTACGCGGACGGCTACAACGGAACCGGCCAGCTTCTCGCAAAGCTCCCGTGCAGGTGTCGTTGCACGAATATTCCGATTCAAAACATTGGCGACCGGCAGCAGTGCGGCTTCGAGCGGGTTCATTGCGAATCAGATCCGGTAGCCGATATGCAAAGCAACGATGCCGCCCGCGAGGTTGTCGTAGCGACAGCGCTCGAAACCGGCCTCCTCCATCATGGACCTGAGCGTTTCCTGGTCAGGATGCATGCGTATGGATTCGGCGAGGTACTGGTAGCTGTCTGCATCCCTGGCGATCAGCCGGCCAAGTACCGGAAGCACCTTGAACGAATAAAGGTCGTAGGCGGGCTTAATGGCTTTGTTGGGCTCCGAGAACTCCAGGATCATGGCTTTGCCGCCCGGTTTCAGGGTGCGGTACATCGAGCGCAGCGCAGTCATCTTATTGGTGACGTTTCTGAGACCGAAAGCGATGCTGATGCAGTCGAAACTGCGGTCGGCAAACGGCAGGTTCTCCGCGTCCATCTGGGCAATCGACAGGTTGCCTGCAACGCCGGCGTCGACGAGACGGGCGCGCCCTTGTCGCAGCATGGCAGCGTTGATGTCAGCCAGGACGACATGGCCGGCTTTGCCGACCTTGCCGGAAAATGCACGGGCCAGGTCGCCCGTGCCGCCGGCGAGGTCGAGTACGGTATTGCCGGGCCTGAGCGCGGCCTGGTCGACAGTGAAACGTTTCCAGAGCCGGTGCAGGCCGGCCGACATCAGGTCGTTCATGATGTCGTAACGGCTGGCCACCGAATCGAACACGTCGCGGACCCGGTCGGCTTTCTCGCCGGCGGGAACAGACTGGTATCCGAAGTGCGTTGTGTCGTCGGGTTGCTGCGGCTTGGCCATGGCTAATCGTTATTGTCGTTGCCTCGGCAGGCGAGGATACCCCTCAACAGACTGCCGGGCCAGCCGCGGCGGCCTCGCGACCGCCGCTGCGCTTCGCGCCTGCCGGGCGCTCCTGCTACAAGATGTAACGGCTCAGGTCCTCGTCCTGCGACAGCTCGGACAGGTGCTCGTCAACATAGGTGGCATCCACCGTGAGCTCAGTGCCGCTTTTTTCAGAGGCATCGAAAGACACGGTCTCGAGCAAGCGTTCCATCACCGTGTGCAGGCGTCGTGCACCGATGTTTTCGGTGTTCTCGTTGACGTGAAAAGCAACCTCTGCGACGCGCCGAACGCCACCTTCGTCGAACTTGAGCGATACTTCCTCGGTCTCGAGCAACGCGCTGTATTGCAGAGTCAGCGACGCATCCGGCTCCGTCAGGATCCGCACGAAGTCGTTCGTGGTCAGCGATTTCAGTTCGACGCGAATCGGAAAGCGGCCCTGCAGCTCCGGGATAAGGTCCGAGGGCTTCGACACGTTGAACGCGCCTGAAGCGATGAACAGGATGTGGTCGGTCTTCACCATGCCGTACTTCGTATTGACCGTCGAGCCTTCGACGAGCGGCAGCAGATCCCGTTGCACACCTTCGCGCGAGACGTCCGCGCCCTGCGTGCCGGACTGTCGGGCGACTTTGTCGATCTCATCGAGAAACACGATGCCGTGCTGTTCGACGGCCTCGAGCGCCTGCGTCTTGAGCTCTTCCTCGTCGAGCATCTTCGCGGCCTCTTCATCGGTGAGGAGGCGGAACGCTTCCCTGACCTTGAGCTTGCGCGTCTTGCGTCGATTGCCGCCGAGATTCTGGAACATTCCCTGCAGCTGGCTCGTCATCTCTTCCATGCCCGGTGGCGCCATGATTTCTACGCCGACCGGCACCGCCTGTATCTCGATCTCGATCTCTTTTTCGTCGAGCTTGCCTTCGCGCAGCATCTTGCGAAATTTCTGGCGAGTGTCGCTGTCCGCTGCGGCCGGTTCGGACTCTGTCGTAAAGCCGACACTGCGCGACGGTGGCGGCAGCAGCGCGTCGAGTATGCGCTCCTCGGCCGAATCTTCGGCGCGATGACGAACCTTCGACATCGCGTCTTCACGTGTCATCTTGATTGACACGTCCATGAGGTCACGAACAATGCTGTCAACCTCGCGACCGACATAGCCGACCTCGGTGAACTTGGTGGCTTCCACCTTGATGAAAGGCGCTTTCGCGAGGCGTGCGAGGCGCCGCGATATTTCGGTCTTGCCGACACCGGTCGGGCCGATCATCAGGATGTTCTTCGGCGTAATTTCGCTGCGGAGCGGTTCGTCCACCTGGACGCGCCGCCAGCGATTCCTGAGCGCGATGGCGACGGCACGTTTGGCCTCATCCTGACCGATGATGTGCTTGTCCAGTTCCTGGACGATTTCTCTGGGCGTCATTTGCGACATGGACTATTCCTGACTTTTACAACTCTTCGATGATGATGTTCTGGTTGGTGAAAACGCAGATCTCGCCGGCGATGTTCAGTGCTTTCTCGACGATATCGCGCGCTTCGAGGTCCGTATTTCGCAACAGCGCGAGCGCCGCCGCCTGCGCGTAGGGCCCGCCGGATCCGATGGCCATGAGGTCGTCTTCGGGTTCGATGACATCGCCGTTACCCGAAACAACGAACGAACTTTCGGTGTCGGCGACCAGGAGCAGCGCCTCGAGTCGCCGCAGTCGCCGGTCGGTACGCCAGTCTTTGGCCAGTTCGATGGCGGCGCGGGTCAGGTTGCCGTATTGCTCGAGCTTGGACTCAAACAGCTCGAACAGCGTGAAAGCGTCGGCGGTACCGCCGGCAAAGCCCGCGATGACGCGCCCGCCAGCCAGCCGCCTTACCTTGCGTGCATTGCCCTTCATGATCGTATTGCCCATGCTGACCTGGCCATCGCCGGCGATGGCGACCTTGCCATTGCGGCGGACCGAGACAATGGTAGTCCCTCGAAATTGTTCCATGCTGTGGTTCCTGCTGGAGCGCGTGTGACTAGTCTTTCTTGCGCGCGCGTGGATGCGTCTGGTCGTATATCTGGGCCAAATGCTGGAAATCAAGGTGAGTATAGACCTGCGTCGTGGCGATGTTGCTATGCCCCAGCAACTCCTGCACGCCCCTGAGGTCGTGGCTCGATTCGAGCAGGTGGGTGGCGAAGGAGTGCCGGAACAGGTGTGGATAGACGTTCGTATCGATGCCCTGACGCCTGGCCCAGTGGGAAACCCGGGCCTGCACGGAGCGCGTGCTGATGCGGGTGCCGCGATTACTGACGAACAGGGCGGTCTCCCCGGCGTCGGCCATCGCGGCTCGCGAGGCCTGCCATCGGGCGAGCGCCTGCAGCGCATGGCTGCCGACCGGAACGATACGGTCCTTGTTGCCCTTGCCCGTGACGCGCACGGTCCTGTCGTGCATATCGACGTCACCGCAGTCGAGATCGGTCAGTTCTGAAAGGCGCAGGCCCGAGGAATACAGGAGTTCCAGTATGGCTCTGTCGCGATCGACGATAGCGCCGTCGCCCTGGATTTCGAGGAGCCGGGCCATGCGGTCGGCGTCGAGGTTGCCGGGAAGACGTTTCTTGCCCTTCGGCGCAGACACCGACGTAATGGGATTCTTGCTGACGTGTTTTTCCCGCATCAGGTAACGAAAGAACGTGCGCGCGGCCGACAGCCGGCGCTGAATGCTCCTGGCGCTTAGGCCTTTGCGGAAGCTCTCGGCCGAAAAAACGCGGATGTGTCCGTCGTCGAGATCGCCCCAGCCATCGATCCCGGACCTCTCACAAAACGCGAGGAGCGCCTGAAGATCGCGACGATAATGCTTGCAGGTCAGCGGAGAGAGTCGCCGTTCGATTTCGAGGTGCCGGATGAAGCGATCGATCCAGCCGGAATCATTCACAAAACGAACCTCAGAAACGCTTCAAAGCGCCCGCGATGAGATCCCCAAGCCGGGTCAGGAAGTCGATACTCATGCCGGGATGGAAGCGGTCGCTGTCGTTGCTACCCACGGCAAGGAAGCCGATGGCAGCGCCAGCGCCGATCGGGACCAGTGCAGCCGATCCGATTTCCTCGGCATCGGCGCGAAACAGGAACGTACACTGCGAGTCGCGAATTTGTCCGCAGCGAGGGCCGCTGCCGTCAAGAAAGGTCTCGAACGGCTTCAGAGCATTGTCTTTCCGGTCGATAACGCGGAAAAAGCGCCCGGCAGGGATGTCGCTGAATGCTTCCCGATTACCGAAGACAACGAGCACGGCCTGGTCCGCACCAAAGCCACTGCGCATGGCCTCTTCGAGCACGATGACGGTCTTCTGAAGGTCCCGGGCGGCCATCAGCTGCAGGGCCAGCTCGTGAATCTTTGCCGCGAGCACGTCGTTGGCATGTGCCACTTCGATCAGCTCCTTGAGCTGGCGCTTGCGCTTCAGGTCTTTCTGGCGCAGCACCGAGACCTGGCGTTCCACGAGTGAAATGGTACCGCCGCTGGAGTGCGGCAGGTTGAGCGAGCTCAACAGTTTCGGGTTTTGTTCGAAGAAGTCGGGATGAGTGGCCAGGTAGTCATGAACGGCCTGCTCTGACGGTTCTTCGTCGACGAAGTCCGGTTTGGCTTGCGTACTCATAAATCCACGGTTCCTTCTGAGATCAACTCGGCATTTCCGGTGAGCCAGACAGGCTCTGTGCCTCCGCGCCAGCTTACCACGACTTGGCCGCCCGGCAGCTGCACGTTGACCTCGGCGTCGAGCAGCCCGAGCTTCTGTCCGGCGACCACAGCGGCACAGGCTCCGGTGCCGCAGGCCAGCGTCTCGCCGACGCCGCGTTCGTGCACGCGCAGGTCGATGTTCGCCCTGTCCCTGATTTGCATAAAGCCGACGTTGGCTTTCGCAGGAAAACGGTCGTGGCGCTCTATTCGTGGCCCGAGATCGGCGACCGGCGCCGAGGCGACGTCGTCAACCTGCAAAACGCAGTGCGGATTGCCCATCGAGACCGCCAGGATGTCGAATTCCCGACCGTCGACGTCGAGCCGGTATCGCGGGGCGCAGGCATCCGCTGTAAACGGTATGCGGGCCGGCTCGAATTCCGGCATGCCCATGCTGACAGACACCAGTCCGCCGTCGTTGAATCTCGCGGTTACCGGGCCGGCCGGGCTCTCGAGAGTCAGCGATTTCGGCTGCGGTTGGTTCATTGCCAGGATGCTCGCGACGCAGCGAACGCCGTTGCCGCACTGCTCGACTTCGGAGCCGTCGGCATTGAACACGCGGTAGCTCGCTGCATGGCGCGGATTTTCGGGCCGGCTCACCCACATCATCTGGTCAAAACCTGGGCCGGTTGCTTCATTGCCAAGTTTTCGCAGTGTCGATGGCGCAGGCGGTGGCAGGTCTGATTGACGCTGGTCGACGACAACGATTTTGTTTCCGGTGCCCTGCATTTTGAAGTAAGCAACTTGCATTTTTGGGAGTGTAGCAGTCGTAAAAATATCGAATGGACTTTTGATCTCGGCCTCTGTAGTTTTACATAAACCACTTACCAAACTAACAACACTGCCCTTGGGGAGAGTCATGCGGCACATAATGGTTATGAACGCGAAAGGTGGCTGCGGTAAAAGCACCCTCGCAACGAATATTGCTTCCTACTTTGCCAACGAAGGCGCGGTTGTCGCGTTGGCCGATTACGATCCACAGCGCTCAAGCCTCGACTGGCTCGAGCGCCGTCCCGAAAATCGTGCCGAGATCCACGCGGTTGCGGGCTTCAAGAGCGGTCTCAGGCGCGTTCCGCGCAATGCTGAATTCGTCGTCATCGACGCGCCGGCGCGTTCGCATGGCACCGAGCTGACCAACCTCGTGAAGCACGCCGAGACCATCGTCGTGCCGGTATTGCCGTCGACAATCGACATGCAGGCAACGACCCGGTTTATCGACGAGCTAAAGGCCGTTGGCAAGGTGTCGCGCAAGCAGGCGAAAATCGCGACGGTTGCCAATCGCGTTCGTGACAACACGCTCATCTTCGACGACCTGGACGAGTATCTCACCAAGATGCGCGTGCCCTATATCGCGGCACTGCGCGAGGCACAGAACTACGTGCGGGCGTATACGCGCGGTCTCGGTATCTTCGAACTGCCCGAGTACCTGGCGTGGCCGGACTGGGACGAGTGGGAACCACTGACGGCCTGGCTGCGTAGCGTTCGCAGCCAACCCTGACAACCGCGACGTCCGTACGATCGGCCTGTTGTAGGAGCGCCCACTGGGCGCGAAGCGCAGCGGCGGCCGTCAGGCCGCAACAATGTCTACAGGCTCGCTTTGATGCCGTCTTCGGGATTCGCGTAGCGCGGCAGCACGCCAAGAGTCTCGCGCATTTTCGTCGTATCGACGCGGCGCGATTCCGCCATGAAGGACAGGCGTTGCGGCGAGAACTCCCTGTTGGCCTGTTCACGGCTGATCTCTGGCGGCGCCGGCAGGCCGGCTTGTCGCGCCACTTCGCCCGTAAACCAGGTCGAGCTGCGGTGGTCATTGTCACCGACGTTGTAAATGCCGGCCGCCGCGCTGCAAGACAACGCGGCAACACAGCAGCTGGCCAGATCATCGACGTGGATTCGGTTGCCCGGGTTGGCGTCGTCTTCGGAAAGCACGGGCATGCCGGCCTGTATGCGCTCGAGGCCGAGTCGCCCTGGCCCGTAGATGCCTGGCGCTCGCAATATAAACAGCTTGCAGTCATTCTCATCGGCCCATTCGGCCAGTAACGCCTCGGCCGCCACGCGACGTGCGGCCCTGTTGTTCGAAGGATTGACCGGCGTCTCTTCGGTGACGGTCCTGCCGGAGCAGTCGCCGTAGACGCCGGTGGTACTGATGTAAATGAACCGTGCTGGTGCGGGCGTGAGCATCGGCAGGAAGCGCCGCAGCCGTTCGTCGGGAGGATCCCCTTTCGGTGGCACCGTGTAAATAACGGCATCGCTTGCCGGCAGATCGACAGGCCGCACCGACGCCGAATCGAGGTCGAATATCTTTAGCGGCCGGTCCGTATCAATAGCAGAGCGACTGAGCCCCATTACGGAGTCTGCCGGCAGCCGTTCGAGTACACGGCGACCCGTGTAGCCGGTGCCGGTTACGAGCGTGAACATGTTATCGCTTGCCGGCGGCATCCATGTGCGGGATGGCGGTGAGAGGTTCCGCGGAGACCATGCCGAGCCCGTCTCGATAGGCGGCAGCCGCGGCATCGGCTTCTCCCATCTGGTTGAGCAGGGCACCGTACTCGCGGTAAGCCTCCGGGCTTGGACGAAGGCTGATAACGGTTTCGAGGTAGCTTCTCGCTTTGCCCCAAAGCTCGTTGCGCAGGCAAAGCCGGGCGGCTGCGAGCAAAAGGTCGGGATCGTCGCCGTGTTTCTTCAGCCAGGATTCTGCGCGCTTTAATTGTTTCGTTGTGTCGCTTGCTTCGACCAGCCCGAACAGCCGCACCAGCGGACCACTCCAGTTCGATTTCAGGGTTGCGGCCAGCTCTTTTTCCACGCGGTCGTGCTGGCCCGCTCGCATGAGGCCGTCGTAATAGGCTTCGAGCAGCGTCGCATTGGACTTGTGCGCCCGCGAGACGGTTTTCCAGGTTTCTGCAACGGCGTCGCTGTCGGCGGTGCGATTGAGCATTTCCTTGTGGACTCGAATCGTCCAGTTATCGAGCGTCTCCGCTTTCAGCTGGCTGCTCTTCCTGAGTCTCGGCAGCAGCTCGGCCAGCGAGTCCCAGTCTTCGAGTTTGAAGTACAGGCGGCCGAGCAGTGCCAGCGCGTGCGCGTGGTCCTTGGAATTTTCGTCGAGGCGCCGCAGGGTTGCCAACGCCTGCTCGTTCTGGCCACGATCGAGCTGAAACTCGGCCTGCGTCAGCAGGACGGCGTTGGCGGCCTCAGGCGTTTCCTGGAAAGCAAGCCGCAGCCATTCATCACGCCGGTCGTCGCGGCCCTGCAGATGCGCTGCGCGCGCCGCCTGCAGGTAGTTGAACAACGGCGAATCGCTGGTGCTTGCGGCGCGCGCCAGCATTTTTTCGCCACGTGCGAAGTTGCCTTCGGCAACGGCGATCATGCCTCGAGTCATCTTCTTCCCTGAACGTGCAGAACGGTAGCGGCCGGCCGCTTCTCCGAGCCGTTTCGGCGCAAGCACGATCTTGCGAATAAGCCAGACGGAAAACAGCAGCAGGACAGCGAAACCAACCAGCACCGGCACCGACATTTCGACGACGTAGCCGCGGAAATTGATGATCACGTAGCCGGGATCGGCCAGCAGAAAATGCGCCGCGAAAGCGCTCGCAAACAGCACCAGGACGACGAAAATGCCGAATTTCATTCCGCGCTCTCGCTCAGGGTTCGAAATTGACGGAGCAGGTTCAGGGAACCTGAAATATCCGGAACCGAGCTCGTGAACACGCTGTTGCGGATTTCTGCCAGCGTTTCCTGTGCGCTGATAACCTGCGCGCTGTCGATGTCGAAATACCGTGAAATCAGGGTGTTGGTGTCATCGAGCGTTTGCTGAAATACGGTCTGCTCGCCGCGCAGCAGGGCTAGCCTCGCGGACTGCAGCTGCAGCGCGAGATTATTACGCAGAAAATACTCGGCGTCGGGCGAAAGCAAGGCGAGCTTGGCCTGATCGGGTGGCGTCACCTTCACGAGTCCGGACATTGCGTTCTTCATTGACGACCAGGCGCGATTCAGGCCGTTCTGCTGTTCGTCGTCTGCCTGCGGTTCTTCCTGGACGCTTTTTTCCGCGCTGCCCAGCGGAAGTGACTCGACGACGCGGGCCAGGCTGGCAAGTGTCAGCGTCGCACCGGCGATGTCCGGCTTCTCCATCACGTCAAGTGCAGCCAATTCATCGGAAATTGCGCGGCGTACATCGATCAGGGCAGGGTTGCCGATTTGCACGACACGTTCATCGGCCATCTCGAGCGCCAGGGCGGCAAGGTGTGGATTGTTGGCAAGCTGCAGCTGCGCGTTTGCAATCTGCATATAGTACTCGGCCTCGGCAAGCAGCCAGGTATCGCGCGTGCCTGTGGAAATGCCCGCGAGAGACGATACCGAGCTTTCCAGCGTCGACAGTCTGCCCGGCAGAGCGTCCAGGCCCGTCATGCGTTCATCGAGTTCCTGGCGCAGGGCATCTGCCCCGGCCGCGACAACGCTGCCTTGCTCACCGAGCTCCGCAAGCCGCTTGTCCAGTGACGACAAGCTTTCCCGGGTCGCTGAAATGCGTTTATCGAGACCCGCAACAGCAACGTCCGTGCTGTCGTCCTTTGCGGCGAGCCAGTCAACCGAGAGCGTGTAGCCAACAGCTGCCGCAGCGATCAGAGAAACAAGCAGTGCCAGCCAGGCAACGCCATTGCCACGCTGCCTGGAGGGCTGTGCATCTTCTCCGGCTTCCGCGCCGGGCGATTTATCCTCTGCCGCTACCTCGGGCTCCGGTGCAGCCGCCTCATCGACGGGTTCCAGTTCCTGTTCCTTGCTTGTCTCGCTCATTGTTCCAATCCGGGTTCGGTCTTGTGAAGCGCGATGATTGCCGCAACCATCTCGCTGGCCTGAGGACCTGACGCGAGTATGGGTCGCGATGCAGGGTACCGGTCCAGAGCTTCTTTTAACACACGAGCGGCCGGCGTCACCAGCGGCGTGGAGGCAAGTTGGCGTCTGCACCAGCGCGGCAACAAATCGCACAGATTCTGCAGCGATTGCACGCTCATCACGGTGATCACAGTAATTTCGCCCCCTCGCCAGCGTGATTCGATATCCGCGAGTGTTTCCGCACTGACATCGGGAAGGCGACGCTCGTAGACCGAAAGGTACTCAACGATGGCGCCGCGCGCCGTCAGTGCCTCGGCCAATAGCTCGCGCCCGTCATTGCCACGAATGATCCGCACGTACTTTCCGGCAACATCCTGCAGTTCGGGTTCGGCGAGAAGATGCTCGCTGTCGAATCCCTGCGCAGGCTGAATATTCACGATGTGTCCGGCAGACTCAACCGCAGCCGCGGTGGCAGGTCCAATCACCGCAATCCTGGCGTCGTTGGTGTACGGCATGCCGTACTCGACGGCGTTACGGCTGACAAAAATGACGATATCCGGTTCGCCCATTCCGGCCGCATTTGCCGCAACGACGTTTTCATCCAGAGCCCTGATTTCCATGACCGGAAAACAGAAAGCCGTGCCACCGGCCGCTTCGATGGCGGCAACGAGTTCGGTGGACTGCGTTCGCGGACGCGTTACCAGTACGCCAACACCCCTGAGCGGCGCGTCAGCCACGGGACACGCTCGCGGCATCCAGCAATTCTCTCGCGCCATTTTTCAACAGCCGGGCTGCGAGTTCCTCGCCAAGCCTTGCGGCGTCCTTCGGGTCTCCCGAAACCGAGTCGCGAATCGACCGACTGCCGTCTGGCAGAGCAACCAGTGCGGTAACGGTCAGCTGCGGACCTTCGATCACCGCATAGGTAGCGACCGGCGACTGGCAGTCAGCCTGTAGCGTTTTTGCGATCGCACGTTCGGCTAGCGTGGTTTGCACCGTGGTCGAGTGGTTCAGCTGGCTCAGCGTGGTGCGCAATTCGGTCTTGTCCGACAGGCACTCAACGCCAACAACGCCCTGCGCCGCCGCCGGCAGCATTTCGGAGGGCAGGAACTGCTGACTGATGTGTCGTTCGAGCTCCAGCCGCTCGAGGCCTGCTGCGGCGAGTATGATCGCGTCGTAGTCACCGTTCTCGAGTTTTGCCAGGCGTGTATTCACATTGCCGCGCAGGGCTTCTATCCGCAGGTCGGGACGCATCATTTTGAGCTGCGCCTGTCGGCGCAGGCTGGAACTGCCAACGAGGGCGCCTTCCGGCAGATCGCGAAACAGCATGCCTCTCGGCGCAACCAGGGCATCGGCATGATTGGCCCGCCGAAGAAGGGCTGCAATGCAAAAGCCATCGGGCATTTCGGCGGGGACATCTTTCATGGAATGCACGGCGATATCGGCGCCGCCGTCCTGCATGGCAACTTCGAGCTCCTTGATGAACAGGCCCTTGCCGCCAATTTTTTGCAGGCTGCGATCCAGGATTTCGTCACCGCGCGTGGACAGCGGCACAAGCGAAACGTCGTCGACTTCCGGAAATTCGAGCAGCCGGGCCGCCACATGATTGGCCTGCCAGAGCGCGAGTGCGCTCTTGCGCGTTGCAATACGGATTCTCATAGGACCTACGATTCTTTCAGACGCCGACGGACTTCGGCAACATGCCGGCGGCTGATTATCAGCTCTTTGTCATCGACATGCGAGCCGTGGCGCAGCACGGCGCGGGTGCTGCCGTCGGCCGTCTTCTCGATTCTCTCGATTCTGTCGACCGCAACCAACGCGGAGCGGTGTATGCGCACGAACCGCGCCTTGAATTCATCGGCCAGCGATTTCAGCGAGTCGTCCAGAAGGTCCTGTCCGTTGTCGTGCTCGACGCGGACGTATTTCTGATCAGCGAGAAAGCACCAGACGTCAGTGATCGGGATCAGCTTCAGTTCGCCGTGTACCCTTGCGCAGACATGGCGTCGCTGTGTGTCCATGTGGGCGTCCGAAGCGACTTCCTGCAACGTATTGCCCGCGAGCTTCGACGCGTGCTCGAGTGCCGCGACAAGTCGGGAGCGGCGCACGGGTTTCAACACATAGCCAATGGCACGCGCTTCAAACGCGTCAACCGCGTACTCGTCGTAAGCGGTTGCAAAGACCACAGCGGGCGGCCGCTCGAGCGCGTTCAGGTGACGCGCCGTCTCGATACCGTCGAGCCCGGGCATGCGTATGTCGAGCAAGACGATATCGGGGTCGAGTTCGGCGGCAAGCGATATCGCTTCATGGCCGTTTCCCGCTTCGGCCACGACCTCGAAACCGTCTTCGTCCTGCAGGATTTGCCGCAGACGATCGCGGGCCGGTTTCTCATCGTCAACGATCAGGATCTTCAACTGGGCTCCTCATCGGCGGGAAAGCGCAGCGTCACCACGAAGTGACCGTCGCTGTCATTGACGTCGACGGAGCCCCTGCTGCCGTAGGCGATTTCGAAGCGCTGGCGAATGTTCGACATTGCCATCTTGTTTCCCATCTTGTCACGCGCCTTGCCCTCTGCAACCGGGTTGGAAATGCTGATTTCCAGAAATTTTCCATCGCGCTTGCCGTTAACGACGACATCACCACCATCGGGCAACAGCTCGATGCCGTGGTAAATGGCGTTCTCCAACAGTGGCTGAATGGTGAGGTTCGGGATGCGAGCTCGCATAGGCAGGTCGTTGAGCTGCCAGCGAACGTTGAGGCGATCGCCCAGCCGCAGTTTTTCAATGCGCTGGTATATCGCGGCGATCTCGAGCTCCTGCTTCAGCGAGGAACGGTCCTTCGGACTGCCCATCGTTGCCCGCAACAGATCGGACAGGTCTTCCACCGCTTCTTCAGCCTGCGACGGATTGCTGCGAGTCAGTGCCGCGATTGTATTCATGCTGTTAAAAAGAAAGTGTGGGCGTATCAGCGCCTGCAACGCGCTAATACGCGACTGCGCCTCGAGTACGATGCTGCGGCGCCATTCACTTGAAACGTAGAGATAGCGCATTGCCAGTGCGATAACAATCGAGCTGATCGCGAAAGTTCGCAACAGGAACGTCAGGTGAGAATCACTAATGATTGTCGATGAGCCAAAAATGCGTACCAGCTGCCAGGAACCTTCGGCTAGCGCAAGGCACACGACTTCGAGCACAACAAAGCTGAAGACGAATGCGCGGGTCTTGCCGGTCTTTTCCAGGCTGTCGCGCAGCAGGCACATGACGCCCGAACCGAGTAGCGCCAGCCACATTATAAAGAAAGAGGTCTTTGACAGTTCGATGAGGAACTGCCGCTCTGCGTCGTGAGCAGCCAGCGTCAGGACGATCGCAACGAGTTCTGCAACGAGCACGATGACGAACAATGTACCGGCCGAACAGAAGTCCGGCAGGTAGGCGTGAGTGTCTTCGTGAGTAGGCTCGGGTGTTGCGGTCAAGCGGGCGCTCCTTCGACGGCTGCTGGCATTGTAGCGCCAGTGGCCGCGCGACGCCCGGTCGTCGCCGCTATCAGGAGCTGCAGTGCTCCGCGATGAGTTCCTCTACTTTTTGACGTGCCGTTTGCGTTTCGGTCTCGTCGAGATAGACGCGCTCACCGTTCTCATCCTGACGATAGAGTCGACGCGACTGAATAAAAGTCTGAAGTCGTGCGCGGTAGGTTTCGCATTTCTTCTGTTTGTCGGCGGCTTTGGCGGCTTCTTCCGCAGCCGATTTCGCGTCCTCGTCAGCCTTGGCTCTTGCTTCCTGCCTGGCCGCTACCGAGTCAGCAAGGCCTTGCTTCTGTGCTTGCACGGAGCCGGGGTCGGTACGACTATAGGACAGTGCCATGCGTGTTTCCGTCGCGGATCCCGATGGTCGATCTTCGTAGTGAATGTTGCCATCTGCATCGGTCCACTTGTAGATCCCGGCAGCGTATGCGCCACCGGCGAGCGTAATGACAACCGCGGCCAACCCAATCAAAAATCGCTTAGCTTTCAACATGTCGTCCTTCCAGGGCTTCACGAGCCCGACATAAGGCACTGAATAGTAGACTATTAAACCATTATTGTAGCCGCCTTGTTGTGATCGTCATCACAGTCGTTTGTGGGCACTGCGCAGGGTTCAGGCAGCCAGAAAAAAAGCGGGCCTTGCGGCCCGCTCAGTAACTCGTTGCTTAAGAGGGGAATTGCTACAAACCAACGAGTAAGAGTGGCAACGTCGGCCGACTTTCATTATGACAAGCCGGACGACGCTGCCGGGGGGACTATTCCGCCGTCACGAACTCGGGATAAGCCTCGAGGCCGCACTCGCTGAGATCGACGCCCTCGTACTCGTCTTCTTCCGAGACGCGAATGCCAATGGTCAGCTTGAGCAGGAACCAGACGACGAAGCTCGTAATGAAGACCCAGGCGAAGATCGAGATGATGCCGATTAGCTGCCACTTGAGCGTCGCATCGGGGTTCGTGAAGCAAACCGCGAGCAGGCCCCAGATTCCCACGACGCCATGTACCGATATGGCACCGACCGGGTCGTCTATTTTCAGCTTGTCGAGCGTAACGATGGACGCCACGACAAGCAGGCCACCCGCGGCGCCGATCATGGTTGCCTGGATAGGCGCCGGAGTCAGCGGCTCTGCCGTTATGGCCACGAGACCCGCCAACGCACCATTAAGCGCCATGGTCAGGTCAGCCTTACCGAACCAGAATCGTGACAGCAGAAGGGCGAATACGAGTCCACCGGCTGCCGCCATGTTCGTATTGACGAACACGAGTGCTACCGCATTGGCTTCGCCGACATCGGAGACTTTGAGCTCGGAACCGCCGTTAAAGCCAAACCAGCCGAGCCACAGGATCAGCGTACCAAGCGCGGCCAGCGGCAGGTTGCTACCGGGAATGGCGTTAATCTGCCCGCCCTTGCCGTACTTGCCTTTGCGTGCCCCGAGAAGCAGGACACCGGCGAGAGCCGCCGCCGCGCCGCACATATGCACAACCCCGGAGCCCGCGAAATCGAGAAACCTGACTGCCTCGCCCGCGGCGTCCGTATTAAGCCAGCCGTTGCCCCATTTCCAGAAGCCCTGCACGGGATAAATGAACCCGGTAAGCACGACCGTGAAGGCAAAAAACGACCAGAGCTTCATGCGTTCGGCAACGGCACCCGAGACGATGGACATCGCGGTTGCCACAAAAACGACCTGGAAGAAAAAGTCTGACAGGTTCGAATAGTAGGTATCGCCGCCGCTGGCGATGACGTCCGCGGCTGCGTTGTCGCTGGAGCCGAGCAGGCCGCTGCCGAGCGTCGTGATGCTCTGCAACACGCCACCGGTGAAGTCGCCCGGGTACATGATCGTGTAGCCGCAGAGCATGTACATGATGCAGGCGATTGAATATAGACCAACGTTCTTGGTCAGGATCTCGGCCGTGTTCTTGGCGCGGACGAGGCCGGCTTCGAGCATTGTGAAACCCGCGGCCATCCACATGACCAGCGCGCCCATGACGAGAAAGTAAAAAGTATCGAGCGCGTACGAAAGTTCAGTGACCTGCGCCGCAATCTGAGTTGCTTCTTCCACGAGATTATCCTCCGTGTTTCAGTTAAACGGCTTCGCTGCCGGTCTCGCCGGTGCGAATACGAATGGCCTGAACAAGTTCGGTGACAAAGATTTTGCCGTCGCCGATTTTGCCGGTACGTGCTGTATTGGTAATCGCTTCGATGACCTGCTCCAGAATGGCATCGTCGACGGCCAGCTCAATTTTTGCTTTGGGCAGGAAGTCGACGACGTATTCGGCGCCTCGATACAGTTCGGTGTGGCCACGCTGGCGGCCAAATCCCTTGACCTCGGTGACCGTGATGCCCTGGATGCCGATGTCCGCGACAGCTTGTCGCACATCATCCAGTTTGAATGGCTTGATGATCGCGGTGATCATTTTCATTGCTGGTTCCCCTTATAAAAAAACCGGGACGACCTCGCGGCCGTCCCGTTTGGTCCTCAATTCAAATCGAAGCTCTTGCCGATGGTGAAGACAATTGACGTGCCATCCGTCGGCGCGCCGCTGACGTTATCTTCGAGCAGGCTCAGCATCTTGTCGTTTAAAAGGACGTACACACCAAGATCGATATCCGCGACGGTCGCACCGTAGCCAAGCTCGAAGTACTGGCCGTCGACGTCCGGGCCGATCTCGGCTTCCGAATCAATCCCGGCGTACTTGCCGTAGAAACCGTTCTTCTCGAGCGTCAGCGCGTAGTAGGTGTAGTCCAGCGTGGGGCCGCTGAAGTTTTCGTACTGGCCGATGGCAACCTCGACGGTTGCGATGCCGTAACCACCGCTCAGGTTAATCTCCTGGTAGGTGTCGTCAAAGTCCTCTGTGTAGAAGTAGCCGGTATAACCGATGCCGTAACTGAAGTCGCCGACCTCGCCGCCGTAGCCGAAGTAGCCGTCGACCTCGAGACCGGCAGCGTCATCGCCGGTGTAGCCGGCCGACAGGCCATCGCCGACGTCCGCCGCCCAGACGCCGGCGTAGAATCCGTTCTGTTCGTAGTCGATGCCGCCGAAGGCTGATGACTGTGCCTGAAAGACGCCGCGGAAGAAGTAGTCGCTGGCAAAGCCCAAGTTTGCGGACCATTGGGCGTTTGCCATTCCGCTGGATAAGAGTGCGATTGTGATAAACGCCGTTTTTTTCCTGTTCATTTCCTGTTGCTCCCAAATTAAAAGATGGCCGTAAAGGCCGCAGTCGCCTCCTATAGAGCAGATAACATGCCAACTTCGATAAAAACCTTTGTGATCAATGGATTAATAAATTCACCCTGTTGGGCCTGCACCAAATCGGCGCGCTGATTTGGCGCCCGTGCACTTTTTTGGGGAGCAAGGCGCCAAACTCGGGAGTTGACGGTCGAATGCCACTGGTGTTTTGCGTCCCCGTCAGGTATCAAGCCGCTATGAGTGATGAATCCATTGAAAACCTGGCAAGAAAACTCGCGGAGTCGATGCCAGAAGGACTGCGGTCGGTGCGCAATGAGTTGGAGAGCAACTTTCGCTCCGTCCTGCGTGCGTCGTTGAGCAAGCTCGATCTCGTCACGCGTGAGGAGTTCGAGGTGCAGGAAGCGGTGCTCGCGAGGACGAGAGAGAAGCTCGAAGCGCTTGAAAGTCAGCTCGAGGAGTTGGAAAAGAAGGACGCGTAGGTACGCGCCTCCTGAAACGATCGTGGCCACGGAGGGCCGCAGCAGTGAGTCTTGCCATTCTGCATTGCCGTGCGCAATACGGCATCGATGCGCCGCCCGTGACCATCGAGGTGTTTCTCTCGGGCGGGCTACCGGCATTCACGATTGTCGGCATGGCGGAAACGGCCGTGCGCGAAAGCAAGGACCGCGTGCGCGGGGCGCTCCTGAGTTCCGGCTTCGATTTCCCACAGCAGCGCATCACGATCAGCCTCGGTCCCGCCGACATGCGCAAGACCGGCGGCCGATACGACCTTGCCATCGCACTGGGCATCCTTGCGGCACGTAAACAGTTTCCAAAGTCGGCGCTGGCCGACCTCGAGTTCTACGGCGAACTGGCTCTGAGCGGCGAGCTGCGGCGCGTGCCCGGCATGTTGCCGGCCGTATTGAAAGCGCGTGCAGCAGGCCGGGCCGTCGTGATACCCGCAGAAAATCGTGCCGAAGCGTCGCTCGCGGGCGCGGATGTCTACGCGGCGTCATCGTTACTAGAGGTGACGGCGCACCTTGGCGGGCGAGCGCCAATCGAACTACTCGAACGGCTCGTGCCGGCTGAACCGGCGCAGGCGCAGAACGACCTGATCGACGTAAAAGGCCAGCAGCACGCCAAGCGTGCGCTGGAGATCGCGGCCGCGGGCGGCCACAACCTGCTATTTGTCGGACCGCCCGGCACTGGCAAGAGCATGCTGGCACGGCGCCTGCCGGGATTGCTGCCTTCAATGAGTGAAGCCGAAGCGCTCGAAACCGCGGCGATTGATTCAGTGCTCGGCAAGCCTCTCGTATTGTCCGACTGGCGCCGCCGGCCGTTTCGAGCGCCGCATCACACGGCTTCGGCCCCGGCAATGGTGGGTGGCGGATCGGGGCCGCGGCCGGGCGAAGTGTCGCGAGCCCACAACGGCGTGCTGTTTCTCGATGAGTTGCCTGAATTCAACCGCAGTGTTCTGGAGGTGCTGCGCGAGCCGATGGAAACCGGCGCGATTACGATATCGCGCGCGGCACGGCAGGCCGAATACCCGGCGAAGTTTCAACTCATCGCCGCGATGAATCCCTGTCCGTGCGGCTATCTTGGCGACGACCAGGCGGACTGTCGCTGCAGCGGCGATCGCGTCGCAAGCTACCGGGGCAAGGTTTCAGGGCCGCTGCTCGACCGCATTGACCTGCATGTCGAAGTAGCGCGCCCGTCGACGGCGGTTCTGCGACGCGACAACGCGGACGGTGAAAGCAGTGCAACGGTCGCCGCGCGAATAAAGAGCGCCTGGCGCGAGCAGTTGCAACGCTCGGGTACGAACAACGCGCGGCTGGAGGGCGAACCGCTCGCGAAACATTGTGACGCAGATGATCGCTGCTGGGCGCTGCTCGAGAATGCAGCCGAGCAGTTCAAGCTCTCGGCACGAGCGCACCAACGCGTACTGCGGGTCTCGCGAACGATTGCCGACCTGGCGCGTGCGAGAAAAATAGGGCCCTCGCACGTCGCGGAGGCGCTTTCGCTGCGTTGTATGGACCGGCGCCCCTGAGCGGCCGCTTACCGGGACTGGCCCACCATGTACTCGACGGCGTCCTCAATCTCGGCATCCGAGAGATCCATGCGGCCACCTTTCGGAGGCATATAGCCGGCCGAGCCCGTGTAACCCTCGATGGCGTGCTTTGTCAGAACGGCAACGCCCTGGGCTATTCGCGGCGCCCAGGCCGCCACATTACCGAGAACCGGCGCGCCGCCGGCGCCGCTGGCATGGCAGGCAAGGCAGGCCGAGTTATAGACCTGCGGGCCGGTCAACGCCGCTGCAACCGGTTCGGGCTCCGCCACGGCTTTGACTACCGGTACCGCGGCGCTGTGCTCCTCTCCGGGCAGGTATACCTGGCTGACGGGGCGAATGCGCTCGGCAACAGCGGCCTGATACTCGCCGACATCACGCGTGTAAACGCCCTGCGTCAAGTCTGACATCTTCATTGCCAGCACGAGGATCGCCAGCGCGACCGCGGCAAGGCCGCCAATGACGAGAGAGTACATATCGAAAAATTTCTGGTCCCGACTCAACTTACTGCTCCAGAGCTTGATTGCGTGGTTCGACCGCACCAGCTGTGCGGCAATGGCCGGCGATTATAGCCCATCAGTGTGTTTGCGCGAGCGTTTCGAGCGGCAGCGTCAGCAACCTTTCAGCCTGCGCAACGACCGGGCACGCCACGCCGAAACCTTCGATGCTCGCTATCGGTCGATGGCCATTACTGCACAGGTCGTGCGGACATCTCTGGCGTGCAATACGAATACACACCGACCGGCCACCATGGCAATAAAGTAGTAAATGCTAATTTATGGACAACTAAATTAGTATCATCTATATTGACCGGATAACAGGGACACAGGCGGGTAGCGACAATGACTCCTCAAGAAAAACGTCATGAAAAACAAACGCTTGTCTTGCCGCCAGCCGGCCAGATGCAGGCCCATGCGTCCGATGCTGCGAGCCTGATGAAGGCGCTCGGCAATGAGAGCCGCCTGATGATTCTCTGCATGCTGGCCGAAGGTGAACGCTCTGTCAGTGATCTCAACGATAACATTCCGCTGAGTCAGTCGGCGCTTTCGCAACAACTGGCTCGGCTGCGCCAACAGGATTTGGTGAAGACGCGCCGAGAGTCGCAGACCATTTTCTATGCACTGGCCGACGGGCCGGCGGACCGGGTCATTCAACTCTTGCATGACATCTACTGTGGGAGCGCCGTTTGCGCAGATAAGGAACAACACTCATGAATTCTGCATTTGGATTTGGTAAATCAGTCAACCTGTCATTCGATGACGCGATCAGGACGGTCACGGCGGAACTCGAGAAAGAAGGATTCGGCGTGCTGTCGGATATCGACGTTGCGGCGAAGATGAAAGTCAAACTCGACAAGGACATGCCGCCGTATCGAATTCTCGGGGCCTGCAATCCTGCGCTTGCGTACCAGGCGATCACAGCGGTCGAAGATATTGGATTGTTATTACCCTGCAACGTACTCGTTCGCGAAGACGCGGCAGGAAAAGTCCATATAGACTTTATGGATCCGCAAAGCGTATTGTCACTGGTCGAAGATCCAGGTGTGGCGCCGCTGGCTGTCGAGGTCAAGGAAAAGCTGCAGCGGGTTCTTGCCGCACTGTAAACGCGACCCCGGAGGAACCCGAAACGTGACTATTATTCGTACGGCTTTGACCGCTCTGACGCTGTTGCTGGCGGCATGTGCCGGTCACGACGGACTCTACGAGCCGGCTTGCATTGCTTATGAGGGCGACAGGATCGAACTGAGGGACGGTCGCTTCGAATGGCGCCGGTTCACCGATGAACGCGTTGTCGAAAACGATGGCACCGTTGCCAAACCGTTTCCCGGTTTTCCGCGGAGCGGCACGTATCGAATCGACAGAGGCCGTTTGCTGCTGGTCACCGATGAAGACCAGCGCCTGGATGACTGGTTCGTCGTCGTGCACGCAAAGCAGCGTTATTTATTGACTGCCGATCAGCACGACACCTTCGTGCGAAGCGCTAAATTGGCCGATTGTGCCCTGCGATTTACGGGACCCGATTCCTAGCGAAATTTCGCCGGGCCGGCGAGAAGTTCCTGAAAATGAGAACCAGCGCTCGCTTTTTGGGGCGCTGTCGCCAATGAGCGACGACGCATGCCCTGTTTCGAGAGCCGCTTTTCTGCAAAGCTGGAACACTGACAAATCCAGTGTTTAGGTGCTCGGATGCGAACCTACATTTTGAGAGTTGCGACGGTGTTCGTCGGTTTGGTATTCCTGCTGCCGATCGCACAGGCGAATGACGGCATAAAGATCCTTTACCAGGAGCCGCTTGAACAGCTTCGCATGGCGCATGCGACATCCCCGGACCAGCAGAAACCTGGCGCCGCGGCCCGGTCGCTCAGTTTCGATGCTTTTGGCAAGCGCTATGACATCAACCTCGAAGTAAACCGAGCCCTTCTCGACACGGTTCAGCGCGCGGCGCTGGACGGCCGTTACGAAATTTACCGCGGTGATATCGCCGACGTTCCGAACTCGTGGGTTCGCCTGGTCATCGCCAACGACGTGCCTCGAGGCATGCTCTGGGACGGCACCGAACTGCTGGCGATAGATGTCAAAAGAAATGCTGCTACGGGCATGGAAGAGGCCTTTATTTATCGCCTTAGCGACCTGCAGATCCCGCCTGGAATGTTGGCATGTTCCGATATCGGACCCGCAAAAAACGCCGCTGAGCTGGCCAAGGCCGTTCTTTACGAGGTAGCGGCCGTAACGTCGCAGGCTTCGGGGGCGACGTCGCAAATTGACTTCGCCGTGATCGGCGACTACGAATTTACGAGTTCACAGCTACTGGGTGCCGGTGCGGCAATCACGACCAGAATGAACAATGTCGACGGTATTTTCAGCATGCAGCTCGGTGTGCAGCTGAACGTCAATCGCATCGATACGTTCGCAGCAAACGATGACCCTTTTACCGAT
Source organism: Woeseiaceae bacterium (assembly GCA_013043165.1). Lineage (GTDB taxonomy): Bacteria > Pseudomonadota > Gammaproteobacteria > Steroidobacterales > Woeseiaceae > UBA1847. The sequence continues at coordinate 23,042 of JABDOQ010000026.1, read as the reverse complement.
GAAACGGATTCCGGCCTGTTGCTGGATGAACTGACTGACTACCGAGCCTCAACGCCCGAGCAATATGCCAATGGTCTGACGCACCTGTTTACAGGCCGAAACCTCGACACCAGCACCGTCGGCATTGCGTACACGGGAGCGCTTTGCAGTCAACGCTATGCTGCCGGCATTACTCAGGGTACGCATGGCACAACGATGGACAGCCTGATTGCCGCACACGAGATCGGCCACAATTTCGGCGCGCCGCATGACGGTACCAGCGGCTCAGCCTGCGAGTCGGTAACGGGCGATTTCCTGATGGCGCCGCGAATCAACGGCAGCGACGAATTTTCTGCCTGTAGCATCACGCAAATGCAGGATGACGTAAATCGCGCGTCGTGCATTTCCGCAATGCCTGGTACCGATGTCGCCATCGTGGCCACCAGCCAGTCCTCGTCCGTACTTCTTGGAGACCCTGTAACCGTCGAGTTTGATGCGAACAGCATCGGCACGGACGATGCCAGTGGCGTCAATGTAAACGTAACGATCCCTTCGGGCGTGGACCTGAATTCGGTGTCGGTATCGGCCGGTAACTGCAGCAGTGGCGGCGGCGCGGTTAGCTGCGCGATTGGGTCCATTGCGGCCGGGTCCGGCGAAACAGTCACCATTACGGCCGAAACGACAGCCGTCGGCAATGTCGATTTTGTTGCAACGGTCACGGCCGATGTCGATGACAATGGCAACAACAACCAGGCAACATCGCGGCTCACGATAAACTCGGCTGTCGACCTGGTTGCCACGGCGGCAGCTACGACGCAAGTCGCGCTTGATGCCAACGCTACGATCCGTCCCGGCATTGAGAATCGTTCACCCATCGCGGCGACGAACGTCACACTGACGGTAACGCCAAATGCCGATATAACTATTAATAGTGCCAGCTGGCCGCCGGGTAGCTGCAGTATCGATAGCAACAGGGTGACCTGCCAGGCCGGCAGCCTGGCGGCACAATCGAACAGCACCCTGCAATTGGGGATCACCGGCACCAGCGAGGGGAGCCAGTCTTATTCGATGGCCGTCAGCGCTGCCGAGACGGATCGCGCGCCGTCGAACAACAACGCCAGCGGTCAGATAAACGTCGGTACAGCCGTGAGCGGCTCGCCAGGCGAGAGTGGCGGTGGCTCTATTGGAGGGCTGTCGCTGTTGCTCCTGATTCTGTCGGCAATTCTGATACACGCATCTGGAAATCGAGGCACACCATACTTGATGAAGGATCCGTCTCGTGATTGTTAACGCGAATGAAAAGTTTCACGTCGTCATGCGCCGACATTATGAAAACCAGGTGCAGCGTCATTTCATCGGTAAAGTCGACACGGCCATGGGAGCGATAGTGCGTGCCACGGGTTACGCCTTCATCTACGATGAAATGAAGGCGCAGTACGTAAAAAAAGACGTACCGCGTACCACGATCATGAACCTGGCGGAAAGCGGCTACATCGTCAATATCATTCCGGAGTCGGTGAACATCGACGACCTCGGCTACGAAACCATCGACCGGAAATTTCTTGCGCTTACGGACGGCAAGGACTACCGGCTCGACATCAACGAATTCAGCACCCGCCGCTGAGCGACGCCGGCGTGCGCCGCGATCAGGTGGTCCGGGGCTGGTCCGGGTTGCCCTCGGGGTGGCTGAGCATGACCTTGCACAGACCGATCCATGCCGGACTGAGCATCAGGCTGATAGCGATTACAGCGACGATCAGGCGGTAGTCGTCATCGGGCAATATTTTCTCCGTGTGCGCCAGCGCAGCAAGGATGAAGCTGAATTCACCGATCTGTGACAGCAGGGCGCCGGCATAGCCTGCGCGACGCCACGAGGAGCCCAGCAGCCGCAATATTGCTGCATTGAGAACCGTGTTGATGACGACGATCAGGATGACGAGCAGGCTTAGGTGTAAAACATTGCCACGCACGTAGTCAACATCGATAAGCATACCGACCGACACGAAAAACGCGGCGACAAAAACAACCCGGAACGGCTCGAGGTTACGGTGTACCCAGTCCGTTTCGCGTGCAGAACTGACCACCAGCCCGGCAACGAAAGCGCCCAGCGCAGTCGAGAGTCCCAGCTCGCCGGAAATAAGCGCCAGGCTCAGGCACAGCAGCAGCGCAGCGAACACCTGCAGTTCGTGGTCCGAGCGTAATTTCGCGGCGAACGGCAACCGTATGTGGTCTCGCGTAAAGACCCAGGTAGCAATACCGATAAGCAGGACCGCGCCCAGCAGCTGCGCCAGGAGCTCGCTCGTGGCAACCTCCTCACCGCCCATCATGTTGATGACGATTATCATGGGCACCAGCGCCATGTCCTGCGCCAGCAGGACGACGAGAACGTTCTGCCCGGTTTGCGTATCGAGTTCGTTCCAGTCCTTGAGCAGCTTCAGCACCACCGCCGTGCTGCTCAGGCTGATGACGAAGCCGAGGATTAAGATTTTCGACCAGGACCACTCGTAAAACAGCGCGATCGCCCAGACAGCGGCAATCGTCACACCTACCTGCAGAATGACTCCGAAAATAGCCAGCCGCCAGCGGCTAAGGAGGCTGTGGGGCGACGCCTCCATGCCGATGAAAAAAAGCAAAACGATCAAACCGAGGCCGCCGATGCGGCCGATCAGCTCAGGGTCCTGCAGCAGCCCGAGACCATACGGTCCGATCAGAAGGCCGGCGATGAGATAACCTACTATCTGAGGCTGTCGCAACGCCCGCATCACGAAACCGATAAAGAGTATGGCGAGAATGGCGCCGACTATGATTGGCAGGACGGGATCGATGTGCATGCGCCGAAGTATATAGGCATAACGGCTGCGCGCCGCCCATGGTCGCTATTGACAGATGTGCTTCGCTATTCCTCGGCCACGTCAGCTATTAGACTTACCGATTCCGGGCAGCCATCGGCAGTCTCATTGCAGGCCCCGATGCTCGACACCAACGATGTGTTCGCATGGCGATTTCAAAGTTTGTTACTGTATTCTTTGCAGCCTGTATTGCTGTTCTCCTGGCAGGAAACGTGTCAAACGCCGACACTCGACGCAACTTCGACTACGATGATCTGCTGACATTGTTTGCCGATTGGCGTGAGTTCGAGTCGCCACCGCTGCTCGACGGCGCTCCCGACTACACGGCCGCCGGCTTTGCGGCACGGCAAGCTGATTACCTCGCCTTGCGCGCACGTCTGCAGTCCTTTGAAACAGGCAAATGGCCGATTCCGCAACAGGTGGACTGGCACCTGGTACGCGCCGAAATGAATGGTTACGACTTTAACCAGCGGGTCTTGCAGCCCTGGGCCCGCGATCCCGCGTTTTACAACACGGTCTGGACTTATCGGAGCGACGTTCCGGCACACGAGGGCCCGACGCACCATGCTTTGGTCGAAGTGTGGACCTACGAATTCCCGCTGGGCGATGCTGAACAGCAGCGATTAAGCAACGAGTTGGCGGTCATTCCGCCGCTGATGAAGCAGGCGCAGGGCAACCTCAATGGCAATGCGCGTGAGCTGTGGATTGCGGGAATCCGGGATATACGCCAGCAGCGCGAGGGACTCGACGAAATAGCAGAGAAGGTCGGTGATTCAGCGAGCGACGAGCTTCTGAAGATCATTGCGGCCGCGAAAACCGCCACCGAGGAACTGATCGATTGGCTCGAAGCGGAGGCCGAGTCGAAAACGGGGCCGTCCGGAATCGGCAAGGACAATTACACGTGGTACCAGCAAAACGTTCACCTCGTGCCGCTGAGCTGGCAAGACGAGGTCCGATTATTGAAACGTGAGCTGGCCCGTGCCTGGTCGTCGTTGAAACTCGAGGAACAACGAAATCGCGACCTGCCACCAATGGTTTCTGCGAGCACACCCGACGAGTATGACAGCATGGCAAACGATGCGATTGAGCGCATCATGAAGTTTCTAAAAGACAAAAACATCATTACGATCACCGATTACATGGAACCGGCGCTTCGCGAGCAAGCTGGTTCATTCGTGCCGGAGAAAACACGGAATTTCTTCTGGATCGCCGCGCACTATGATCCAGCTCCGCTGTTTACGCACTTCTACCATTGGTTTGAGCTGGCGCGCATGGATCACGATCCGCATGAGAGCCCGATACGGCAGGGTGCACTGCTTTACAATATTTTTGACAGCCGCAATGAAGGTACGGCGACCGGTGTCGAAGAAATGTTCATGCACGCGGGACTTTACGACGACAGCCCTCGTTCACGCGAGCTCGTGTGGATAATGCTGGCACAGCGCGCAGCTCGCGGACTGGGTTCGCTGTACGCACACGCGAATGAAATGACGATGGCAGAAGCCGGCACCGTGCACATGAACTGGACGCCACGGGGTTGGATGAAAACCGAGAAGGAGCTGCTCATTTTTGAACAGCATCTGTATTTACGACAGCCCGGATACGGCACCAGCTACGTCACGGGCAAGTACCTGCTGGAAAATACGCTGGCCGACTATGCGAAGCAGCTTGAACAACGGGGCGAAGATTTTCAGTTAAAGACGTTTTTCGATCGGCTCAATGCCATTGACAGCATTCCAATATCGCTTGGCCGCTGGGAAATGACGGGCCTCGACGACGAGATTGTTCACTGAGCGCAGCGCGGTCGTCAGGCGCTCTGTTTGGCATCGTGCTTCAGGCGCATTACCCGTCCGCGACTGACGTACAGCAGGTCGCTGATCTTGAGCACGAAAGCGTCCTCATACTTGTCGAGCTGCCCATCGGCATAGGCAATCTGCCAGAGTAAGGAAACGATACGTGCTTTCTCGTCCTCATTAAGGTGTTCGTGCAGGAGCTGAGTGAATTCATACGCCGACACCGCCTCATCAGACCGCTCGTTGGCTGCAATAACCAGCTGCGCGGCATCTTCAGGCTCGAGCCTGAAGTGTGCACGTACCAGTTCAAGGATGCGGTCGAACTCGCTTTCGTCAAATACATGATCTGCGCGAGCGACGTCGATCATCAGAACGGCCGTGGCCAGGCGCACCGCGGCATCACGCTCTTCGGCGCCTGACTCGGCGGTTTGAGGTGTCGCGATCGCATTAACGACCTGATCGATTAATCGTTTGATCATTTTTGGCCTTCGAGAGTGCGTGCCTGCCAGAATTCTATGATCATAGTCTGACCGGAAAGTTTCAACCGACAATTCCCTGTACTATCGGTTAGCCACCTAATCAGCCGGGATATCAAATCATCATGCAGTACAAAGCCATAAAACTCGTCAAGCGACCGAAAATAAACATCACGCCGGATCTCTTTGAGACGGTGACACTTGAGACTCCGAAAATCAAAGATGGCGAGATCCTGCTTAAACAGACGCACATGTCGCTGGATCCCGCGATGAAAGGCTGGATGACCGAAGACCGGAACAGCTATATCCCACCGGTCGAGTTGGGCGAGGTGATGCGCTCGAGCGGCGTGGCCGAGGTGATCGAGTCAAGGAACAGGGAATTCTCGGTTGGCGACAGAGTACAGGGCATGATCGGCTGGACCGAGTACGCCGTCAGCAAGGGCCAGGGTCTGAACAAACTACCGCCGGAGATATCGGCCGAGGCGGTGCTCTGCGTACTGTCACTGCCCGGACTGACGGCTTACCAGGGGCTCATGGAGATCGCGAAGCCCAAGGCCGGCGAAACGCTCGTGGTTTCCGGCGCGGCCGGTTCAGTTGGCTCGATGGTGGGGCAGATCGCCAAAGCGGAAGGACTGCGAGTGATAGGGACGGCCGGCACCGATGACAAGTGTCGCTGGCTTGAAGATGAACTCGGTTTTGACAAGGCCATCAACTATAAATCCGATGATCTGGCACGCGAGCTCAAGGACGCGACGCCGGACGGCGTTGACATTTATTTTGAAAATACCGGCGGTGCCGTGCAACACATCACGTTTTATCGAATGAACGTTCACGGCCGAATCGTAGTCTGCGGCATGATCGCTGATTACAATACCGACAAACCGTCGGCGGGCCCCAACTGGATGAACATGATCCGGCGCCGCCTGACAATGACCGGATTTGCCATGCCCGATCATTGGGATGCGGTGCCGGCGATGTCCGTAAAACTGCTGGGCTATTACAAGGCCGGAAAGCTCAAGTATCGCGCCCACACGCTGAGTGGGCTGGAAAGTGCTATCGAGGGCATTAATCTCCTGTTTACTGGGGGTAATACGGGCAAGCTGATGGTCGAACTATAGGCGGGCAAAGTACATTTTGCATTGCGTATCACCGGGGTTCGGGTTCATAGTGGGGCCTGGCAACCAGCCCGGAGGGGCGACCATGGCAAATGCAAATCTCCGTGCCGAAAAGACCTACTGGATTGTCGTCGCGGACGAGTCTCACGCGATAATTTATACGCGCAAAACCAGGCGAGGTCCGCTGCAGAAGCTGCTGTCACTCGATAATGCCGCTGGCCGCAAGAAAGCGGGCGAGCTGCTCGCAGATCGCGGCGGTCGCAGCTACGATAGTTTCGGTGCCGGCCGTCACACGATGGCAAAGGAGAAAACGGACCCGAAGAAGCACGTTGCGATGACCTTCGCCAAACAAATTGCCGAGCGTATTGGCAGAGTCACACATGACGGCAGCTGTCGGGGTTATGCGCTGGTTGCTGCGCCCCGATTCCTCGGCATGTTGCGCGATGCCGTGACGACAACGTGCAAATTCGAGCCCTTCAAAACGATAGACAAGGAAGTCGTCGACAAGGATACAGCGTTCTTGCAGAAACTCGTTGACCGCGATTAGGCGGCCACCGCTTTTCCGAATACTGTTAGAGTATTCGGTATGAAATTCGGTTCCAAAAGCTACTCTGCTGATGGTTTTCACGATGAGCTTATAGCTGCGAATGGCAATGCGCGTCCGCACGCCAGGCTGTTGGCCGAGTATTTCAGCGCGATGCAGCCGGACGAGCTTCTCGAGCGGCAGCGGGCTGTCGACAGCACGATCGTCGATATGGGCATCAGCTTCACAATTTACTCCGAGGGCGACAATATCGATCGGGCATGGCCACTCGATATCATTCCGCGTGCGTTGCCAGGCTCCGAATGGGACCGTGTGGAAGAGGGCCTCAAGCAACGGCTAATAGCCCTCAACCTGTTTATCGACGACCTGTATAACGACCGCCGCATCCTCAAGGACAAGATTGTCCCGGCCGAACTCATCGACAGCTCGAAAAATTACCTGGCACCATGCCGCGGTGCAAAACCCCGGCACGGCGTGTGGGCACACATCTGCGGTTCCGACCTCGTGCGTGATGGCGACGGTACGATCTACGTGCTCGAGGACAATTTGCGCGTGCCATCGGGCGTCTCCTACATGCTCGAGAATCGCAATGTCATAAAGCGTGTGTTCCCATCGATTTTTCGCAATCATCGAATTCGCCCGGTCAGTGAATATCCTTCGGCGCTGAGTTCGATGCTGCGTTCTATAGCGCCATCAGACATCGGCGGTAAACCCGAAATCGTCGTGTTGACGCCGGGCATTTACAACTCGGCGTATTTCGAGCACAGCTATCTCGCACGTACTATGGGCGTGGAGCTTGTCGAGGGCAGCGACCTCGTCGTCGACGATGACGATTGCGTATACATGCGCACCATCGACGGGCTGAAGCGAGTCGACACCATTTATCGCAGGATCGACGATACGTTCATCGATCCCGAGGCATTCAGGCCGGATTCGATGCTCGGCGTACCGGGAATAATGCGTGCCTGGCGAGCCGGTAACGTCGCGCTCGCGAATGCGCCAGGCTCCGGCGTCGCTGACGACAAGGTCATTTACTCGTACGTACCCGACATCATCCGCTACTACATGGGTGAGGACGAGATCATTCCAAATGTCCCGACCTGGCGATGTTCCGACAGCAAACACCTGGATCATGTACTGAACAACATCGCCGACCTTGTCGTTAAACCGGCCAACGAGTCGGGCGGCTACGGCATGCTCGTCGGGCCGCACGCATCGAAGGCCGAACACGAAAAGTTCCGCGAGCTGCTGAAAGCAGATCCGCGTAACTACATCGCGCAGCCGACCCTGTCGCTATCGACTGCGCCAACGCTGTGCGACGACACGCTGGAGCCGCGACACCTGGACCTGCGGCCTTTCATTCTGCAGGGCGCAAAGATTTCGGTCACAGCCGGCGGACTCACGCGGGTCGCGATGGTGAAAGGCTCACTGGTCGTGAATTCTTCACAGGGCGGTGGCAGCAAGGATACCTGGATCGTCGAGGACCACGACTGATGCTGTCGCGTTCGGCCGAAAGAGTGTACTGGGCAGGCCGCCATCTCGAGCGCGGCGAAAATACGGCGCGCATCGTGCAGCAATATTCGCAGCTGCTGCTGGACCTGCCGTCCGAAGTAGGCGTTGGCTGGCACGAGCTGGTCGAGATTTTCGGTGCGGCCGGCGTGTTCGATGCAAGCGACGCGCACAACGGTGAACGTGCCATTCTCGACTTCCTGCTGGCCGATGCCAATGCAAGTAACTCCTTGTTGTATTCGATCAGGATGGCGCGTGACAACATCCGTAATTCACGCGACCTGCTGCCACAGGAGAGCTGGGAAAACGTCAACGAGCTCTACCAATATGCGCGCCGCCGGCTGGCGTTCGCCACCGACGGAGAAGATCGATTCGACCTGCTGTCCGACTGCATCGGCCGCTGCCAGCAAATCAACGGCATTCTGAGCGGCACGATGAGCCATAACAGCCCGTTTCACTTTCTGACCCTCGGCCAGAGCATTGAGCGTGCCGACATGACCAGCCGCATCATCGATGTCGCAGCGGCCTACCTGCAGCAAAACGAACGCCTGGTGCTGCGCTATGGCTCGACCCTTTGGACCAACGTGCTCAAGTCGGTCAGTGGCTTTCAGATGTACCGGCAGTATTGCCAGCCCGAGGTAGAAGGACTGGCCGTGATCGACTTCCTGCTCAATGACAGCCAGTTCCCGCGGGCCGTGCGCGCCTGCGTCGAACAGGCGAAACAGACCGCGACGGCATTGCCGCAAAGCGAGCACCTGATCCACACGCTGGATCGTGTCGAGCATTCGCTGCCGTCGCCGCTACCCGATGACCTGGACGGTGCCGCGGTCAGCGAACACATGGACACGCTGCAGCAGCGGCTGGCCGCAGCCCATATTGCGGTCGTTGAAACCTGGTTCCTGCCCGCTGCATGATCACTCAGGAAGAAATATGAAGCGAATGAAGTGCCGCTGCGGTCAGCCGGTCTATTTCAACAACCTCAGCTGCGTGAACTGCAGCCGCCAGCTCGCTTTTGACAGCGAGTCACTCGACATGAAGTCGGAAGAAACCGCGGGAGCCGGGCTTGCGTTCTGCAGCAATCGTGCTGGCGCCGTGCGCTGCAACTGGCTGGCTAAACCGGGAAACGCCCGCGGCCTCTGCCTGTCATGCGCAATGAGCAAGATTATTCCGACGCTAAGCAAGCCCGAGAACCATGGGCGCTGGCGAAAGCTCGAGGCTGCGAAAAGACGCCTGATTTACGACCTGCTTGGAATTGGCCTGCCTGTCGACGATTCGAAGCTGAAGTTTGAATTCAAGGAAGACCGACGGACAAATGCCGACGTTAGCGATCAGCACGTGACAACCGGGCATGCGGCCGGCGTCATCACGGTCAATGCGGCCGAGGCCGACGAAGTGTTTCGTGAACAGATGCGGCAGATAATGAACGAGCCATGGCGCACGCTGGTCGGCCACCTGCGCCATGAGTCCGGCCATTATTATTTCGAGGAAGTCGTCGATGCGGGCAATCGCGACGAGGCTCGCGCGCTGTTCGGTGACGAGACCGCAAACTATGAGTCGGCCCTGGCTTATTATTATCAGTATGGCCCCGCAGCCGACTGGAACCGATGCTACATATCCGCCTACGCAAGCGCACACCCGGCCGAGGACTGGGCAGAGTGCTGGGCGCATTACCTGCACATTCGCTCGGTGCTTGAAGTGGCCGCGGACGCCGGGATGCTGAACAAGGATCGCGACGGCAACTGGTACGACAAGTTCATCGAGCTGGTGCTCACTTTGAACGAGATCATGCGCTCGCTCGGGCTGCCTGACGCCTATCCATTCGTGCTGACCGACGCGGTGGCAAAGAAAATTGAATTCGTGCACCGCGCGATCGCGCAGCATTCGGATTAGGAGTCGACCAGCCGGACGCTGGCTTCGGGCAACGATAGCGGCGGCAGTTCGTCGAATGCGCGGCGCAGGTTGACGGCCCACGATTCGCGGATCGTTCTGAGATACGGATGGTCTTCGCCGTAAACAACGTGCATGGGAGGCGCGGACAACGACGCGCGATACAACATCAGTTCGATCGGCGGCCCGACGCTCGCATTGCTGCGCATGGTCGAATCCATCGACACCAGCCCGCAAAGCGCCACGGTCTCGAGGCTCGAGCGCATTTGCACAATACGGTCGAGAATCGGCCGGCCGTATTTTTGCTCGCCAATTTGCAGGAACGGAACGAGGTTTGTCGATGAAATGTGGTTGCCCTGTGCATAAATAAGGAATAGTGCATGCTGGCTGTCGCCGATTTGACCGCCGAATATGAAATCGGCACTTGGCACAAAGCCTTCTTCCGTATCGTCAGTGCCGTATTTTTCCACGGCCCGGCGATTGATCGTGCCGACATAGTCGGCCGCTTCGCGAATGCGTTCGACGCTTGCAAGACTGGTTTCGGCATTTTCTCGTATATCCCGGCGCAGACGGGCCACGACGGCCTGGGTGGTTGCGAGATTGCCGGCGCTTAGCAGCGTGAAGAACCGGCCGTCGAGGTCGGTAAAAGCGTGCATTTTGCTATGGATGCCGAGCTGATCGATGCCGGCGTTGGTGCGGGAATCAGAAACAAAAACGAGCCCGTCATCAACGCAGGCGGCAAGGCAGTAGGTCATGGGCGGAGCTTAGCGCGGCAGGCACGTCGTTGAAAAGGGTCAGTATCACTGATCCGGTCAGCCCCGGATCGTGCCAGGAACAAAATTGCACAAGCCCTATGACGATACAATCGTGTCGCAACAGTTGCGTTACCGCAATAATTGTGATAGCGTGAGTTGGAAATCGCCGGACGGGCGAAAGTAGCTAACTGAAACGATTCATGGAGGATGCCAATGTCAAAAACTGTAAACAAACTTCCGTTCGACAAGAGCGCGCTGGAGCCGTACATGTCGAGCAACACGATTTCATACCACTACGACCGTCACCACAAGGGTTACGCCAAGAAACTCGAGAAACTTGTGAAAGGAACGGATTATGAAGGTCTGTCGCTGGAAGAGATGATCGTGAGAGCGCGAAAAGAAGCGCAGATCGACATACTCAACAACGCGGCGCAGGTCTGGAACCACAACTTCTTCTGGAAAAGCCTGTCTCCCAACGGGGGCAAGCCGAATGGCCGGATCAAGAATCTCGTTGAAGTCAGTTTTAAGAACTTTGGCGACTTCGAGAACGAGTTCCGGTCCGCGGCGACCGGGCTTTTCGGCAGCGGCTGGGTATGGCTGGTGCTGGACCGGGGCAAAATCCGCATCACAACGTCGAGCAATGCCGACTCGCCCGTAGGTACGGACCTTGTTCCGCTTCTCACCCTGGACGTATGGGAACACGCCTACTACCTGGACTACCAGAACGAACGAGCCGGTTTCGTGGACGCATTCCTCGACAAGCTCGTGAACTGGGACTTCGCGGCTGCGAACCTCGAATCCGAGGCAGCGGGCCGAGCAGCCTGACCCGCACGTTGCGGTGAAACTGTCTGTTTAGGAAGTTTCAAACAGGTCACCCGAGCGGATGGAGAATATGGCCGCACAAAAACCGATCCGAACATTGCGCGCGCTCGACCGCGCGCTGCGGTTTGCGCGATCAAAGCTAAGCCCGGATATTACGGCGCAGCGACTGTTGATTCTCATCGCCGTCTATTTTCACGAGGGCCTGAGCCAGCGAGAGTTACTCAATCACCTCGAGCTGACATCGATCACGGCCCTGTCCCGAAACCTGGCCGATCTGTCGCGGCTGACGACCAAAAAGCTGCCGGGGCCGGGATTGCTGGAGCTGAGAGTTGACCCGCTGAACCTCCGCGTGAAGCGTCTGTTCCTGACGAAAAAAGGCAAGCGTTTCATGAAGCAATGGCTTGCATTCACATCCACAGCGACCACAGGCTGAAATGATCGCTTACGCCATTTGCACGAGCCTGTAGACTTCGTGCTCAGCGTTGATTCCGATGAATGAAGGATGCCCATGTCTGCAATAGACGTCGAATGGAGCCAGGTCTGGTTCAACCTGATACACCTCGGGATTGCTTACGTCCTGGCCCTGCCCGTTGCATTGGATCGTGAAGCGGCAAGCCGCAGTGCGGGACTGCGGACATTCCCGTTGGTTGCAATGGCGGCCTGCGGTTATACGCTCGTCGGATTTTCGATCCTGGGATCGACGGATGCCGAGGCGCGCGTACTTCAGGGAATCATCACTGGCATCGGTTTTATCGGCGGCGGCGCTATTTTGAAAAGCAAAGCGACCGTCACGGGCACAGCAACCGCGGCCAGCATCTGGACAACCGGGCTGATTGGCATCGCGGTTGCCAGCGATCGCTATGAAATCGCGACATTGTTGTCTGTACTGACATTCTTGACTTTGCGTTTCGGCAAACGACTCAAATCGAATGCCTCCGACGCAGACTAGCGCGACAGCGATGATCGTGTGATCGGTGCCTGCGGCAAGGTAAAAACCATAGTTCCAGGTCTGAAGCGCGGTGAGCAGCACGCAGGTACGCGCGCGAGGCGTCCATTTCAAGTGCGTAAACGGCCTTTGAAAGGTCCGCCGGCCGGTCAGGCACCGCCAACCCGCTCGCCAAGGTGATCCATTACGGTCTTTATTACCTTGAGGCGAGCGTGCAGCTTGTTGTTGCCTTCGACGAGTATCCACGGCGCTTTTTGTGTACTCGTATACTGCACAACGTCGTGTCCGTATAACTCGTACGCGTCCCATTGCTCCCGGTTCCGCCAGTCCTCGTCCGTAAGTTTCCAGTGCTTGTACGGCGATTTCTCGCGTTTCTTGAAACGTTTGAGCTGTTCCTCTTCGCTGATATGCAGCCAGAATTTGAGTAACAGAATGCCTCGGTCAACGATCTGATTCTCGAAGTCGTTGATTTCGTTATAGGCGCGTCGCCATTCGTCTTCAGAGGCGAATCCCTCGGCACGCTCGACCAGGACGCGCCCATACCAGCTGCGGTCGAACACGGAAACAAAACCCGCGGCCGGCATTTTGCGCCAGAATCGCCACAAGTAATGGTGCGCCCGTTCTTCGTCAGTCGGCGCAGCGAACTGATGCACGCGGGAGGTGCGCGCATCAAGACTCCAGATTGTGCGTCTGATTGCGCCGCCCTTGCCACTCGCATCCGGTCCTTCGAAAACGAGCACGGTTGACACGCCCTTGTCGAATGCCTTGCGCCCGAGGTCTCCAAGCTGCGCCTGATACTCACGAACTTTCTTCTTGTAGTCGCGTCTCGCAACAGTCTGCGACAGGTCCAGGCTATCGAAGACGGTTGTCGGGTCTGCTGCCGGTGGCTCAGCAACCCGCGGCGATTCCGCGCTGCCGGCCAGCGCCGCCTTTCTTTCCTGCGCGTCGAGGTGACGCGAAAGTTCCGCCGCAATGATCTCGCCAACCCGGAGATGTCGGTAGTTGGGATCTACGCCTTCGACGATGTTCCACGGCGCGCCGCCACGGTTCGTGCGCGTGATAATCTGTTCCGCCGCCGCGATGAATCCTTCATAGTTTTTATGGTTTCTCCAGTCACCGTCGGACACCTGGTAACTTTGCAGCGGGTCCGCCGACAGCTCGTCGAGTCGCGCTTTTTGATGCTCCTGGCTCAGATGCATCCAGAACTTGAGAATCAATGCGCCGTCGTCCACGAGCGCATTCTCGAAGCGAATGATCTCAGCAAGCCGCTGGTCGAATTCGAGTTCGTCGCTGCCGCCATAGACCCTGCCCAAGAGAGGACGCGAATACCTGCCGCTCAGATAAAGTCCGATACGGCCTTTTTGCGGCAGGTCACGCCAGTAGCGCCAGAATCGTGGCCGAGCGCGCTCCTCCTGGGTCGGTGCGTGATAGCCTATGGACCGCACCCAGCGCGGGTCCATCCATTTGTTCAACATGTTGATGGTCGAACCTTTGCCGGCGCCATCAACGCCAGCGAAGTCGATGATGACCGGGAAACGGGCAAACTCGAGCGTGCGGTATTGCAGGACCAGGAGCCGTGCCCGCAGGTCGAGCTCGCGTTTTTTGAAATCAGACTTGGTGACACGCTGACCTAGTTCTGCTGCGTCGAACATTGTTTGCTACCAACCCTCTTGGGATACTCTGAGGCCGCACGTAGCGACAATATTACCCTGCCAGATCAGAAACAGCCTCCTTAAGGGAATGTCGCCGGCATTCTTCGGGCGACTCAGAGTGCAACTGACAGGCCGTTTTTCGTCAAACAGGGTGCCCGCAGCTCAGCTGGATAGAAGGCTGCCTTCCGCCGGCCGATGAATCAGCCGCGATTCGTATCGGGCAACGTTGTGCCGAGCAAGGCGCCGACCAGGCCCATCAGGGCGAGCAGCCCGATCACACCGGCGTTCGATATCAGCGGCGCCAGGGCGCCTACGGACCCTACCATGAGCAACAGGACGCCAATCACCGAGTTGCTGATCGCCACATAATCGGTACGCTGATTGCCGCTGCCAAGATTGACAATATAGGTCTTGCGACCAACGCGAACGCCACTGTGTGCGACGCTCAACACGAAATACGCCAGCGGCAGAAACCAGGCGCTGCCGGTCAGCCCGGGCACTAAACGATCGGCGAGGAATGTGGCGATGCCAATCGTCGCAGTGATCAACGCCGCGATTATCATGACGTGCTTGCTGGACCGGTCGGCAAAGCGCCCCCAGAGCGGCGCGCTGATGAGCGATGCGAGACCCGCTGCTACCACGAACGCGCCGAGCACGGCGATGATTGACCCCTGGTTCGATTGTGCGAGGGCCACGTAAAAAGGTGCGCTCAACGCGGAACACATCAACAGCGCCCGAGTGATGACAAAGCGACGGAACGGACCGTCGTTAACCAGCATGTTCAGCTTGCCAAGTGCCTCGAGCGCATTCCGACCGCCGGCTGTTTCTCCGGCAAGCTCGGGTACCCGGGAGTAAACCACTGCGGCGATAGCCCACAGCAGGCCCGCGCCGAACAGCAACGCGCCGATCACGCGTGCCCCTGCCGTATTCGCGGCCGGGAACATGAGCAACAGCCCCAGGACGACGCTCAAGAGCCCTGCGCCGCTTGCGGACCAACCGTTGAGCTGACCGCGCTTGCCTTTCGGAATCGTTTTGCCCAACACGTCCTTCGCGGCGACCGAGCAAAATCCGCGTGCAAGACTGAACAGGGTTATCAGCGCAAGCACTGTCCAGCCCGCCGCCTGTCCCTCGAGAAACAGGGCAACCAGGGCAATGCCAATAACACAAAGACCCTGTGCGGCACTGCCGAAAACCCATACCCATTTTCGCACCGGCAGCTGGCGGATTGCGCTGCCGATAAACAGCTGAGGAATCATCGAGCCGGACTCGCGAATGGGAACGAGAAAGCCGAGCACGAAAGCTGGCGCTCCGACAGCCGTGACGAGCCAGGCCAGCGTTGTCTTCGGGCTGGCGATCGCGTCGCCGAGCTTAGTCAGGAAGTAGCTTGAAAGTATCAGGAAGAAACTCTGCGGTGATTCGCGGCAGGCTGACTCATCAATGTCGATGCACAGTCGCGCGTCTTCTTCGTTGGTCAGGTTTGCGTAAATTGTCTCGATGACAGGCATAGGGATATTGTAGCCGAGGCGCCAAGCCAAACGCCCATCACGCAATCGATATTAAATCGCCAGGCGAAAAGACGACCAAAAACCATGGTTGTGAGTTAAAATTCCTGACCCGCGGACAAGGCGCCCGTAGCTCAGCTGGATAGAGTACTGCCCTCCGAAGGCAGGGGTCACAGGTTCGAATCCTGTCGGGCGCGCCAATTTTTTCAAATGGTTACGTGGCTTTCGCTATCAAGCGAATAGCGGCGGTGCCCATCTGGTGCCCAAGCGGTGCCCAAAATAGATTTGGGCTACAGGTTGTAAATTAGAACGTGTGCGCTCGCGTAACTCAGGCGTTTTCTCCCCTTTTATCAAGGCAAGAGAGACGCCAAGAATTCAGCGAGCGGCTTGATGTTGTTCTTTACACTTGCCTCTTCCAATGCGGCCATGTATTCGTCGCGACGGTCGATGGTAATGACTGTCCACGGATAGCCGCCCGACGCAAGCATCACGTTCATCAGGAATCGTCCAATGCGACCGTTTCCATCCATGTAAGGATGAATGTAGCCAAAGAGCCAGTGCCCCATGACGGTCCGGACTGCAGCGTGCTCTTCCTCGCGAAGCAGATCGAACAGCGCCGCCATGCAATCGAGGACCTCCTCTCTCTTCGGCGGGGTATGCATTGAGTTTCGAATATAGACTTGGTCGTTCCTGTATCCGGCGAGGTCTGCGCGTTCGAGAATGCCGGCTTCCACGCTCGGCGTAAAAAGCGCAACGAACCAGCCGGAATGATCAGAGTCCGCAACATCACCCGGGTTATCTCCCGCTAGCACGCGTGCCACACTCTCCTTTACCTCCTGAAAGGCCAGCCAGTATCCTCTTGCAGCCATTGCATCGCGTTGCTGCAAGTCAGCCTTTACCTGATCCGGGTTCCAAGACCCGCTGCGGACCCGCTCTATTAGCTCTTCCGTAACGCGGTACCCCTCAATCGACAAGGAATGGTAAGCATCGGTCGTATAAGCATCTTCCACCGTCTTCAGGTAGGTCGCTGCATCTTCGGTAATTCCTGGAGGCCCTGAAAATATTTCGATAATTTCCGTCCGCATGCTTTGCCAAAACCCGTGCATGCGGTTTACGTATGGAGAGTGCTCACGGCGCGGCAATTCAATCGATACATCGTCTTCGAATGGGTTCGATTCATTTACTGTATATCCTGCTGCACGCATCGCTTTGAGGATATTGTCCGCGATCCGGTCTCGGCCAATGCTACGTACCGCGCCTGCCAGTCGGCCAGCGGCGGTTGTGTGGCCACCTTCCAACAGAACCGGCAAGACTTGCGAAGCGTCTTGTAGCAGACCGAGTGCCGCGCGCATGTCGATTGGGTTTTGCCGATAGACTCTTGGTCCACTACTGATCAGGGCGCCTGCCAAGGTGTACTGGCGCAGTCCATCGACAACTTCTCGTTCATTCGTAGCCGGAAGCTCTCCCTTTACTTCGAGTATCGATGTTCCGTGCACCAGTTCCGTAGTGTTGTTTGATGCCTTGGGGGAGCGCACGAGCAATTGCTGAGGCACGGATGTACTACCTCCGTACAACAAAGCCGACTGCTCCGGAGAAAGCGTCCATTCCTCTCCGAATCGGTAGTCGAGATAGGACGCGCAAAAGTCCCAGAACGAGGCATACCAGGCGGTGCTTTCCCCAGGTTGTTCATCTGGCCGAGCCGGGACATACCATCCTTTGATGACCCTCTGAATGTAACCACCGCGCAGCAGCGCCTCTCGCTGATCGCGTTTGAGGTCCTGCGATCGAATGGCCACGCGGCCGGCATCCTGCAGGCTTTTCACTGCCCGCAAACCGTCTGCCAGTGTGTCTTGTGGCCTTGCCATCGCGTTTTTCCTCTGGTCTACATGTAACTAGTTTATTTTGTTGTCGCATTATTAGTTTATTGTGTCAAGGAAAATTAGTTTTATTTGATATTGGTTGTTAGTTTAAATTGCTGTTAGTAATTCGTTTTTTCTGTTTTCTTTTTATTTTACATCATCTTACGGTGCAAGAGAGTGTGGGGCGTAGCTTAGTTACTTGACGGGCTATTTCAAAAATTCGGGTGAATTGCCATATTCTACAGAGAGCCGAAATTTGACTCTGAGTAAAAATCAGGTAGTATTCTCCAGACCGCGCGTTTCGTGCGGGTGCTCTTTTACAACGTATCGAATTGACTGAACCCAGATTCATGGCTCGCTTCGGCGTGTCGGCGCTATTTGAGCGTCTGTGGTATCGGCAAGCAGCAACCTCCACCAGCGCAGCGCGGCGCGCGACGCGCCGGTGGGACCAGTTTCAACCGCTGTTTCCGTCCGGGGTATGGGCTCGTGGCATCGCTTCTTTTCAGGCGGTTCAGTCGCGCATTGGGACCAGGTGCGAATCCTCGTACCGTCTTGAAAGAGGTATAACCAATGTCGTATGTAAACAAAGATACGTTAATAAAGGTTCGGGACAGGCTCTGTGTCTGTCTTGATTTGATGCACGATGAAGCGAATGCCAGTGCGAAAGAGGAAGTAATTCACGCGATAGCGACAATAGACAAACTGATCGAATCCGAAGGTCACTTGAGGCGGGCAGCCGTCTACGAGTTGATTGGAAAGATTGTCGAGAAGTTGCCTTGGCTCCTCTCCGTGATGCGCGACCTTGATTAACACAGCGAGCCCCAATACTCCTATTTGAGTTGCGGAAAGGGAACGATATGGAAATTAATATCGGAAGCACGATCCGGCAGCTACGCTCTCATAGAGAGCTGACACTGAAAGAACTGGCAGAGCAAACAGATTTGTCACTGTCGTACTTGTCGCTGATTGAAAGAAACAAGAGAGACCCCAGCCTCTCGAATCTGGCAAAGATAGCGAAGGCATTCGATTTGCCACCGAGCATTCTGATTTTTATCAGCTCGGACATCAATGGACATCATGGAACGCAAGCGGCAATCGCTGAACAGATGATGTTGGTAGTGAAGGACCTTTTTGAAGATGACGAGAGATTCCCGGCTTTGCCATAACTGTGGACCGATAGCGAGCGTCGACTCGTTGGCGAAGCACCTCGGTCTACCGACCGAGCACCTAATAGAAATCGCGCAGAACTCGGCCAGCCATTGGCGCCAAGGACCTGACCTCGTCAAACCAGATGGCAGCATAAGAAAGACGAACAGCGCCACTCAACAACTCAAAGACGTTCACACTCGCGTGAAATTCAAGATACTCCGGAAGACTTTCTACCCCGATTACCTATACGGCAGTTTGCCAAAGACGCTGGAGCAAGGCGTTAGAAACCATATCGCCAACGCGGAACTTCATGCTGGACAAAGGCTGATTATCTCAGCTGATATCAAGGGGTACTTTCCGAGTGTCGATCCGGTTGTCGTCCATGGGATCTGGCAAGGCTTTTATCCTTTTGCTCACGATGTTGCCGAGGTGCTCACGAAGTTGTCGACGTACAAGAACGAGATGCCGCAGGGGTGGGGGCCAAGCTCATACCTTGCTCAACTGGTCTTCTACGACACCGAGCATGACGTAGTCGAGTACCTGCAAAGTCAAGGGTTTCAGTATTCTCGGTTGACTGACGATATAACGTTATCGACCAACCGCAGTCTCAAGAAGAGCGAAATCACAGATGCGATTCGAACGTTGAATCGGATGCTTAACCGCAAGGGTACTAATATTAACCGATCAAAGACTCGTGTGGACTCGCCAAAACGGCAGCAGTCGGTCAACAAGATAAATGTATCTGTTAGGGGTATGACGCTCAGTCAGAAGTACCGCAAAGCCGTACGCGCGAAGGTGCATAACGTCGTAACCAATCCTGAGTTATTTGGCGATAAGTTACACCGAGAACTCCAAAGTGCCAAAGGAAAGATAAGTTATCTCGGAAAATTCCATGAAGCGGATGCCAAGAAACTAAAGTCGAGAATTCGTAACTTCGAGTTGTCTACCAAATAAGCGATTCTCAGTAAATGGTAATCATTGACCGAGGACACTAGTCTCCTAAAGCGGGGGTTTCTGCCGCGATCGACGACACAAAGATACACCTAGCAGTTCACCGATCAGATATCGTGCTCAAGTTCAGACAGTGCTTCGGCTTTGAGTCGATATGCAGGGACGGGGTCGCCGGTGATTTCGCTAATTCTGCGAACCCAGGCGCTTCGCAGGCTCTTTAAGAGAACCTCGTCGCACGGATTCATGTCTGGCCGGTGGCTCTCGATCCACACCAGAAGATCGGTGTCGAGGTCCGGGTGCCTAGCCTTCAAGTTCGCTGTGAAGTACAGAACCGAGCCAATGGATGAGTAGTTCCGGTTCTTGAGTGTCTCCCGCATCATCCAATCGACGTGCTGCGGCTCTAATGCAATATGGTTGTCATTCACGAGGATCAGCAAGCCGCTGTGTCTGGGCAGCCCGAGTTTCTCTTTTGTCTGTCGGATCTGTTTGTTGGCTTTCTTGACGACGCCTTGAACAGGGGCGCGGTAAACCTCTCCGATCTTACGCGCGTACTCCGCCGACAAGTGATCGGAGCTCACTTTTGCTTCGCCGTAAACGATGACGTCGGACTTGCCCCTGTCCATGGCCTCGCGATAAATCTCAGACATCTTGTCTCGAATATTCGGCTTCCGCATTTGATCGACGGAGAGGATCTTCAGCTCTGCCACCGTATCGTGCTCCGCAAACAAATAGTCGGCATTGCTGAAGTTGGGCGAGCTGCCGATTATTTCGCGGACAAGCTGTCCGCCGATGCCGGCCACGCATCTGTCCAGCTCCTTCTCCACGTCGATCAGCATCGATGTAGCATACACTCATGACGAAACGCGGTAAGCGGAAGACAGGTCGGAACGACCCTTGCCCATGCGGGAGCGGCAAGAAGTTCAAGCGGTGCCACGGGCGCGCTTCCGCAGAGCCGCTCGGGCCGCCGCCGGAGGCGCTCGAGGCGATGATGAAAGCTCACGAGGCTCAAGAGACGCTTCGAAAGCATCAGCAGGGTAAGGGAAAACCGATAATCGGTGCGGACTTCAAGGGATTCCGGATAACCGCGGTCGGCAACAGAATTCTCTGGTCAAGGGGACACAAGACATTCATCGATGTGCTTGGCGACTACATTCGATGGACGCTCGGCGAAGATTGGGGTAACGCCGAGATCAAGAAGCCGCTAGACGAGCGGCACCAGGTGCTTAAGTGGTACGACGCTCTCTGCGCGTATCAGCACGAACACCGAAAGAATCCGGCGGGCGAGATCGAATCGACTTCCGCGACTGGATTAACCAGGGCCTACTACGGCCTTTCTTACAACCTCTACTTACTTGAGCACAACGTCGAACTACGGGACTACCTGATTAAGCGCCTTAAGACGAAGGATCAATTCTACGGTGCGTACTACGAGACGTGCGTCGCGGCTTGGTTCATTCTCGCGGGATTCGAGCTGACGCTTGAGAACGAAGAAGACGCGACGACGAAACACGTCGAGTTCGTCGCCACGAAGGACGGTAAGAGTTATACCGTGGAGGCGAAGTATCGTCAGCCCGGCAAGGCAAACCTCGATGTTGGCAATCAACTGCACAAGGCGCTGAAGAAGCCGGCGAAATATCCGCGGATCGTATTTATCGAGATGAATATTCCGGAAGTGGCGGATCAGGACGCGTACTCGGAAGAAATCATCAGGTCGATACATGGCCGCGAAGATAGTGCAACCTTCCGGCCCAACGGCGAGGAAGCGCCGCCTGCCTACGTAATCGTAACGAACCAGCCGTACCATCTGCGCCTCGACGACGAGCAAATCCCTTACTCGTGGCTCGCTGTGGGATTCAAGATGCCTGACTTCGGGCACAACGTCATGTTTCCGTCGTTGGTTGAGGCATTTAAGTCGCGGCAGAGGCACTCAGGATTGCTCGACCTACAGAAGGCTTTCACCGAGTACTCAATTCCCGTCACATTCGATGGAGAGATTCCGGAGTTTGCGTTCGGCGAGGCAGAGCGTCGGTTCATCATCGGCGAGCGCCATAAGATGGACGACGGTAGGATCGGTACGCTAACGAGCGGCATCGTGATCGAATCCGAGCAGGCGGCGACACTCGTATACAGCATGGAAGATGGGACTTCCGCGATCTACAAAGGTCCGCTCTCAGATGCGGAGATTCGCGCGTATAGGGTGCACCCCGAGACGTTCTTCGGCCAAGTTCAAAAAGTCGGCAAGAACATCACGGACCCGATCGAAATGTTTGAATGGATGTATGGCACGTATCGCGTGACGCCGCGGCAAAAGATCCTTGAGTGGATGAGTAAAGCGCCAGACTTACATGAGTTGGTTAAGCTGAGTGACGAAGACCTACGCCTTGTCTACGTTGAACGATGCGTATCCAGCATGATGCAGAAGGGCCAGAGTGAAAAGCCTGACGACAGCGGCAACTAGTCACTCAATCATGTAAGCGCAGGATTTTTCTGCGGCGCGTGCGATTGCTTTCGAGTTGTTGACAATCAGCAGAGCATTGAGATTATTGTTCTTCGTCTGTTACTTCCAACAGATCGGCAACCCCAACATCAAGGTACTTGCATAGGATTTCGAGTGTCTCGAAATCGAGCCGACTAGCCTTCTCATGGTAAAGGCGCGTCAGAGTCGTTCGACTCAAGCCCGTATCTCGCTCGAGATCGGAGATTTTCACTCGCTTTTCGCCCATCAGCCGCGACAGGTGCACCCGTACCATAGTTCGTTACCGCTACAAAATAACCACAAAGCAATACAAAATGACTTGCTTCCGCTCTATTCTTGTGCATAATGACCACAAAGCAGGTCATTTTGTAGCGGAAGCGAATCATTTTGTAGCGTATCGAGGTTGTTATTGTGGCACAGACCTATCTCACGACAGAAGAACTTTCTCAGCGGATTAAGTACGACGTTCGCACCATCCGCGAACGGCTCAAGGACTCTGTCCTCCTGGAAGGAATCCACTACCTCCGGCCGTTTGGCGGCCGGAAGATCCTGTTCATCTGGGAGCGGATCGAGCAGGACATGGCGAAGGCAGCAACTGCGAGCTTGCACCTCCAGTAGGCATGTCCTCTCTCCGGATTCGAAACGGCAAGCTGATGATCGATTTCCGTTATCGAGGGGTTCGTTGCCGCGAGCAAACGAGCTTGGCGAACAACGAGCGAAATCGACGCCGCGTCACCAAGATCATTCGCCAAATCGACGCGGAGTTGGAGCTCGGCAC
>JABDOQ010000023.1 GCA_013043165.1 Woeseiaceae bacterium | reverse complement strand
AGCCGCACCGGTGTGGAACGCGCCATTAGCTCTTCGATAGTCACTGGTTTGCTCCTGGCTGCAACCTCGTCAATATGCGCACGAAGCTCAGCGCTGAGTGGCGCAGAAAAAATTTCGACCCCTAGTTCAAAGTTGAGCCGCAGGCTTCTTGGATCCAGATTGGCGGAGCCAATCAGGCAGTACTCGTCATCGACGCAAAGCAGCTTTGAATGACAAAAAGGTGCGGGCTGATAGCAAATCTCGATGCCCCACTCGAGCAGCTCGGCGAGCAGATTGCGGTTGGCCCAGTGAACGTAGAAGAGGTTGTTTTTCGCCGGCAGTACGACACGAATCCGGATGCCGCGAAGCGCGGCTGCCTGCAGCGAAGCGATCAGCTCACGGCTGGGCAAGAAGTACGGGGTCATAATGTCGATCGAATCAGAGGCGCCGCTGACCACTCCCTGGATCGTTAGTGCGAGAGCGTCCAGCTGGTCGTCGGGCCCGTCAGGGACGACGCGGCATCGGGCAGCACCGTCCGATAATAGTACCTGGCGCTCATCCGCTTTGATCGCACGCCCGGTCGCGAACAGCCAGTCGTCATGGAACACGGCGGCAAGTTCCGCGACGACCGGCCCGCGCAGGCTGAAGTGGACATCGGTCACTCTTCGCGGTTTACCAGGCACGGTAGTGTGGTCGTCACTGATGTTCATGCCACCCGCGTAAGCGATGGCGTTATCCACGACCAGCAGTTTGCGGTGATTCCTGAGGTTTACGTAAATACTCGGCGGAATCAGACGCGGTGGGAGAAAGCGACCCACATTAACGCCGCGGCGCTGCAAAAGTTTCGAGGGCTTCTCCGATGAATACATTTCGCCGACGCCATCGATCAGCACCATGACCTCAACACCCCGTGCAGCGGCTGCACCCAGTGCATCGGCAAAGGATCGGCCGGTCCGATCGGTTTTCAGAATGTAAGTGGCCAGCAAGACCTGTTGTTTGGCGCTCTCGATCGAGGCGAGCATGGCCGGATAGGCTTGCTCACCATTGTGATACACGTCAACGGCATTACCCTTCGAAAGCGCTCGCCCGGTAATACGTTGCCCAACGGTATCCAGGCCCTTGCCAATTGCACCAGAAATCGCGGCGCGCGATCTCCCGGCCTCATATTTCACGGAAAGGATCGGTCGTCGCATTCCGCGCGCACGAGTCCTTACCCGGTTGATGCCAAAAATGAAGTAAGCGACCGGCCCACCGTAAGGAATAAACAGACACGCCATGATCCATCCCATGGCGGCCCTCGTATCCCTTTTGTATAGCAAAATATGATAAATACTCCCCGACGCAAGCCCGATGTGCACAAGGGTCAGGAGGTATACTGAAATGCCGCTCACTGTCGTTATCCTGGAATGGCGATAATGCGCGGGCTCAATAGTAGCACTGGCATAGGGAGGGTCCCGGATTGGATGACCTGCTGACAGCAATCAACAGCGCGAAATTGCCGTGGCGAATCGCCGCCTTCGCGGGGGTTGCCGTCGTCACACATGTCGGTGTGATACTGGTCCGGCAGCTGGCCAGCACCGCGACTGTTAGCCGGCAGGTAAGGCGCCATCAGAAACTGCGTTCTATTGCGACACTGACGACAAGCGCCGTGGTTTTTACGCTGTATTTCCTTGCGATTGGACTGATCCTGCGAGAGTTCGGTGTTTCGCTCAAGGCATACCTCGCAAGCGCATCGGTCGTTGGCCTTGCAATTGCTTTCGGATCGCAGGGCATAGTGCAGGACGTCGTAACGGGTCTGACATTTATCTTCTCCGATCTCATTGATGTAGGAGACCTCGTGCAGGTATCGGGCCAGACAGGAATGGTCAAGGCGATCACCATGCGATTCGTCGAACTCGAAGACGCCATGGGCGCGGTCGTGTTCATACCGAACAGGACAATCAGCAATGTCACCAATTACCCGCGCGGCTACCTGCGCTGCATTGTTGACGTAACGCTGCGCGGCGACGAAGAGCGTCGCGATAAGATCGAAGCAATTACGTTGCGCCAGATGAACATGGCGCAGCAGCAGTTTCCCGGAATCAGCCTGATCGCACCGTCCAGCGAAGGGCGCATCAGGTTCGACGCCGGAAAAGAAATACTCCGAGTCAAATTTCGCATCTGGCCGAGCCGCCAGCAGCCTTTAGAAACAACCTTTCTGCAGGAGCTGCTCGCCG
>JABDOQ010000062.1 GCA_013043165.1 Woeseiaceae bacterium | reverse complement strand
AGCAGGTTCAGATCGCCACCTCCGAGCCCGTCTCCACTTCCGGTCCCCGCGCCCTTGACCAAATAAGGCTCACCATTACGCAACAAGGTGAACGTGCCATCAGACTGCTTGACCACTTGCACCTTGGAGCCAGGCGCCGTGTTTTGATCGCCGGTCATGCTAACCGCACAAGAACCGAGTACGAGAGCGATGACAATACCGATTGTTATGCGATGCATCAGCTTTCTTAGAAGTCGTTTTTCGTCTTGGCTTCTAGCATCTCAATCCTTGGGTAAGCCGCATCGGAGGGTGACCAAAACCAGCCTTTCGGATCCCAGGCCTGTGAGTAGTAGAGCTCGTCCCTGACGACTTTGAAGGCAGCGATGGCTTCGGCATTTTTTTTCAATTTCATCAACGCTTCGCCCCTGATGAAATAGCAGGTGCCTACGTCGTTCAGTGCCCAATAGTCGTGCGCGACATCGGATGACGGTTTGGCGCTCAACGACGCCTGCATTTCTCGCGCTTTTTCTTCGTAAAGCTCCGTACACTTTTCGGTGTATCTCACAGCATCTTCATATTTGCCTTCACCCAACGCATCCCAGGATTTGACCTGAAGCGTGACGGAGGTGTAGTCGCCGTAATCCAAACCGTCTTCGGCAAGCTCCTCGGCCAGCGATAGCGGTACAAAGGCGAAGAATGTCAGAATCACTACGATTTTTTTCATTTCGAGTTTCCTTTGGGCGTGTGGCAAACAAGGTAGTAAGAATACCAGCTTCGATGTGGGGTTACCTGGCAGTAACCACCTGTCACGACAACATCCGCTACGTTCGTTGAGAGCTGCCTATTCGGGCGCGCGTCCGGTCGACTCACGAATTTTCATGACTGCCGGGATGATGTCGTGCGCGTTTCCGTTCGAGTCCCCATTGTTGTTCTTTGTCAACATTAAAGCGGCTCGCTCGGCCATCTGAACGAGCGGCTGTCGTATAGTGGTCAGTGCAGGTTCTACCTGCCGCGCAAGCGCGATATCGTCGAAGCCCGCCAATGACAGCTGCCCCGGTACATCGATTTTCATGCGATTTGCGACGCGTAGAGCACCAGCGGCCATGTCGTCGTTAGCCGCAAAAATTGCGGTCGGCGGTTTTTTGCGCTTCAGCAACTTCTCGGCACAGGCCTCGCCGGAGCCGCAGGAATTGTCACCCTCGGCGACCAAATTCTCCGAGAATTCCAGGCCACTTTCTTTCAGTCCGTCCTGATAGCCGAGAAAACGGTTGGCGACAGCCTTGTGGTCTGGATTGCCTTTGATGAACGCAATGCGCGTATGACCCAATCCCGCGAGATAGCGGGTCATTTCGGCACTGACTTCACGATCATTCGTCGACACGGAACATTTCTTGCCAAGGTCATTGCCGGGAGACAGTCGCACGCACGGCGTGCCCGTAGCGTCAATAGCGCGGACAATCTTCGGCATGTTGGACAGCGGTGCGGCAACGATAATGCCAGCCGGTCGTGTCTCTTCGATCAACTCCTTGAGTTCGATCCCGACATTTTTCTTGCGAAAGTCGCAGGGATGAATCAGCAGCTCGGAGAAGGCCGATCGGCAGCCCTTGAGGGCGCCTTGCTGCATATCGAGGATATAACCGCCACTGGGCATGTCATATGCCGCGGGATCATCGTAGACGAGACCGATCAGGTGTGAGCGATGGCTTGCCAGGTTTCGCGCGGACTGGTCAGGCCGGTACTTGAGAACGGCGATTGCCTCCTCGACGCGTTCTCTGGTTGAGGTGCGAACATTCGGTTCGCGGTTGACGACGCGCGACACGGTCTTTATTGATACGCCTGCAACCTTGGCAACGTCGAATATTGTGGGCCTGGGCATCCGATTTCCGCCCCTATCGCGGATTTATTCTTATTCTCATCTTGGCCACGATTACAGCGCGTTTTGACAACGCTGTCAAACTGATTCCTTTGCAAACCAGTTAGTTGGGCCGCATGTTGACAGGAAGTTCAGGCAACCAGTTCCGCGTACAGCTCTTTCATCGCCAGTTTCGGCGTCCTATCGACGGTAAACAGTCCCCAGTGCTTCTCGGGCTCCAGCTCGTCCGGAGAGCCCTTCCAGGGCTCGTCGAATGCTTCGAATACAAAGGTGAGAATCTTCTCTTCTGTGGTCCATTCGAGCAGCTGCTTGTAATAGCTCTTTTGCAGTTCCTCGGACGCATTCCAGGGCTCGATGCCGCGGCCGTTGGAGGCCGTTGTCCAGCCGGCTTCGGTAATTACAACCGGTTTACCCGGGTAGTGATCCGCAACCGAGTGGTAGTTGTGCTTCGTAAATTCGAGCGCATCTTCGATCGTTCGATATTCCCAGGCGGGATAGGTGTGCACTGAAATAAAATCCAGTTCTGCGGCGAGCGGTTCCAGCTTGTAGGTCCAGGGCACGTAGTTTTCGCAAAACGTTATCGGCTGTTTGATCTGGCTTTTGATTCTTTGCACGTAGGCAACCAGGTTACTGACCGGCACCATGTGATCGCTCCATTCGACGCTGGCTTCGTTGCCGACGGACACCGAGAACACGGTATCCCCGTAGCGATTCGCCAGAGAAACCAGCACGTCGACCTGCATGGCGTTTTTACGCCGATTGCGGTCAAGCGTTTCCTCACTGAAATCGGCGCCCCAGGGACAATGCGGGTTGCTCATCTCGGCCGCCATATCGAGGCCCAGCATCACTTTGAAATCGAGACCTTCGTTGCGAATCACGCCAAGCACGGTCGAGGCATGCGGCGTGCAGTCGTAGAGCCGCAAGTACTTCCAGTTTTTCGCCAGTATCAGCAGGTCTTCCCGGACCTCCTCGTAGGACGGGTAAACGAGGCCGGGGCACTGGCCTTCGCGGTAGCCGGAATAGCAAATCGCGTTGCCGTGTTCCAGGACCTCGCCGCTGCCGTTGACAAGGTGTGCATTTAGCTTGTCAATCATATTTGCAGTTACCGTCTTTGTCCCAAATGCCCCAGTAAGCGCCGACGTCGCCTTCGGCATCGACTTTCCAGGTCTCGTCAAATGACGAGAAGTAGAAGATCTCGATGCCTTCTTCTTCGGCCCACTGGTAGGCGTTGATGAAATACTTGATGGCATTCTCGAAAGAGGGTACCGCGCCGCCTTCAGCCGTGCCGACGTTGGGCCAGCCGGTCTCGCTGATGATGACTTTCTTGCCGTTCGCGGCGTGTACCGCGCGACGATACATCTCTTTCATATACAGCAGCGAGTGCTCAGCGGGGCAGCTTTCCCAGAACGGATAGCAGTTGGCGAGAACGACATCGCAGGCCTCCGTCACACGAGGGTGATTGACAAACAGGAAGTAGGCGTCGACGTAGCCGACCTCAACGCCCGGAGCCGCTTGTTTGGCGCGATTGATGTAGTCAATGAGTTCGTCTTCGGAGAGATCGCCGCGCAGCAACACCTCGTTACCGACGGCGAGGATATTTGCATGGCCGGCCTTGGCCACCTCGATGGCGTTGGCGAGTTCCAGCTCGTTGTGCTCTTTATCGTCATCGAGCCAGACGCCGACCATGGTCTTGAGACCGCTCTCCGCGGCGACTTTTGGAATGAGTTGGTTGCCTTCGGTACAGGAAAAGGACCGGATCCAGCGCACGTAAG
This sequence comes from Woeseiaceae bacterium, assembly GCA_013043165.1. GTDB lineage: Bacteria > Pseudomonadota > Gammaproteobacteria > Steroidobacterales > Woeseiaceae > UBA1847. The sequence continues at coordinate 1,114 of JABDOQ010000062.1, read as the reverse complement.
GTTGGATAATCTCCATTCGCTCACGGATCTGTGCCTCGCCGAGCTTGGTACCCGGACCCTGGCCCTCGACATAAGGGCTGAAGCAGATGCCGTGGATCTTCGCCTCGAGGATCTTGCGCACGAGTGCGCGCAGATCGTCGACGGAATAGCCGGAAAAATCGACGCCGGCCAGCGACAGGGTTTTCTTATAATAGTTCGACATCAGAGCCTCTTGGGAAAAGCGATTAATTCTTGAATATCCGGTTCGTGAGCGACTTACTCTGCGAGCAGCAGGTGGGTTCCAAATTTCACATTGAGTTGACGGATGCGTCCGCTGCGCTGGAAAATCTCGCCGCTGATTTCGGATGGTAGCGCGAGTTCGGTGAAGGTACTTATCTCACCGTCGCGCAATGTGACGGTGACTGCAGGGTCGCCATCTTCATCTAATAAGTAGATGATCGGCACCTGGCACCAGGTGAAGGCCAGGCCGCCGGCCGGTACGTCAATTTCCTGCCAGTTGCCATCGACGCCCAGGAAACGAAATTGTCGGGCTTCATGCACGAACTCACGCGCCCGCAATAGACTCGGTTGAAAACGAACGGTACCGTCTTCGACTCGCACACCGAGCTCGCCAAAACGGGACAACACTTCTTCCTTGACCTGTCCCGTCATGCCCGGCTGCTTTGCACCAGAGTGTTTCGGCGTGTGCGAATACGGGTCGGTTGGAAATGCTCCGTATTCAGCAGGGGTCTTGTTGAAGCCGATGCCGCTGCGAACGCGATAATACAATTCCCCAAGCCTGTGGCATACAGCCTCATCGGCACCTTGATCAAGCGCCGCAAAGTAATTCTCTTGTACGGCGAGCAAAAGCTTGGACACCATGTGCCAGTAAATGCTGCCCAGGCCCTCAAATCCGAACATGCCGCCGGAGCGACCCGTGAACGCCTTGTGATTGAAGACCTTCTCGTAAAGTGCCTGCAGCGGCTCACGTGCTGTGTCGATTTCGGCGCCATACTCAGCCGAAAGTGCAGCCAGCTCGGCATTCAGTTCACCAACATTGGTGAAGTCAGCGTTGAAGCGATAGCAGCCGGTCACGTCGCGTTCAACGATACGTTCGTCGCCGTCATTCAGCATT
>JABDOQ010000077.1 GCA_013043165.1 Woeseiaceae bacterium | reverse complement strand
CGAGCTTGTCCGACTCATTCAAACTGTGTCTCGAATTCATCAAGGTCGATGCCGACAGCCTTACCTGCGGTGCCGCCGTGCACGAGCGGCAGGACCGTATCACGGAAGACATCCGCGAAGATGCCCGCTGGTCAGCCGCAGAGAAGGAAGCTGCCAAGCACCGCATCAAGGCGGCATGGTCTTTTCTTGTCTACGGTGCTGCCGGTCGCGTCATCGGCACGCTGGACGTTTATGTTGATGAAGCCCGTGCGCCGACGACCGAAGAACTCGACAATTTGAACCAGATGGCGCGCCTTGCCGGCATTGCGATCAAACGTCAGCGGGATGAAGAAAAGCTGCGTACGAGTGAAGCGCGCTACCGCGGCCTGTTCGAAAACGTTGTCGACGGTGTCTACATTGCGTCGCGCGAGGGCGAGATCATCACAGCCAACCCGGCGCTCGTGGACATGCTCGGGTACGACAGTGTCGAGGACCTCAGGGCCGCCGGCAACACGACGGTCTTATACGTGAACCCGATCGATCGGGAGCGCGTTTTTGCACGTCTGGAAGCGAAAGGCTTCGTCAAGAATTTCGAATACAGGCTGCGCCGCAAAGACGGGACCAAAATTGTTGTATTGGAAAACTCCCGGGCCGTCTACGACGACGCGGGTAATATCGTGGCGCATGAGGGCACCATCACGGATATCACTGATCGCAAGCGCGCCGAGACACGTGTGTTCGAGGAGAAAGAGCGCGCACAGATCACGCTGCAGTCGATAGGTGACGGGGTCATCACGACCGACGCGGATGGCAACGTTGACTATATCAACCCGGTTGCGCAGGACCTCATAGGTCGCGACATGCGCAGTTCGAAGGGTAGCTGCGTTACGGATATCATGACGATCGTCAACGAGCACACTCGCGCGACCGTCGAAAACCCGGTCATACGATGCCTCAAGGAAGGCCGGGTTATTTCCCTGGCCGAGAATTCGGTACTGATTACCGCGAATGGCGAAGAGGTTCCGATCCAGGATTCGGCAGCGCCGATTCGCGATCGTATCGGCAATATCATCGGCTCGGTCATGGTCTTCCACGACGTCAGCAAGGAATCTCGCCTGTTTCGCCAGCTAAGCTACCAGGCTTCACATGATACGTTGACGGGCCTGGTCAATCGCCGTGAATTTGAAAATAACCTTATCGGCGCACTGGAGAAGACGCGCGACAACGGCGACGAAACACATGCGTTGCTCTACGTTGACCTCGACCAGTTCAAGGTCGTAAACGATACGTTCGGACATACAGCAGGCGATGCACTGCTCAAGCAGTTGACGGAACTCATACAGAAATGCATTCGCGCCACGGACGTACTGTCGCGGCTAGGCGGCGACGAATTTGGCGTTTTGCTCGAGCGCTGCGATGAGCAGCACGCGATCGCAGTGGCGGAAGCGATTCGCGGTGCGATCGAAGGCTACCGGTTCGAATGGCAGGATTCGTTCACAACGGTACGTTGTTCGATCGGCGTGGTGCTCGTGACAAACGAAAACGCGGACGTCGCGGCCGTAATGAGTTCCGCCGACGTTGCCTGTTATTCGGCGAAGGACATGGGTCGCAACCAGGTCCACCTTTACAGGCACAGCGACGCATCGTTGCGCCACGAGGAAATGAAGTGGGTCTCGAGGATTACGAACGCCGTCGAGGAAGATCGATTTGAGCTGTTTTTCCAGCCGATCATCGGCATCGGCAAAAAGAACGGCAAGGAACGCGGTCACTACGAGCTGCTGCTGCGCATGCGGGACGAGAACGGCGAGCTCGTTCCTCCCGACATGTTCATTCCATCGGCCGAGCGCTACAACCTGATGTCAACACTCGATCGCTGGGTGATTCATGAAGCGCTGACCGAATTGGCCGATCGAAGCGCCGACGGTGAGGCGCGCTATACGCTGGCGATCAACCTCTCGGGCACGTCGCTCAGCGAGGATCGTTTCCTCGATTTTGTCATTGATGAACTCAAAAAGCACAAGCTGCCCAAAGGCGCGATCTGTTTTGAAATCACAGAGACGGCCGCAATCTCAAACTTGTCGCGCGTCGTGCATTTCATGCAGACGCTCAAGAAGCTTGGCTGCAAGTTCTCGCTGGATGATTTCGGCAGCGGGTTGTCGTCCTTTACCTACCTCAAGAACTTGCCCGTGGACTATCTGAAGATCGACGGCCATTTCATTCGCAACGTCGTGGAAGACAGTGTTGACGAGAGCATGGTCAGGGCGATTCGCGAAGTTGGCCACGCCATGGGCATCGAAACCATTGCCGAACGGGTTGAGACCAAGCAGGTGCTCGAAAAACTGGGCACGCTGGGCGTCGAGTTTGCACAAGGCTACTACATCGCGCGTCCGGCGTCGGTGGCGTCTTTCGAGCCCTGGCGGGATGTCACTGATTCGCAGTTGCTGGCCTGAGCCTTGTCTGCATGGGTGGCGCGGGCCCCCCGATACGGTACACTTCCGGACAACCCGCGATCTCATGGTGAGGCATGACAGAAGGGCCCGATAACAAGAGAGTCTCGACACTCCTCGCTCCGGATGAGCCCGGGCCGTTCAGGGTACTCAATCCATTGGCCGAGCTGCCGGTCCTGCTGGTCTGCGACCATGCGAGCGATCGCTTTCCGCAGTCACTCGGTGATATGGGACTCGATCCTTTCGCGCGGCGCTGTCATCTCGCGATCGATATTGGCGCGGGGCAGCTGACCGAGACGCTGGCGGAAAGCCTCAAGGTTACAGCCGTAGTGCAAAATTATTCGCGCCTGATCGTCGACTGCAATCGACAGCTAATGGACCCAGGCGCATTCCTCGAATACGGTGACGGCATCATTGTCCCGGGTAACCGGAATTTGCACCAGGAGGACAAGGACTTTCGTGCGAGCGCATTGTACTGGCCCTACCACTGTGCCATCGATGAGCAGATTGAACGCCTCGGAAGTGTCGGACCGCCGCCGGCGTTCATATCGATACACAGTTTCACGCCGGTGCTGAACGGCGAATCCCGCGCGTGGCAGATTGGCGTGCTGTGGGACAAGGATGAGCGGCTCCGTGAAGTCTTCCTTGATGGATTTCGTACTGCCGGCTATTACGTTGGCGATAACGAACCGTATTCGGGCAAGGCGCCGCAGGATTTCACGATTGATCATCACGCCGAAGAAATCGGCCTGCCGCACATTGGTATCGAGATTCGCCAGGATCTCGTCGACGATGCGGCAGGCGTTGCCGAAATTGCCAGCGTGATGCACAAGATCATCGCGTCGATTCCCGATCGCATTAACACGAAGGACGAACGCATAACCGCGTAGGCGGCAAAAAGAACAAGAGGGGCAGGGGATGGCCAGAGCAGAACCGGCGTTTACGATCGGTGTAGAAGAAGAATACTTGTTGGTGGACAAAGAGACTCGCAGCCTCGTTGTCGACCCGCCGGCGACTCTGATGGAGGAAGCCGAAGAAAAGTGCGGCTCGCAGGTCACGTCCGAGCTCCTGCAATCACAAATCGAAATTGGTACGAAGGTCTGCAACAACGTCCAGGAAGCGTACGAGGACCTGGCGCGCCTGCGCCGCAACATAATTGAGGTTGCAGATCGTCACGGCCTCGCGCCGATAGCATCGTCGACACACCCGTTCTCAAGCTGGACCGAGCAAAAGCATACGCGTAAAGAACGCTACGACATGTTGACGGACGAAATGCAGGGTGCCGCCAGACGTCTCTTGATCTGCGGCATGCATGTGCACGTGGGCATCGGCGATGACGAACTGCGCATCGATCTCATGAACCAGATGTCGTACTTTCTGCCGCACCTGCTCGCGCTGTCCTGTTCTTCACCATTCTGGAACGGGAGAGATACCGGTCTGAAGAGTTATCGCCTGACCATATTCGACGCCCTGCCGCGAACGGGCTTGCCCGAACGTTTCGCGAGCTTTTCGGAGTATCAGCGGCATGTGAGTACTCTCATGGAGGCCGGACTCATTGAGGACTCCACGCGTATCTGGTGGGATCTCCGTCCGAGCGCGCGTTTCCCGACGCTCGAGACCCGCATCATGGACGTCTGCACGCGACTCGACGATACCGTGGCATTAGCCTCACTCCTGGTCTGCACTTTGCGCATGCTGTATCGCCTGCGTATGCGCAATCAACGTTGGCGCATTTACACGCCGATGCTCATTCGGGAAAATCGCTGGCGCGCCATGCGCTACAGCTTTGACGAAGGACTGATCGACCTCGCAAAAGGTGCAGTAGTGCCTTTCGAGGAACTCATCGATGAGCTGCTTTCTCTTGTCGCCGAGGATGCGAGAGCGCTGGGCTGCGTGAAAGAACTTGCCGGCGTACGTGACATCCTGTCGCGTGGCACCAGCGCGCACCGGCAGCTGAAGGACTTTGAGCTCGAGCGAGCGTCCGGCGCCAGCGTCGAAGACAGCCTGAGGTCGGTCGTGGACACGCTGATTGCGGATACGGCTGAAGGCCTTTAGATAAGCCGTTTTCGGGCCGTAAAGAGGGTAATTTCGAACGAAATTGTGACGTGTTGCCCACTGTGGCGGTGGTATTGCGGAACAGGTCGCATTATGTCGCGCGGCTCCCCGATAGCATGGCCCAATGTTCACATGTGACACATCTACAGACTCCGGGATCGGCTGATGCTGGAGGTGCTGCAGCCATTTCTTCCGCCGCTGCTCGGCATAGCCGCCCTGGCTTACGCCGTGCTTGCCATACGCGTTTCACGCGCGGGACCGCAGCATGCCAACAGCATGGTGAGTTTTCTCATGTTCCTGTTCGCTGGCCTCGTTGCCGGCACGGCGTTGTCTTATGGCGCTACGAACGTAAACCTGCACAATGTTGGTTCGGTCTTCACGTATTTCTCGGCCGGCTTCATACCGATCGTCTTCTACATCATCTACCGCGAGTACACCGTTGGTTCGCCCAGTGCGCTGGTCATCGCGATGCTGTCGATCATACCGATTGCGACAACGGCACTCGCGCTGACGAACTCGATGCACAATATTCTCTGGACGGTCGTTGAGTCTGGCGGCGTACTTGAGGTTTCCAGGGTCACTGAACACTACTGGTACAACCGTGTCTATGCTCCATTCGTTTACGGCTTGATCGGTTATTCCGCAGTTGCCCTGGCGGGTCGCTTGTCTTCGATTGCACCAGCCCATCGGAGCACCGTTTTGTTACTGCTGGTCTGCGGAATGCTGCCGTTCGTCATTGGCATTGCGGACACCTATATGCAATGGGGACCGACGAGTTTCCCGACCGGAATCGTCGTCCTTACTCTGCTGTGGCCATTCTTCGCTTATCTTAGCGTCAAAGCGCGTGTTTATGAATTTAGCCCGCTTGCGTACCAGACTTTGTTCAACCACGTGCGAGACCCGATTTTCGTTATCGACAGCGAGCAGTGCATCATCTGTGCGAATCACGCCGCTCAGGAACTGCTGGGCGGCAAAGAAAAAGACCTGATCGGCCGTAAGCTCTGGGAGGATTTTCCGGCCGCTCGCGCCACGCTTGAAAAGGCGCGCGAGCTCGACCTGACGCAGACGCTGCGCATGGACACCGAAAACATCTATGAAGTCAGCGTCGGTCCGCTTACCGGTCCCAAGGGCCAGAACATGGGCATGGTCGTCGTGTGTCGCGATGTGACCGAGCGGCGCAAAGCTTTGAGCCAGCTGGCCAACAGCGAGCATCTCATTCGCACGCTGATTGAAACCTCGTCGAATGGCATCCTGAGATTCAAGCGCGATGAGACGGATCCCCTGCATAAATTCCGATGCGTGTTTGCCAATCGCTCGGCGCAGAGTTTTGTCGGTGATAGCCAGGGAACGCTGGTCGGAATGCCGCTGGAAAAACTCGAGCAGCTGGATCCGGGGCGCTTGCTGAAGCACTTCGCGGCAGAGGAGCAGCCCTCGAAACAAATCAGTTTCGAGACACCCGCTTTCTCTGATGACGGCGACAGGTGGCTCAGAGTCGTGGCCGAGCCGGTCGGTGAGGATTTCTCGGTGACACTGGTCGACATCACCCAGCGCAAGCACAACGAGGACAAGATGCTTGCGGACGCGCTGCGGGATCCTTTGACCGGGATACTGAACCGGCGTGGCTTCGAGCAGGAAGGCGTGAAAAGTCTTCGCAGTTGCAGCGAGGGCGGGGTCCTGTATCTCGATCTGAATCAGTTCAAATCGATAAATGACCGTTTCGGACACCAGGCCGGCGATGCATTGCTCAAGGCGTTCGGACATCGACTGGGGTTTTGTCTGCGTCCCGAAGACACGCTGGGCCGTCTCGGTGGCGATGAGTTCGCGATCATCTTGCCCGGAGTCCCGGTGGAAGACGTCAAGCGCATAGCCGAGCGTCTCGTGCAGACGGCATCCGAGGCGTACATAATCCAGGGCCAGGAAATCAAGTGCACGGCGAGTGTCGGTATCGCTCTGATACCGAAGCATGGCGAAGAGCTATGGCATCTCCTGAGCGTGGCCGACCAGGCCATGTACGACGCGAAATCCATCTCCGACGAGGACGCCGCGAACGATCCGGCAGCCTACGTGGACGCCGCTACGGCGAACTGATCCAAACCCGAGTGGAACGTCGCGTCGCGGTGGATGCTATTCTGCGTGTATGAACATCCTGGTCTTGTGTACGGGCAATTCCGCGCGCAGCATCCTCGGCGAAGTGCTGATCAACGAACTTGGTAGCGACGAGATCGTGGCCTTCAGCGCGGGTAGCCATCCCGCCGGCCGCGTCAATCCGGGCGCGATCGACAAACTGCGGCGAGAAGGACATCGCGTCGAGGGCCTCGAATCCAAGTCCTGGGACAGATTCAGCGGCGAGGACGCACCGCGTATCGATTTGGTTATTACGGTCTGCGACAACGCCGCCGGGGAGTCGTGCCCGTTATGGAATGGCGCGCCCGTCACTGTTCATTGGGGAATTCCCGACCCCGCAGTCGACGCTGATTTCGACCGCGCCTACGATCGACTGCGCTGGCGCATCGAAGCAATGCTGGCATTGCCGCTTAAACAAATGAGCGCGGCCGAGATTGCCACCGCGCTTGCCGAGGTGCACCAATCAGGAAGTCGGGCCACCTGACAGAAAAATCACGTCGAGTATCGACGGGTCAACGGCGTCCACGATGATCAGGTCCACAACGTCACCCAGGACGACATCGATCCGGTAGGGCCCGGCCAACGGTACCTTTTCGGTAAACTCAGTGACGTAAATGTCGTAACTGCCCGCCGCGAGCGCTAGTGGGGGGGATGGTTGCCCCGTTGGCAGTCCAAAACTGACAGGGTTGGCATCATCGACGCTCGTGCCGGCTTCAACGGCATAGATATCCACAAAATCGAAGTTGTTCGAAACCTGGAGCGGAAGCAGTTTGACACGTGTTTCGACCGAACGGCGATCCGGTACAAGCGGAATACCAAAAAACGCGTCGGCCACACCCGCCGCAATGATGCGATATCGGTTGCCATTGGATGCCGTCAGGTCTGATTCGAGTAGTACAGTCGTCGGCGGCCCGTTTGGCGTGTAATAGAAAGTGTTCGCTTCGGCGGCGATTTCTAGCTCGTCCGATACGCCGAGATAGGCATGCTCGGCGACCAGCAGTGACTCGGGAGCCAGCATTTCGTCGTCATAGATATCGGTCGTTCCGAGGTCCATCGAAGCGTTGATGAACTGGACGGTCGGTGGATATCGCGGGTCACGCAACACCGAACTGCCACCCGCCGTGTTGAATGCGCGAACGAGGACAGGTGCTGAGATGTCGGTTCCACCGTCAAACGGCGTAAAAATGAAGGCTCCCTGTGCTGCGATAGGCGTCGTCTCCGACACGTACACAATGTCGGTGGGGTTGTTTTCCGTTGTGATCGTCAGCACGAAATCGCCGCCGGCAAGATCGATCGGCGCGGATATTTCACCGAATGAAAGTGTTGCCACCTGGTTTCCAAGGGCCGGCGTAATTGTCGGGTCGGCGAAGTAATAATCGAGCGCACCGCGCGACTCAATTGCATGCGCAAACCTCGCTTCAAATACCGTGTCCGTGTCGTCGAACGTGCGTTCATCGGCGACCCATAGCGTTATCGTCGGGCTGGCAACTGTGCCACTGATGAGCAGCGTGTAGTCCCTGTTTGCCTCGACGTCGATAAACTGGCTGGCGATACGACGGAGTGCAGCTTCGCCGGCAAAAAAGACCTGGAAATTGAAGGTGTAATCGAGATCGTCATAGCGAACAGGTGCTGTCGCTTCCGTATACGTGGCCGAACCTGCGGTCCGTTCCTCGATCAGAAAACTGATTTCCGGCGATGACTGGATCGCGTTAACCGCACGAATATTCGCTTTGCCCGTTGCCTGGGGCAGCGAGGAATCCTTTCCGCATGCGCCAAGAAGCAGCGCGGCTGTGCAGGACAGCAGAATCAAAATCCGTTTCATTGTTTCTTTCTCGCCTCGTAGCCGTAAATCGACTTGACCTCCAGGAACTCGTCGATGCCAAACGCACCCCATTCGCGTCCGTTACCGGACTGCTTGTAACCGCCAAAAGGTGCCGCCGAATCGAGCCAAGCGCCGTTGATATGCACCATGCCGGTACGCATTTTCGATGCGACACGACGCGCGCGTTCCAGGTCGGATGACGAGACGTAGCCCGACAAGCCGTACGGGGTGTCGTTGGCGATGCGTATGGCATCGTCCTCATCATCGTAAGGAATAATCGACAGGACCGGGCCGAAAATTTCTTCGCGCCCGATCGTCATATCATTACTGACATTCGCGAATACGGTTGGTTTCACGTAATAACCCTTGCCGAGCCCGTCGGGGCGGCCCGTGCCGCCGGCAACGAGCGTCGCGCCTTCGTCGATACCTTTCTGGATCAGGCCCTGGACCTTTTGCCACTGCAATTCTGAGACGACCGGACCGACCGCGACGCCTTCTTCGCGCGGGTTTCCTACTTTGGTTCCGGCAGCTACTTTGGCCGCGATCGCCGCCGCTTCATCCATGCGTTCCCGTGGCACGAGCATGCGCGACGGCGCATCGCAGGACTGACCCGTGTTTTGAAACATATCGTCGGCGCCTGATGCGACCGCTTTCTCGAAATCGGCATCGTCCAGCAGGATGTTGGCCGACTTGCCGCCGAGTTCCTGGGCGACGCGTTTGACTGTCGGTGCCGCATTTTGTGCGACCAGCACGCCGGCGCGCGTCGAACCCGTGAATGAAATCATCGCGATATCCGGATGTCCGCTCAGCGCCGTGCCGACGCCGGGTCCGTCGCCGTTGACAAGGTTGAACACACCCGCCGGCACGCCGGCTTCGTCGAGGATTTCTGCGAAGATCATCGCATCGAACGGTGCAATTTCGCTGGGCTTCAATACCATCGTGCAGCCGGCGGCCAGTGCCGGCGCGACCTTCACCGAAATCTGGTTCATCGGCCAGTTCCAGGGCGTGATCAGGCCGCAGACGCCGATTGCTTCTTTGGCAACCAGCGTAGTGCCGATGCGTTCTTCAAATTTGTAGGTCTCGAGCGCCTTGAGTGCGGCCTTGATGTGCTGCGTACCGCTTGCTGCCTGCGCGTTTTTTGCGAGTCCCCAGGGCGCACCCATCTCGTCCATGATGGCCTCGGCCACTTCATCGTGACGCTTCGCGTAAACGTCCAGGATCGATTGCAGCAATGCCATGCGCTCTTCACGCGTCGTTTGCGAGTAGCTCTCGAACGCGCGTTTCGCTGCAGCAACGGCTTTATCGACGTCGGCAGCCGAGCCGAGGCTGATACGGCCATAGACTTCTTCGGTCGCCGGATTGATAACGTCGTGCGTCCGCGGCGCAACGGGGTCTACCCATTTTCCATCGATATAGAACTGGAGTTTCTCGAGCATGCGGGGTCCTTCTCAAACGAGGCGCGAATCATAGTGGATTTCGGATATTGACGCTATGGGTAGCAGGAATGCGACAATGCGGGAAACCGGCCAGGCGTTGGGCCGAGAAACAGCCGTATCAGGTTGATATTGATGGAGAAGTGCCGTGACGACGAATAAAGAATTGTTAGCCTCACGCGTAGCGGAAACGCCGCGAGGCCTCGGTACGCAGACCACGGTGTTTGCCGACAAGGCCCTGAATGCCGAGATCTGGGACGTCGAGGGCAAGCGCTACATTGATATGGCCGCAGGCATCGCCGTTACGAATACCGGTCATAATCACCCGAAAGTCGTGGCTGCCGTGGAGGCACAGCTGCAGCGATTCAGCCACACCTGTTTCCAGGTGACCCCTTACGACGTTTACGTCGCACTGGCTGCGCGACTCAACAAACTGGCCCCGGGATCCACGCCCAAGAAGACGATATTCCTGACCACGGGCGTCGAGGCGGTCGAGAACGCCATAAAAATATCGCGCCGCTACACGGGTCGAAGTGCCGTAGTTGCGTTTTCAGGTGCGTTTCATGGCCGCACCATGATGGGCATGGCGCTCACGGGCAAAGTGGTGCCGTACAAGGTCGGCTTTGGACCGTTCCCGGCCGAGGTGTTTCATATTCCGTTTCCGATTGAATACCACGGCGTATCGATGGAGGACTCGCTCGCGGCGCTCGACAAACTGTTTAAATCGGATGTCGAACCGTCGCGCATCGCGGCCATGATCATCGAGCCCGTGCAGGGCGAGGGCGGTTTCTATCCGGCGCCGCCGGAGTTTCTCAGAACGTTGCGGAAAATTTGCGACGAGCACGGCATCGTCATGGTCGTCGACGAAATACAAACGGGCTTCGGCCGCACGGGAAAACTGTTTGCCATCGAGCATGCCGGTGTCGAACCTGATCTCATGACGGTTGCCAAGAGCCTGGCAGGCGGTTTTCCGTTGTCGGGTGTTATCGGCAAGGCCGACATCATGGACTCGGTCGAACCCGGCGG
>JABDOQ010000071.1 GCA_013043165.1 Woeseiaceae bacterium | reverse complement strand
AAAAACGACCACTCACTAAAAGTGAGAGTGGCCGATTTTTCTAAATTGGTCGGGGCGAGAAGATTCGAACTTCCGACCCCCACAACCCCATTGTGGTGCGCTACCAGGCTGCGCTACGCCCCGACCGGTGATTCGCGCCCATGGGGCGCTCCTACAAGGCAGCATCTTACGTGCCGTGGCTGCAGGAGGGAAGATAAGAATTTAGCGACGCAACAACTTCAAAACTTGTTCAAGTTCCATGCGTATCTGCTTGATAATTTGCTGACTTTGCGACACATCAGACTTGGCATCATCGCCCGTCAGGCGCTGTCGGGCTCCGCCGATAGTGAATCCTTCGTCGTACAGCAGGCTCCGGATCTGACGAATGATCAGAACATCCTGCCGCTGATAGTAGCGGCGGTTGCCGCGACGTTTGACGGGCTTCAACTGTGGGAACTCCTGTTCCCAATACCTGAGTACGTGCGGCTTAACAGCGCACAGATCGCTGACTTCACCTATCGTGAAGTAGCGCTTACCAGGAATTGGAGGGAGTTCGTCGTTATTCCCCGGTTCCAGCATATGCTTCCACTCGGGCCTTTAGTTTTTGTCCTGGCCGGAAGGTCACCACGCGCCGAGCGCTAATTGGTATTTCCTCTCCGGTTTTCGGGTTTCTGCCTGGACGTTCTTTTTTATCCCGAAGGTCAAAGTTTCCAAATCCGGAAAGTTTGACCTGCTCCCCAACTGCGAGTGATGCACGCAGTTCCTCAAAATACATGTCGACAAGTTCTCGCGCTTCCCGCTTGTTGAGACCCAGCTCATTGAACAGCGACTCGGCCATTTCTGCTTTTGTCAGCGCCATCGGGATTAGTCTCTCAGGTCAGCGGCGAATTTGTCTTGTAATTTGCTTATTGTCGCAGCCATCACGACGTCCGCATCATCGTCAGTAAGGGTGCGCGATGTTTCCTGTAAAATCAAGCCTATTGCGACGCTTTTTCGACCTGCTTCTATGCCCGCGCCCGTATATATGTCAAAAATCCTGACATCCTTGATCAACTCTGGTGCGCTGGAAGCCACTGCCGCGACGAGGTCGTCGGCCGACACGGCATTGTCAACGATGACGGCGATGTCTCGACGTATCGCCGGAAACCTGGATATCGACGCCGCGATCGGCGCATGCGTTGCCAGCGCCCTGGATGCGTCCAGTTCAAATAAATAAACGGGGCGCCTGAGATCGTACTGTTTCGCAAGTGCCGGATGCAGCCTGCCAAGCACGCCGATGACTTCGCCGCTACGTTTGATTTCTGCGGCCTGCCCGGATTGCAGAGCGGCATGCCTGGCAGGAACGAACTTGATCTCGTTGGCATCAGCGGCAAGCGACAGGACTGCCTCGACGTCGGCCTTCACATGAAAGAAATCGGCGTCTTCCCCTTTGTCACCCCATTGCTCGGGCACGACCGGGCCGGTGACCAGCCCGGCAACACGAACGACTTCTGTGTGCGCTTCCATACTGCCATGGAAGGACTTGCTTGCCTCGAATATACGTACGCGGTCCTGCTGGCGGGCCATATTTGCGGCAGCCGCGGCAACCATGCCGGGCCACAACGACGCGCGCATGACCGACATGTCGGACGAGATAGGATTGCTCAAGATCAGCTCCGACTCAACGCCCGTAAATGCAGTGTTTGCATCGCTATCGATGAAGCTGTAGGTCACGACTTCCTGGTAGTCGCGCGCGATCAGCGTTTCGGCCACGCGCTCCAGTTCTATTCTTGTCTCCGTCACGGACGTCAGCGGGGCGCGAACTGATTCGGTGATCTCTGGAACGGAATCGTAGCCGTGAATTCGGGCCACCTCTTCAATGAGGTCCGCCTCGATTTCGAGGTCAAAACGATGACTCGGCGGCGTAACATCCCAGCCGTCCTTAACAGTCTTCACGCCGAGCTCGAGGCCCTCGAGAATTGTCTGCACTTTCTGGTCGTCGATCTCGAGCCCGAGGAGGCGTGCCAGCCGTGCCTTGCGCAAGCGAATTTTCTTGCGCAGCGGAAGATGCTGTTTCGCGGAATCCACAACCAACGGGCCTGCAGCGCCTCCTGCAATTTCCAGCAACAGCCCTGTCGCCCTTTCGACAGCACGGGCTTGTCCGTCCGGATCAACGCCGCGCTCGAATCGGAGTGACGCGTCCGTGTGCATGCCGTACGCGCGCGCGCGGCCAGCCATGAAATCCTGTGGCCAAAATGCCGCCTCAAAAAACACGTCAGTCGTATGGTCGGAAACCGCCGTACTCAGGCCGCCCATTATCCCGGCGATGCCGATTGGCCCACTGTCATCCGCAATGATCATTGTGGCGTCATTTAGCTCGACCTCTTTCTCATCGAGCAGGGTGACCTTCTCACCGGATTTGGCCAATCGCGGCCGGATCGGCCCCTGCAGACGTGCGCTGTCGTAAGCATGCAGCGGCTGGCCATACTCCAGCATGACGTAGTTCGTAACATCGACGACAGGTGAAATGGCGCGCAGACCGACACGTCGCAGTCGCTCGGTCATCCAAACCGGCGATTTGGCCTGCGGATCGATACCACGGATGATGCGGCCTGCGAATCGCGGACATCCGGCCGGCTCAACGAGCTCGACCGGGTGCGTATCCTTGATGGTCGCCGGCACGGGGTCGACCGACGAATTTGCGAGGCTCGCGCCAGTGAGTGCCGACACGTCCCGGGCAATACCGAGGACGCAAAAGCAGTCGCCACGATTCGGCGTCAGATCGAGATCAATGACTGCATCAGGCAGACTGAGGTAGTCGACCAACGACGACCCGACCGGTGCGTCTTCGGGCAAGTCGATAATGCCGTCCGATTCGTCGCCAAGGCCGAGCTCGACGGCCGAACAGAGCATGCCGTTCGAAACGACACCGCGGATCTTGGCTTTGCGCAGCTTCAGGCCATTTGGCAGTTTGACGCCCGGCTTCGCCAACGGGCTTTTCATGCCTTTTTTGACGTTCGGGGCACCGCAAACGACGTCAACAGTGTCGCCGCTGCCATCCGCGACCTTGCAAACGGTCAGGCGATCGGCGTCCGGGTGGCGTTCGACCTCGACAACCTCCGCAATGACGACGTCTTCGATACCGACGCCTTCAATTTCGATACCGTCCACTTCGTGGCCGAGCATCGTCAGCTGGTGACCGAGCGCTTCGGTATCAAGGTTGGGATTGACCCATTCCCGTAACCAGGATTCTGCAATTTTCATCGCTGTTACCTGAACTGCCGCAGGAACCGCAGGTCGTTTTCAAAAAACGTCCTGAGGTCACTCACGCCGTAACGCAGCATCGCGAGGCGCTCGATTCCGATGCCGAACGCATAGCCTGTGTATTTCTCGGCATCCACGCCGGCGCTTTCGAGAACATTCGGATGCACCATGCCGCAGCCGAGGATCTCGAGCCACTTGCCCTCGCCCCAGGTAATGTCTACTTCAGCCGACGGCTCCGTAAACGGGAAATATGACGGCCGGAATCGAAGCTCGGCCTTGCGCTCGAAAAACGCCTCGACAAATTGATGCAATACCGCTTTCAGGTTCGCGAAGCTGACGTTTTCGTCAATGACGAGCCCCTCGACCTGGTGAAACATCGGCGTATGCGTCTGATCGGAGTCGCAGCGATAGACTCTGCCTGGCGCGATAATGCGGATCGGCACACCTTCTTTTGCGATGGCGCGGATCTGGACAGGCGAGGTATGGGTTCTCAGCAAATGGCCGCCAGGGAAATAGAACGTGTCATGCATCGCCCGGGCCGGATGATTGTCCGGGATGTTCAGCGCAGTGAAGTTGTGGAAATCGTCCTCAATTTCCGGGCCGGAGCGAACGCCGAAACCGGCGTTGCGGAAAATCTTCTCGATACGGACCATGGCACGCGTTACCGGGTGGTGACCGCCGATCGACTGACCCCGGCCCGGCAGCGACACGTCTACTGCATCGGCTGCCAGCTTTGCTTCGAGGGCCACGGCTTCGAGGACTTTGCGACGCGCGTTGATTCGTCCCTGCACAGCCTGCTTGGCTTTGTTAATTTCCTGGCCCGCTGCCGGCCGTTCCTCAGCCGGGACCTGGCTCAACGACTTCAGCCTGGCAGTGAGCTGGCCTTTCTTGCCGAGATAGGAAACACGAACGGCGTCAAGCGCAGCCAGATCGGCAGCCGCGTCGATTTCAGACGCTGCAGCGTATACAAGGTCGTCGAGTCCAGTCATCGTGGCGCGCACTCAAGTAGGCTCAGGCGATTGCCAGAAGAGGCATGCAGCAGCGAAAAAACGCAGCGCATATGTGCATACATGAGCAATTCGAGCTGCTGCATAACGACGTATTGCGTCGGCTGAGTCAGCTTGAGCTAGGCGGCTTGTTCGAGACCGGCTTTGGCCGCCTCTGCAATCGCACCAAATGCCTCGGGATCGTGCACGGCGATATCGGCGAGCACCTTGCGGTCCACTTCGATATTGGCACGATTCAGGCCGTTTATGAGACGGCTATAAGACAGGCCGTGCAGCCGCGCCGCTGCGTTGATACGCGCGATCCAGAGTGCACGGAACTGACGCTTGCGCTGGCGGCGATCGCGGTAAGCGTACTGGCCGGCCTTGATGACAGCCTGCTTGGCTGTTTTGAATAATTTGCTGCGCGCACCGTAATAGCCCTTCGCTTTGCCGAGGACCTTTTTATGGCGGGCTTTGGCGACAACGCCACGTTTTACTCTTGCCATTTCTCAATCTCCTCTTAGCTGTAAGGGAGCATGCGACGCACGCTCTTAACGTCAGCATCGGCAACCTGCTCGGTAGAACCGAGATGGCGCTTACGCTTCGATTTCTTCTTGGTAAGGATGTGATTGAGATGGGATTGGGAGCGCTTGTAGCCACCCTTCCCCGTCTTCCTGAAGCGCTTGGCGGCGCCTCGATTGGTTTTCATCTTAGACATGTTGTACTCACTTTTTAGCCATGCTCCGTACCGGATCATTCCGGCCGCTGCAGGCGGGTAGAGCTTCCGGGCTGTCAGACCCTTCGGCTGTTACTCACTTTTTCTGTCGCTTACTTCGGTATCGCCTATTTCTTTTTCGGCGCAATTACCATGATCATCTGCCGTCCTTCCATCTGCGGCATCTGCTCAACGGAGCCGTACTCTTCCAGATCATCCCTGACCCGAGCCAGCAGCTTGGCGCCCAGATCTTTGTGCGCCATCTCCCGACCCCTGAATCTAAGCGTGACTTTCGTCTTGTCACCGTTCTCAAGGAACTCCGTCAACTTGCGGAGCTTTATCTTGTAATCACCCTCGTCCGTGCCAGGACGAAACTTGATTTCCTTTACGTGAACCTGTTTCTGTTTGCGCTTCGCGGTCTGGCTCTTCTTGTTCTGTTCAAACAAGTACTTGCCAAAATCCATGATGCGACAAACGGGCGGGTCCGCCATCGGCGATACTTCTACAAGATCGAGGCCTTCACTGGCAGCCAGTTCGATAGCGGCTGCAAGCCCCATAACTCCTGCCTGCTCGCCGTCGGAACCGATAACGCGCACATCGGTTGCCTCAATTTCGTCATTTCGCCTGACTCGCTTGGTAACTGCGATACCCAAATCCTCCAGAGACTCGTAAAGTTGCCCTCCGCGGCAGCAGAATATTCACCGACAGCCGCATCGGGAACGCGATTCTATATAGCCAGATGCGAATAAACAACAGGGAAATAGCCGATTTCTTCAAAAAAATCAGGCGTCTCTTGCGGTTTTGGTGGGCGATGGTGGTTTCGA
>JABDOQ010000067.1 GCA_013043165.1 Woeseiaceae bacterium | reverse complement strand
TTCATCGTCACACGATACTCGTCGACTTCCCCTTTCTTGACGACGACCTTCTGTTCCTTGACCCAGGCGCCTTCAATATTCTTGACGCTCTCGCTCATCTTGCGAATTCCGGTGCGAATAGCGTCTTCAAAGCTCTTCGTCGACGATGCCGTGATTTCGGCTGTCTTTGCAACACTCATTGTTGGATCTCCTTCTTGTTTGTGGATGTCGTTATATCACTGTTGCACCGGGATCTCATCGCAAAATCCACGATTATCGGAGGCCGGGATCCCATCCCCGCGAAATTCGTGCCTTTTCGCCCCATGTGACTGATTTCCAATGCTTGCACTTGGGTGGCACCCAGATGATAGAATCGCCGCACAGTGCGGGGGCAGTGACTTTGATTCTCCCGTGCTTGTCTATTCGGCGATCGAATGCCGGAACCCGAGTCGTCGTCGCGTACGGCGATTCAGGGACTAAATCCTACGGAGCTAACTGTTATGAGAATTTTCACCTGCGTTGTCGCAGCGATTTTTATTGCTTTTCTTGGCACGGGCAACGCTCTCGCGGATGCCGAGGCCGGGCAGGGCTATTTTTCGATTATGGGTTCCTATATCGACGACGACAATGACCGCAACGTCGATGACGATTTCAAAGGCGGCCAGTTCGGCTTTGGTTATGCGCTGAACGACTGGGCCAATCTCGAGGGGTTCGTGTCAGTCGCATCACCGAGTAGCGTACCTGACCAGGAGCATCTGGGCATCGGCATTGATCTGCAAAGGGTATTCCGTCGCGGTGAACTTTTTAGCCCTTACCTGCATGTCGGTTTGGGTTACCTGGAGGTCGATCCCATTGGTGCACCATCACAAGACGGCCTTATGTATTCTGGCGGTGCGGGCTTCCTGCTCGATATTTTCAAGTCAAACATCGCCCTGCGCGGTGAGTGGCGGCACCGCATAGATACGTCCAGCGTCAAGGATCTGAGTGACAACCTGTTCAGCCTGGGCCTGCAAATCCCGTTTGGAGAAGGCTCACCCAAATTTGTCGACTCCGACGGTGACGGCGTCGCCGACGGCATGGACCGTTGTCCGAACACGCCGGCAGGCACACGCGTTGATGCCTACGGCTGCGAACTCGACAGCGACGGCGACGGCGTCAAAGACTCGATCGACAAGTGCCCGGGTACGCCCAAAGGCGTGTCCGTCAATGCCAGTGGCTGCCCGATGGACAGCGACGGCGACGGCGTAAGTGATGACAAGGACAAGTGCCCGAACACGGTAAGGGGCGCCAAGGTCGGTCCGGACGGCTGCGAACTCGATGGCGACAAGGACGGCGTAGTTGATCGTCTCGACGAATGCCCGAACAGCGCTCCGGGTGTCCAGGTCGATATCAAGGGCTGCGAGATCAAGGCCGTTATCAGGCTGCCTGGCGTGAACTTCGAGACCAACTCGGATCGTCTGCTATCAGGCGCAACGAATGTCCTCAACGACGCGGTTGCAACGTTGAAGAAAAACCCGACGATTACGGTCGAAGTTGCCGGACACACCGACAGTGACGGCGCCGCTGACTATAACGAAGGCCTGTCAACGCGTCGCGCTACGACCGTGCGTGACTACCTCGCCAGTAACGGCATTTCGGTAGATCGCATGTCAGTGCGTGGTTACGGTGAGTCTCAGCCGATCGCGGATAATACAACGCGCGCCGGCAAGGCACAGAATCGCCGCGTGGTGCTGCGCATCATAGAGCGCTAAGCTGAAAAGGCAGCGCTGTGGCCAGAGCCTGGCCGCGGTGCTTCGATTAGAAACGCGTACAGCGGAAGCTGTACGCGTTTTTTTTCGCCATTTAATCCGGGTTCAGCTCAGTGATGCCGCATCAGGACGGGTATTCGTGCCTTGCGAATAAGGAACTCCGTCATGCCACCGAAGATCTTTTCCCGCCAGCGGTTGCGGCTGTAAGCGCCCGCGATCAGCAGGTCTGCATCCGCCTCCTTGTAGCTCGCAAGCAATTCTGCCTCGACATCGCTGCCTCGGGTCTTGACACGTTTTGACTTGATACCGCGGTGGGCCAGGTACCCTGCCAGCTGTGCGGCCTTCGGTCCGATATGATGTTCCGGCCCACAGCTGACAATCGTGACTTTCTCGGCCCTCTCGAGTAAGGGCATTGCGGCTTTAACCGCTATCGCCGCTTCGCTACTCTGGTTCCAGGCAATACAGACGTTTTTGCCCAGCGTCTTACGCCCGCTCGTCGGCAAAATCAGCACCGGGCAGCGCGATTCAAGCAGCGCGGCGCTCATGAACATGTCAGCAATGCCGCCACGTCTGGCCGGCCGCGAAACGACGATGAGGTCGGAAACCGGCCCGACGATACTCAAGACAATGCCGGGCGACCCGACACGCTCAGACCACATCGCACCGGGAGTGGCCCGCGGCCGCCGAATAAAATCGTAGCCGTTATGCTCGGCGATCTGCCCGTACAACTTCCTGGCGTTTTTCGAAGCCGTTTTCGTGCTTCTTTTGCGCCAGGCAGCATCCGCGAATGCCATCGACAGCGACACTTCGACATGACGGTGCGGGCGAATATGGCAGCCACTCACCGACGCGCCTACGTGTTTGCCAAGGGCGAATGCGGCTCTCAGCGCATTCGCACATTCGGGTCGATCAGCAACAGGTACCAGGATAACGTGCATCTCAATGGCCTCCTCGGGTTTCTTATTCGCCGCAACTTCCTTCGACCATAGTCGAGAATCCGGCAAAAGACCATTGCTGCTTACCACTATTAAGTTTGGCAATTGGCAGCTTCGGGGGACAGTTTCCGGGAGCGGGCATCGTGTGCATGTGATAACTTATCCGGCGTCCGCATGCTGCTCTGTCGAGTTCTCCAATGCCATTATTCAAACGAACGCTGAGCGAGTTCCTGTTTCGCCGTTTCATGTTAAAGCACTATGCGTCCAACCTGCTGGTCGACATGAATCTCGAGGCAAAGAAAAGCACGCTTGAATACATCAAAGCCAGGATGGTCGACGCTCCTTATTTTGAAAAGCACGCGGAACTTGTGCGCTACGCACTGAGCCGCATCGAAACAGAGGGTTTAAATCTCGAATTCGGGGTGGGCCGCGGCAAGTCCATGCGCTGGATTGCTCCTAATGTCGACGGCAAGGTGCACGGCTTCGATTCTTTCGAAGGCATTCAGGAACACTGGAACGGCAATCCGATCGGTTCGTTCGCACAGAAACGGATGCCCAAGGTGCCCGATAACGTCGAGTTTCACGTCGGCTACTTCGATGCAACGCTGCCCGGATTTTTGCAAAAGCACCCGGACCCGGTCGCCTTTCTGCACGTCGATTGTGACCTGTACTCGTCGACCGTAACGATTTTCGAGGCGCTGGCTAAGCGTCTTCAGCCCGGAGCCATCGTGCTGTTTGACGAGTACTACAACTTCCATCGCTGGCAACAACATGAATTCCGTGCGTTTCAGGAATTCGTGGCCCGGGAAGGCGTGAAGTATGAGTACATAGCATTCTCGGTGACGGGCCAACAGGTGTCGGTGCGTATTCTTGAGAATCCGGCCTACTCCGGGTGAACGTGCCGCAGGCTGCATCGTTTATCTTTTTGTGAGTTTCGACAGGAGGACAGCGATGACTGATGCCGAGCAAAACAAAGTCAGCCGCGATGAAATGCCGTTCGTGGCACCCTGCAGGAAACTGTCCCCCTGGGCTCCCTTTCGCTGGCTGAAACTCGGCATCTCGGACCTGATGCGCGCGCCGCAGCAGAGCCTTGCCTATGGCCTCGTCGTCGCTTTGATGATCGGCATCGTGTGCCTGCTCGCATGGTTCCGCGGCAGCCAGTGGATCATGTTTGCCATGTTGGGCGGTTTTGTTTTCCTGGCACCACTAACCTGCATCGGCCTGTACGCGATCAGCGCACAGCTGGAGCGCGGTCAGGAACCACTGATGACACGCAGTCTTCGCGCCGCACTGCAGCGGCATTTCGGCAACGAGATGATATTCGCACTCGCGCTGCTCGTGATCTTCCTGGTGTGGGCGCGCGCCGCCGTCATGGTCACCGTGTTCTTCCCGACGGATGGCGAGGCAACGCTCGGAGAATTGCTCACTTACCTGGGCTTTGGCTCTATGATTGGCGCCGTATTCGCAGCCATCACGTTCTCAGCAAGTGCATTTTCCCTGCCGATGATCATGCATCGCGATGTAGACAGCATTACGGCCATCGTGACCTCGATCAATGCCGTGTTGCGCAACAAGCGCGCCATGATCGTGTGGCTGACGATCGTCGTGGTTTCGCTATTGATCGGCGTGCTGACCGCATTCGTCGGGCTTATTGTGATCGTGCCCGTCATCGGCTACGCGGCCTGGCACGGTTACCAGGAGACCATCGATGCGGATCAGTTTCCGCGGCACTCGATCGGCATAACTTCAACTCCGCGGCGCGAACCGGGCGACTACGACGACAGCTCCAGTACGCAGTAGGCGGCGCCCAGCAGGCCCGGCTGGTCATACGTGATCAACCGGGTTGGAATACGCTCCATGAACGCGCGATGCCTGCCTTTGCTTTCGAAGCCATCGCGAAACCGGCTGTTTTCCAGAATCTCCGGGTAGCGTTTCGCGATGCCGCCGGCGATATACACACCGTCGACGGCGCCCAGCGTCAGGGCCAGGTCGCCCGCCACCTGGCCCAGCAGTTCGAAAAACACCTCGACGGCCTCGGCAGCAAGCTCATTGGCAGCGCGAGCCTCGAATATGTCTTTGGCAGACAGTCGGGTTCCGGTCTCGCCGCGAATCGAGACGAGCGCCTCGTAAATATTGCCGAGGCCGGACCCTGCGATGAGCCGCTCGGCCGATACACGCTCATATTTTCCGCGAAGGACGTCCAGAATTTCTGCCTGCAGCCGGTTTTCAGGCGCAAAACCCACGTGTCCGCCTTCGCCCGTGATGGCTACCAGCGCGCCTCCACGACGGCACAGCCCGGCCACTCCGAGGCCCGTCCCGGGACCGAGAATGGCAACATCAAAACGTTCTGCAGGTAGTGACCAGTGCTCATGATGTCCGATCGTTCGAACCTCGTTCTCGGTCAACAGCGGAATTGAATAGGCGATCGCCGTGAAGTCGTTGAGCAGACGCACGGCCTCGATGCCGAAGTCTGCCCGCGTTTCGGCGGCCGAGATATCCCAGTGATTGTTCGTGATTTTGACGGTGTCGTCGATGATCGGACCGGCCGCGGCAAGGCAGACGGCATCGGGTGCTCCGGCTTTTGTCGCCGCGAGATAATGGCTGATAGCGTCGTCGGCAGAAGCGAAGTCGGCGCACTGAAGTTCGAGGACGTCATGAAAGCCGGGCCTGTCCGGCGTGGCCAGGGCGAAACGCGCATTGGTCCCGCCAATGTCACCGATTAACAGGCAGCGGTCTTTCATATCTTATCGTCCTTAAGATGCCACGTTGTGCGGCAGTGCCGACACGCTCAACGTTCGCCGAACAGCGTGGCGCCCTGTTCCGCGCCGGTGGCCCGCTCCCTGAATGCCGCGAACAGTTCTCGTCCCATGCCGCTCTGGAAAGCAGCGACCTCGTGCGGCACGTCCCGTGTGGCGAAGTCGCCGTCTCCGTCCAGGTTAAGAATTCCCTTTTCAGCATCGATGCAAATCAGGTCACCGTCGCGGATCTTCACAATCGGACCGCCGGCGAACGCTTCAGGCGTCAGATGTATTGCCGCAAGTACTTTGCCCGATGCGCCCGACATACGACCGTCCGTCAGCAGTGCGACCTTGAAGCCACGATTCTGCAACACACCGAGATACGGTGTCAGCTTGTGCAGCTCCGGCATGCCGTTGGCGCGCGGACCCTGTTGGCACACGACTGCGACGAAGTCCTGTTCGAGTTCATCGTTATTGAACGCATCAACGAACGCCTGCTGCGAATGAAACACACGTGCGGGTGCCGTGATGGAATGATGCGCAGGGTCGACAGCCGATACCTTGATCACGGCCCTGCCGAGATTGCCGGTCACGAGCTGCAGGCCGCCGTGCGAGCTGAATGGATTGGAACAGGGGCGCAGAATATCAGCGTCGAGCGATTCCTTTTGCACGTCCCGCCAATCCAGCTTGCCGCCCTTAACCTTCGGTTCGCGACAGAAATTTCTCAGCCCCGGTCCGAGAATCGTTTTGACATCTTCATGCAAAAGTCCGTTATCCAGCATGTCGGTAATCAGGAATCCGAGGCCACCCGCCGCGTGGAAATGATTGACGTCGGCCGAGCCGTTCGGGTAAACGCGCGACAGCTGTGGCACGGCAGCCGAAAGATCCGAGAAGTCCTGCCAGTCAATCTGGATACCCGCGGCGGCGGCGATGGCAACGAGATGGATCGTATGGTTGGTCGATCCCCCGGTTGCCAGCAAACCGACGATGCCGTTGACGATCGCTTTCTCATCGAGCAGGTCCGCCAGCGGTGCATAGTTATCGCCAAGATTCGTGGCCTCGAGCACCGTCCCGACAGCATCCTGCGTCAGCAGATCACGCAGCTCGGTTCCCGGGTTGACGAACGATCCGCCGGGGAGCTGTAAGCCCATGAATTCCATGAGCATCTGGTTGCTGTTGGCCGTACCGTAAAACGTACACGTGCCGGGCGCGTGGTAAGCGGCCGATTCGGCTTCGAGGAGTTCCTGTCGTCCAATCTTGCCTGCCGCATACTCCTCGCGAATGCGCGCTTTCTCCTTGTTGCCGAGCCCGGAGACCATCGGCCCGCCGGGCACGAAGACCACGGGCAAATGCCCGAATGACAGGGCACCGATCAAGAGACCCGGGACGATCTTGTCGCATATTCCGAGACACAAAACCGCATCGAACATGTTGTGCGATAGCGCGACAGCCGTCGACAGAGCGATTACGTCGCGGCTGAACAGCGACAAATCCATGCTGTCGGTACCCTGCGTGACGCCATCGCACATCGCGGGCACGCCGCCAGCAACCTGGGCAACCGCTCCGCGCTCTGCTGCCGCCCTTCTAATGATCGCCGGATAGTTCTCGAAAGGCTGGTGTGCACTCAGCATGTCGTTGTAAGCCGTTACGATGCCAATGTTCGGCACGACGGTTCCCTTGAGTGCCTGCTTCTCCGTGGCGCCGCACGCCGCAAAACCATGCGCGAGATTGCTGCAGGCAAGCCCGCCCCTGACCGGGCCATCGCTTGCCGCTGCATGCATGCGCGCAAGGTAGTCACCACGCGATTGTGCGCTGCGTTTCGCTATGCGTCGGGTTACGCTATCAATGATCGGGTTCACTTCTTCTTGACCTCCATTACGGCGCCCAGAACAGCCGCACGGGCGCGCGCTTTTGTCGCAGCAGCCGCGACAAGGGATATGCCGTTGCCGATGCTTTCGCCTGCCTGTAAACATCCAGCTTTTCGTCGCCAAAGAACAGCAAGGCAATTTCGTCGCTGCGTGATATTGCAGCCAGCGTCATGCTGATGCGGGGATGCGGACTTGCAGCCGTCATAACCGGCACATACAGGCGATCACTTTCGACGTCGAGTCCGAGTTTCAGCTGCTTTGCGTCGGGAAACAGCGAAGCGAAATGCCCGTCTGCCCCGATGCCAATCAAAGAACACGAAAATGGCAGCGCCGGCAATGGATTCTGCAGCTCATCGCAACGTTCTTCGGGCGAGACGCCTGCGGCGTAAACCGGCAGGAACTGTGCGGCGGCCGCCGGACCGACAAGCAACGTCTCGCGCACCAGTTTTTCGTTGCTTTCTTCATGGTCCGCAGGTACCCAGCGCTCATCGCTGAGGAGGACCTGAACGCGCGGCCAGTCCAGGGGCGCATTGGCAAGGGTGGCCATGCATTGCTGTGGCGACGTTCCGCCGCTGACGACAATCGAGGCATCGCCATTGTTATCCAGCCTTTTAGCCGCCAGCTCGGCCATGCGATTCGCTGCCGCTGTCGAAGCCTCGGACCTCGTTTCAAAATAGTGTTCGGTCATGTCTTGTCATCCGAGTACCAGGCCCGATCATCGCGATCGAGCAACAATGAGGAAGCCGGCGGGCCCCAGGATCCCGCGACATAAGATTCGACCTTCTGCTTCGACGTCTCCCAGCCCTCGATGATGCCGTCGATCCAGTTCCATGCGGCCTCGACTTCGTCGCGGCGCATGAACAGCGCCGGATTGCCGCGCAACACTTCCATCAGCAGGCGTTCGTACGCATCGGGATAACCGACGCCAAAGGTCTCGGCAAAACTCAGGTCCAGAGAAACAGGCCGCAGGTCGAAGCCACCCGGGCCGGGCTCTTTCGCCATGACAGACAGCTGCACACCTTCGTCGGGCTGCAGGCGAATCCGTAGAAGGTTTGGCGATACGTTGTACTTCTGTTCCGGAAAAATCGAGTGCGGCACGTCCTGAAACTGCACGACGATTTCGGAATGCTTTGCGCTGAGCCGTTTTCCGGTGCGCAGATAAAATGGCACGTTCGACCAACGCCAGTTTTCAATCTCGAGCTTCAGCGCAACAAAGGTCTCGGTCGTGCTGGAATCGCCACCGAGTTCTTCGATATATCCGGGCACGGTATTGCTGCTGATCGCACCCGCCGTGTATTGACCGCGCACGGAGCTGGCGCGAACCTCATCAGCCGACATCGGTTTGAGCGCGCGCAGCACCTTGATTTTCTCGTCACGAACAGCGTCGTGGTCAAGACTCGACGGCGGCTCCATCGCAAACAAACAAACGAGCTGCAGAATGTGGTTTTGTACCATGTCCCGAAGCGCGCCGACGCGATCATAGAATTCGATGCGACCACCGACGCCGAGATCTTCGGCGACGGTTATTTGTACATGGTCGATGGCACCGCGGCGCCACAGCGGCTCAAACAGGGAATTCGCAAACCGCAGGGCAAGCAGATTCTGCACCGTCTCTTTACCGAGATAATGATCGATTCGATAAATCTGATTCTCGGAAAAACATTCGCCAACCGCGTCATTGATCTCGCGAGCCGACTCGTAATCACGGCCGACCGGTTTCTCCAGAACGATGCGGCTGTTATTGGTGATCAGGCCATTCGTTTTCAGGCCGGCAGCGATCGCGCCAAACAAACTCGGCGCAGTCGCAAGGTAGGCCACGCGAACGCGATCCTCGTGCGCGGCCAGCAGCTTGCTCAATCGTCCCCAACTGTCGTGTTCGAACGCGTCAGCCTGGGCATAGTGAATGCGCCGTTTGAAGGACTTCCAATGCGCCGCATCGAACTCCCCCTTGGGGAGGCCTTTGCGTAGCGACTTTTCGACCAGTGACAGGTATTTGTCTCGCGTCAGCGCACCACGGCTCGCCGCGATAATGCGGCTGTCGGCGGTTACCTGGCCGTCACGGTCACGGTGATACAGCGCCGGCAACAGCTTGCGCATCGCCAGGTCGCCGGTACCGCCGAAAATTACCAGGTCAAACGTGTCGACCGGAATGAGTTGAGCCATCAGACTTCCTCTGGGAATTACTGAAAGTTTACTACGTTTTGACGCTTTAAAAGCCTTTTTTGATGATTTTTGGCAATTATTGGTGTAATTTTACTACATGTTGGCCACAATATCCCAGGCACTGCCCCGCTTGAGCCCGTCCGAGCGACGCGTGGGCCACTGGATCATTGAGCACCCGAAAGAAGCCGCCAACATAACACTTGCGCGTCTTGCCAGAGAATGCGAGACCAGCGAACCCACCGTGGTGCGCTTTTGTCGCCACGTCGGGCTGGGTGGCTTTCGCGAACTCGCGATCCGGCTAACCGAGGCGCTCAGCAGCCCCACTACCTATGTGCACCGCGACGTCAGCCCGGACGATTCGGCCTCGGACGCCGTTATCAAAGTCATGGACGCCTCGATCCAGTCGCTCATCGAAATGCGCTCGCAGCTCTCGTCGATGCCGATAGACGAGGCAGTGATCGCCATGAAGTCGGCGCGGCAAATTGCATTTGCCGGGCTTGGCGCGTCAGGTCATGTGGCCAGCGACGCCTGTCACAAGTTCTTTCGGCTGGGCATTCCGTGCTCGTCACTGAGCGACATACCGATGATCCTGCAATTCGCCGCTATCACGCAGCCTGATGACGTACTCGTACTGCTCTCCCACACCGGGCGCTGGCAGGACTTCGCTCGGGCGGCGAAGCTCGCCAAAGCCCGCGGTGCAAGCGTCATCGCGCTGACCAACCCGGACTCTGATGTCGCCCGGGAAGCCAGCTTGTTGTTCCCTTGCCCGGTGATCGAGGACACAAGCGTGTATACACCGATGAGTTCCAGGCTGGCACAACTGGCCCTGCTCGACGCCATTCATGTTGCCCTCGCGCTCGCCCAGGGCGATACGGCCAGCGAAAATCTGCGCCGCAGCAAGGACGCATTGAAATTTTGACGATGGCAACGGCAATCCCAACGCGAACGCCGCCGGTTTTTCGGCAGGCAGGCGTGTGTCTGCATATTGCCTCGCTGCCGGGTCCCTTTGGCATCGGCGAGATCGGCGCCGAGGCACGCAGGTTTGTTGACACGATGTGCCAAATGCAGCTCGGTGTCTGGCAGTTCTTGCCAACAGGGCCAACGGCTTACGGAGATTCCCCCTACCAGCCTTTGTCGACGTTCGCCGGCAACGAGTTGCTCATCAGTATCGGCGATCTGCTCGAAACGGGTTTGCTTGCAGAACAGGAAGCCGAAGAACTGACCGCGCTGCCAACCGGCTTTGTGGACTACGGCGCGCTTATCCCTGTCAAAACCCGGCTGCTCGACATCGCGGCGCAACGGTTCTCATACAAAGCCAGCGATGAAAACAAGGCCCGGTACGCCGCGTTCATTGCGGCAAACGATACCGCCTGGCTGCATGACTATGCCCTGTTTCGCATACTCAAGACGCGACATGGTGAGAGATCCTGGCCCGAATGGGCGCCCGAATACGTTCGCCGCGACCAGCAAGCGCTGCACAAGCTCGAGATCGATGAAGCTCCGCAAATCGAGTCGATCAAGATTATCCAGTTTCTTTTCCACGAGCAGTGGCGGCGTTTTCGCGCTTACGCCAACGCCGGCGGCATAACGCTGTTTGGCGACATGCCGATTTACATCGCGCTGGACAGCTCGGATGCCTGGGCCGACCGTGACCTCCTGCGCCTTGACGAGAATGGCAGGCCCGAGCGTGTCGCGGGCGTTCCGCCCGACTATTACAGTGAAGACGGCCAGCGCTGGGGGAATCCGCTTTACGCATGGGAGAAACACGCCAGCGACGGCTACCAATGGTGGATCGACCGCCTGAGAGCCGCGGCAAAACTCTCTAATCTGGTCCGAATCGACCATTTCCGGGGGTTTGAGGCCTACTGGTCGGTCCCGGCCGACTCGGCTACGGCGCGCATCGGCGCCTGGGAACCCGGTCCGGGGGATGCAATATTCGATGCAATGCAGGCCGCGCTCGGCCCGCTGCCGATCGTGGCCGAGGATCTCGGCGTCATTACACCGGAAGTGGAAGCCTTGCGCGACCGGCACCACATTCCCGGCATGCGCGTGCTGCAATTCGATGTCTGCGACCCGGAGTTTCGTCTCACGGACGTGGGCCAGAACAGCGTCTGCTACACGGGCACACACGACAACGACACGACGCAAGGCTGGTTTCATGGCGGCCCCGGCGACATTCGCAGCGCCGCGGAAATCAAACGTACGCAGAAAGCTGTTCTTGAAATCACCTGCGGTACGCCTGAGACTATTCACAGCGACCTGATCAGGGCCGCTTTCTCGACGAACGCACAGCTCGCTATCGCGCCCATGCAGGACTACCTCGGCCTGGGATCTGACGCGCGCCTGAATAC
This sequence comes from Woeseiaceae bacterium, assembly GCA_013043165.1. Taxonomy (GTDB): domain Bacteria; phylum Pseudomonadota; class Gammaproteobacteria; order Steroidobacterales; family Woeseiaceae; genus UBA1847. Next base: position 11,384 of record JABDOQ010000067.1, on the reverse strand, counting down.
GCCCGGAACGCCCGGCGGAAATTGGCGCTGGCGTGTACTTCTCACACAATTAGAGCCCGAATTTTGCGACAATATCGCTGACATGGTGCGGGCATCGGGTCGCGAACTCACCCACTGAGGCAACTCACTGGCAGCGGCGTAGCCGGAACCGGCCGTGACACCCAACGCCTGAAAGGACGAGTTGCAAAATGAACGAAATAAAACTCAAGGAAGATGCAAGGTTTGTCAGTCGCCTTACCCGGCAGACACTGGCACTAATTCTCGCTGGCGGGCAAGGCTCACGGCTTCGCGAACTGACGACATGGCGCGCCAAGCCCGGCCTCCATTTCGGCGGCAAATACCGGATCATCGATTTCCCGTTGTCGAACGCTATTAATTCAGGCATACGTCGCATCGGTGTGCTGACGCAGTACAAGGCACATTCGCTCATCCGCCATCTGCTGCACGGCTGGTCGTGGCTGAATTCAGGCGCCGGTGAACGGGAGTTTGTAGAGATACTGCCGGCTTCACAACGGGTCGGCGGTGAGTGGTACCGCGGCACGGCGGACGCCGTCTATCAAAACCTCGACATCATCCGTACACACGATCCGCGCTTTGTGCTGATCCTGGCCGGCGATCATATTTACAAGATGGACTACGGTTCGTTTCTCGCCTACCACGTCGACGAGGATGCGGACATGACAATCTGCTGTCTTGAGGTGCCGCTGGCCGAGGCCGCCGGTGAGCTCGGCGTAATGACTGTTGATGAGGAGGGCCGGGTCATTGCTTTCGACGAAAAGCCCGAGAAGCCGAACCCGGTTCCCGGCAAGCCGGACGTTTGCCTTGCGTCCATGGGCAACTATCTCTTCAACACGGAGTTCCTCTACGAACAGGTCATCAGGGATGCCGATACGCCGGGCACCAAGCATGACTTCGGTCGCAACATCATTCCGTCAATCATCAACGATTACCGCGTGTATGCCTACCCGCTGCGTGACCCGGAAACGGGCAAACAAGCGTACTGGCGTGACGTCGGTACGCTCGATGCATTCTGGGAAGCGAATATGGAACTCGTTTCGGTAACGCCGCAGCTCAACCTTTACGACAAGGTCTGGCCGATATGGACGCACCAGATGCAGGCGCCGCCCGCCAAGTTCGTGTTCGATGATCCGGACCGGCAGGGCGAGGCTATCCAGTCGATGGTCTCAGGCGGCTGCGTGATTTCCGGCGCAACCATAAGGCGCTCGCTGTTGTTTTCGGACTGTTTCGTCGAGTCCTACAGCAAGGTGAACGATTCTGTCGTGCTGCCGGACGTCAGAATCGGCCAGAACTGCACGATCAACCGGGCCATTATCGATCGCGGCACCAGGGTCGACTCAAACACCGAAATTGGCGTCGACCACGACGCCGACCGGGCGCGCGGGTTTCGGGTCACGGAGAGCGGTCTGACGCTGGTTACGCCGGACATGCTCGGGCAGCATCTGCACTTCACGCGCTAGGACAACAATTATTGATACCCGGTCGGTTATCTTGCTGGCGTCCGAAAACGGCGCACTGCGCGGCGGCAAAGTAGGTGGCGTGGGCGACGTCGTGCGCGACCTGCCGCTCGCACTCGCGGCCGCAGGCTGGCAGATATCGGTTGCCACGCCCTCGTACGGCTCGCTGCACCGGCTGCCCGGCGCAGCTCGGCTCGCGACCGTTGATGTCGACTTTCGCGGCAGTGTGCACTCCGTCGATGTCTGGGGTATCGAGGTCGACACCAGTGGTGTAAAGCATATTGTTTTCGATCACGCATTGTTCGCGCAATACGGCGGCGGGCGTATCTACCACCAGGATGAAGCGGCCCGCCCTTTTGCAAGCGATGCGAACACATTCGCTTTTTTCTGCGCGGCCGCCGCGCAGTGGATAAGCGCGAGCGACAGACGGCCCGATGTTGTGCACCTGCACGACTGGCATGCGGCGTTCTACCTGATTCTCGCAAAGTATGACGGGCAAATCGCCGGCATTCGCGATATTCGCACGGTGTTTACGATTCACAACCTCGCCTACCAGGGCACACGTCCGTTTCGCGGTGATGCATCGTCGCTCGAAGCCTGGTATCAGAATCTGCAACCGGATTACGCGACGATCGTTGATCCTCGCTATGCCGACTGTGTGAACCCGATGGCGAGCGCTATCCGCCTCGCGGACCGTGTAAGCACGGTATCGCCAACCTACGCCGACGAGATCTGCAGACCGAGCAATCCTGAGACCGGCTTCATCGGTGGCGAGGGACTGGAAGCCGACCTGAGCCGTGCACGCGACGATGGTCGCCTGAACGGCATTCTCAACGGCTGCTATTACGACCAGCCGATCGGTCGCCGCCCGGGCTGGCAGCGATTGCTCAGCATGATCGAGACACAGCTTCAAGCCTGGCAAAAGGAGCAGCCGTCGAACGAGGCCCACGAGCTGGCACTTCAGCGATTGACGTCATTGCCAAAACGGCGGCCGAGCCACCTGATGACAAGTATCGGCAGGCTCGTCGAACAGAAAGCGGCCTTGTTGCTGCACGAGTTCGACGACGGCGGCACGCCGCTGGGGCGCATCGCAGAGGCTGCTGGCCGAGGAAGCGTGATCGTCGTTCTCGGCAGCGGCGATCCGCATCTCGAGGCGCGCATGCTGCAGGTAGCGCAGCACACACCGAATCTCGTCTTTCTGCAAGGATATTCCGAGGACCTGGCCGCACCTCTTTACAGGGGCGGCGATCTGTTCCTGATGCCGTCGAGTTTCGAGCCCTGCGGCATCAGCCAGATGCTCGCGATGCGCAGCGCGCAGCCCTGCGTCGTTCATGGCGTTGGCGGTCTCAAGGACACGGTTGACGACGGCCTTACCGGCTTCGTTTTCGATGGCCACAGCCCCGATGAACAGGCCAGGGAATTCATTAAAACGACAGCACGTGCTCTGGACATCCGATCCGACGACCCAATTGCATGGCAGAATGTCTGTCAGGCTGCGGCAGCGTGCCGGTTCGACTGGGCTGCCGCCGCCGAAAAGACGATCGATACGCTATATGGCGAGGGCAATGACCGCTAAAGCAGACAGAAACAGTGAATTCGAGGCGCTCGTCGCCGGCCGCCACAACAACCCGTTTGCCGTGCTCGGCCCGCAGACCGAAGCTGAGGGCCGGGTTGTACGCACGCTGCAGCCGCATGCGGCGAAGGTAGAGCTGGTCGACGCCGCGGGCGCGCCAATCGCCGACATGAAAAAAATTCACGCCGGCGGCCTGTTCGAGGCGCCCTTGCCACCTCGCAAACGGCATTACGCGCTGCACATAACAGATGGTTCCGGCCTTTCCTACATTGTTGAAGACCCCTACCGTTTTCCGTCCGCTCTGGGCGAAATGGACCTGTACTTTCTGGGCGAAGGCTCGGACCGCTACATCTACAAAAAGCTCGGCGCACATCTGCGCCAGCTTCAGGGTGTCGCCGGTACGCGTTTCGCCGTCTGGGCGCCGAACGCGTCCCGTGTCAGCGTCATTGGCGATTTCAACGGCTGGGATGGCCGGCAACACGTCATGCGCCTGCACCCGGGCAATGGCATCTGGGAAATTTTCATCCCGGCCGTCGGCAACGGCACCTTATACAAGTACGAGATTCAGGACAGGGACGGCAAGCTCCTGCCGCTCAAGGGCGATCCGTACGCGAGCTTCCATGAGGCGCCGCCGGGCAACGCATCGATCGTTTTTGACAGTGACTATGACTGGCAGGACGCCGACTGGATGCAGCATCTTACGGTGGAACCGAATCTCGGCAAGCCCATCAGCATTTATGAAGTACATCTCGGTTCCTGGCGCCGCAAGGATGACGGCAGCTACCTCTCGTACCGCAATTTGGCCGATGAACTCGTGGCCTACGTTGCGGACATGGGCTTCACGCACATCGAGCTGATGCCCGTAACCGAACACCCGTTCGACGGATCCTGGGGTTACCAGCCGATCGGTTTGTTCGCCCCGACCCAGCGTTTCGGCACCCCGGACGACTTTCGCTATTTCGTCGATCGCTGCCACGCCAGCAACATCGGCGTCATCATGGACTGGGTGCCGGCACACTTCCCGAATGACGATCATGGCCTGCGTCGCTTTGACGGCTCCGCGCTCTATGAACACGAAGACCCGCGCAAAGGCGCACACGCGGACTGGGGAACGTTGATCTTCAACTATGGCCGTCGCGAGGTCATGAACTACCTGCTCGGCAGTGCGCTTTACTGGATCAGTGAATTTCACATCGACGGCCTGCGCGTCGACGCCGTCGCTTCGATGCTGTATCTCGACTACTCGCGTGAGGAAGGCGAGTGGCTCCCGAACGAACACGGTGGCAATGAGAACCTCGAGGCCGTCGCGTTCCTGCGACGACTCAACACAGAGGTTCACGCGCATTGCGCCACTTCATTCGCCGAGGAATCGACTGCCTGGCCCGGCGTGTCAAAACCCGTGCACGCAGGCGGTCTCGGCTTCACCTACAAGTGGAACATGGGCTGGATGAACGACACTTTGTCGTACATGTCCGAAGACCCGATTCATCGCAAACATCATCACGACAAGATGACCTTTGGTCTCGTCTACGCTTTTAACGAGAACTTCGTGCTGCCACTCTCACACGACGAAGTCGTGCACGGCAAGCGCTCGATACTGGGACGCATGCCGGGAGACGACTGGCAGCAGTTCGCGAATTTGCGGGCCTACTACGCGACGATGTTCGCCCACCCGGGCAAGAAACTGCTGTTCATGGGCAACGAGATTGCGCAGCGCCAGGAGTGGAATCACGATCAGTCGCTCGACTGGCACCTGCTGCAATATGGCCCGCACCAGGGCGTGCAAAAACTGGTTCGCGACCTGAATCGCCTGTACCAGGACACCGCGGCAATGCACGAGGTCGATTTCAGTGGCGATGGCTTCGAGTGGATCCAGTGGGATGATCGCGACAGCAGCGTATTGAGCTGGCTGCGCCGGGACAAATCGGGAGGCATTGTCGTCTGCGTCGTGAACTTGACGCCGATCGTGAGAAACGGCTACCAGATCGGCGTACCTTTTGCCGGTAATTACCAAGTTGTGCTAAACAGCGATGACGAAAAGTACGGCGGTGGCGGCGTTGGCGCGGCGAACTACGAAGCCACCTTGCCCGGCCATCACGGCCGGCCGCATTCGCTGCGATTGTGCCTGCCACCGCTCGCAGCACTGATTTTGCAACCGGCGCCCGGCAACGCCTGACGGAGAAAGATGCATGGCCGCAACACCTGAAGACACAACTGGCATCGGCGATATCGAGCTGCTGCAGGCGCCCGATCTGCCGATGACCGCCGATGCGATCCTGCACGACTTCACGCATTATTTCAGTCGCCTGCTGGGACGGCGCACGATTCGCCTCAATTCCCCGTTCCTCTACCAGGCGCTCGTATTCGCAGCACGCGACCGGCTGATGGAGCGCTGGGCGGAAACGCGCAAAGCGACCGAAAGCGCCGGCAAGTGCCGTGTTGCCTACATGTCACTCGAGTTCCTGATGGGCCGCCTGTTATCGAACGCGTTACTGAATCTCGGTATCGAGGATGAAACGTCCGAGGCGCTCTCCCGCCTTGGCATCAAACTTGAGGACGTCTACGAACGCGAACATGACGCCGGCCTCGGCAATGGTGGTCTCGGCCGCCTGGCCGCGTGCTTTCTCGACAGCTGTGCAACGCTGGCGCTGCCAGTCATCGGCTACGGTATACGCTACCACTACGGCATGTTCCATCAACGTATCGAGAACGGTTACCAGGTTGAAGAAGCGGACGCCTGGCTGCGGGAGGGATTTCCGTGGGAAATCGAGAGAATCGAGTACGCGCAGACCGTGCGCTTCGGCGGTCGCAGCGTCGTTTACACGGATACGGCCGGGGTCACGCGCTACGAGTGGATCGATACGCAGGACGTGCTGGCAATACCGTTTGATATTCCCATTCCGGGTTACAAGAACGGCATCGTGAACACGCTGCGGCTCTGGTCGGCGTCCGCCACGGATGAGTTCAACCTCACAGAATTCAATGCCGGCAGCTACGCAGACGCGGTCGCCGAAAAAAACGAGGCCGAGAACATCACGATGGTCCTATATCCGAACGCGGAGACCGAAAACGGGCAGGAGCTGCGGCTGCGGCAGCAGTATTTTCTGGCTTCGGCGAGCCTGCAGGACCAGCTGCGCAACCGAATCAAGAACTACGGCCCGGACCTCAGCGAATTTGCAGAAAAACACTGCATTCAATTGAACGATACGCACCCGGCCATCGCCGTTGCCGAACTCATGCGCCTGCTCATGGACGAACACCTGATGCAGTGGGACCAGGCCTGGGAAATCACACGCAATACCATGGCCTATACGAATCACACCCTGCTGCCGGAAGCGCTCGAGAGGTGGCCTGTCTCGATGTTCCGCCGGCTGCTACCCAGAATTCTCGACATCATTTACGAGATCAATGCCCGCTTTATCGTCGAGATCAGTCAGCGCTGGCCAGGTGACAACGATCGCATCGCCCGCATGTCGCTGATCCAGGAGGGCCCGGAACCGATGGTTCGGATGGCGTATCTTGCGATCGTGGGGAGTTTTTCGGTAAACGGTGTTGCCGCGTTGCACTCGAAGTTGCTGCGGGAAGGCCTGTTCCGCGACTTCGCTGAAATGTGGCCGGAAAAATTCAACAACAAGACAAATGGCGTCACGCAACGACGCTGGCTGGCTGCCTGTAACAAGGGGCTCGCCAAACTGATTACCGGGAAAATCGGCGATACCTGGATTACGAATTTGACCGAACTCGAGCAGCTGCAGCAATTCGTTGACGACGCGAAGTTCCGAAAAGACTGGCGTTCGGTGAAATTGGCCAACAAGGTAAAGCTCGCACTTGCGGTGCAAAAAAAGACCGGCGTGGTTATCGACCCCAACACGATGTTCGACGTGCAGGTCAAACGCATCCATGAATACAAACGCCAGTTCCTGAATGTGTTGCACGCAGTTTATCTCTATGACTGCATTCGCCGTGGCATCGATGTGGTTCCGCGCACGATCCTCATTGGCGGCAAGGCGGCGCCTGGCTACGTTATGGCGAAGAACGTCATCAAGTGCATCAACAACGTAGCTCGCGTAATCAATACCGATCCTGCGATGGACGGCAAGCTGCAGCTTGTGTTCTATCCCGACTACAACGTCTCGGCAATGGAAGTCATCTGCCCGGCGGCCGATCTGTCAGCGCAGATTTCGACGGCAGGCAAGGAAGCGTCAGGTACCGGAAATATGAAGTTCATGATGAACGGCGCCGTGACCATCGGCACGCTTGACGGCGCGAACGTGGAAATTCGTGAGGCCGTCGGCAGCGAGAACTTCTTTCTTTTCGGCCTGACCGTCGATGAAATCGCCGAGCGCCGCGGGCAGTACGATCCACGCGCGATCATCGACTCGGACAAGGATTTCAGCCGCGTCGTACGGCTGCTGGAAAGCGGCCACTTCAGTCGCTTCGAAGCTGATGTGTTCCGTCCCATGGTGCAGGCCATTCGGGAGCCGTCGGATCCGTGGATGACCGCCGCCGACTTCCGCAGTTTCGTCGACGCGCAAACGGCCGCCTCCAAAGCGTATGTCGATGTCGAACACTGGACGCGCATGAGTATTCTCAACACCGCGGCATCGGGCCGCTTCTCGACCGATCGCACGATGCGTGACTACAACGAAGACATCTGGCGGCTGGAGCCGATCTCCTTGCCCAAACGTTGATGCGGCCCGGCAACCCTGAAATCCTCGGCGCGACCCCGGACGCATCCGGCACAAATTTTGCGATGTACTCGGCCGTTGCCGAGCGAGTCGAGCTCTGCCTGTTCAACGATGACGGAAGTCTGATCGGGCAGCGCGACCTGCCGGAGTGCGATAACGCAGTGTGGCACGGCTACCTGCCCGGCTGCGGCGCCGGACAGCGCTACGGCTACCGCGTACACGGACCATTCGATCCGGCCAATGGCCTGCGCTGCAATCCGGCGAAACTTCTTCTGGATCCCTACGCCCGGGAAATCGTTGGCGAGTTCAAATGGGATCCCGCCGTATTCGATTACAGGGCCGAGAACGGTGAACTTCACGCCAACGCCGACGACAGTGCCCCATTCGTGCCGAAAAGCGTCGTGCGCGGCGCTTTTGACGATGAGATTGCCAATGGCCCTGCGATCCCCTGGGGCGAGACCATTTTTTACGAGTGCAATGTCCGCGGTTTCACGATGCGTCATCCGGCGCTCGGAGCGGCTGCACGAGGCACATTCGACGGACTTCGCCACAAGGATGTGCTGGCTCACCTGAAATCGCTCGGCGTCAGCGCCATCGAGCTGATGCCCGTGCAGACATTTATCGATGAATGGCACCTGGCCGATAAGAATCTAAGAAATTTCTGGGGTTACAACACAGTCGGATTTTTCGCGCCAATGCAGCGCTACGCTCGCGGCAACGCGGTCACCGAGTTTCGCGACATGGTGCGCGCACTCCATGACGCCGGCCTCGAGGTCGTCATGGACGTTGCCTACAACCATACGGGCGAAGCCGATCACCAGGGCCCGACGCTTTGTTTTCGCGGCCTCGATAACCTGACCTACTACCGCACAAAGCCGAATGATCATGGCAGCTACGTCAATGACACGGGCTGCGGTAATACGGTCGATCTCGACCATATACGTGTCCGGCAGCTGATTCTGAACAGTCTCGACTACTGGGCCAGCAGCATGGGCGTCGACGGCTTTCGCTTCGACCTCGCGACAATCCTCGGCCGGCGCCGCGACGGCTTTTCATCGACACACCCGTTCCTGGTCGACATCAGCAACCACCCCGGGCTTCGGCATGTGAAACTCATCGCCGAACCCTGGGACCCGGGTCCCGGCGGCTACCAGCTCGGCAAATTTCCGCCGCGCTGGGCCGAATGGAACGATCGCTATCGCGACACGGTGCGGGCTTTCTGGCGCGGCGCCCCGGAAACCAGCGGCGAGTTCGCGAGCCGGCTGCATGGCTCGGCCGACTTCTTCGAAGCCAGCCAGCGACCGCCGTTTGCAAGCGTCAATTTCGTCTCCTGTCATGACGGCTTCACGCTGATGGACGTCGTCAGCTACGAACGGCGTCATAATGAAGCGAACGGTGAGGACAACCGTGACGGTCACTCGCACAACCTGAGCGCCAACTACGGTGTCGAAGGAGCCTCGGATGACCCGGACATCATAGAGACGCGCCGCCGGCAGCGGCTGAACATGCTGGCGACGCTGCTATTCTCACAGGGTACACCGATGCTGCTTGCCGGCGATGAGTTCGGTCATACGCAGCACGGCAACAACAACGCGTATGCTCAGGACAATGACACCGCCTGGCTCGACTGGTCGGAAATGGATCTCGAATTCATGGACCAGGTGCGTGAGCTCGTGCTATTACGACGTGAAACCCCCTTGTTGCGTATCGACGACTTCGTGCACGGAACGCTTGAACGTGAAAGCAGCACCATAGAAATGCGCTGGGTCAACAAGGATGGAGAATTGAAACAACCCGACGAGTGGGCGTCGAGCCGCGCATTTTCCGTGCTGATCGAGGAAGTCAGCGGCAACGCCGGGCTCGACGCGATCACGATTCTGATGAACCGATACGAGGAACCAACCGTCCTGCAGCTGCCGCTCGTCAGTATTGCAACGAACTGGCACGTCGCGTTTTCGAGCGCTCGCAGCCCCGAGGCGACGATTCAGGGGCGTGAGGTTATAGTGCCAGGACAGTCTATTACTTTGCTGGTGTCTCGCTAGACAGAGGATTCCAAATGACCGAACTGTTCGAAAACCCCATGGGCCTCGATGGCTTTGAGTTTGTCGAATTCGCCTCTCCCGAGCCCGGTGTCATCGAACCGGCATTCGAGTTGATGGGCTTCACCGAGGTGGCCAAGCACCGCTCGAAAGACGTCACGCTGTATCGCCAGGGCGATATCAATTTCATTCTTAATCGCGAGCCGCACAGCCTCGCTTATTATTTTGCGCAGGAGCACGGGCCGTCTGCCTGCGGCATGGCGTTTCGCGTGAAAGACGCACACCGTGCCTATAACCGCGCCCTTGAGCTGGGAGCACAGCCGCTTGATATCCCGACCGGGCCGATGGAGCTGCGTTTGCCCGCAATCAAAGGCATCGGCGGCGCGCCGCTGTACCTGATCGACCGCTACGAGCGCGGCTCTACGATTTATGACATCGATTTCGAGTTCGTAGAGGGTGTCGATCGGCATCCGGAGGGCTGCGGCTTCCGGGAAATCGATCACCTCACTCATAATGTCTATCGCGGTCGCATGAATTTCTGGGCCGGGTTTTACGAAAACATTTTCAACTTTCGCGAAATTCGATACTTCGATATCAAGGGCAAACACACGGGCCTGTTCTCGAAAGCCATGACCGCCCCTGACGGCCGTATCCGCATACCGCTGAACGAGGAAGCCTCGCAGGGCACGGGCCAGATAGAGGAGTACCTCATGGCGTTCAACGGTGAGGGAATCCAGCATATTGCCCTTTCCTGCGACAACCTCTATGAATGCTGGGATCGCCTCGCAGAACGCGGTATCGAATTCATGACCGCACCTCCCGCGGCTTACTATGAGATGCTGGAGGAACGACTGCCGGGCCACGGCGAGCCCATTGACGAGCTGCAGTCGCGCGGCATTTTGCTCGATGGCTCGACAACGGACGGCGAAGCGCGCCTGTTGCTGCAAATATTTTCGGCAAACATGGTCGGTCCGACGTTTTTCGAGTTTATTCAACGCAAGAAGGACGAAGGCTTTGGCGAAGGAAATTTCAAGGCGTTGTTTGAATCCATAGAACGCGACCAGGTTGCGCGCGGTGTTGTCGACGCCGAGGCCTGACAGGAGCAAGTAATGAACCTCAAACGAATTCATCACGTCGCGTACCGCTGCAATGACGCCAAAGAAACGGTCAAGTTTTATCAACGCGTCCTGGACATGGAATTCACGGTCGCGTTTGCGGAAGACCAGGTGCCGTCGACCAAGGAGCCCGATCCGTACATGCACGTGTTCCTCGAGTGCGGCATGGGTAACGTACTCGCATTCTTCGAGCTGCCGACAAGGCCCGAAATGGACCGCGATCACAACACGCCGAAATGGGTCCAGCACATAGCGTTTGAAGTGGAGAACTACGATGCGCTGCTTGCGGCGAAGAAACACGTGCGGGCGGCAGGTGTCGACGTCATCGGACCCATCAATCACGGTATATTTCAATCAATCTATTTCTTCGATCCCAACGGACATCGCCTGGAACTGGTCGCCAACACGCACACGCAGGAACAGCTCGATGAACTAAAGCGCGTGGCGCCGGCCATGCTCGAGGAATGGAGCCAAACAAAAAAAGCCCCGCGCCA
>JABDOQ010000049.1 GCA_013043165.1 Woeseiaceae bacterium | reverse complement strand
AAGGACGGCGGACCGTGGCTGGCGTTCAAGAACCCTGTGACAGCACGCGAGATCGTTATCAAGGACGTCATCGCCGACAACTTCCTGCAGCAGATTCTGCTGCGCCCCGAGGATTACGACGTCATCGCGACGCTGAATCTGAACGGTGACTACATCTCGGATGCACTCGCTGCGCAGGTGGGCGGCATCGGTATTGCCCCGGGCGGCAATATTGGCGATGGCGTCGGTGTCTTCGAGGCAACGCACGGCACCGCGCCGGGATTTGCCGGCAAGAACCGGGTCAATCCGGGTTCGTTGATATTGTCGGCCGAGATGATGCTGCGCTACATGGGATGGACCGAGGCCGCGGACCTGATCATCAAGGGCGTGGCCGGAGCTATCGCGAATGCCGAGCTGACGTTCGATCTCGCGCGATTACGCACCGCCATTCGTGCGCCGAAACGCAAAGCGAAGACGCACGACAAGAAAGAGGTCGAGCGGGAGCTCGAGAAACTCGTGCCCGGTGCGCGCCTGGTCGGCACCAGGGGCTTCGGCAGGGCGGTCATACGCCACATGCAAGACTGACGCGTGGACGCCGCCGTTTTTGACGAAGATTGTCGCGCGTGTCCGCGGCTCGCTGCTTTTCTCGACGACGTCAACGGCCGCTACCCGGACTACTACTGTCGCCCGGTGCCGCCGTTTGGCAATGCCAACGCACGCTTCCTGATCGTCGGGCTCGCGCCTGGCATGCACGGTGCGAATCGCACGGGTCGACCGTTCACGGGCGATCATGCCGGCATCCTGCTTTACCAGATGTTGCATAAATACGGATTCAGCTCCGCGGACCATTCGCAATCCGCCGATGACGGCCTGGTGCTGAACGACTGCCGAATTACCAATGCCGTAAAATGCCTGCCACCCGAGAACAAGCCCGTCGGCGCCGAGATCAATACGTGCAATACATTCCTCGAAAGTGAACTCAAGTTGATGCCGCGGGACTCGGTCGTGATGGCGCTGGGCGGGATAGCACATAGAGCGATTGTCAAGGCACGGAGTTTGCGTCAGGTCGACTACAAATTTGCGCACGCGGCCGTGCATGATCTTGGTGATTTCAAGCTGCTCGATTCCTACCACTGCAGTCGATACAACACGAACACGCGTCGGCTGACCGAAGCGATGTTCGACCGGGTATTTGCAGACGTGCGGAAGTTACTGCAAATCTAGATCCGTGAACGACGAAGCGCCATTTGAAGTCAAATCCTTCCTGCGCAGCCTGACGCATCGCCCTGGCGTGTATCGCATGCTCGATGCAAAGCACGATGTTATTTATGTCGGCAAAGCCCGCGACCTCAAAAAACGAGTATCGAGTTATTTCAATCGGGCACAGGCATCTACGAAGACTGCGGTGATGATGGAGCAGGTGGCGCGCGTCGACGTGACGGTAGCGAACACCGAAGCCGAGGCTCTGATTCTCGAATACAGCCTGATAAAACGACACAAGCCGCGCTACAACGTTCTGCTGCGCGATGACAAGAGCTATCCCTATATTTATGCATCCACCGATGCTAAATTCCCCCGCCTGAAATTCCATCGTGGCCCGCGACGCGGCAAAGGGCGTTACTTCGGTCCGTATCCCAGCACGCGAGCTGTGAGGCAGACGCTGAAGGAACTGGAGAAACTGTTTCTCGTCCGCAATTGCGAGGACAGTTTCTTCAGCAATCGCTCGCGGCCTTGTTTGCAGTACCAGATCAAGCGCTGCACGGCGCCGTGCGTCGATTTGATTTCCGAAGAGCAGTACCGCAAGGACATCGACGCCGCAATCCAGTTTCTCGAAGGTAAAAACAAGACGGTTGTAAATGCCTTCGTGAAGCGCATGGAACAGGCCGCGACGTCGCGCGACTATGAACAGGCGGCGCGGTTTCGCGACCAGATAGCGCGGCTGAAGGAAATCGAGGCTCGGCAGCTCGTCAAGCGCGGCGACCGCAAGGATCTCGATATTCTCGGCTTCGCGTCGAATGGTTCGATGCATTGCGTTGCGGTCCTGTTCATTCGCAACGGTTCGATCATTGGCAGCCGTGACTATTTTCCGCGCCTGCCTGGCGAAACCGACAAACAAAAAATACTCAACGCGTTTGTTGCGCAGTACTACCTGGGCCGGGACGCACCGACCGAAATCGTGATCGAACTGGACATCGACGACGCTGAACTGCTGCAGCAGGAGCTGGCGCAGCGCGCCGGTCACAAAGTAGCAATACGTTCGCGGGTGCGCGGCGACCGGGCGCGCTGGCTGACTATGGCAAGAACCAACGCTGAGCAGGGTCTCAGCATGAAAGCCGCGAGCAATGCGACCATTCGGCGGCAGTTCGTCGCCCTCGGTGAGGCCTTGAAGCTCGAGGAACCGCCACAGCGGCTCGAGTGTTTCGATGTCAGTCACACCTCGGGTGAGGCGACGGTCGCATCCTGCGTCGTTTTTAATACGGCAGGACCCATGAAAAGCGACTATCGGCGCTTCAACCTGAGTCCGACCGTCGCTGGCGACGATTACGGCGCGATGGCGGAGGCGCTGCGTCGCCGCTATGAGCGCGTCAAGAAGGGCGAAGTGCCGATGCCGGATGTACTGTTTGTCGACGGCGGCAAAGGGCAGCTCGCCGAGGCAATGACGATCCTCGACGAACTTGAACTGGACTGGCTGAGCGTGGTCGCGGTTGCCAAGGGCAGGGCGCGTCGAGCCGGGGCAGAACGATTGTTTCGGCCAGGGGACGACAAACCATTGGAACTCGCAGCGGACTCGCCGGCGCTGCTGCTTATTCAGCAAATCCGCGACGAAGCGCATCGCTTCGCGATTACGGGACACCGGCAGCGGCGTGGCAAGGCTCGCACAACGTCACGGCTGGAACAGATTGCCGGTCTCGGACCAAAAAAACGACGCGAACTGTTGCGCCAGTTCGGTGGATTGCAGGGCGTGATCAGCGCAGGGGTGGATGATCTCGTGCAAGTGCGTGGGATTAGCCGCAAGCTGGCTGAAACCATATACAATGACCTGCATCTTGAGAATCAATAACAAGCAAAGAGCCGCCCGTTGAGACTGAACCTCGCAATCCTTTTGACCTTGTTTCGAATAGCGGCGATTCCGGCCGTGGTCATCTGTTTTTACAGCCCGATTCCGAATGCCCGCCCGATTGCTGCCATTCTTTTTGGCATCGCTGCTGTCACGGATTTCATCGACGGCTGGGTTGCGCGCAGGTTCGATCAGACCTCGCGATTCGGCGAATTTCTCGATCCCGTCGCGGACAAACTCATGGTTGCTATTGTGCTCGTCATGCTGGTCCAGGCCGAATCCGGCTGGTTTGAGGACATCATCGCCATGATTATCATCGGCCGGGAGATCACGATCTCTGCGCTGCGCGAATGGATGGCGACCATTGGCGAACGCGCGAACGTCAAGGTCTCGGTGGCCGGCAAGGTCAAAACTACGCTGCAGATGTTTGGTATCGCTTTCATGGTGTACAGAAACCCGATGTTCGGCATCGATATCTACGCCGTTGGCTTCATACTGCTGGTGCTGGCGGCCATAATGACGATCTGGTCCATGATCATCTATCTGCGGGCTGCCTGGCCCTTTATAATGAGTGACCAGTCCTGAAGTATTCTGAAAAAGAGCTGGCGTTGCCTTGACAGGCGGGCGCAACTGGCTAAAATCTCGCCCTCGACAGATTTAGCGGGTGTAGCTCAGCGGTAGAGCATCACGTTGCCAACGTGAGGGTCGTGAGTTCAATCCTCATCACCCGCTCCAATTCGACAAGGGGCCGCCATGGGCGGCCCTTTTTCATTGCCTGACTGCAGAGGTCAACGCCGTCGCTGCTGATATCATCGCCCGGGTTCAGGTGAATCGAGAGAAGTTAGAAACGGTGCAGCCCGAGTACTTTGATGTCGTCATTGTCGGCGCCGGCCTGTCCGGCATTGGTGCCGCCTGTCATCTGCAGCAGGACTGTCCGGGCAAGACCTACGTCGTTTTCGAAGGTCGGGATGCGATGGGCGGTACCTGGGACCTGTTCCGCTATCCCGGTATTCGCTCGGACAGCGACATGCACACGCTGGGCTATAATTTCAAACCCTGGCGCGAGTCGAAAGCAATCGCTGACGGGCCCTCCATACTGAATTACGTTCGCGAGACGGCGGCCGAGCACGGCATCGATCGGCATATTCGTTACGGGCAGCGCATTGTCAATGCGGCCTGGTCGAGCGAGGAGGCCTGCTGGACTCTGGAAGCACGCCGGTCCGACAGGGATCAGAGCGTTTACGTCCGCTGCAACGTGCTGCTCATGTGTTCGGGCTACTACCGTTACGAAAAAGGCTATACACCCGACTTCAATGGCCGCGAGCGCTTCCAGGGGCAGCTCGTGCATCCACAGCATTGGCCCCGGGATCTCGACTACCGCGACAAGAAGGTGGTCGTGATCGGCTCAGGTGCCACGGCGATGACGCTGGTCCCGGAGATGGCAAAACAGGCGGCACACGTCACGATGCTGCAGCGTTCGCCGACTTACGTATTGTCGCAGCCGGATACCGACTGGATCGCGAATACGCTGGCTAAGCTGCTGCCGGCAAAAATGGCCTACGCGATCACGCGCTGGAAAAACATCACGATCCAGCAGTGGGTTTATCGCCGCACGCGCACTGCGCCGGAAAAGGTCAAACGAACGCTGCTCAAATGGGTCCGCAAGGAGCTCGGCAACGACTACGACGTCGATATGCACTTCACGCCGGACTACAATCCGTGGGACCAGAGGCTGTGCCTCGTCCCGAACGGTGACCTGTTCGTTGCCATTCGCTCGGGCAAAGTGTCTGTCGTAACCGAGCAGATCGATACCTTTGTCGAAAATGGCATCCGCCTGCGGTCCGGTGCAGAGCTCGACGCCGATATCGTCATCACCGCGACGGGTTTTGACCTGCTGGTACTTGGCGGCGTGCAGTTCGTGGTTGATGGGACGCCGGTCGATTTCTCCAGGACTTATACCTACAAAGGGATCATGTCGTCAGGCGTGCCGAACATGATGTCTACTTTCGGCTACATCAATGCATCATGGACGCTGCGCGCCGACCTGACGGCCGAGTATTTTTGCCGTGTCGTGAACCACATGGACGCGGGCGGCTACCGGCAGTTCACGCCGTGCCTGCGGGCCGGGGACAGGGAAATGCAGGCGCAGCCCTGGATTACCGGTTTCTCCCCGGGTTACATGCAGCGCGGGCTCGACCGGCTGCCGAAGCAGGGCGATCGCGAGCCCTGGATCAATCCCCAGGAATACCAGCGCGACAGGAAGATGTTTCTCAAAGGTGAAATAGACGACGGCGAATTGGTGTTCCGACGCTAGGTAGCGGTGCAGGCAGATCGATGCCGCGCCGACCCGGCGGGCTAGAGCAGGACCTCAGAGCAGATTTTGCGCACATTGTGGGCTCGCCCGAGCTGCTCCAGGGTCAGGTAGAGCGTTATCAGGTAGAACCCGACCCAAACGAAATCGCTGTGCAATTTGTAGTCGTTGGCAACGAAGAATTCGAAAAGGTCGTCGAACGAGGATTTGAACGCGTCGATCGAGAATCGCTGCGCCCGCTGATCTATGCCGAAATGGGCGTGCAGGAGATCCTTGAGTTCGGCAGCGGCTGCTTTCGAAAGTCCGGGTCGGAGCATGCCCATTTGCCGGAGCGCATCGTCGAAGGCGGCCTCGTCAGTACTGTAGAAGGATCTGTAAAGGGCGAGAATACCGTCGCGAAATTCGGGGCGCAGCCGGATCCAGAGGCCATTCGGCTTGTAGCAGAGCGCGCCATTCTGCTCGCCGAACCTGGCGATCCGGAGATCCAGAAACAGCCCGTCATCGACCAGCCACTGTTCGAAATAGAATCGCAGAATTTGGTCCCCGAAGCGCTGCCGGCGTTTGGCACCCGTGACATCGGCGAGCAGCTCCGCGTCATGCAGTTCATCGCAAAACGACACGGCCGTCGTACAACTGTTGACAGAGCTCGCGAGCCGGCCGACGCCCTGGCCCGTCACATAGCGCCAGCTGACCGAGCGCATCGAGCCGAGCAGTGGTTTCCATTCGATGGCATCCCAGCCACGCAGCGGCACAAAGCGCGCCAGCTGGCGCAGCTCTTCAGGAATGAACCCAGGTAATTTCACGGTTGAACCTCGTCACTGCCTGCGATCGTAAAAGCCGAGTATGGGGACCCTGATCGAGACAATCTCCGGTTCGTCGAGGATTTCGTCGGTCCACGCGAGAATCAGCATATCGTCGCTGCGGATCATCTGCGGGTAGAGGTTTACGAGGTCCGTGCGGCCAACTGTCTGCGGCCGGCCGAGCCTTCCGCTTGCCGTCACGCTACGGATATTGATAGCGTTGGTGCCTCGCTTGTCCGACTGCACCCAGCTCACGGCAACCGAGGAGCGGTCGATTATCGAGATGCCCACATGACCGGATGCGCCGCGAGAAGCCACTTCCACGGGCTCCTTGAAGCTCCTGCCGCCGTTCGTCGATAGCGCAGTCCTGACGACGGGGTTGCCGTCGGCGGCCGAAAACCAGGCAATCGCCACGAGGTCGCCCTGCGCGTCGATCGCGGGACCGTTTACCGGGCAAGCCCCGATCTTCCAACCGTCGTTGGCGATCGGCGCGCCGGGTTGCCACGCGCCGTTGGAGAATCTCGACACGTAGATATCGCGTATTTCGTCCGCGGTACGATCCCTGTAGACCGCGATCGGACCGTCGGCGCCAACCGCGACATCTGTCTGGCAGCAGTCGCAGACAATCTCATCAAGCAGCTGTTCCTGGCTTACTGCGCCGTCCGGGCCAACCAGGGCGGAACGCAGGGTCATGCTCGTGGCGCTCGGGTCGTCGCTGGCCTCGTTGCCGGTTTTGCGCCCGTCCAGCCAAAGCAGAGCTGCGGAATGGCCCTGTGCATGAATGGAAACGAAGCCATGCTCGGTGGGCGTGCCATCGCTGTGCGGGCGCACCGGATCACCCCAGCTCTGGCCCTGGTCAGTGGATTGCGCCAGCAATATGTCGTAAGCGTAGGTGGACGCCGCGCTCCTGCTCAACCAGTGCGCTACCCAGTGTGTTCCGCCCAGGGGTTTGACCGACGGCAGGTCGGCCCAGTTGACGAACATTTTCGGGTCCGTGACGACATCGACGGCATCTTGCCACTCGCCCGAGTCCAACGCCGAAAACCGCAGCGTCGCCCCGCTTTTCTCACGCTGCATCCAGCTCAGCACGATGTTGCCGTCGGGACCCGCGGCGAAACGTGGTCCAACAACGTTGGTGCCGGCCGGAACCGCCAGCGGCGATGGCTCGCCGAATAAAGCAGGATCGGCCCTGGTGCAGGCGGCGAGGGCAGCGGCCAGGAGCAGGGCAGTTATGGGTGACAGGCGACGCATACCGACTATTATGCGCCCTTGCCGGCGTCTATTTGAAAATCGCAATGCAAATTGATTATCGGGCAGCCCGATGTATACTCCGACGCCTGCTCCATGGAGCGGTGCCTGCCGCCGTTTCAAAGGACTGCAAAGGCTAGGTGGCAGAGTGGTTATGCAGCGGACTGCAACTCCGTGTACGCCGGTTCGATTCCGACCCTAGCCTCCATTT
>JABDOQ010000021.1 GCA_013043165.1 Woeseiaceae bacterium | reverse complement strand
GAATAGGGGCACCCAGCCGTTCGGGTGGCGCGCGATCTCAGGGATGTTAATCTCCATAACCCCAATCCAATTGCGGCTGGAGGCCATGCTGAGGAGCGGCTGAAAAACAACATCGTGCTTATTGGATTTGTTGTAGTCGTTCTTCTCATGAAGTTGATGATCAAACACAGTTACTAACCACGAAGGAGATCCCGATGATTGGATATGTTGTTCTGGGCACCAATGACCTCGCTCGCGCCGCGTCGTTTTACGACGAACTGCTAGCGGAAATGGGTGTCACTCGTATGATGGAATTTGGTAAACGAGGCTATGCATGGGCCGCAGCAATGGACAAGCCGATGCTCTGCATTATGACGCCCTACGACGAGCAACCGGCAACGGTGGGTAATGGCGTGATGGCCGGCATTGCGGCCGATTCGCTCGACCAGGTTGATCGAATTCATAAGAAAGCGATCGAACTCGGTGGCACTGACGAAGGCGCTCCCGGATTGCGAGCCGAAGGCGGTGAAGGATTCTACGCGGCCTACTTCCGTGACCTGGATGGCAACAAGCTCGACGTGTTCAGCTATGGGTGAGATATTGCGCATCCCGGCAAGTCGGGTGGTCTGTCCAAAAATCGGACAAGCTTTGGAACAATCAGATGATAGAAGCAATTGATTCGGAAATCGGAAAGCTATCTGTTACTCGTGACGCTGAATATTTCGAAAAAATAAAATCTCGGGTGGTTGTAGACAGAAGGTCGTAGGATTTTGTTCATTTTTGATGTCCGCCTCTGGCCGCAAGCAGAAGTTCGAGTGATAAGATATTGAGCGACCGCTACTGACCCGCAGCAGACACTCATTGCCGAGGAGTATGAGATGAAGTCTCTTAAATGTGATCTTTGTGACCATGTTGTAGAAAGCGAAACCTTTGAAGAATGGATGATGGCTCTTCGACCGCACTACATGGAGGCGCACGCGGATGTCATGAGTGATTCGAGCCGAGGCAAAGAAGAAATGGAGGCGTGGATGACGGAAAACAGAGCGAGATTCGACGCTGCGTAGCGCGATTACACGGCAGCTATTTGATTAAGGATGCCGATTCGACTATTAATCGCCACCGCGAAACAATACCGAGCTGTTGCACCGAACCATTCGTCGTTTTGGCGTTCAAACAATTCAAGAATGAAGACGTTGGGCTTTATGCGACCCGGGGGATGCCATGAATATTTTGCAGTTTGGTTTCGTTATCGTTTTTTTGTCGACTGTCGCAAATGCGGAAACGTCGGGTTTACCTTTCGTCAGCAACGCTGGCTGTAATGAGGGTCCGATGGCCCAGTTCGGCCAATACCTTGGCGATTGGAAAATCGAGGACTCGAAATTGAGTCAGGAAACCGGAGAATGGGAGCCCGGGCAAGGCGCACGTTGGATATTCACTTGCCTGGGCGACGGTACTGCGATTCAGGATTTTTGGATTCCGCCTGGTGGTCCCGTTGGGACCAACCTGCGTACCTACGACAACGACACCAAATCCTGGGATATCGCCTGGGCCATCAAAGGAGTTCCGGGGTTCGCGCATATCGTTGCCCGGCAAAACGACTCTGGTGAGATTGTCATGAAATACGAATCGCCCGTGCCGAATCCGCCGCGCAAAATTACATTCTTTCCGGTTATTGACGAAGGTTGGAACTGGAAACTGGAATTGTCGTTTGACGGCGGCAACAACTGGACAGAGGTGTATCGAATCAAAGCGACCAATTTCGGTCCCTGATCAAGTTTTACGGTGAGGGCGCCCGCGAAATCCGCACAATGTCGGGCGCGTACCGAAAACCTGCCAGATAGTTGCTAACGCTAAGTACATCCGCGAATTGACGCGTCTGTCTCAACGGCGCATAAAGCTGGATTACGTCTGACAAAGGCAACCCTGGTTGATGCGGGGGGCGCGAAGTTTCGGGTCCCCGCCTCCCCTACCCGTGAACGAAACAACCGAAATGACACGGCCGCATGAGTCCCGGCACAGCACCTTGATCAACCGCCTGGGAACGCATCCGCTACGGAAGCTGCTCCACGAAGAAGTTCACGCGCGGCCCCCGCCGCTGGTCAGTACGCCCATCAGCGTGTCGCACGTCGTCTTTCTGGCTGACGAACGCGGATTGGACAAAAGCTTCGAGCATGTCTGCAACCTAGCCAGACGTTTCAGCGCAAACGTCCCGGATTCGAAAGCGAGCTGTTACTACGCGCAGCTGGGCGGGTTCGAGCTGCGAGTGGAAAGACACACCGAGTTCTGTGGCTATACCTTTATCCGGTCAGGCGTTTCGGACCCGCCGTTCGCTGAATCAGCCCTGTCGCACGTGCCGGAGGATTGGCTGGAGAAGATCCCAGGCGTGTTTTTCGCAGGTGTGCACGTAGTAATGGATACCGGATCACTTCCGGATACTTTCGGGCCGGTTCTCGCAGCCTGGTTCGACGATCAATCCATTGTCGGCAGTCACGTAGTCGATGATAAGGCCGCAGTCTGGACCAGTTTTCGTTTACACAGCGATGGCTTTGGGCGGTTTCTCGTTTACAATCTCGATCTCAGTGAATTCCAGGCGGGGCGCACGCTGCAGCGGCTGCTGGATCTTGAAACATACCGCCTGCTGGCGCTTCTGGCCCTGCCTGCGGCCAAAGACATTGGACCGAAGGCCGCACGCCTGGATAAGGAGCTGTCGGTGATCATGGACCAATTCACCGGGCTCCGCAGCACGGAGGATGAATATCGGTTGCTCGGTGAACTCACCGATATTGCCGCAACCATAGAGCAATATCGCGCCAGCACCAACTACCGATTCGCTGCTACGCGCGCTTACCAAAGCCTGGTCACGGCAGTTCTCACAGAATTGCGCGAAGTGAAGTTCCCCGGCATGTCGACGATGACGAAATTTCTCGAGCGACGCTTGTTGCCCGCCATGCGAACCTGTATGGCAGTTGAGAACCAGCTAGAGAGCCTGTCACGTCGAATCGACCGGGCCATCGATTTGTTACGCGCCCGGGTAGATGTCACGCTCGAATCGCAGAATCAGAAAGTGCTCGCGCAGATGAATCGGCGCAGCCAGCTGCAGTTGAGATTGCAGCAAACCGTCGAGGGGCTCTCGGTCGCCGCGATCAGCTACTACATGGTCGGACTCACCAGATACGGTCTGCAAGCGGGACAGGCTGCGGGCTGGCCCGTCAACCCGACAATCGGTACCGGGATCGCTGTCCCTGTCGTCATAATTGGTGTCTGGTGGCTCGTGCGGAGAATTCGACGAGGGATTTCGACAGAAGACCAGCCGTTATGATAGGGATGCAATGAACGATCGCTTCCGGCCGGTAGCTGCCGCCAAAATGTTGAACAAAAACTCCGTGCTGCAGATAGACCTGGCCGGTATTCTGCTGGCCGCGATCCTTATGATCTCGCCGTCCGTCGCGGCGCAACCGAATGATCCTGAGATTCGCCAGGCCACCCCGCCCCTGTTTGCGAGCCACTTGCCGCTGCAGGTGACGATACAAGCACCGCTGACAACCTTAACGAGAGACCGGCCGGAAGAAGAATACCTTCACGGACTGTTTACCTTCACGGGAGACGACGGAGCGGCGCGGACGGTTGATCTGAAAATTCGCACCCGCGGCAACTATCGCCGGGATGAGGAGCACTGCGATTTCCCGCCCATTCGATTAAACCTGCGCACAAAACAGCTTGTTGACTCGGTATTTGCCGGGCAGGACAAGCTCAAGGTAGTCACCCACTGCCGAAGCAAGAACCGCCATTTTGAGCAGCTCGTACTACGTGAATTCCTTGCCTATCGCATCTTTCAGGTCATGACGAACAAGAGTTACGGCGTGCGGCTCCTGCAAGTCAACTACGTTGACACCGAAGGCGCCAAACCAATGACGAAACTTGCTTTCGCGATTGAGGACGACGACGATGTTGCCAGGCGCGTAGGTATGATGTCTGTCAATGTCCCCGACATAGCGAATGAAGATCTCGATCGCCAACAGCAAAACCTCGTCAATGTTTTCCAATACCTGATCGGCAATACAGAGTTCTCACTGATCAGGGCCGAACCTGACAAGTACTGCTGCCATAACGCCGACCTGATATCAGCAACCGGGGGGCCGCCGTTCACGCCGTTGCCGTACGATTTCGACTTCGCCGGGCTTGTCAATGCGCCCTATGCGCAGCCGAATCCACGATACGATATCCGGCATGTACGTCACCGATTGTTCCGGGGCCTGTGCAGTAACAATGATCTTTTAATGGGCACGATTCAGCACTATCTTGATAGAAAGGACGCTGTTTACGCCATCGTTGACGAGATCGATATGCTGACGCGAGGAAGCCGGCGGTACGTGACTTTGTATCTGAATTCGTTTTACAAACGAATTTCAACGCCCAAAAAGATTGACAATGCGTTCGTCAAACGCTGCGAATAAACCTGGCAAATCCTGTTCACGCCCGGACCGGGCCATGTCATCGGCTGCCATCGACCATAAGCAGCCCACTACTGGTCTTTCTTCGGAGACACCCACATCGTGATTACCGCGCGGAATACTGTTTGGCCGGCCTTGTCCATGACGGTAACTGTGACCGGAAGTTCGGCCGCCGCAGCAAACGGCGGTATCGGATCAAGTTGCGCGACGGCTTTCAAGCCGGTTTCGGCCTTGGCGATGTATTCGACCGTCATGCCCTTTGGAATCCAACGATAGTTGGAGGGAACAGTGACCTCAGTCATGGTTCCGCCGGCAAGCTCGGCCATATTGCACATCGCGATGGCGTGGACCGTGCCAATGTGATTGAGAATCGGTCGGCGCTTATTGATACGCACCTCGCAAAAACCAGGGCGCAGGTCGATAAACGTCGGTCGTATGCTGCCAAAGTAGGGGGCTTTCCAACAGACCAGCCGGGAAAAGGCCCATTTGCCAGCAGGCTTTCTGGACAGCCGTTGCCAGGCGGCCAACGTAGAATTAGGCGGCTTCATCAGCTTCTCTTTTTGCAGAAAAATCGCGACCCAGTCGGTCGAATTCGCGCTATTTATGGGCCTATACTTTACCGGATTTCGTTGTTCCTGAGTCGTCAAAGACGTGTGCGAATTGTTTGCAATGTCGAGTCGGTATCCGACATCGGTCGGTTTTTCGCTGGAAACACTCGCCCGGCGGGGCGGGCATGACGGACCCCACAAGGATGGCTGGGGCGTTGCATACTTCGAGGATCATGACGTGTTCCTGCTGCGAGAGTCGAGTCCTGCTGCGGAAAGTGGCCTGGTTCGATTCATCGAAAAGAACGGGCCGCCAAGCAATCTCGTGCTCTCACATATCCGCCTGGCAACCCAGGGGGACCCGGCGCTGCGCAATACGCAACCGTTCCAGCGCGAACTTGGCGGACGTGCACATGTGTTCGCCCACAACGGCAACATGCCAGGCATCAGGGAAAAACGTCGTCTTGAATCAAATCGCTTTACGCCCGTCGGCGATACCGATTCCGAATTCGCATTCTGTTGTCTGCTCGAGCGGCTTGGAAGGCTGTGGGACCGGGCGGCAGGGAGAGCGCCGTCGGTCGATGCCCGCCTGGAGATAGTGGTCGATTTCGCGGCCTGGTTGCGACCGCTGGGTCCGTTCAATTTCGTTTACTCTGACGGCGACGCGCTTTTCGTTCATTCACATCGCAGGACCCAGAGTGACGGCGAGGTCCGGCCGCCGGGGCTGCACCTGCTTGCCCGTTCATGCAACGAACAGGCCGTCGACCTGAGTCAGTCCGGTATCATTTTGGCCCCGCTGGCCCAGGAGCTGGCGCTCGTCGCGAGCGTGCCCTTGACGGACGAGCCGTGGGAAGAAATAAGCGAGGGTGAGGTTGTCGCATTGACGCAAGGCACGGTCTGGGCGCGAACGCCGGCTGCGGCCACCACCGCAGCGTGACGAATACGCCTCTGTGCGGCTATTGACCCTTGCGTCGCCACCGACTGGCCTGATCCTTTGCGTAGACCCGCTCTACGGCTCCCCAGGCGACTTTGTGCGCAGTCTCCTCGCGTGAATCGCGGCCTCGCCGCTTTTTCGGGTCCGCATATTGCTTCCATGCATTGTTAAACGCTTTGCGATAAATCTCCTGTGCGTGACGAGGTAGATGCTCGCGTACGCTCTGCGGTAAATCGGATTCAGTTTCGTAGGGCATCATAAATCCTACTGCAGCGGTTGTTGATTGTGACTAGTCGCGAAAAGCTCTTTCATTGTCATGTCGTAATCTTCTCGTAACTTTGGATCCTCTGGTCCTTTTTCGATCGCCAACTCCAGGTAGCGAATGGCTTCGTCAAGTTGGCCGCGGCTAATGCAAATTGACGCAAATCCCCAAAGGGCAAGCCGGTTGTCCGGATCCAGGAGCCATGCCTGGTTAAAGCGCTTGATAGCTTTGGAACAATCTCCTGCGTAATAGCTATTCCATCCCAATTTGGCAGCAGATTCGGCGCCGGCCTCACGGCTCCGCCCGTCCCTGGTCATGTACTTGATGTATTCCTCATCGGCCCGCAGTTGATGGGCCGTCTTCTTCTGATTCCCAAACATTGGCAGCTCGTTGATTGGGTATTCGACATTTTGTGTGCCAGTACATGGCTGTTCCTTCTCCATGTATCTGCTCTGCATCGCGTCTGACTGCACCTTTCGCGCCCGTTCGATCTGTTGCTTGAGCGCGGTCACTCCAGCCTGCGTCGCTTTGGCCATTAATTTGGCGCGCGCGGCTTCGGAAGTACCTTTGGCAATCAGATCCGCATCGACAAACAGCTGGTGATGCGAGTTAAGAAGAAACGAGAAAGCATTTTCTCCGGCTTTGTCCAGCACATAGCACTGAATGCCGAAGATGGTCTGATCGTTTACTGGAAACAGAAACTCCATAACCAGTAAATACTCCGCTTCGAATGCGTGACTCCGCTGCACTTCTGCAATGCGCTGCATGTCATTAAGGAAAAGATCCCACTGTGATCTGCCCCGCAGTGCACCCAAATCGATGCGGCGCCTGCCTGCAACGGCCGCCAGGATTTTTTCACTATTCAACGATTCAATAATCTGACTTTGTGATGCGAATGAGTGGGCCGTTCTGTCCGCTCGGCGAACGATGGTCGGGTAGACGACTATCGTCGCCGTATCCAGGGATCCGAGAAAGGCAGGCGCATACTCGCTGGGCGGGCGAAAACCCGGATCCGCAGTCGTAGCCTCAGTTTCATGTGCCAAAACGGATAGCGGGAGAGCAAACAGGCAGATGGCCGTAGCGATATGCGATATGAGAAAGAAAAATTGACCGGCCAAAGAACGAGTCATCGCACACCTCCTTTCTTGGGGCAAATGCCAGAATCGGCGAGCCAGACCCTACGATGGTTGTATGGGGGCGATGCACAAATGTATCGATAAGCACTTCTACCTAAGGTCAGCAGCGCTCGGCTCACTCACTTTCACTTCTGACCCGCACATTGGCGTGGCCGTCGGGCTCGATTTCAATACTAATATCGATGGGACGACAGCAAACCTGGCAATCCTCTATGTAGTCTTGTTGAGGAACCGAGAGATCCACCAATATGCCGATACTCTCGCCGCAGTACGGACATTCAATGTGCCTTTCACCGAGCTCTCTCATTCGCATCTATCCGCGGTCACGGACGTGTCGCGGGGCGTCGCCAAACCTTCGCGGACGGACCCAGATCCAGCTGGCGACAACCACGGCGGCAAAAATCGTATAACAAACCGTGAATACCCACGCGGGGGCCTGGTAATACAAAATAGCCTCGAGCCAATGCGATATAAAAGTGCCGGAGTACGTCGCGGAACCCGCGCGTTCCCGGAGCGCCATTTCCCAGCTTGTAAGCGGGCAAATGACTCCGACCCACGCCTGCAGCACAACAATGCCAATTGCAGCCAGGTGCGCGACCCGAAACCATGGGTTTCGTATCCATGCCCAATCCAGGAGTTTCCCGACAAGTATCAGTACCAGGCCAAGGACGACAAACGCAACGAACAAGACGTGACTGAAAAGAAGAACGTCGGCGGCGAGTAGAAACAGGAAATCAGATTGCATCTATGCCACCAAACGTCAAAGGAAATTCCAGTATACTTCGCCGCTCAGCCGCATGTCGCGGCAGGAGAAATAAGAATGAAGAATGCTCATAAGTACATTGCCCTGGTTTTACTGGGGGCTTTTCCGGCGGCAACTCTGGCTCAGGGGGAAGAACAGGACGCGTCAAAAAGCTACATCTATGCAACGTATTTTTATTGTGACGCAGGCGGTTCGGAACGTGCGGACGAAATCATCAAGATAATCAATGCACCCGATTTCGACAAAGGCGTCAAAGATGGCACCATTAATGCCTGGGGATGGCTCGCGCATCACACCGGCGGTTTATGGCGGCGGGCGCAATACTATACGGCCCCCACATTGAGTGCCTTGCTCGATGCACCAGAAGCAATGAGCGGTGACAGCGACGCAGCGACCAAGAAGCTCGAGGCCGAATTTGCCTCGATCTGTCCTTCACACCAGGACTATATCTGGGAACGCGAAAGCGGTGGCGGCAGTGACGATCGCGGTGCAGCGTCATTTTCTGTCTACTACGTGTGTGACGAAACCCGGGAAGAACGGGCTGACGAAATCTTCGCCAAGGATTTCGGACCGATACTGGACAAGTTCGTAGAAGACGGAAAATTCACGAGCTGGGGCTGGAACAGCCACTGGGTTGGTGGAAAATACCGTCGGCTTCAGACTCTGACAGGCACGGATCACAAGTCTCTGTTGGCCGCCCGCGGCGAGCTCATCGAAGCCATGTATCCGGAAGGTAGCGAAGTCGGAATGGAGTTTACGTCCATATGCGGTTCGCATGAGGATTACATGTGGGACATCGTGCTCGAGACGCCATAGTCGGGCTCTACACGTTCTGCAAAGGCGCTCCACCCGGGGCGCCTTTTTTTATTCTGCGCATCTGACCGACTATTGCCACGGCCTTATTTCGGCGCCCGAGGTCGGGGTCGGGCATGCAGGGCTGCAGTTCGAAGCGACGGACATATTCATCGGGAAAAGCATGATAGCGAGCGCCCTCGACGACCATCGACTTGTACCAATCGTAGGGCAGTAGTTCGCGTGTCACGTGAGACGCTGCGGCGACGTAGGTAAAGACGTCATATGCCTCATTCTCCACTGTCGCCCGAAAATCTGCCTGTTCGTAGCCCTCGCCAAGACCCTCTGCGGCGTCGAGCAGGCGCTTCTCCACCAATGGAAGTTCATAGATCGCCACGTATGCGGCGCAATCCGCGCCTGCCGCTGTGGCCAGACTGCACTTGCTCGAACCGTCCTTGCTGCGTTTCGCAAACGAAACCGCATGGCCGTCCAGACGCGTCGTTGCAACCAGTCTCGCGTTCGGCACTCGCCGGGTGAGGCGAAACGGATGCAGATTCGAACCGTAGGCAAGGTAGTGCAGGACATCCCTCGCTGCGCGCACCGCCTCTTCGTTATTTGCGAGCGTTTGCATTTGCAGGCAGTCTAGCACCGCAGGCGACGCGTCTGACAGGCAGCAGGTATGAAACAAGCTACTCCAAATCTACCGCTCAGATTGCGGAAAAAACATGGATCGGGCGAACGCCGCGATGTCGGTGTGGCGGACGGTGCGCGCCTGGTGGACGCGCAGTCGTTCGGGTACGCCCTGTTTGCCGGACTGATCACGATTGTTGTCTTTTCGGCACTGTGGGTCGCGCTGTCGTCGTTAAGCAACCGCGTTTTCCCGTGGATGACGGTGCTGCAGGGCGCGATGCTGGGATTTGCGGTACGGCGAGCCGGGCGCGGCGTCGACTGGCGTTTTCCGATCCTGGCGGCGGCGCTGGCGCTGCTTGGCGCGCTGCTGGCTAACATTGTCGTCGCCGCCTCCTATACGGCGGAGATCTTCGATACAGGAACGCTGCAGGTACTGCGCGCGGTAACGAGCATGACCTGGCCTGTTTTTTTTAAGGAAGTGCTTACTGCAGCCGATGGCTTTTACGCCGTGCTGGCCGCCGGCCTGGCCGCATTCCTGGCGAACAGGCAGCTGACGCGATCGCAGTACTACGCTTTGCGCCTGTGGCGCGCCAAATCAGACGGGCATCACTAGCGGGTTGTCGCTGGCTATTGCCGAACCGTGGAATGATGCAAGCTGCTTGGCCACAAGCTGCTCGATATCCTGAACGGCGTTGGCGATTCCCAGGAAAAAGGCGGGTTCCCGGCGCAGCAGTGACCAATTTCCGGTCTCCAGAATGCGGACCAGGTGCGTAATGTTGACGCGGATGGCTTCGATATACGGATTATGGCCGTCGTACAGGACCTCTATATAGCGGTACACCCGGTTGAATTTGGAGTTTAATCTCTCACGCATCACCTGCTGGTAGAAAGCCGGCGTCTTTTGCAACAAATCCTTGCCCGATTTGTATCGCACCATGTACTCGCCCGGCGCGGCATTCTCCACGGCGACGCCACCGACGACGAATTCCTTGTACAGGCGATCCCGGCACTTCTCGAGATAACAGCGGTCGGCCATCTGCGCAATCAGGTCTGCCGTGCCAATGAGATGTCCACAAATGATATCTCGCGGATCGTCGAGTTCTATTTTGTCGACGTCCAGCTCGTAGCCCGTGAAGTGCACGATCATGCTGCTGATACCGACGTCTTTGGCGAGGCCCAGGTCAGGCAGGTAGCGACGTAAAAAATCGGCGCTGCGAGAGACATGATACAGCGTGAACTCCGCGCCGTTCGAAAAACCCTTATCGCGTTCCTCGTGCCGAATGTAGCCGGAATCGTGGAACAGCGATGTGATGATCGCCATTTGCGCGCGCGCGGCTCCAAGCTTGTCGGGCGGCTCGACACTGCGTTCGTAACCCGCCACAAGGCGTGCGAGCGCCAAGGTCATGTCCAGCGTGTGCTGCATGTCATGGTAGGTCGTGTCACAGCCCTTGTAGCCGGGATAACGACCGGTAAAAAGTCGTTCGAAATCGTAAAACGCCAACCAGAGTTTATCGAACGAAGTACCCGGAAAAGTCTGGAAAAATAATTCGTGTACAGCATCTCTTACCGCGGCAGGATTGCTGACCTGTACGGTATTGGTGACGTCGTAATCGTTACGGCGATCCTGAGGCATCGTGCTCCCACTTTTTTTCTTTGCATGATACATGGTGGGCCCGTTGCGCACAGTTAGAAAACCGGCAATATGTTATGTCGGTTTTCTTTACGCATCGTCAAATTTCGAACTCGGCCACGACGGGGGCATGATCCGACGGTCGCTCCCAGGTACGTGGTTCCTTATCAACATAACTTGCCGTACAGCGTTCTGCCATCGTTGCACTGGTCAGAATTAGATCAATGCGCAGGCCGGCATTGCGTCTGAACCCGGCCGCGCGGTAATCCCACCAGCTGAACGATTTCTCGGGCTGATCAAATTTGCGAAAGACGTCGGTCAGGCCGAGATCGAGAATCCGGCTCAGCGCCTGCCGTTCGAGCGGGCTGCAAAGAACCGCATCACCCCATTTTTCGGGATCGTAAACGTCGGCATCGGCCGGAGCGATATTGAAATCACCGAGAACAACGACGTTTTCGTGATGCTGCATTTCCGACTGCAGAAACGTCCTGAGTGACGCAAGCCATGCAAGCTTGTAGTCGTACTTGTCGGATCCGACTTCGGAGCCGTTAGGCACATACAGGTTAATGACGCGGACGTTGTCAATAGTGCTGGCGAGGATACGTCGCTGCGGATCTTCGTAGTCCGGAAAGTCCGTCACGGGATCGGACGCCAGGGTCTTGCTGAGAACGGCAACGCCGTTGTAGGTCTTTTGTCCGCTGGCAAGAGAGTGGTAACCCAGCGTTTGCAGGGCGTCGTACGGAAACCTCTCGGTCACTTGCTTGATTTCCTGAAGTACCAGTGTGTCGGGATCATGGGCCCGCAGCCATTCGACAACATGGGGCTGCCGCACGTTCATCGAATTGATGTTCCAGGTTGCGATCTTCACGAAGGCTCTATGCCATTTTGCAGAAGCAGGGCGTCAATCGTTGGCGCTCGGCCCCGAAAGGCAATGTAGGCCTGCATGAAATCCCGGCTCCCGCCAATTTCGAGAATCTCGTGTCTGAATCGTTGCGCAGTAGCCTGATCGAATATTCCGGCTTCCGAGAAGGCTGCGAACGCGTCAGCCGCCAAAACTTCGGCCCATTTGTAGCTGTAGTATCCAGCCGCATACCCGCCCGCGAAAATGTGCGAAAAAGTATGCGGAAAACGGTTGTAGTCCGGATGGCGGATCAACGCCACCTCGTCGCGCACTTCGGCCAGGGTCTCCAGCACACGCGGTGTTTCATTTCCGTCGTACTCGGCATGTAGCCTGAAGTCGAACAGCCCGAGCTCGAGCTGGCGGATCATCGCGAGCGCGGCGCCGGCATGACGGCTTGCATCGAGCTTGTCGAACAGCTCGCGCGGCAACGGCTCGCCGCTCTCTGCATGCGACGAACAGTGAGTCAATACGCGATAGCTCCATGCGAAGTTTTCCATGAACTGGCTGGGTAGCTCCACCGCGTCCCATGGAACGCCGTTAATGCCGGAAATGCTGGGAAAACCGATTCGTGTCAGCAGGTGATGCAACATGTGCCCGAACTCGTGGAACAATGTTACGACGTCATCGTGCGTCAGCAATGATCGGCCTTCTTCGTTAGGCGGCGGGAAGTTGCAGACCAGGAATCCGACCGGCAGGTCGAGCCTTCCATTAAGCTGCTGGCGGCCTACGCATTCGTCAATCCATGCGCCCGTGCGCTTGCCATTGCGTGCGAACAGGTCCGTGTAAAAACCGCCGAATACGGCGCCACCGGAGTCGCGGACCGAAAAATAACGCGCGTCCTG
Organism: Woeseiaceae bacterium; assembly: GCA_013043165.1. GTDB lineage: Bacteria > Pseudomonadota > Gammaproteobacteria > Steroidobacterales > Woeseiaceae > UBA1847. The sequence continues at coordinate 84,778 of JABDOQ010000021.1, read as the reverse complement.
ATGCCAGGTTTCTACGCCGTCGTCGGGTGAGAATTCGACGTCGTAGAGCCTCGCAGCGAGCGTGAACAAACCGTTGATCACGGTATCGGCAGGAAAGTACTGGCGAAGCTCTTCGTTGGAAATTGAAAACTTCGACTGCTTGTATTTTTCCAGCCAGTATGTGACGTCCCATGGCTCGAGCTCTATCCCGGAGAAGGCGGACAAGGCTGCGAATTCTCGCTCAGCGGCACTGCGCGAGTGTGCCGCAAGTTCGCGCAGAAAGCCGATAACCTGCTCCGGGGAGTCGGCCATTTTGGTCGCCAGCGAGTAGTGGGCATAAGTCGGAAAGCCGACAAGATTCGCCGCCTCGTGACGCAGCGCCAGAATCTTGCGGATGTTGGCGCTGTTGTCCCACTCCGGATTTTCGCCCTGATCCGATCCGCGTGTTACCCAGCCGCGATACAGCGCCTCGCGAAGACCGCGGTTGTCGGCGTGCTTCGTGACGGCATCGTAAGTGGGGTAGTCAAGCGACAGCAACCAGCCGTCGAGCCCTTTTAGAGCGGCGTCCTCGGCGGCCCTGTCGATGGCCTGCTGCGGCAGTCCGGCCAGCTCGTCAATATCGGTTATGTGTAATTTCCACGCGTCCGACGCATCCAGGACGTTGTGCTCGAAGTTCGCTTGCGTTGCCGCGAGCTCCTGCATGATGGCCTTGAAGCGTTCCTTGGTGTCGCTCTCGAGGTCGACGCCGGCAAGGTGGAAGTCGCGCAACGCATGCTCGACCGCGCTGCGGCTCGCCCTGGCCGCGTCGTCGGGGAGGGTCCTGCCGACCTCTGCATAGGCGCGCTGCAGCCGTTCATTCTGTGATATTTCGGTACCATGCTCGGTCAGCATTGGCAGCGCCTGATTGTAGGCCTCACGCCAATCCGTCGATCCAAGTACACTTTGCAGGTGCCTGACAGGCGACCAGATGCGTCCCAGCGTATGTTCCATCTGCTCGACCGGACTGATCAGTGAGTCGATGTCGGGCTGTACTTCGGTATCCAGTAACTCATCAAGACGCGCTCGATGATCGGCAATGACCTTTTCGATCGCGGGCATGACGTGCTCCGGCTCGATTTCGGCAAAACGGGGCAGAGATGAGGTGTCGAGCAGCGGGTTTTTCATAAAGCGGGTTGATATCTATTTTCCGGCGCACGATATTAGCACGGGCCATCGTTGGCGCAGCGCATACAAATTGAATTAACGACGGAGAAAAATGTGACGGAAAAATTCGACCTCCTGGTGATCGGCGGTGGCAGCGGCGGACTCGCGCATGCGCAGCGTGCGGCCGAATATGGAGCGAACGCGGCAGTCGTCGAGTATGGTCCGCTGGGCGGGACTTGCGTCAATGTCGGGTGCGTACCGAAGAAAATCATGTGGTACTCGGCGCATCATGCGCACCAGCTGCACCACGCGCCGGACTATGGGTTCGACATCGCCGTCAATGGTCATGACTGGGGCGCGCTGAAGCTGCGCCGCGATGCCTATATCAAGCGGCTGAACGGCATTTACGGCAACAATCTTGACAAGCGGGGTGTGGTCCACATTCAGGGCGCCGCCCGTTTCGTTGATGCAAATACCGTTGAAGTCGCAGGTCGTAGCTACCGGGCCGAGCGCATCGCGATTGCCACGGGAGGCCGGCCGATTGTTCCCGATATTGCCGGTGCCGAGCTGGGCATTACGTCGGACGGCTTTTTCGAGCTCGAAGAGCGTCCGCAGCGGGTGTTGGTAGTGGGTAGCGGCTACGTATCAGTGGAACTCGCGGGTGTCCTTAACGCGCTGGGCAGCCAGACGCAGGTCGTCGTTCGTAAAGAACGCGTGCTGCGCAGCTTCGACACGATGCTGAGCACCGAGTTGATGGAGGCCATGGAAAAAAGCGGCATTGCCCTCGACACCGGCGTGATTCCGGAGCGCGCGCAGAAGACCGATGACGGAATCGTTCTGCATGCCGCAGACGGGCGCTCTTTTGGACCCGTCGATTGCCTGATCTGGGCAGTAGGACGCTCACCGAACACGGAAACGCTGGAGGTCGCCAATGCCGGCGTGCACAGGGACGACAGGGGCTTCATACCCACGGACGACTATCAGCAAACCAACGTGGACAATATTTTCGCGCTGGGCGACGTTACTGGTCGTGACGCGCTGACGCCTGTGGCAATCGCCGCAGGACGCCGACTCGCCGATCGCTTGTTTGGTGGCATGGCGGGGCGACACCTCGAGTATCACCTTATCCCGACCGTGATTTTCAGTCACCCGACCATCGGCACCGTCGGTATGACCGAGTACGATGCGCGCGCCGAGTTCGGCGACGACGTGAAGGTTTACACCTCGGGATTTATCGGCATGTACTACGCCTTGGGCAAAGACAAGCAGCGTTCAACGATGAAGTTGATCACAACCGGTGCCGATGAGCGTGTCATAGGTTGTCATGTTATCGGCGAAGGCGCCGATGAGATGATGCAGGGTTTTGCGGTGGCAATGCGGATGGGAGCGACCAAGGCCGATTTTGACGATACCGTGGCGATCCACCCCACCAGCGCCGAAGAACTCGTCACTATGCGCTAATAGTCATTTGCTTCAGGACCTGGGCCGTATCCGGGCGCACGCCGCGCCAGATACGAAATGATTCGGCCGCCTGTTCAACGAGCATGCCCCAGCCCATTAAGGACTGCGCTGCGCCTTGTTCACGTGCCCAAATACTGAACGGCGTCGGCTTCAGTCCGTAGGAAAGGTCATAACAAACGGTTTGCCTGGAGACGGCCGCGGCAGGATAAGGCGGCGCCTCGCCGCTCAGCCCGGCCGACGTTGCGTTGATGATCAGATCGTAGTTCTCGGTGACGGGTATGACATTGAAGCGACAAGCCGTCACCGGCCCGGAGCGGGAAAAGTGATCGGCAAGCGCCTGCGCCTTTCCCAGGGTGCGATTCGCGATCCGTAGCGAGGCTGGCTGCATTTCGAGCAGTGGCCCGATGATGCCGCGGGTAGCGCCGCCCGCGCCAAGAATCAGGATGTTGGAGCCTTCCAGTGCAAGCTCAAGATTTACGGCGAGATCGCGGAGCAAGCCGAATCCGTCAGTGTTGTCACCGAGGATTTCACCGGCCTTGAACGTGAGCGTGTTGACAGCGCCGGCCGTGCTGGCGCGTTCGCTCAGGTGGTCCACGAGCCGCGTGACCTCACCCTTGTGCGGCACCGTAATATTGAGTCCCTTGCCTCCGGTGCGCTGAAACTGGCGCACGGCCGGCTCCAGTTTTTCGGGAGAGACCTGCAGCAATTCGTACTGCAGCTCCTGGCCGGTCTGTATGGCAAACAGGCGATGTATCACGGGCGACCGGCTATGAGAGATCGGGTATCCCATGACTCCGTAGCGATCCACGGACATTAGTTCTCCTCCGATAGCCAGCGGGCTGCTTCAATTGCAAAATAGGTGAGTATCGCATTGGCGCCTGCTCGCTTGATGCCAAGCAGCGCCTCGAGCACCGTGGCACGCTCATCGAGCCAGCCGTTCGCCGCGGCCGCCTTGAGCATCGCATACTCGCCGCTGACCTGGTAGGCGAACGTCGGTACCTGGTAGGTGTCTTTGACGCGACGGACAATATCGAGGTAGGGCAATGCCGGCTTTACCATGACGAGGTCAGCGCCCTCCTGAAGATCGAGAGCGACCTCGCGCAGCGCTTCGTCACTGTTTGACGGCGCTGCCTGGTAGGTTGATTTGTCGCCGCCGCCGAGGTTTTTGGCAGAACCCACCGCGTCCCGGAATGGTCCGTAGAATGCCGACGCGAACTTGGCAGCATAGGCGAGAATTACCGTATTGACATGACCGTTTGCTTCGAGAGCCTGGCGCATTGCGCCGACCCGCCCGTCCATCATGTCCGAGGGAGCAACGATGTCGGCTCCGGCGTCAGCGTGTGACAGTGTCTGCTTTACGAGCATGGCAACGGTTACGTCATTCAGCACGTAGCCGCCGTCATCGATGATGCCGTCCTGGCCGTGGGTCGTGTAAGGATCGAGCGCGACGTCGGTCATGACCGCAAGATCGGGCAGCGCTTTTTTGATTGCGCGCACGGTGCGCTGTACGAGCCCATCGGGGTTGGCGCACTCGGAACCATCCAGCGACTTCCGGTCAGCGTCTATGACCGGGAACAGGGCGACCGCGGGTATCCCAAGCGCATGAGCTTCGGTAAGCTCGGGCAGCAAGCCGTCGATACTCTTGCGTGTAATGCCGGGCATCGACGGGACGGCTTCGGTGCGTCCCTCACCTTCGAGGACAAACACCGGGTAGATGAAATCGGCGCTCGAGAGCGTGGTTTCTGCTACGAGGCGCCGCAGCGCGGGGGTCCGGCGACTGCGCCGCAGGCGCGTCTCGGGGAACTGTCCAGGGGGCGATGTACTCATAGCAATTTAGAATAATAAAGAGAAGTTCTTATTTTCCCTGTATTTAGGTAGGGTTTCCACGTCTTAATCACAGTATTAAGCGATTCTGGTAATAAATGCCACAACAGGCGGGTCATCTCGTATGAACAGTAGCAGCGCTGAGTCCGTGCGAAGGCGAAGGTTCGACCGAATAGTGGTCGTATATCACGCCGACATGTATCGCTACGCGGCCTGGCTCTGCAGGGACAAGGCGATAGCGGAGGACGTTGTTCAGGAGGCGTTGTTGCGGGCCTGGAAGTCGCTGGACGCCTTGCGCGACGACGCTGCTGCCAAACACTGGCTGCTGACGATCGTGCGGCGGGAAAACGCCCGCTATTTTGAACGGCGGCGGCTGGAAACCGTAGATATAGACAATTTGACGGCATCGCAGGCGGCATTGCTGGCTGAGGCGCCCAACGAAGAGCTCGAGGAGCTGCGAGAGTCGATCTACGAGCTTGAAGACGACTACAGAGAACCGTTCGTTCTGCAGGTCCTGATGGGCTACAGCACCACCGAGATCGGAGAGTTGATGGGACTGAAGCAAGGTGCCGTACTGACGCGCCTGCACCGGGCCCGACTGAAACTGAAGGAAAAAGTGGCTGATGAGGAACGCTCGCGAGCCCGGTAAATGATTTGATGAACTGCGACGAATACAGAGAGATGATTTCAGCGGACCCGGCGTTTGACGGCGGCGCCGCGCACCTTTCGGCGTGCAGCGAATGTCAGGCGTTTCGAAGCGACATGCAGTCGCTGAACCTGAAAATCGCGAAGGCGATGCAAATAAATGTGCCCGAGCCGGTGCTCCCGGAGTTACCCGCAGTCGCGACAGCGAATGTTGTGCCGATAGCGACGCGCAAAACGTTCCCGAAGCGCGCGTGGTTTGCGATGGCTGCGACGATGCTGCTGGCGGTGCTGGTCGGGGTCCTCATGTTTGACGGCGGCGCTCAATACGACTCTCTGGCCGAAGAAGTGGTGGCGCACCTAGATCATGAGCCGGCCGCGCTGAGAGTGTCCACTACGCCCGTTTCAAGTGCGCGCCTTGCGAGAGCCGTGCCGGCTGACGTCGCCAGCCTGGATCACAGTGCCGGGCTGATCACCTATGCTCGCAGCTGCGAGATAAATGGCAAGACGGTGCCGCACCTGGTCATACAGGGCGAGCATGGCCCGGTTACCATCCTCTTGATGCCTGATGAGGCATTGGCTGAAGCCGTGCCGCTGGATGGTGAGAACATTCACGGCGTTATCGTGCCGGTCGGCGCCGGCAGTATAGCGATTATCGGTGCTCGGGAGGAGAGGCTTGAGCGCATCGAAAACAATGTTTTGAATTCAGTGAACTGGAGTACCTGAGGCTACTTTCGCTGAGAAACGAGCGCCCGGTTTTGGGCAATAATCCTGGTAGGAGAAATCAAGATGTCAGAAAAGAAAATAGTTAAACCGGTAGCGCTGGCTGTAGGCGCTGCCCTGGCGGGAACTTTCGCACTTAGCGGTGCCGTAAATGCAGATACCGCCGAGAATCCGTTCGCGATGTCGAGCTTGAGTGCCGGCTACATGCTCGGCGCAACTGAAGGTTCTTGTGGCGGTCATAAGGGCGAGGAAAAAGAAGGCGAAGGCAGTTGCGGTGAAGGCTCCTGCGGCGCCGACAAGAAAGGCGAAGGCAGCTGTGGTGAGAAAGAAGGCGAAGGCAGCTGTGGTGAGAAAGAAGGTGAAGGCAGCTGCGGCGAGAAAGAGGGTGAAGGCAGCTGCGGTGAGAAAGAAGGTGAAGGAAGCTGTGGTGAGGGCTCCTGCGGCGGCGATATGGATGAGAAGAAAGGTGAAGGTTCCTGCGGGAGCTCTGCCTGAAGCAGGCCCGGTATAGGTCTGGCAAAGCCCGCGCAGTCGCGCGGGCTTTTTTTTGCAAACAGCCAATTATTCGGCGTGACCCCGGAGATCCTGACTGCTAGATTGAAACTCCGACAACGTAAAGAAAACCTCATGAGCAAAGCTGTTACGCGCTGTCGATGGGCCGAAGGCGTAAGCCTCGACTACATCGCTTACCACGACGAGGAGTGGGGCGTACCCGTCTGGGACGATCGCAGGCAGTTCGAGTTCCTGGTGCTTGAGGGGGCACAGGCAGGGTTGAGTTGGTCAACTATTCTCAACAAGCGTGACGGTTACCGTAAGCTGTTTGTCGATTTCGATCCGGCGAAGGTGGCGCGCTTTACGAAACAGCGTGTTGAGAAGTTGCTGCTCGATCCGTCGATCGTCAGGAATCGCCTCAAGGTCGAGTCGGCCGTGACGAACGCAAAGGCTTTCCTCAAAGTACAGAATGAGTTCGGGACGTTCTGTGACTATATCTGGCAGTTCGTCGACGGCGAGCCAATCCAGAATGCTTTCAAAAAGGATAGCGATATACCGGTTACGTCGCCACAGTCGGATACGTTGAGCAAAGACCTCAAAAATCGTGGCTTTAAATTTGTCGGCAGTACGATTATCTATGCACACATGCAGGCGACCGGCATGGTCAACGACCATGTCAGCGCGTGTTTCCGCCGCAAGACCTGTGCCGCGATGGCGAAAAACAAGGGCTAGCGGGCAGCATGCTTGCAATGAAGGCGTTGCAGGCTGTATATCTGGTGATTCCCGCGAATATAACGAATAAGAGGGATTCACCATGACTGATGCACTGAACGGCAAACCGTCGACTTCGTTCTGGGTTTTAGGCGTCGTATTCCTGCTCTGGAACCTGCTTGGGCTGTTTGCTTATTACACGCAGGTTACGATGACCCCCGAAATGATGGCCGCAAGTTTCACCGAAGCGCAGCAGGCGTGGATGCTTGGCGAGCCGGCCTGGGCAACCTCGGCTTACGCGATCGCCGTTACGGCCGGTGTAATCGCCGCCGCGCTGCTGCTGATGCGAAAGGGGCTCGCTTTCCCGTTCTTTATCGTGTCTTTTGTTGCCGTGCTCGTGCAGGATTTCAACGCATTCATACTGAGTGACTGGCAGGGTGTGTGGGGAAACAGCGCTTTGTACCTGCCATCCGTCGTTTTCATCATTGCCATCATTGAGATCTGGTATTCGTGGTCTGCGAAAGCCAGGGGCTGGCTCAACTAGACGGCCTCTTGTTGGCTGGCGTGGTCAGTTACCGATCGTGATGATCGTCAGCCCGGACAGGCCCTGCGGCGTGTTGTGCGAAATGCCGCCGAGGTAGATCGTATTCGAGACCAGCCCTGACCAGTTGATGGTCACATCGGCGGTAGTGCCGGGGCTCACGAACGCCGGTCCCGATGCGCTCATATTGCCCTTGTCGTCAATGGTACCGATGGCCCAGCCGAGCAGTTGGTAATTTGCGCCGGGACCGCCGGATACCTGGTCGGTCTCGAATCCGTGGACGAGCACGGCATAGATGCCGGCTGCCGGGCGGAACACGTTGAACTGCTCTTCCGAAGTCGGTTCGCCGCTTTCGCCGATCTTGTTGCAGGTCGTGCCGTCGGCGCCGCAGTAGTAAACGTACATGTCAAGATCGTCATCTCCGTCCGTTAGCGCGTCGAACAACGAGAAACGAAGGTAGAGCTGATCGGCCGGTACCGAAATAACATGCGAGGTCACGCCATCCGTGCTGCGGAAGGAAAAAGTTTTTGTCGGATCGTTATCGACAAATCCTTCCAGGATGAGCGGCAGGTTCAGGCCGTGTACGACGGGCGAATAGCCGCCGGCATAGCCAAACTCGACCTCAAAACTTGCTGTCCCCGTTCCGCCAAACGTCGTAATTTCGCCTGGTGCGAGGACCGATGCGGGCTTCACGGCGATCGGACTGTAAACGTCATGCGTTGCACTTGACCAGGTCAGCGAACCGAAGCGCCACAGGTCGAGAGGCCCCGAAAGATACGTCAGCGTAATATCGAAGTCCGCCGATTCGCCGGGACCCAGGGAAAGGCTCTCCGGATTTACATCGAGGCTCATCCCCGGCGGCGCGTCGACGGTGACCGAGTAGGAATCCGCTTCGTCGCTAACGTTCGTGACCCGTCGTTGCACGGTTGTCTGGCTCGTGAGTGCGGCAATAGCGATCGAGGGTTGATTGAGCGCTGCGGCCTCGAACGACAGGCCTGCTGCCGCCAGCTCTTCACAGCGTGTCGGCGAGACGGCCGGTGACTCCGTACCGCACGCGAAAGCGTCGAACTCGTCGTCGCTGATGTCGAATACGAGGCCGGGATCAATCGCAGCATTTGGCACTATATGACCGGCACCGAAATCAAAGGGATTGGCATCGCTTAAGCCCGCGGATGCCCTGACGTCGCGGCGCGCGGTCGTCATCAATGCCGACTTGATCGCCGCCGGCGCCCAGTCCGGGTGCTGCTGCAGGAGCAATGCGGCGACACCGGCGACGTGCGGTGTCGACATCGACGTGCCGCTCAGGAAAGCGTAGTTCTCGCCGGATGCGGCGTTTGCGGCATCCGGCGTGAAGCCCGATAAAATATTGATGCCCGGTGCCGTGACGTCCGGCTTGAGGATATCGGCGACCGGAGCCGGACCACGGGCGGAGAAGGAGGCCATGACGTTGCCGGTATCGTCGGTGGTCAGCAGGAAGCCCTTGTCAAGAACGACCGTAACGTCGTTGCCGGCGTCAAGTTCGGCGAGAACCAGGTTGGCGTCGGCCTGGCCGATCATCAGCGCCGGGATATCGGACAGGCCTTCAGTGCCGTTCATGACAATAGGATCGCCCGCGATGTTGTAGACCACCGCGGCGATCGCCCCGGCATCAGCGGCGTTCCTGACCATGTCTTCGAACAGGCAGCCGGTGCGCTGGATCAGGGCAATGTTGCCGCTGACGTCGTCGCCGTTGACGAGGGCCTGGCAGGCATCCGACGGCGTGCCGCTTGATCCGTCGGGCAGCGAATCGTCATCGTCGTCGACAAGTACGAGGCTGCCTTCGATCGGGTCACTGTCCTGCAGCGGCGGCGTGAAGTTGGCTTCTTTGGTCGCGTATTTGCCTGCCAGCGCCGGCGGCTCTGTTATTTGCAGCGCTTCAACCGAGGATTGCCCGTCACGACTCGAGGCGGCGGCCGTGATGACCCAGGGCCCGCCGGCCGGTGACCCGATCGTTCCCAGGTTCGGTCCGTCATTGCCCGCGGCCACTACCGACAGCACGCCGGCTTTTGCGGCCGCCATGAGCGCAACGTCGTCGGGCGCGGTAGTTCTTCGTAAAGAGCTGCCGATGGAGTAGCTGATGATGTCGACGCCGTCGGCGACCGCGGCATCGATGGCGTTGACAAGATCGGACGTGTTGCAACTCGCGCGCGTCGCGCCGGGACGCAACCAACAGGCTTTATACACTGCGACACGGGCTTTCGGTGCAATGCCCTCCAGATCGCCGATCAATGTGCCGAAAATTGATGCGCTGCTGCGATTTCCTGCGGCAACAGTCGCGCTGTGAGTGCCGTGCCCGTCCACGTCGCGCGCCGAGCGAATTTCGCCGTCATCGATGGGACCCGATTCGAGTGCACCATCAATGAACCAGCGCGCGCCGACAAGCTTGTTGTTGCAATCGGTTTCGGCGAATAGTTCGCCCGTTTCGCACGCGCCGTTCCAGTTCTCGGGCGCTTCAAAAACCAGCGTGTCGGGCAGCTTCCTGAAGCGTCGACACAGCCACTGTCCAAGCAGCGTGGTTTCCGCCCAGCTGCTGCGGCACAGCCTTGGACGGTCGGCCTCGCGGGTGTCGCGAAGCATCGGGTGCTCGGGCGCGACGCCGCTGTCTATCATGCCGATGATGATATCCGCGCCATCGAGTCCCTGCGTGCTTCTAAGGCCGATCTCACTGTCGAAGAGCCCCAGGAACGTCGGGCTGTAACGCAATGCCATGGGACGAATCTCGTCCTCCCAGACATTGAGCACCTCGGACAAGTTCTCGAGCTTCTGCGCCTGCGCCGCACTCATGCGGGCCGCGAATCCGTTGAGGCCATACTGGTAGCCATAGATTTTTTGGGTGCCCGGACCGGCTTTGCCGAGAACCCGGTCTTGTTCGTCAACCAGCTTCCTTGCGTAGGCCGCCACACCTGCGTTGGACCCGTCGAGCCGCGACCTCGGTTTCATCGCTGCGGCAGGCGCAGCGGCCTTGACCTGGCTGGCATGGTGTTCTGCAGCGGATGGCGCTCGCAGCTGCACAATGTAAACCCGTGTCGCCGTCGGATCTTCACTGCCGGCAAGGTGTATCGGGATCGCACCGGCGTCACGTAGCGACGATTCGGTCTGTGCAATGCTCGTGGCGGCGACCAGCAGGAGACCGCAGGTTGGCAATAAGCGAAATCGTCTCATCGGCAGGCTGCTGACTAAGCGTCGCGGTAGCCGCTCAGCTCTTCGGCGGTGAATGTTACGCCCAGGCCAAGGGCAATGCGATTGACAAAATTAAAATACGCGACAATCAGCGTGAGATCGAGAATATCCTTGTCCGAAAGCCCCTCGGTGCGAAGCTCATCAAGATCGCTCTCGGTCATCGCGATGGGCGCCGTAGTGAGCTTCTCCGCATGTCGCACAATATTGCTCAGGCGTGGCTCGAGTGTCTCCAACCCGTCCGCGGTCATGAGCATCGTTAGCGTTTCTTCGTCGTCAATATAGTGTTTGAGCGCCTCGGCGTGATGACGGACACAATACTCACAGTCGTTGTTTGCTGAAACAACGACAGCGACGGCCTCTCGCTCGGCTCGGCTGAGGCCGGACTTGCCGAACATCAATGTCATATAAAGATCGAGATGGTCGCCCATCGCAGCCGGGTTCAGGCTGTGAACCTTGAGAATGTTGGAGACCTTGCCGCGCTGCTTGACGAGTGCGGCGTACATTTCCGCCAGCTTCCCCCCGGCTTCGCTTATCTCAATTTCTTCAATCCAGGACATAGCGTCTCGCACCGTGCTTCGGAACGTTGGACGTTACCATAAGGTGACGAGAACGTCTGTCAGCCATCGGGCGCTCCAAGCCAGTCACGGGGCCTGAGGTAATCGCGGTACAGGTTTTCTTCTGCCGAACCGGGCTCGGGATGCCAGTTGTAGGTCCAGCGGACCTGCGGCGGTAGCGACATGAGAATGGATTCGGTTCTCCCGCCCGACTGCAGGCCGAATAAAGTGCCGCGGTCGTAGAGCAGGTTAAATTCGACGTATCGGCCGCGCCGGTATAGTTGGAAGTTACGCTGCCTGTCGCCGTAAGGATGCGCGCGACGTTTCTCGACTATGGGTTTGTAGCCGCGCATGAAACTGTCGCCGACAGACTGCAGGAAGGCAAAACTCTTGTCGAAACCTTGCTCATTGACGTCATCGAAAAACAGGCCGCCGACACCACGCGTTTCATCGCGATGCTTCAGATAGAAGTAGTTGTCGCACCACTCTTTGTAGCGCGGGTACAGGTCATCACCGTGAGGATCACAGGCCGCTTTCGCGGTACGGTGCCAGTGCAGAACATCCTCGTGAAACGGGTAATAAGGCGTCAGGTCGAAGCCACCGCCGAACCACCACACAGGTCGCCGCTCGCCCGCGGTAAAGAACCTCAGGTTCGCATGGGTTGTCGGAACATAGGGGTTGTCGGGGTGCAGTACGAGCGAGACACCGACAGCCTGAAAGTGTTTTCCGGCAAGCTCGGGTCTCGACTTTGTGGCTGATGCCGGCATCTGGTCGCCGAACACGCGCGAGAAACCAACGCCGGCTTGCTCGAACACTGCGCCGTTCGTCATGATCCGGCTTTCGCCGCCACCGCCGCCCGGTCGCTCCCAGGCGTCACATGCAAACCGTGCTTTGCCGTCGAGCTGCTCGAGCGCGGCACAGATTCGATTCTGCAGTGCAAGCAGGTAGTCTGTTACGTCGTCGATATGGCTCATTGTCAGCGGGGTCGCAGCACCTTGCCCGTGGTCAGGTCCCGAATTTCCGACGCACCTGAGGCGGGCCCACAGTTACCGGGAACGATGTAGTCTACACGAGCCCCAAATTGACGGCGAAGGACGAAGCGATTGCGTGCCGCAGGTTTACCGCTCAGGTTGGCGCTCGTGGACACGATCGGGGATGCTACCGCAGCGCAGATTGCGGCAGCGACCGGGTTGGTAGTGAGGCGGACGGCGAGCCCGATATTCTCGCCCTGTATGAACGCGGGCACCCTCGGGCCGGGCGGCACGACCCAGGTCACCGGGTGCGCCGGATCGGGTGAAGGAATGCTTTGCCCGTCGGGCAATGAGACCCATCCGTCAAGCTGATCGATGCTCGATGCAATGAGGATAAGGCCTTTCGCTGCAGCGCGCTTTTTTATATGTAGCAGCCTGGCGACGGCCATGATGTCGTCCGGGAGACATCCCAGGCCGAAGACGCCTTCTGTCGGATAGGCGATGATGCCACCGCCCAGTAGAATTTCAGCGGCGCGCGTGACAAACATCAATGCTCACTCCTCAGCCGCTTTTCTTTTTCGCTTTCTTTGCTGGTTTTTTCCTGGCAACCTTTTTCTTTGCCTTCTTTTTCGCTTTTTTCCGGGTTGCTTTCTTCCTGGCCGCTTTCTTTGCGGTTTGTTTTTTCGCAACTTTTTTCTTGCCGCGGCGGCCACGCTCCGGCGCAGCAGCCAGAAGCTCCCTGCACTCTTCGAGTGTCAATGTCTTGGGTTCCCTGTCCTTGGGTACCCGAGCGTTTTTCGACTTGTCGGTAATGTACGGTCCATAACGGCCGTTGAGCACCTGAATGCCCTCGTCTTCGAAATCCTGGATGATGCGATTAGCATCTTCAATCTTCTTGGCCTCGATGAGTTCGAGCGCTCGCGGCAACTCGATCGTGTAGGGATCGTCGTTGCTGTCATCGCCACCGCGAATAGATACGTATTTGTCGCCGTAACGGACATACGGGCCGAAGCGACCGATGCTTGCCGAGACTGCCAGTCCATCAGGTGTCTCGCCGAGCTTGCGCGGCAACTTGAACAGGGCCATTGCCGTCTCGAGATCGATGTCATTCATCTTCTGGCCGGGCCGCAAACCCGCGAACTTCGGTTTCTCCTCGTCGTCTTTGGTACCGATTTGCACAAACGGACCGTAGCGGCCCATTCGCACGGTAACCGGCTTACCGCTTTTCGGATCGATGCCCAGCTCGCGAGCCTGTGCGACCTGTTCACGAGTGACCGACGTCTCCTTTTCCTCGCAGAGCTTGTGGAACGGACGCCAGAAATGTTCAAGCAGCGGCACCCAGTCCTTTTTGCCAAGCGACACGAGATCGAGATCGTCCTCGAGTTTCGCCGTAAAGTCGTAGTCGACATACTGGGTGAAATGCTCGGTCAGGAATCCGTTGACGATTCGGCCGATATCGGTCGGGATGAAACGCTTGGCATCCATTTCGACGTATTCACGGTTCTTGAGCGTCGCGATGATGTTGGCGTAAGTCGAGGGTCTGCCGATACCGTATTCCTCGAGCGTCTTGACGAGGCTTGCTTCGGTGAAGCGTGGCGGTGGTTCCGTGAAATGCTGTTCGGGGCGCAATTCTTCGAGCTTGATCGTATCGCCCTCAGAAATTTCCGGGAGCAGTCGGTCGCTATCGTCTTCTTTGGAATCGTCCTTGCCCTCCTGGTAGACGGCCATGAAGCCCGGTTCGACCAGAACGGAGCCGTTGGCGCGCAGGCGGTGGCCCTGATCTTCGCTGCCGGCCGCCATTTCAATGGCAACCGTATCGAACACAGCGGGTACCATCTGGCAGGCCATCGTGCGCTTCCATATCAGCGCATAGAGTTTGTACTGATCCTTGTCGAGGGATCCCTTGATCTCATCGGGTATGTACGCGACCGAGGTTGGACGAATCGCTTCATGCGCTTCCTGGGCGTTCTTTGACTTGTTCTTGAATCCACGCGGTGCGTCGGGAACATTCTCAGCGCCATATCGTGCTGCGATGACGTCGCGAATTTCGTTGACAGCGACTTCCGCCAGGGTCACCGAGTCAGTACGCATGTAGGAGATCAGGCCAACAAGCCCTTCGCCGGGCAGCTCGATACCTTCGTAGAGTTTTTGCGCAACGCGCATGGTGCGCTGGGTATTGAATCCCAGCTTGCGCGATGCTTCCTGCTGCAATGTCGAGGTCGTGAACGGCGCAGCGGGATTGCGCCGCCGCTGTTTCTTCGCAACGCTGACAACGTTGAGCTGTCCCTGAGCGGCATCAAGTATTGTCTTTTCGACATCGCGAGCCGCCGCTTCGTTCTCAAAACTGAACTGCTCGACCCTGTCGCCCTTGTAGCTAACGAGTCGTGACACGAACGGCTGCTCGTTCTTGCTGACGTCGGCCTCGATCGACCAGTACTCGCGTGCCCTGAAAGCTTCGATCTCGAGCTCACGCTCGACAATCATGCGCAGGGCCGGGCTTTGCACGCGGCCGGCAGAAAGGCCCCGCTGTACCTTCTTCCACAGAAGCGGTGAGAGGTTGAATCCTACGAGGTAGTCGAGCGCGCGGCGAGCCTGTTGTGCGCCAATCAGGTCGCCGGACAACTCGCGCGGGTTGGCGACAGCGTCTTGCACCGCCTGTTTCGTGATCTCATGAAAGACGACGCGGTGCACGCCTTTCTTATCAAGAGCCTTCTTTTCCTTGAGCAACTCAATCAAGTGCCATGAGATGGCTTCGCCCTCGCGGTCCGGGTCAGTTGCCAGGTACAGGGCATCGGCTTTCTTCAGGGCACGGATAATGGCATTGACGTGTTTCTCGTTGCGTTCAATGACCTGGTATTTCATTGAAAACTGGTTTTCGGTATCGACAGCTCCTTCTTTGGGCACAAGATCCCGGACGTGGCCATAGGAAGCCAAGACGTCGAAGTCCTTGCCCAGGTATTTGCTGATCGTTTTCGCCTTGGCCGGCGATTCAACAATAACGAGATTTTTTGACATCGTGTGTTTGGTGTCCCAAATGAAAAAACCGCGGACGGTGCCGCGGTTCAATTACAGGCTTGTTTGCTACGTGTCAAGTTGTCGCATGCCTGGACTAGTGGATCAGGCCCGAACTTTCGTCGAATACCAGGTCTTCCATGCGAGCATAGGCCAGCTCCTGTCCGGGTTGGCTGAATAGCACCATGAGTACCACCCACTTGATCTGTTCGACGTCTATATCCGCAGATTCCAGCGCCAGCAGTCGATCTACCAGTATCTCGCGCTGTGGTGGCGATAGAATGCCGATCTGCTCAAGATAGGTCATATACCCGCGACAGGACGAATCCAGCCTTTCATGTTCGAAGTCGTTGTAGATGCGCATGCCTGAACCGGTCTGGCCGCCGTAGTCGAGGCTTTGCTGTTGATCCGTCAGGCCGTCCAGCCACTGCAGTGCGCGCTCGATTTCACTGTCACCGAATCCGGCACGTGACAGCTCGGCGCGTAGTTCATTCTGGTCGGGTTCGGGTTCTTCTTCGGTGTCGACGTACGTTTCGAACAGGTACATGAGCACATCGAGTACGTTTTCTTTCATGCCTGGAGCGGCTCCTTGCGCTGTCTTTTGACTAAATGCTCAACGTGATAAGGCGTATCGTCCACCGGACAAAGACTCCACTTCTCCATGGAGCTCCAGGATCAGAAGCATGGAGGAAAGCTGGTCGATCGTCAAACCGGATTGGCTTTCCAGCTCATTGATCGTTATCGGGTCATGGCTGAGAATTGTGCGCAGCTCATCGTAGTCATTGTCGGAATTCAGTGCCGGGGTTTCCGAGCGTGTTGATTCCATTGTGTTTTGCAGCATGTGCCCGGTCAGTGGTGCGAGCTCGTTCATGATGTCGCTCGCCGTTTCGACAAGTTTTGCGCCCTGTCTTATGAGTACATGGCACCCTCGCGCCAGCGGATTATGGATAGAGCCAGGCAGGGCGAATACCTCGCGGCCCTGTTCCGCAGCCAGCCGTGCCGTAATCAACGAGCCACTGCGGCGGGCGGCCTCGACAACCAGCGTACCGAGACTCACGCCACTGATCAGTCGATTGCGTTCCGGAAAATGCCACGGCAACGGCCGCGCGCCGAGCGGGTACTCCGTGACCAGCGCGCCGGCGGCCGAGATGGCATGCGCGAGGTCCCTGTTTGCCGCCGGGTAGATGCGATCGATACCGTGACCGAGAAATGCGACCGTCTTGCCGGCGACATCGAGCGCTCCACGGTGCGCCGCCGTGTCGATGCCTTCGGCAAGGCCGCTGACAATCGACAAGCCCTGCCGGGCGAGGTATCGGGCAAACTCAACCGAATTACGCAATCCTCCGCGCGTCGGGTTGCGGCTACCAATGATGGCGAGTGACGGCAGGTGCAATGCCTCGACGTCGCCGTTGACATATAAAAGGAGTGGCCGGCCCGGAATTTGCGTCAGCAGTTCGGGATAGCTGTCGTGTCCGAACGTGACCAGATGATGCGAGTCGTGATCCAGCCATCTGAGAGCACGGGAGAGACTTTCTTGATCCGGCGACGCAATGGCTGAGCTTTTTTCTTCGCACAGGCCGGCATTCTCGAGGTCGCCTCGCCCCTGCGCGGCGATAGTCTCAACGTCGCCGAAGCCGGACAGCAGCGCCTGGAGTTCCGTAACGCGTAGATGCGCATGCGCGAGAATCAGCCATGCGCGGCTTAATCGATCCATTGCCGAATCCGAGGGCGGGCATTGCAGCAATGATACCGTCAAAAGCTCGCTGGCAGGCGCACATAATTGGCAGCAATAACGGTAATTAGACCGCAAAAAAAACGGCGCCATCAAGGCGCCGTCTTCTCAAATCTTTTGCGATATTAACGAATCGGGTTGCGCACGGCGTCAAGCACATGGATGGTTTGTGTCGCTTCCATCACGAGCCCGTAGCTGATGCGATCGTAAACCTTGAATATCATTACCGTGCCCGCGTCTTCATCCGGAAGCCTGACGCTGCCGCCCTTGATTCGATCTTTGACAACCTCACCGCTTTGGAACACCGAGAGCACATCGCCGACCGACAGCCCGTCATTTGCGCCACGATTGATGACTATGACCTGGTACTGACCAATCTGCGTCACGCCACCGACGACTGAAATAATTCGTCCGTCAACGAGCGTATCCGGTGACCGCGGGAAAAAGTTGAGCGGAAGGTCGACCGATTCGGGCAAAAGGCGGTCGCCCTTCAAAGCTTCCCGGACAGTGTCGGTCAATGCAACGGTAGCAGGATCGCCACCACGACGAAGCGTACCGTCGCCAACCAGGAGCCCCTGGTATCCGATCAGGCGGTTGTCATCCGGATCCCGCAGAGCGTCGCCGATATGCACGACGTTGAATCGAGTGCCAGGCATGGCGTCCTTGATGCCGCGAACGTAAATCTCATTGCCTGCGGCCGCGACCAGGTGTTCACCCCTTGTTTCGAGTAAATACGGCAGGGCGTCAGCCTGATCTTTCTCGAGAATCACACCTGAGCTCAGGAAAGCCGCAACAGCTTCGTAAGGAATGCTGTTGACCGACTGGCTCAATGGCGTTACACGTGCCTGTGGCGACAGCCGATAGGCCGATCCACGCACATTGGTGATGCGCGGCTGACCGTCGATATAGACGAGACCAATCACATCGCCCGGATAAATGAGGTGAGGGTTTTGAATGTCGGGGTTGACGTACCAGATCTCAGGCCAGAACCATGGATCCTTGAGGAACGTCGCGGCGATATCCCAAAGCGTATCGCCAACTTTGACGACATACTCGTTGGGATGGCCTTCCGCCAGTGGCACTGGCCCTTCAATACGCGTCAGGGCTGGCGCGTTATAAGCCGGCTTCGCCGCCATCGAGTTCTGCGACGGCTCAAGCGATGTTGCGCTGCCCGATGACTGCGACGAGCTTGCGACCGGCACATTAGCGCGCGGTGCATCGTCTTTGGAAAACGGATTTAAAGAGCATCCGGCGAGGGTTACGGCCAGCGTGACAAGGGTCAGCCGGTAGCAATTATTCAGGCAAATCTTGCTGAGAGACATAATTCGCGGGTGCTCCGTACAAATTGGTTTAGGCCCGTGCTTTCCAGGCATTGGTATACTATGTCGGTCCGATCAAGCTCAGGCTGCTAATTACGTCACATTTCCGGCCCCAAATGCGGTCCGGAAGGGTGTTTTTCAGGCGGCATTGTCCGACATCTTATTCAATAAAGTCAAACATTTAGGTCGTTTTTGTAGACCTTCACGCGAAATATGGCTGGATTCATTATGTTTGAACAGCTTGATTTTGCACATTCGGCCGCAAGAATAGCTTTCAGGAAATTATGGCAAAGCTGACGATTTTGGAATTCCCTGACCCGAGGCTCAGGACGAAAGCGACCCCGGTTTCGGCGGTTGACGACCGGCTGCGCGCGTTAATCCGCGACATGTTCGAGACGATGTATGCCGCGCCAGGTATTGGACTGGCGGCAACGCAGGTGAATGTGCACAAGCGCCTGCTGATTGTGGACGTTTCGGCCGACAAGTCCGAACCCATTGCATTGATTAATCCCGAAATCCTGGAAAAGGACGGCGTGATCGTCAGCGACGAAGGCTGCCTCTCCGTCCCCGGTTACTACGAGGAGGTCGAACGCGCCGAACATATTCGGGTTCGATTCCTGGACCGGGACGGCGTCGCGCAGGAAATGGAGGCCGAAGGACTGCTTGCGGTCTGCATCCAGCACGAAATCGATCATCTCGACGGCAAGCTGTTCGTCGATTACCTGTCCGAAGCAAAGCGACAACGGATTCGCAGGAAGCTGCAAAAAGAACGCCGCCATCAGTCCGCCGCGGTTGTCATGTAAGCGATCGACCGGAGAGTCGCGACCAGCGCTGTCGTCATGAAAGATCCCAGGGTGATATTCGCCGGAACGCCGGAGTTCGCGCTTGCTTCGTTGTCGGCGCTTGCCGAAGCCGGTTTCGTACCCGTTGCGGTTCTCACTCAGCCGGACCGTCCGGCCGGGCGCGGCAAGCGCATGACCGCGAGCCCGGTGAAGCGCTTCGCAACGGAACGGGGCATACCGGTCATGCAACCTGCCACCTTGCGTGACGAAGGAATCGTCGCCGAACTGCAGGCGCTCGAGCCCGATGTCATGATCGTTGCCGCGTACGGACTCATACTGCCGCAGAACGTACTCGATATCCCCGTGATGGGGTGCCTCAATGTGCATGCGTCCCTGTTGCCACGCTGGCGCGGCGCTGCGCCGATACAGGCGGCGATCCTGGCCGGCGACCAAACATCCGGCATAAGCCTGATGTCCATGACCGCCGGTCTCGACTGTGGTCCGCTGCTGGCCGCGGCTGCGCTCGACATTACAGCCGATGAGACAGCCGGCGAGCTGCATGATCGACTCGCAAACCTCGGCGGTGAATTACTGGTAGCGAAGCTCGGAGACATCCTGGAAAAAAAGATCGCTGCGATTCCGCAGGACGAATCGAAGGCAACTTACGCCGGCAAGATTCACACGCGGGACGCACGCCTTGACTGGTCACAGAATGCCGATGATTTGGAGCGCCGCGTCCGCGCCTATAACCCGGTCCCGGGCGCATTCTTTTTCGTGGACAATTCATTAAGGGTGAAATGCTGGCGCGCCGTTTGCGCTGCAGATATCGACGCCAGACCCGGTACGGTTGTCGCAAGCGGTCCCGAAGGCGTCGACGTCGCGTGTGCTGCGGGAGGACTGCGCCTGCTCGAACTGCAGCTGCCCGGCAAACGGCGCGTGCACGCTCGCGAGTTTGCCAACCAGCTCGACCTTGCTGGTCGAGAGCTGAGTTAAAGTGGCAGGCGCGGGGGCGAAAGTGCGGGCAGTTGCCGCAGAGACTGTCGACGCGGTGCTGTCAAAAGGCCAGTCGCTCGATGCGGCGATCGCTACGAACGAAAAACGGGTGAGCGCCAACGATCGTGCGTTGCTGCGAATGCTGTGCTTCGGAGTGCTGCGGCATCATTGGGCGCTGCAGGCCTGGATCACACAGCTGCTGGACCGACCGCTGAAACGAAAAGACAGCGTGGTGAACGCACTGCTTGCCCTCGGCCTGTTTCAGCTCACCGATACGCGGATTCCCGATCACGCGGCGGTTTCGCAAACGGTCGAAGCGGCGAGACTGCTGCGGCGCCCGAAACTTGCGGGCCTGATCAACGCGTGCCTGCGCCGCTTTCAGCGCGAAGATATTGCGGCCGTCGCCCCGAAGGGTGCAGAGGCGCGCTGCAACCATCCGCAGTGGCTGATCGATGCCTTAGAGCGCGACTGGCCCGATGACTGGGAGGCGATACTTGCCGCAAACAACGAACGGGCGCCGATGTGGCTGCGAGTAAATTCATCGAGAGTCGGGGTTGCCGCCTACCGGCAGCGATTGAGCGAGGCCGGCATTTCGTCAGAACAGCTGGCGGCCGCACCGGATGCGCTGCGATTGTCGGAGCCGTGCCTCGTCGATGAGTTGCCGGGTTTTGCCGGGGGCGACGTTTCAGTGCAGGATGCGGCTGCGCAGATTGCGGCGCGCTGGCTACTAACCAATACGCGCGGACGTATTCTCGATGCCTGCGCAGCGCCCGGAGGCAAGACCGCTCACCTGCTCGAGCTTGGCGGGGATGATATTACGCTGACGGCCGTGGACCGTGACGCCTCCCGCATCGAGAGTATCAATGAAAACCTCGGCCGAATCGGTCGAGGCGCAACCATAATCGCTGCCGATGCATCCAAAACAGGAGAGTGGTGGGACGGCGTGCCCTTTGACGGCATTCTGCTCGATGCACCGTGTTCGGCGACGGGCGTGATTCGGCGACATCCCGATATCAAGCTGCTGCGCAGGGCCAGTGATATCGATGGGCTGAGCGAGCTGCAAAGCGTACTTCTTGACGCGCTTTGGGCCCTGTTGGCGCCCGGCGGTCGGCTGCTGTACGCGACCTGTTCGACGCTGGCGGCCGAGAATGAAGCCGTTGTCATGCGGTTCCTGTCTGGCCACGACGATGCGACGGAAGATGACGTGTTGCCAAATAACAACATCCGCGATCTAATGCGGAGGCGAGCCTGCGGCTACCAGGTCCTGCCGGGAACGGCGGGACTAGACGGTTTCTACTACGCGTGCCTCGAAAAGAGGATTTCCTGAAAAAAGCGATGCTGACGTCCCCCCCATCACCCCGCCAGAAAAGCATGATGTACGCAGTGCTCCTGATCCTTGCCGTGCTTGCGATCGGGTCGGGACTGGCCCAGGACAATGTCGAACGCGAGGGCTACTTCGAGGTTCGATCAGCGAGAACCGAGGTTCTCGCCGGCGTGCACACGCTTGATGCGCGACTGCAGCTGGTGCTGAGCAGCGAGGCCCTTGCCGCACTCGAGAGCGGCGTCACGCTGACAATCGAGCTGCAGCTGCAGGTTATCCGTCCGCGACGCTGGTTGCCCGACGCCGATGTGGCAGAGCTCGCCGTGCGTTACGAACTCGAGTACAGACCGCTCAGAGAGCGATACATCGTCAAAAACCTGAACAGCGGGGAACAGGACTCTTTCGCAACACTTTACTCGGCGCTGAACAGCCTGGGTCGTGTACAGGGACTGCCGATAATCGATGATGCGCTGCTCGATGCCAATCGTGAATACCGTATCCGCCTGCGCGCGATGCTCAATACCGAACAATACCCGGCGACTCTGCGCCTGCTGTTTTTCTGGCGCGGGGAGTGGCAGCTACAAAGTGAATGGTTTGAATGGTTGCTCGAACGTTGAAACGAGTTTTATATTTCCTGGTGGCTGCGGCTGGCGTTGGCCTCGCGCTCGCTGCGCTTTTCCTGCTGACACAAACTGTGCAGAAATCTGATGATTTTGATCGGCTGCAGGACGTCATTCTTGCAATCAATATTGCGGCCGGCATTCTGCTTATCGCTTTGCTCATTGGCAACCTCACGCGGTTGTTTCGCGACTACCGGCAGAATGTGCCCGGTGCGAAACTCAAAGCACGGATGGTTGGCATGTTCGTTGGCCTCGCGGTACTGCCACTGATCGTGGTCTTCTACTTTTCCATGCAGTTTATTAATCGCGGCATCGATAGCTGGTTTAACGTGCAGGTTGAAGAGGGGCTCGACAACGCCCTGACACTGAGCCGTGCCGCGCTCGAAATGCAGAAGCGTCAAAACGTCTTCGCGACGCAGCAGGTGGCGAGACGACTGTCCCGGATCAACGACCGGCAAATTATTTTCGAACTCAGCACGTTGCGACGCGAGACCGGCGCCAGTGAGATGACTCTGTACGGTCAAAACAACACTGTGCTCGCGACGAGTTCCGACAGTTCCATGGCAAGCCTTCCGAAACCGCTGCCCGAAGAGGTCGTGGTTCAGATGCAGCAGGACCGGCCTTTCGTCAGTCTTGAGTCGTATGGAGCGGGCAGCGTAGAGATTCGCACCGCGGTTGTTTTCATGCACCAGGGCGGCGGCCCGCAGCAGGTTCGAGTTGTGCAGGCGCACTACCCGGTTACCGAACGACTCGGGCGCATGATCAACAGCGTCGAGAGGTCCTACCAGGAATACCAGCAACTGTTGTTTTTCCGGGAAGACCTCAAGGCTCTGTTGTCTCTGACGCTGGCATTCGTGCTGCTGTTGAGCTTGCTTGCCGCCATTTACGGCGCGTTTGTTTTGTCGCGCCGGCTGGTTGCTCCCATCCAGGACCTGGTGGCCGGAACGCGCGCCGTGGCCATGGGCGACTTCGATACCCGACTGCCTACGCCGACGCGCGACGAGATCGGTTTCCTGATCAGCTCGTTCAACGACATGACGCAGCGGCTGGCCACAGCGCGACGAGAGGCAAGTCTGAGCCAGGCGTTGGTCGAGGCCGAGCGCACCAACCTGGAGGTCATTCTTGCGCGTCTTTCCACGGGTGTCCTTGCGCTGGAGTCGGACCTGACGATTCGCACGGCCAACCAGGCTTCCGGCTCGATCCTGGGCGTTGACCTCGAGAGCCGTGCCGGAGAATCGTTGACTGCGGTTGCAAAGGACAATCCGCTGCTCGAGCAGTTTGTGGACGTTGCCTGCGTTCACCTGGATGTGGGCGAGACCGAGTGGCGTGAGCAGATCGTATTGCGAGGCGAGGTCGGCCGGCGCGTCCTGACCTGCGCCTGTACGACTTTGCCCGGCGACGAGAATCACGCGGCTGGCTACGTCATCGTATTTGATGACATCACGGCTTTGCTGCAGGCGCAGCGAGACGCGGCCTGGGGCGAAGTCGCCCGGCGCCTCGCGCATGAAATCAAGAATCCGCTGACCCCCATTCAACTGTCGGCAGAACGGATGCGTCGCAAGTATCTGCATACGTTGCCCGAAGAAGACGCGCAGGTACTCGATCGGGCTACGCATACAATCGTGCAGCAGGTCGAGGCGATGAAAGAGATGGTTAATGCGTTCAGCGATTACGCCCGCGCGCCCGACATGGATTTTTCCCTGTTCGATATCGACAAGCTCGTGCATGAGATTGTCGACCTGTATCGCGCCCAGAAGAGCGGTGTCGATATCGTTCTTACTACCGATCCGACAATGCCATTGCTCGAGGCCGATATGGGGCGCGTGCGGCAAATGCTGCACAACCTGATTCGCAATGCGATTGAAGCGCTCGAAGGTAGAAGCGACGGACGAATTGATGTCCATGTCAGTGCTGCGGAGATCGATGATGTCAAGATTATCCAGGTCACGGTCGAGGACAACGGCCCCGGCTTTAATATGAGTTCCGTCAATCAGATCTTTGATCCCTATGTAACGACGAAGCCCAAGGGAACCGGTCTGGGATTGGCAATCGTGAAGAAGCTGGTCGAAGAACACGTAGGTTCGATTCGTGCGAAGAATCGCAAGGACGGTGGGGCGATGATCAGCATCAGGTTGCCGGTCAACGATGCAGCGCGTGAGCTGATTATTGCGAAAGCTCCCGGACGCGCAGACAAGAGGAGGGAACACGCATGAGTAATCCTCATGTACTGGTTGTCGATGATGAGGCGGATATTGGCGCCCTGATCAAAGACATTCTGTCGGACGAGAATTTTGGCGTAACGGTAGCAATCAATGCTGCTGAAGCAAGGAAGGCACGGGCAAGCCGGAAGTTCGACCTCGTTCTGCTTGATATATGGATGCCTGATACCGACGGCATAACGTTGCTGCGCGAGTGGTCCGAGAGCGGCGATTTGAATTGTCCGGTGGTCATCATGTCGGGACATGGCACCGTCGATACGGCGGTCGAGGCAACCCGACTCGGTGCTTTTGATTTCGTCGAAAAGCCGCTGTCGATTGCGAAACTCTTGCGAACTGTTGAAGCGGCCCTCGAATCGGCCGGCAAGCAGGCAAGAGTCGCGCGCAGCCTGTTGCCATCTTTGTTAGCGCCTGTCGGCCGCAGTCAGCTGATGCAGGGTCTGCGTGAGCGCGTACAGCAATATGCACGCCACGACGGATCGGTATTGATGAGCGGCGAGCCGGGAACCGGGCGCGGCGCGTTTGCACGTTACATGCATGCATTGAGCCGCCGCGCCGCCGAGCCAATAACGACGCTGACAGCCGCGACTATCACTGAAAGCAATATGCAAGAGCAGTTACTTGGCAGTGAGCACGAGGAAGAAATCGTTGCCGGGGCATTTGAGCGGGCATCCGGCGGAACGCTGGTTATCGATGAGCTGGCTGACCTGGACGACGCCGCACAGAGAGTGTTATTCGGAATTTTGGAGAACAACAGTTTCACTCGCGTTGGCGGTTCCCGGCCGATCAAGGTAGGCGCACGCGTCGTCGCTACAGTTGGCGCTGACTATGAGTCCCAGATCGAGTCGGGTGCCTTGCGCCGCGACCTGGTCGCAAACCTGAGCGAGCTCAGCCTTCGAATCCCGCCGTTGCGTGAATACGCCGAGGACGTTCCGGAATTGCTGGCCTACTACGTTGACAAGCTTGTCGACGCGGAAGGATTGACGTTCAGGCGGTTCAGTGTTGCGGCGCAGAATCGACTGAGAAACTATCCCTGGCCCGACAATGTGCGGGAGCTCAAGAACCTCGTGCGGCGGCTGCTGTTGTCCGGTCGTGATAAGGATATAACGCTCGAAGAAGTCGAAGCAGAAATCAGTGCAGGAGCGGCCGCTGACGAGCCGCTGGTGAAACAGGATCTTCTCGCGCTGCCATTGCGCGAAGCACGCGAGCAGTTTGAACGCGCCTACCTGCAGCAGCAGCTGGTCCTGTGTGATGGCAAGGTGGGGCAGCTCGCGAAACGAGTCGGGATGGAGCGGACACACCTGTACCGAAAACTTCGCTCACTGGGAGTCAGTTTCAAATAGGGCGGCTGCGACCGCTGCTTCGCTTCGCGCCCTGGGGGCGCTCCTACAGGCGCACGATTGAGCAGCGGCGGTGAGTGCGGGGTGTCTTGCGAAGCGACGTTGCGTAGCTGGAGCTAGCAAGATCTCCCCGTGATCACCGCCGCGGTCAAATGCTGGATGGTGGATGATGGGTGGTGGCCTACTCGACCAGTGTCTGGAGGATGTGGGGCTGGACCCGTGGTCGCGGGGCCGGCAGCAGCCGTCCGTCGGGAAGAAACGTGAGGCCCGGCTCGCCGAAATCCTCGATGCTCAGTTCGCGCATAAGATTCAACGCCCGCTGCTTCGGGTCAATGCTCGGGCCGTCCGGCCGCAGCTGAATCGTCGATACGATATTCCCTTCGACAAAGGCGCCGGTTCCGTCGAGCGTGGTCGTCAGTATTGGTGCGATCCCCTTGATACCTGCCACGCTGATTCCGTAGTAAGTCGCGAAGTTACCCAGGCTGTAGGCAATGAGGCGGTCCTTGTAACGTTCCACGCCACGGACGACGTGCGGGCCGTGACCGATGACCAGGTCGGCGCCGGCGTCAATCACGCCACGCGCAAACCAGACGACGTCGCCGCGCGGCTCACCGTAGTACTCTTCGTCGGCGAACGGGATATGCGTGACATCGGCGCCTTCCGCGCCGCCGTGAAACGAAACCATGACGATGTCGTGCGAGCCGGCGAACCTTGCCACGGTCTCGAAGGCCAGCTCGTAGTCGAGCATCATGTTGGAGTTCTTGGTAACGGCGTACGCGAGTACGGCGACGCTGATGCCATTGACTTCAAAGCTCGCAAAATCGTCAACACGCCCGGAGTGGTGCATGCCGGCTGCAGCTATTGCCTGCATGCTGCTGCTACGACCTTCTTCCCCGAAATCACGCGCGTGGTTGTTCGCCAGGCTCAAGACATCGAAGCCGGCGGACCTGTAGTGGTACGCGTAGCGGGTGGGCGAGCGAAACAGATAACAGGCGCTGGGGTTGCTGCATTTTTTGCCCGGCTGCCCGCCATCGAGCAGGACACCTTCGAGATTTCCGAACGTGACGTCAGCCGATGACAGGTACGGCGCGACGGCCGCGAGAAAGCCAATGCCGTCGTCGTCGGGTAAATGATTCTGCGGGTAGTCGGTGCCGATCATCATGTCGCCGACTGAAGCGATACTGAGCCGCAGGGTCGCCTTGTCCGGCAATGGCGGCAATGGAGTCACGGCCTGAGGCACTTCCTCAGGCGGGGCGGGCGCGCGCGCGGGCGGCGCGTCGGGCGCAGGGCTTGTTGCGCATGCCGCCAACAGCAGCAGCGCGACGGCGGCGAGTGGTCGGCACGAGGTAGCGAGGCTAGTCACTGAGCCGGATCCGCAGGACGTCGATTTTCGCCGCACGCAAGCGACTGCGCAGCAGATTCAATTCATCGAGATCGTCCGTTGGCCCGATGTACACACGATGATAATTGCGGTCGTTCACTTTCACGCGCTGAATATGAGATTCGATGCCGTGCAGTGCAAGTTCGGCGCGCCGCCGGTCGGCGTCCTGATTCGTCGAGAAGGAGCCCGCCTGGAGCACATAGACACCTGGCTCTTCGATTGCCCTGGGTTCCCTGTCAGCTTTGACTTCGGGCTCTTTGTCCGGCGTGACGACCTCGAAATTCGGCAATATGTCGTAGAACGTGAAGCGTTTGTCCCTGGGGTTTTCGATTTTCGCAGATGGTGTCGCCGGTTCGTCGTTGTCATCGAGCGCGCCCTGCATGCTCGCGGGGCGCGGAGCCGCTGCCTGTGGCACCCTGGACGGTTCACGGTCTTTGACATAGACAGCGACCGCAACGGACAGGCCAATCGCGAGACCGAACAGCATCCACACAAACGGTGGGTATTGCGTCTCTTTCGAACGCGCTCGGCGACGTTTTTTGCGCTGTGCCATTACATTTTCTCCGGGGCCGACACGCCCAGTATGCCGAGACCGTTTGCAATGACGACACGCGTTGCCGAGATCAGGTAGAGCCTTGCATCGCGCAGCATCGTATCGTCGACAATGAACGCGTGCGCGTTGTAATAGGTATGAAAATCGTTGGCAAGGTCGCGCAGGTAATGCACAAGATGCTGCGGCGCGCGGTTGTTTGCTGAAAGTTCGATAAGCTCGGGGTACCGGCTCAACGAGGTCATCAGCGCTTTTTCCTGGGGTTCTACCAGCAGTGCAAGGTGATTTCTGCCTTCGGTATCATTCCACTTGAGAGACTTCTCGGCCAGCTGCCGGAAAACACTTGCGATGCGGGCGTGCGCGTATTGGATGTAGTAAACGGGGTTGTCGCTGGACTGCGATTTCGCGACGTCGAGATCGAAGTCGAGATGCTGGTCATTCGATCGCGATACGTAGTAAAAACGTGCGGCATCGTTGCCAACCTCGGCGCGCAATTGTCGCAGGGTGTCAAATTCGCCCGAGCGCGTGGACATCTGCATTTTCTTGCCACCGCGGTAAAGCGTTACGAACTGCACGAGTTCGACCTCGAGGTCATCGCCCTTGTAGCCCATCGCCTCGAGGCCCGCACGAACGCGCGCCAAATAACCGTGATGGTCAGCACCGAGGATATCGATGAGATGGTCGAAACCGCGTTCGCGTTTGTCGAAGTGGTAGGCGATGTCCGAGGCGAAATAGGTCTTGATGCCGTTCGCACGAATGACGACACGATCCTTCTCGTCGCCAAAATCGGTCGCCGGAAACCAGCTTGCGCCGTCCTTCTCGTACAGCATGCCGCGCTTTCTGAGTACCTCGAGCGCGTCGTCGATGCGATTGGTTTTCGTCAGGGACTGCTCGGAATACCAGGTGTCGAACGTGACGCCGAATTCGGCAAGATCGTCCTCGATGTCATCGCGAATCAACTCCAGCGACTGCTGACGCACATGGTCGAAACCGGCTTCGCCCAGCAAGGTACGGGCTTTTCCGATTAGCGCCTCGAGGTAGGCTTCCTTATCACCTTCGGGCGCATCGGCGGGCAGGCCGGAAAGGACGGATTCGGCGGACACTGAAGTCACGCCATCCGTATTGATCGTTTCCGCGATGTCGCGAATGTAGCCACCGCGATAACCACCCTGGGGAAAGCCGACGGCAATGCCATCTTTCTCCAGCATGCGCAGCCAGACGCTCACGCCAAGAATGTCCATCTGCCGGCCCGCGTCGTTGACGTAGTACTCGCGATGCACCGGGTAGCCAACCGCCTCAAGCAGGTTGCCAACCGTGGCGCCGAAAGAGGCGCCCCGGCCATGACCGACATGCAGCGGGCCGGTCGGGTTAGCGGACACGAATTCCAGCAGGATCTTCGGTCTGTCCCTGGATGCCTGCCGTCCGTAGTTCTCGCCCTGCAGCAGAATCGTTTCCAGTTCGGCATGAAAAGCGGACAAGTTCAGGTGAAAATTGATGAAGCCCGGTCCGGCGATATCTACACTGTCGACGTCGGCATCGTCTGCAAGCGCGGCAACAATGCTCGCTGCGAGCTCACGCGGATTCTTTCGCGCAGGTTTGGCCAGGCGCATTGCAATATTTGTGGCAAAGTCGCCATGGCTGGCATCCCGGGTGCGCTCGACCGTGCTTTCAATCGATAGATCAGCCGCTGCGTCGGCCAGTTCGGGCAGTTCGGCAAGGGCATCTGTAACAAGTTGCGCAACGATGTGTTTCATTCAGAACGGACGGCGAGTTTTGCGAGGCGGCAATTCTACCCGGATATCTCTTCGAATGTGGGCCCTCGAAGCGCCCGGCTAGAACAATTCGATCGGATCAACATCGATCGACCAACGGACTTTGCGGGCCATGGGCTCCTGCTCGAGGGCAGGTCGCAATTCTCGGAGCAGGTTTTGCAGCGCTTGCCGATCACTGCTTTGCAACAGTAGTTGAGCCCGGTAACGGCCTGCCCGGCGCGCCATAGGCGCATCGACAGGACCGAGGATACGCAGGCTTTCATCGGCCCGATCAGCGACAGATCGTTTCGCAATCTCAAGAAACCCGAGCGCATCGCCGTGACGATGTGCAGCAGAGCGAAGCAGTGCCAGTCGCGTAAATGGCGGCCAGCGCGTGACTTCGCGCTCAGCCAGGGCCTCGGCGGCAACCCGGCTGTAGCCTCCCGTAATCAATGTGGACCAGAACGGGTGCTCCGGGAATGCGGTCTGAATCAGGACCTCGCCACGGCGACTTTCTCGACCGGCACGACCGGCGACCTGCACGATCGACTGCGCCATGCGTTCGGCGCTTCGGAAATCGGTGCCAAACAGACCCTGGTCTGCATTGACGATGCCTACTAGCGAGAGCTTTGGAAAATGGTGGCCCTTGGACAGCATCTGTGTACCCACAAGGATGTCTGCGTCACCCTCCGTTGCCTGCTCGAGCACCTCGTGCATTGCACCTTTGCGTTTCGTGCTGTCGCTGTCAACGCGCATAATCGAATGTTCGGGAAATTGAGCGCGCAGCGCTTCTTCCAGCCGCTGCGTACCCTCGCCGAGTGGCTTGACGACTTCTCCACACTCGCCGCAACGAGTGTCGAGCGAACGGCAGGCGCCACAGTGATGGCAGCGCAGTTGGTTGCTGTGTGCATGCACGGTAAGGCGGGAATCGCATCGATCGCAGCCGGCTATGTGCCCGCAGCTGGCACAGATGAGCGTCGGGGCGAATCCACGTCGGTTAAGAAAAATCAGCGCCTGTCCAGCGGAGCCGAGATGGGCGTGGATTGCTTCCCTGAGAGGCTCACTGATTCCGTCAGCGGCTGGCGCCCGGATCGTGTCGACGAGACGCATGATGGGTGGCTCTGCGCTGCCGGCGCGAACCGGCAAGCGAATGTGCTTGTATTTGCCTTCGCGACAGTGCTGCAGCATCTCCAGCGTCGGCGTCGCCGACCCAAGGATGACCGGCACGTCGAGGTGTTTTGCACGCACGATCGCGAGATCCCGCGCCGAGTAACGCAGACCCTCCTGCTGTTTGAAGGAATGGTCGTGTTCTTCGTCAACGACGATCAATCCCGGATTTTTCAGGGGCGTGAAGACCGCCGAGCGAGTTCCTACCAGCAGGTGGGCTGTGCCACCGCGCGCCGCGCGCCACGCTGTCAGGCGTTCGGTGTCTGTAAGACCTGAATGAAACAATGCCGGCTCGATACCGAGGCGATCCCGAAGTCGCGCGACGAGTTGCGGCGTCAGTCCGATCTCGGGCGCAAGCACGAGCACCTGCTTGCCCTGTTCGATGACGTCCCGCATGCGCTGCAGGTATATCTCGGTCTTGCCGCTACCCGTAACGCCGTCAAGCAGGTAGGCGCCGAAATGATCGCTGGCCCGCAAAATCGCGACGGCCTTTTGCTGGTCCTCATTCAGAACCAGGCTGTCGGCCCTGGCGCTCGCGAGCGTTTCGTCGAAATCCTCGGTTCGCAATTCGGAACGCGCGATGTAGCCTTTTTCGAACAGCGCTCTGGCTACACGCCGCCAATTCGGCAGCTCTTCGGTCAGCCGATCAGCATCGACGCCATTGCCTCCGGCATCGACCAGGAATTCGAGCAACTCGGCCTGTTTAGGCGCCCGCCTCGCCAGCGCTGCGGCGTCCCGGGATTGACCCAGATCGGAGACGGCGATGGTTTCCACGGTTGGATGCAGCGCTTTACCTTGCCGCAGCAGCGCGGGCAGGGCGGCCGCGACGACCTCGCCTATGGGATGGTGGTAGTAGTCGCTGGTAAAGCGGATCAATCGCAGGTCCGTTGCGGATATCAGGGCCGCTTCGTCGATGGCCGCATCGCAGCGTCGGATCTTTCCCGGCGGCAGCGAGGATTCGGCCGAATGCTCGAGCACGAGGCCGACCTGGTGGCGACGGCCGAAAGGCACGAGGACCCGGCAACCCACGGCCGGGGCGACGTCGTCCCTGGGTGGCAAATAGTCGAACAAGCGCGACAAAGGCACGTTCACAGCGACGTTGAGTATGGGTCCGTCGTTAATCGGGAATCACTCAGAAATTTTACATAATATGGCCAAATGGTCCCGGATGCTGTCAACCTGGGCCCGGGTTCGGCCGTTAAACAAGGGAGACAAGTTAGATGACCTCGTCGTGGAGTCAAGAGATATGGACGTCAGCACCGCGGTTTTTGCGGTATCTTGTTCCGGCACGCCAAAAACAGGGACGCGAGCACTGCAAAAAGAACGGCAATTGAACCAGTTTCTGGCCGAGGTGGAGCGGCGTGCGCTGCGAATCGCCGAAATCGGAATTCGGGATCGCGACGAGGCACTGGACCTTGTCCAGGATGCGATGATCAAGCTGGTGCGCAGCTACTCGGAACGCAGTCGCGAGGAATGGACACCGTTGTTCTACCGCATTTTGCAAAATGGCGTTCGTGACTGGCATCGCCGACAGGCGGTGCGCAACCGCGTCATGGTCTGGTTTGGCAAGAAGGCCTCGGACGACAATGACTACGACGCAATTGCGTCGGCACCCGACCCGATTGGGCGGGCGCCCGAAGAAGAGCTCTCGAACAACGAGGCCATGGAGCGTCTTGACGGCGCCGTGCATGACCTGCCCGCGCGACAGCGTGAAGCTTTCATGCTGCGCATGTTCGAGGGCCTGGACGTTGCCGGGACTGCGGTGGCAATGGGCTGCAGTGAGGGCAGCGTCAAAACACACTACTCGCGTGCCGTACATGCATTGCGAGAACAACTGGAAGAGCACCGGCCCGAAGAGCGCGGGTCGTAGGAAGGAAGACCATGAACAAACCAGATGACACGTTTGGCAGACAACTGAAAGCCACCTTCGACGAGTCGGTTGAGAAGCTGGATGCAGCGACACTATCGAGGCTAAATCGCGGTCGCCACGAAGCGCTTGCCGAGCTACAGCGCCCGGGACGCCGGTGGTCACACTGGATGCCGGCGACAGGCGTTGCCGCTGCCGTACTGGTCGCCGTGATGCTTCTGCAAAGTCCGACAGCGATTGACGATTTTCCCGAGGCGGCGAATGTGACCGACATGGAAATCCTGCTGGGCGAAGACAGCATCGAGATGCTCGAGGAGCTTGAGTTTTACAGCTGGATAGACAGTGCGGACATGGATAGCGATGTCAGCTAAGCGCACATTGGAAGCATTGACGTGCGGAATATTGTTGGGCAGCGGCGGACTGGTGTGCGCTGACGAGAAAGACATGCCGGATATGGAGTTTCTGGAATACCTCGGAATGTGGGAAGAATCAGATGAAGACTGGCTGATCCTCGACGAAGCGATGACGGCTGGCAATAATGAACGGAGCGATCCTGTACCGAAAGGTGAAGAATCGATGGAGACAGAAGATGAACGTTAAGGCAAATGCCATAACCATAATCGCGGTTGCCGCGATGCTGATTTTGGGCACGGCTGTTGCCCAGGAAGACGGCGTAAACTGGGACAGCCTGAGCGACGGTCAGCGCGCGGTGCTGAGTCAGCTTGAAGAAAGCTGGGATACATTGCCGGCCGAGCGCCAGCAGAGATTGTCGCGCGGTGCCGACCGCTGGGACGGTATGTCGCGGCAACAGCGCAAGGACGCGCGGAAACGATTTCGTGCCTGGCGCGACCTCGCAGACGACCGGCGCGCACTGATTCGGGAGCGTGCACAAATTTTCAGGAGCCTGCCTCCGAACGAGCAGGAGCGTATTCGCAAGAATTTTCGTCAGTATCGCGAGATGAACGCGGACCGCCGCAGACAACTTCGGGACCGCTACAAACGCATGACGCCCGAACAGCGGCAGCGTTTGCGAGACCGCCTGGCAAAACGCCCTCGCCCCGCCCGTCGCGACTAAGCCGCCGCGGTAAATCCTTGTGAAAAGGCCTCCAATTGGAGGCCTTTTTCTTTGTGTGCATAGAAGGTGTTCGTTACACTGCCGCAGTCCAATTGGAGGCGTACGAATGAAAATCGGTGTCCCGAAAGAAATGCATGCAGGTGAGCGGCGTGTCGCGACGACGCCTGACGTTGCCGCCCAGCTGATCAAACTCGGATTCAGTGTCGCCGTCGAAACGAATGCCGGTGCCGCGGCGAGCTACTCGGATGACGCTTACCGGGAAGCCGGATGCGATGTCATCGACTCGAGCAGCGACCTGTGGATGCATGCCGACCTGATTCTCAAGGTCAGGGCACCAGAGGGTGCCGAAGCGGCAGCGCTGCGCCCCGACCAGACCTTGATCAGTTTCTTATGGCCAGGTCAAAACACGGAACTGCTCGAGCAGCTGACCGAAAGCGGTGCGACGGTGATGGCGATGGACAGCGTGCCGCGCATCTCTCGTGCGCAGAAAATGGACGCGCTCAGTTCGATGGCCAATATTGCGGGTTACCGTGCGGTCGTCGAAGCCGCCCAGCATTTCGGTCGTTTCTTTACAGGGCAAATCACCGCAGCCGGCAAGGTGCCGCCGGCGAAAGTGATGGTTATTGGCGCCGGTGTTGCCGGGCTGGCTGCCATCGGAGCAGCGAAGAGCATGGGCGCGATCGTTCGCGCATTTGACACCCGCCCCGAAGTCAAAGAGCAGGTCGAAAGCATGGACGCCGAGTTCCTGATGCTCGATTTCGAAGATGACGAAGACGGTTCAGGGGAAGGCGGCTACGCCAAAGTCATGAGCGAGGAGTTCATTAAAGCCGAGATGGCCTTATTCGCCGAGCAGGCGAAAGATGTCGACATCATCATTACCACGGCGCTGATTCCGGGCAAACCCGCCCCCAGGCTGATCACGGCGGACATGGTCCGGTCGATGAAGGACGGCAGCGTGATTGTCGACCTTGCGGCTGAGCAGGGAGGCAACTGCGAGCTCACGAAAGCAGACGAGGTTGTGCAGGTAAACGGTGTTTCGATAATCGGATATACCGATTTGCCGAGTCGACTGGCGACCCAGTCCAGTCAGCTATACGCGACCAACCTGAAGCACCTGATTTCCGAACTGACACCGGAAAAAGATGGCAACATCGTCGTCGATTTTGAAGACGAAGTCGTTCGTGGGGCGACCGTTTGCAGGGACGGCAAAACAACATGGCCGCCGCCCGCACCGAAACTTTCCGCGGCACCGCCGAAAGCGAAACCTGCGCCGGCCCCGGCCGCAGTCCCGCAAAAGAAACGCTCGGTGATCGGGCCCATTGTCGCGGCCATTGTTGGTGGAGCCGCGCTACTCGGCCTGGGCGCGGTTGCACCGGAGTCGTTCATGGCGCACTTCACGGTGTTCGTGCTGGCGTGTTTTGTCGGCTACATGGTCATCTGGAACGTAACGCCTGCACTACATACACCGCTCATGAGTGTCACGAATGCGATATCGAGCATCATTGTCATCGGCGCACTCCTTCAAATCAGCTCGACCGACAAAATCATCATGTGGGTTGCTTTGGCTACGGTGATGATAACGAGCATCAATATTGCCGGCGGTTTTGCCGTGACGCGCCGCATGCTCGAAATGTTCAGGAAGTGAGGTCGAAATGATTCCTACAGGCGTGGTTACCGTTTCCTACATCGTAGCGACGGTACTCTTCATACTGGCACTTGGCGGACTTTCCAACCAGGAAACCGCCCGACGCGGCAACTGGTACGGCATTTTCGGCATGATCATCGCCCTGCTCGCAACGATTTTCAGCGAGAACGTGACGCAAAATTTCGGCCTGCTCATTGTGGCGCTGCTTGTTGGTGGCAGTATTGGTCTCGTGCTCGCCCGCCGCGTGCAAATGACGCAAATGCCCGAGCTTGTTGCCGTTCTTCACAGCCTTGTCGGTCTTGCGGCCGTGGCGGTCGGTTTCGCGAGCTTCATGGATCCGAACAAACATTACGTCGGCATCGACCTGACGATTCACGATATAGAAACCTATCTTGGCATCCTGATTGGCGCGGTCACTTTTTCAGGGTCGGTGATCGCATTTGGCAAATTGTCGGGCCGTATCGGTGGCAGCCCGATGCTGCTGCCAGCACGTCATTGGATGAATCTCGCATTGTTGATAGGTGCGATCTGGTTCGGTCGTGAATTCGTGCTGCAGTCTGCCGCTGGCGGCGGCATAACTCCGCTAATAATCATGACGGTTATCGCGCTGCTGTTCGGCATTCACATGGTGATGGCAATTGGCGGCGCAGACATGCCCGTCGTGGTTTCGATGCTTAACAGTTATTCCGGATGGGCGGCCTCCGCGACCGGCTTCATGCTCAACAACGACCTGCTGATCGTCACAGGGGCGCTGGTTGGCTCAAGCGGTGCGATTCTGAGCTACATCATGTGCCGCGCAATGAATCGTCGTTTTATCGCTGTCATCGCCGGCGGATTCGGTACCGGTGGGGGAACGCCGGCGAGCAGCGACGGCGTGGAACAGGGCGAGGTCTATCCGATCGATCCGCAGGAAACAGCGGCTTTGCTGGCCAGCGCAAAAGAAGTCATGATCGTTCCTGGCTATGGAATGGCGGTTGCACAGGCGCAGCACACGGTGTTCGAAATTACACGCGTATTGCGGGAAAAGGGCGTCAATGTTCGATTCGGCATTCACCCGGTCGCAGGCCGAATGCCCGGCCACATGAACGTATTGCTTGCGGAGGCCAGGGTACCTTATGACATCGTTTTTGAAATGGACGAAGTCAACGATGATTTTCCGGACGTCGATGTCTCGGTTGTGATCGGCGCAAACGACATCGTAAATCCATCGGCACAGGAAGAGCCGGACAGTCCGATCGCGGGCATGCCGGTGCTCGAGGTCTGGAAAGGCTCGACATCGATAGTGCTGAAACGCAGTATGGCTACCGGTTACGCTGGCGTTCAAAACCCACTGTTCTTCAAGGAAAATACGCGCATGCTTTTCGGTGACGCGAAAGAAACCCTGGACGAAGTTTTGAAGGCGCTCTAGAGGTAGGTCATAATCGGGGCGTAAGCAGATAGCCCATACGAGGCGCGACAGGCCGGAGGGGACAAGCATGCTCGCAGGACTTGCATCCGACATTTCGCAACAGGTTCTCAGGACCGACATTGCCGGAATGCCGCTCGAGTGGATTGACTACCGTGAAGCGGTGCGTCTTTACCACGCCGAGCAGGTTGCGTATGACTGCGGCACGCGCCTTTACTCTGTTTTCGGCGGTTACAGCTCCATAGACGGTTGCCGCAGCCGTATCGACGTCAATTCGATCATAGCAACGCACGGCACGAGCAAGAGTCTCTCGCGAAATCGCGACAAGTATGTGCCGCCGCTGAACAACCGAACCCTGTTCAAGCGCGATGCGAACCTCTGTCTTTACTGCGGCATGCGATACATGACGCGTGATTTGACGCGGGATCACATAACGCCGGTCTCGCAAGGCGGACGCGACGCCTGGAACAATGTCGCGACGGCGTGTCGCCGCTGCAACAACTACAAGGGTGGCCGCACGCCCGAACAGGCGGCAATGCAGCTGATTGCGGTACCGTTCATACCGAATTACGCTGAATACATTTACCTGAAGGGCCGACGCGTACTGGCCGACCAGATGCAGTACCTGCTTGCACATATCCCGCGCTCCAGCCCCCTGCATGCCCGTTTAAGTGATCATCTTTCCAGCGGCGAAGAGATTGTTGAAGTGCATTTCCACGACTGATGCAATACCTGATTGACGCCAGCGTCTACGTCTTTCGTGCCTACTATTCCATGCCCGATGACATGGTCGATGACAGCGGTAACCCCATCAACGCGCTTTACGGTTTCTGCCGCTTCATGGGTGATTTCATGGAAAACGTAACGCCCGAATACGTGGCCGTGTTGTTCGACGAAAGTCTGTCGAAGTCGTTTCGAACCGAAATCTACCCCGAATACAAAGCCAACCGGGACCCGGCACCACCAGAGCTCAAGCGCCAGTTTGAGCAGTGCCGCCGCTACGTTCGCGCGCTCGGCATCATGGAGCATGCAAGTCCGACGTACGAGGCGGACGACCTGATCGGCACGCTGGTTGAGCACGGACGGCGCAAAGGCCGCCCGTCCACAATCGTGACCCGTGACAAGGACCTGACCCAGCTGTTGAAGCAGGAAGATGTGTTCTGGGATTTCGCGGGCAAAGGCAAGCTCCGGTATGAGGAAATTGCGGGTTCATTCGGCGTCTGGCCGGAACAGATAGCCGATTATCTCGCGCTGGCCGGTGATGCGGTCGACAACATCAAGGGTGTTCCAGGTGTCGGCAAGAAAACGGCTACCGTTCTGCTGCAACACTTCGGCAGTCTTGACGCGATTTATGACAACCTCGACAGGGTCCACGAGGTGAACGTGCGAGGAGCCAGGACCCTGGGCAGCAAGCTCGAAACGCACAAAGACGACGCAATGCTGGCGCGCCGTTTGACCGGAATTGCCTGCGATGCACCGTTTGACGACGCTGAAGCACTAATGCAACCCTCGGCCCCGAGGTTGGGGGAGATCAACGCATTGTTCGATGAGGCGGGCATCGGTACGGCGCTGCGCCGGCAAGCAGAGCGCGTGTCCGATATCTACCGGCACTAGTCGTTGCTCCGGCCATGCCTGACTGGGGAGCATTAAACCAGCACCTGCGTGACGCCGGCATTCCACTTGCTCATACCGTGACACCGCGGCCCGTGGGCGGTGGCGATATCAGCGCGGCATGGCGCCTCGATACCGACGATGGTGGTGTCTTTCTCAAGACCGGCCCGGTCCCGACAAGTGACATGTTTGCGGCCGAGGCAGACGGCCTGGCAGAGATCGCGAAGGCGGACGCCTTGCGCGTTCCCGAAGTACTTGCAGTCGGACAAATCGCGGACGCGGCATTTCTGGCGCTGGAATGGTTGCCGCTTGATCGGGCAGACGCCAGGTGCGAGCAGCGGCTCGGGGAGCAACTGGCGAAAATGCATCGTACGACCAGCGACCGTTTTGGCTGGCATCGTGACAACACCATCGGTCTGACACCGCAACACAATTGCTGGAACGCGGACTGGGTCGAGTTTTTTCGGGAACATCGCATTGCTTATCAACTCAATCTTGCGGCGCAGAATGGTTACAACGGTGAGTTGCAGCGCCAGGGTCTTCGCCTGCTCGAGCGACTGCCGTCATTGTTTGACGACTACCGGCCTCTGCCCTCGCTGTTGCACGGTGACCTGTGGGGGGGCAACTGGGCCAGCAGTGGAGGCCAACCCGTAATTTTCGACCCGGCCGTCTACTACGGTGATCGCGAGACGGATCTTGCCATGACACGGTTGTTTGGCGGTTTTGGGCGGGCTTTTTACGACGCGTATGACGCGGCGTGGCCGTTGGGACCTGGCAGTACCAGGCGACAGGATCTATACCAGCTTTATCACGTGCTGAATCACCTCAACCTGTTTGGCAGTGGATATCAGGGCCGGGCGTTGGCTCTGATCAGAGGCCTTCTTTAAACCGCGCTGTCTAGCCCGGTAATACGCTGAAGTGATCTGTCTCCTCGACCTCGTAAGATTCGCCAAGAAAGTCTTCTTCGAAGACATACAACATCGTGCCCTCAGGGGCCCTGATTGCAACGAACGCGCCCTCGAAGCCCGGGAATTTCTCGAAGTCCATGTCCTTTTGTTTAAGGACCTCCATCAGATGCGGTCGGTCGGCGCACTTGAACGACAGGGAAGGTCCTTCCAGGGCAATGCTCTCGGAAAGACCGAGAGGAAGTCCGTTGGCGTCGAAACGCATGTGCGTTGTCGGCTCTTCCCGCATATCCAGTAAAGTCGGTGCGATAGGCGCCCAGAATTGCGCAGCCCGCAAGGTGTCACGAACAGGCAGGGTCAGTTCGAGCAGGCTGCCACAAAGCGAGTCCCTCTCCGCCTCCTCGCTCGCGTGAAAGGTGCGCGCTTCGACCATGCGGACCATATGTTTGTCGCGATCAGCGAAACCGACTTCATTGAAGGAATCTTCACCAAGCTGAAGAACGCTGAAGTTGAAACCGTGATCGGTCATCTTGCGCGCACGCTTCGCAAGATCCTGTTTTACGAACGTGACGGCGGGCGAGTCGAATTCTCTGTCGTGCAGACCGATGTTGAGTTCTCCATCGCTGACGACAGCATATTTGTGTGCCCAGACATCGCCGATTTCGAGCTCGAAAAAGCCGAGCGTCTTATAAAATTGCAGCGACTCGAGAATATCCGGCGTCTGCACGGAAAATTCCAGAAAATCACCCAGCGCGCTCATCTCGAAGCCCCCATGGCTACGGCGCGTTCACGGCACGCCGGGTCATCGGAGTAAGACCGGGGCCAGCCGCCGATATGTCGGGCGACAAGATCAGCCAGGAAACGGACATGATCGTCGCGCGCATTCAGCGCAGGTATGTAGTGCAGGGATTCTCCGCCCGATTCCAGAAACAGTTCCGAATTTTGCATCGCAATCTCCTCGAGCGTTTCGAGACAATCCGTGGAAAAGCCGGGGCAGACGACGTCGAGACGATCCAGGCCTTGCTGGCCGAGCTCGACAATAGTCTCGTCGGTGTAAGGGCGCAGCCACTCTTCGCGGCCTACGCGGGACTGAAACGACACAATCCATTCATCGTCGCCAAGCTCGAGCGCGGCGGCGACAAGGCGTGCCGTCATCTGGCACTGGCAGTGGTAGGGGTCGCCTTTCAGCAACGTGCTTCTGGGCACGCCGTGGAACGAGAACATCAGCAGGCTGCCGCGTCCTTCCTGTTTCCAGGACTCACGGATGCTGGCTGCCAGCGAGTCGATGTAGCCCGGCTCGTCGTGGTACTGGTTGATAAACCGGATTTCAGGTATCCAGCGCAGCCGCTTCAATTTTCGAGCGACGGCATCGAAAACCGACGCCGTTGTTGTACCCGAGTACTGCGGGTACATCGGTAGCACCAGGAGCCGGCGCGCGCCGTTGGCAAGCAGCCGGTCGATGGCGGCATCGATAGAGGGCTCACCGTAGCTCATGGCGAGCTCGACTTTCGTGGCGCCGGGCAGCCTGAGGTCAAGTTGTGACCGGATGCCATCGGCGACAGCGTTCGAAAAGATCATCAGCGGCGAACCGTCCTCAACCCAGATCTTCCGGTAAGCGGCCGCGGACCGTGAGGGCCGAATGCGCAGAATAACGCCGTTGAGAATCAGCCACCAAAGCCAGCGCGGATATTCGATTACCCTGGGGTCCGAAAGGAACTGCTTGAGGAAGCGACGCACGGCCGACGATGTTGGCTCCTCGGGCGTACCCAGGTTGACGAGCAGAATGCCTGTCGATTCTGCTCGTCCGTGTTCGAAGTCGGGTGTTGATTGGTAGGTTGGCATAATCCCGGAAGCCGGCATCAGACGCGATCAACAGTACTGCAAAGCCATCCCCGGCGCCAGCCGATGAGGCTATAATTACTTGTCTTACTTGACATTTGTCAGAAGAAATCCAAATGAATGAATTGCCGGAAAGCAAAAACGACTCATCCGATCGCTGGACCCTGATCCGCGACATCGCGGTCCTGCAGGTGAAGCTCGTCGTCGATGGGCTGCGCGACCTGATTCTCGTACCCGCGTCACTGGTTGCGGGCATAGTCAGTCTCGCGTCCGTCAAAGACGGCCGGCCGGGGGACCAGTTCTATCAGTTGATCGGCATGGGCAAGCAAAGTGAGCGCTGGATCAACCTGTTCGGTGCCTTGCAGAACGCTCCCCCCGAGCTGCGACATTTCCAGGAGTTTCCGGAGGCGGATATCGACGCCCTGGTCGGTCGATTGGAGACGTTCGTTGTCGACGAACACCGAAAGGGCGGCATAACCGCGCAGGCAAAAGCGC
The DNA here is from genome assembly GCA_013043165.1 of Woeseiaceae bacterium. Classification (GTDB taxonomy): domain Bacteria; phylum Pseudomonadota; class Gammaproteobacteria; order Steroidobacterales; family Woeseiaceae; genus UBA1847. The sequence goes on along the minus strand of JABDOQ010000021.1, from coordinate 43,492 downwards.
GCCTGGACAAGGTAATTGACGCGCTTGGCCGCGGTCCCGACACATAGGAAGCCGGTGGCCAGGTCCTCAGCTTTTTTCTACATCGCGTCCGGAGAGAAGGTCGTCCAGGGAGGGTGGCGGATGATCGGGCCCCATGCGGCCGGATTTGAGTCGACCGATATATTCCTTATAAGCGCGCATCGCCTGGTATCCGAAAAGCCAGCAGATCGGAATATTCACAAATAGCAAGACGGCGGTCCCGATGCCCGTCACATTGTCGAGGTCGGTATCGGTCTGCACGAGACCGAGCGTCGCGACAATAATCAGCAGGCAATAGACCAGCTTGTATCCAGGCACGGCTTTCTCGCCTGCGAGAAAGACGACGCCCTGCTCACCGTAGTAACCCCACGAGATCATTGTTGATACGGCAAAAAACCACGCGGCGACCGAGATCAGCCATTTCCCGAGGCCGGGCCACACGGTATCGAATGCTTTTGCCGTCAGCGTCGCGCCGATGTAGTTTCGGTAAAGGCCATCGCCAACGATCGTTGGCAAAGCGGGTCCGACGAATGGATCCCAGCCTGTCACATAGCCGGAGTCACTGCTGAAAATAGTACCTTCGATGCGGTGAAACTTCAGGCCGGTTTGCACATTGTCGTGCGCTTCGACAATCATCGTTACCTTGTTTCCCGCAATCCAGTCATCGCCCGGCAGGAGCGTGTCCGCAAACAGCCAGCCAGACTCTGTTTGTATGGCAGCAGGAAGCGGCTCCAGCGGGACGTCAGGTGCACGATTCCAGATGCCGGTCGAGAGAATGATCAGCGCGGTGAACGTGCAGACCACCAGCGTGTCGATGAACGGTTCCAGTCCCGCGACGATACCTTCGCGGACCGGCTCGTCGGTTTTTGCGGCCGAGTGTGCAATCGGTGACGAGCCCTGTCCGGCTTCGTTCGAAAACACGGCGCGCTTCATGCCAAACAGGAAGGCAGAAGCTGCCGTGCCGCCAATGAAAGCGCCTGCCGCTTCGGTCGGCATGAAAGCCGATTTCACGATCAGTACGAACATACCCGGTATGTCGCCGAAGTTTACTGCGAGTACGTAACATCCGGCTGCCAGGTAAAGGGCCACCATCAGGGGTACGATCGTGCCGGTAACTTTACCGATGCGCTTGATGCCGCCGATAATGACGGCGCCTACGATAAGTGCGAGTACGATGCCGGTGATCCAGCTCGGCACCGAGAAATATTCCTCGGTCAGTTCACCGACGTTCCAGGCCTGGAACATGTTGCCGCCGGTTGCGGTAGAGACGAGGAGACAAACACAGAAAATGCTGCCGAGGGCCCTGCCGAGGCCCGCCATGCCCCGGCGCTCCAGGGCCCTGGCGGCGACCCACATCGGCCCGCCGTGAGGATTGTCGGGATCGTCGGTGTTGCGATACAACATCGACATCGTCACTTCGGTGAGCTTGATCGACATGCCCAGAAACGCGATGACCCACATCCAGAACATGGCGCCGGGTCCGCCGAGGGCAATCGCCAGCGCGACCCCACCGATATTACCGAGGCCGACGGTCGCGGACAGCGCGGCCGACAAGGCCTGAAAATGATTGATCGCGCCCGGATCGTCGGGATCGTCGTAGACGCCGCGCAAGACCCTCGTGCCGTGAGTGATGGCGCGGTACTGTGAAAATCCGCTCCAGATCGTAAATACGACACCGGTCGCGACGATCGCATACAGCACGTACTCGTGCCAGAGGAGACCATTGATCGTTGCGAGCAGCCCGCTAACGTCTCCCATCAGGTTCCCCGTTTGCTGATTAGTTGGCCTCCATAATCGCCGAAATTCCCATTCCGCCAGCGGTACATATCGAAATCAGGCCGCGGCCGGAGCCCTTTTCCTGCAGCATTTTCGCCATGGCGCCGATGATACGAGCACCCGTTGCCGCGAAGGGATGGCCGATCGCAATGCTGCCGCCCTTCGTATTGAGTCGCGACAGGTCGATCGGGCCCAGGGGCTTGTTTCGACCGAGTTTGTCGCGGCAGAATTCTTCAGACTGCCAGGCCTTTAGCGTAGCGATCGTCTGCGCCGCAAACGCTTCGTGGATTTCGTAGAAATCAAAATCCTGCAAACGTAAATTAGCCTGCTTGAGCATATCGGAGACCGCATATGCCGGAGCCATCAACAGCCCTTCCTGGTCGATAAAATTTACGGCGGCGACCTTGGCAAACGTGAGGTACGCCATGACAGGGAGATTCTTCTGGCGCGCCCAGTCCTCCGAAGCGAGCAGCACAGCCGCGGCACCGTCAGTCAACGGCGTGCTGTTGCCTGCGGTCATCGTGCCCTCGCCGGTTCTGTCAAATACCGGTTTCAAGGTGCTTAGTTTCTCGAACGTCGTATCACGCCGAATGTTGTTGTCTTCCTCGACATCCATGAATGGCACGATGATGTCTTCGTACCAGCCCGCGTCATAGGCGGCGGCAGCCTTGATATGACTGGCAAGAGCCAGCTGATCCTGGTGTTCCCGCTGGACGTCCCACTGCTTGGCGGTTATCTCGGTACTTTCACCCATGGAGAGCTTGGTGCGCGGCTCCTCGACACCGGGTAGCACGGGTTTGAAATGACGCGGGCGAATACGAAACAAGGGCTTGATGCGGCCCATCAGCGAGCGCGAACGGTGGATTTCCATGAGGACGCTGCGGTAGTCGTCCGGATAAACAATCGGCGCGTCGCTAACGGTGTCGGTGCCGCCCGCCATGCCGACTTCGATCTGGCCCAGGGCGATCTTGTTGGCAATCATAATGGCGGCTTCGATGCTGGTGCCGCAGGCGCGCTGCAGATCCACGCCAGGCGTCCGTAGAGACAGACCCGAGTCAATCACGCACTCGCGCGCGAGGTTCCAGTCTTTTGAGTGTTTGATGACAGCACCAAGGGCGACGTCGCCGAGCGTTTGCCCTCGCAGGTCAAACTTGCTAACCAGGCCACCCAGCGCGGCGACCATGAGGTCCTGGTTCGAACAATCCTTATACGCCGTGTGCGATCGACAGAACGGAATGCGTGCTCCGCCAACCACCGCAACTCGAATAGCTCGTCCGTCGTGCAACATACCTGTCTCCGATTATTTTTGTGACCCGGGCCGCGACGCAACTTTACACCATCCAAGGACTTCACCTCTAGGTTAAGATGCCGCTCATGATGGCCAGACATGACAGAGGTTGGCGCATGCAGGCGAAATCGCTGCTGCGACTCGGTGGCCCGCTCATCGTCAACAACCTGGCGGTCGCAGGCATGCAGTTTGCCGACACAGTCATGGCCGGACAGCTCGGGGCCGATGCGCTGGCCGCGGTTGCCGTTGGCGGCAGCGTCTGGATGCTCGGATTTTCCTTTTGCCTCGGACTATTGATGGCGATCTCGCCAATTGTCGCGCGGCACTTCGGCGCCGGCAATCACGGAAAGATCGGGCGATACACTCGACAGGGTATTTACCTGGGTTTCGGGCTGGGCGTCCCCCTGATCCTGATCGGCCAGTTTGCGATCGATCCGCTGCTGACCATGATAGGCATAGATCCGGAGTTTCGCGATCTAACGGTCGGTTATGTCGCAGCGATAATGTTCGGCGCGCCGGGCATATTCATTTTTCTCGCGCTCAGGTTTACGACCGAAGGTATCGGCCACACGCGTCCGATAATGTTCACCTCGGTGTTTTCGCTCGTCTGTAATGTTTTCCTGAACTATGTACTGATGTTCGGAAAGCTGGGGGCGCCGGCGATGGGGGCTGTTGGCTGCGGTGTGGCCAGCGCGATAACGATGTGGATCGTGGCGCTCGCACTGGGCACGCACATTCTTATCAGCAAGCATTACCGGCCATTCAAAATAATGTCGCGAATCGGGCCACTGCGACTATCGGCACTTGTTGAAATTATAACGCTCGGCGTGCCCATCGCGATCACAATAACTGCCGAGGCGGGGTTGTTCGCAGCCGTTTCGATTCTCATGGGTACCAGGGGAACCGAAATAACGGCGGCGCATCAGATAGCAATCAATTTTTCGGCAACGATGTTCATGATCCCGTTGGCAATGAGTTCGGCAACAACCGTGCAGGTTGGCCAGCGCATCGGCGCCGGCGACATGCAGAGCGCAAGAATCAGCGGTGCGGTCGGTATCGGCCTGTGCGCCTCTTTCATGGCCCTCTCGGCAATGTTCCTGCTGGTTTTCAGAGACGCCGTTGTCGATTTGTACACGGACGATCCCGCGGTCCGGGGAATCGCGATCAGCCTGCTGCTGATGGCCGCAATTTTCCAGGTCGCCGATGGGGTGCAAATTGGTGCGGCCGGCGCGCTGCGCGGCTACAAGGACACTCGAATCCCGATGGCCGTCAACATGTTTGCATATTGGGTGCTGGCGTTTCCGTTGGCATTTCTCGCCGCGATCACGTACAAGGCACCGCCGAATTATATTTGGGGCGGGTTCGTCGTTGGGCTGGGCGTCGCCGCTATTCTATTGACGTGGCGCTATTATCGCCTGTCGAAAATCGAGGCCTGAGGAATCTAGCCACCGCCCTGACCGAACGTTGGGCTGTCGCCGGCCAGGTACTCATCTTCCTCAGGTGTGTTCTCGCGATTCAAGAGCTGGTTTCGGTGCGGAAATCGGCCAAACTGATCGATGATGTCTTTGTGCAGTTCCGCAAACTGCGCGACAGTCATAAAAGTCTCACGGAGTGTTGGCGAGACGGTCTCGGCGAGACGACGAAAGAGCTCAACGGACTTCGCCTGTACCTTGCGTGATTCGGCATGCTGCAAAGGCATGTAGAAGAACACCTTCTGGATCGGCGTCAGCCCCTTGTCCTTTTTCTCCATAGCACCCTGTACACAGTGTTTTAACGCGAGTTGATCTTTGGAGAAGGCCTCGGCCGTACCACGATGAATATTGCGGCGGAACTGGTCAATGAGAATAATCAATGCAAGTCGGCCACGTGAGTCTTTCCCCCAGTGATCGAGATCGCCTTTGCTGGCTGCGGCCACGTCATCGGCGAATTCTTTCTGAATCTCGAGATCGAAAACCGGGTCCTCGCTGAACCAGATCTCCATACGCTGGTCAATTTGCGGTGCGGAAAGCTCATGTTCCTTGAACCAGAATGACAGAACGGCATCGATGCGTATCTGGTCATCATCGGTAATTGTCGCGTCCATGCTTTCGCTGAGGAGTTTTACTGACATTTCTTCCCATCCCGGCTGTCGCCCAGTGGCCAGTGTGCGGTGCCTGCACAGTGCGAAGTGCGAACCCGGTCACAAAATGAGTGGAACGGCACGATTGGGTTACCGGATACCAGTAGACTTTAACAGATGAAATACATCGCAACCCGATATTGCGAAAGCGCGATGTTTCGTTGCTGGGCTCTGGCCAGCGTCGCGATCGTGCTCCTGTGCGCCTGTGGCAAGACGAACGTGGGTCCGGAAGAGCAATTGCGCGACTGGGTCAGCCGCGGTGTCACGGCGGCCGAGAACGGCGAGCGTCGCGTGCTCGTTGGCATGATTTCACCAGCCTATGCAGATGCGCGTGGCAATGACCGGGATCGAATTGAGAACATATTCAGGGCGTATTTCCTGAGAATGAAAAAAATCGAACTGCTGCCCGCTATCGAGGACATCACCGTCATTGGCGACTCGGCGGCGGAATTGTTGATAACGGTCGGGATGGCCGGCACTCATGATGGTGTCCTCGGATTTAGCGCGGATGCCTACCGGTTCTCGCTGGTGCTCGAAAACGACGGCGCCGACTGGCAGTTGATCTCGGCCCGTTGGGGCGAATTGGGCCAGGAGCTGCGATGAGCACCGTGTTGCGAATACTCGCTTTGTCATCGACAGTCTTTGCGATTTGCCTCAGCGGCTGTGCGACGAGCCTGGAAAACCTGGTAAAGAGTCCGGTCGTCGAGCTGCAAAATGTCCAGCTCGTAGGTCTTGGTTTCAATAGCCAGACTTTCTTGCTGTCGTTCGATGTCAGCAACCCGAATCCGTTTGCGCTTCCTGTCCGGTCCGTCAGTTACGGCATCAAGCTGGACGGGCAGCGATTTGCGGGTGGCAAGACAGCCGGCGAATTTTCGGTGCCTGCAAACGGTGAGACAGTGTTTGCGATCAGCGTCGATCTGAACCTGCTGCAAACCGCACCGAAGCTGCTCGCGATCGTGCGCCAAAGTGCCCGTGAGGACGTGACGTACGAGCTCGACGGAGTGCTCGCCGTTGACCTTCCGTTCGCGCCGTCCGTTTCCTACCGCAACGCCGGGTCGATTCGACTGAACCCCTGAGCTCTGCGAGCGAAGCAGCAGCACGCCAGCATTCGCGCGCCCCATGGTTTCGCGCGCAACAATGCGGCGATCTTCGGCAACGTCCGCGATAAGCCATTGATAAACCCTGGTTTCTGGCAAAAAAAATGCCATTTTCGACCGGGCTAAGCACCGCTGCGATTTCCTGCTCTATACTAATCGGTTCCCGGCGTCCTGCGCCAAACCATTGTATCGAGTAAGTTAAGTGGGGGCGCCCGCGCGCTCCCGGCGGCACGTATGACACAGCAAACCAGCAAAACTCTGTATGACCCTGCGTTCGATCGCGACAGCTGCGGCTTTGGACTGATCGCCAACCTGGACGATATTCCGAGTCACTGGGTCGTCCAAACCGCGATTTCCGCACTGGCGCGACTGACGCATCGCGGCGCCGTCGCGGCCGACGGCAAGACGGGGGATGGCTGCGGCCTGCTGATCAAGTCCCCGCAGCAATTCCTGCGTGCCGTTGGTGAGGAGTCCGGCCTGACTGTCAGCGAGCGATTTGCAGCGGGGTCCGTGTTCCTGAGCCAAAAGCAATCAGCCGCCGATGCCGCGCGTAAGGTCATAAGCGACGCTGTGGGTGAACTGGGTCTCGAAGTCGCCGGCTGGCGCCCGGTTCCGATTGATGCATCAGCTTGTGGTGAGCAGGCACTGGCGACCTTGCCGAGAATCGAACAGGTCTATGTCAACGCACCTGACAACATGCCGCGCGGTCGCTTCAACCGCCGCCTGTTTCTTGCACGTCGCCGTGCCGAGAACAGGCTGGCTGATGATGAGACCTACATAGCCAGCCTGTCGTCGGCGACGATCAGCTACAAGGGCATGATCATGCCGGCAGCATTGCCCGTGTTCTACCCGGATCTCAGAGATCCGCGGCTCGAATCATCCGTCTGCGTGTTTCATCAACGATTCTCCACAAACACGCTGCCCGAATGGCGACTGGCACAGCCGTTTCGATTTCTCGCCCACAACGGCGAGATCAATACGATCCAGGGGAACCGCAATTGGGCGGTGGCGCGCGCCAAGAACTTCCGCTCCGACAAACTCGACGACATATCCGATCTTGATCCGATCATCTCGCTGACCGGCTCCGATTCGTCCAGTCTCGATAACATGCTGGAAGTCTTGCGAGCTGGCGGCATGGATGTCATCCAGGCCATGCGTATCTTGCTGCCACCGGCCTGGCAAACGGTCGACAACATTGACCCGGATGTACGGGCTTTTTACGAGTTTTTCGATTGCCAGATGGAACCCTGGGACGGGCCGGCCGGCATCGTGCTGACGGACGGCCGTTACGCGGCCTGCTGTCTTGATCGCAATGGTCTGCGCCCGGCCCGCTATGTCATCAGCAAGGACCGGCACCTCACAGTCGCATCGGAGGTGGGCGTGTACGACTACGACGAAAAAGACATCGTCGCCAAGGGTCGGCTCGGTCCCGGTGAAATGCTCGCGGTAGATCTTGTAAACGGTGTCATGCTGGATAACGACGACATCCACGATATCCTGAAGACGCGCGCACCGTACAAGAAGTGGCTAAAAAAAGGCATCCGATATCTCGATTCCCAGCTCGTCGATACGGCAATGGCCGCGGAACCCATGGAACCTGAGGTACTTGCCACCTACCAGAAGATGTTCAACCTGACGCGCGAAGAGCTCGGTGAGATCGTTGGAGTTCTCGCCAAGGCCGAGATGGAAGCGGTTGGTTCGATGGGTGATGACACGCCGATGGCCGTGCTGTCGAAGAAGGTCCGCTCGCCGTTCGACTACTTCAGGCAGCAGTTTGCGCAGGTAACGAATCCGCCTATCGATTCACTACGCGAACGTATCGTCATGTCGTTGCAGACCAATATTGGTCGTGAGTCGAGCTTGTTCGATATTGGTCCGCAGCATGCCGAGCATGTCATTATCAACTCGCCGGTATTGTCGCAGGCAAAACTGCGCCAGCTGCTGGGTCCCGACATGTTCGAGGACAGCTACACGTACATTGATCTCAACGTGGACGAAAGCTTGAACCTGGTCGACGCCCTCGAGGGAATATGCAGTGCGGCCGAGAAGGGCGTGCGTGATGGCAAATTGTTGCTGATGCTGAGCGATCGATATCTCGAGCAAGGCAAGATACCGGTACATGCACTCCTCGCGACCGGCGCCGTGCATCATCACCTGGTCAGAGTGGGCTTGAGATGTGACGCGAATATAATCGTCGAGACAGCCGTTGCGCGTGACGCGCACCATGTCGCTTGCCTGATCGGCTACGGGGCGACAACGGTCTATCCATACCTTGTCTACCAGTCGCTGCACGAAATTGCGCGGCGCGGCAACGTTGGCAAACAGCAGCAGCTAGGCCGCAGCTACCGGCGCGGAATTCGCAAGGGACTGTTCAAGATTATGTCGAAGATGGGTATTTCGTCGATCTCGAGCTATCGCGGTGCGCAGCTTTTCGAAATCGTTGGCATGCACAGCGAAGTCGTCGAAAAGTGCTTCGCGGGCACGACGTCACGAATTCAGGGCAGCAACTTCGATGACCTGATCAACGATCAGAAGTTGCTGGCAGCGGCCGCGTGGGATCCGCGTCTGTCGATCGAGCAGGGTGGCTTGTTCAAGTATGTGCACGGCGGCGAATACCATTGCTACAACCCGGATGTCATTGCGACGCTGCAGGCGGCCGTGAGATCGGGCGACTATGCGCACTACCAGGAGTATGCAAAGCTGGTTAATGATCGGCCCGTCGCGACTCTTCGCGACCTGATGAAGATCGTGCCGGCCGGCGCGGCGATACCGCTTGATGAAGTAGAGCCCGTGGAGGAAATACTGCCACGCTTCGACAGCGCGGGAATGTCGCTCGGTGCGCTTTCGCCGGAAGCCCACGAAGCGCTCGCAATTGCCATGAATCGCATGGGCGGACGCTCCAATTCGGGCGAGGGCGGTGAAGATCCCGCGCGCTACGGCAACGAGCGAATGTCGAAGATCAAGCAGGTTGCGTCGGGACGATTCGGCGTGACGGCGGAGTACCTCATCAATGCCGAAGTCATCCAGATCAAGATCGCCCAGGGCGCGAAGCCGGGCGAGGGTGGACAGCTGCCGGGCCACAAGGTAAACGAAATGATTGCGAGGCTTCGTTACGCGAAGCCCGGCGTTGGCCTGATATCGCCACCGCCGCATCACGACATCTATTCGATCGAAGACCTGGCGCAGCTGATTTTCGACCTCAAACAGGTCAATCCCGATGCGCTGGTATCCGTGAAGCTCGTGGCCGAGCCGGGCGTCGGCACGATCGCGGCCGGCGTCGTCAAAGCCTACGCGGATCTGATTACGATTTCGGGATACGACGGTGGCACGGGCGCCAGTCCCTTGAGTTCCGTGAAGTATGCGGGCAGCCCCTGGGAGCTGGGTTTATCCGAGACGCACCAGGTCTTGCGCAGGCAGGACATGCGCCACAAAGTACGGCTGCAGACTGACGGTGGCCTGAAAACCGGCCTCGATGTTGTCAAGGCGGCCATGCTGGGCGCCGAGAGTTTCGGTTTTGGCACCGGACCGATGGTGGCGCTGGGCTGCAAGTACCTGCGAATTTGCCATCTGAACAACTGTGCTACCGGTGTGGCGACGCAGAACAACGTTCTGCGCAGTGAGTATTTCATTGGTCTTCCCGAGATGGTGATCAACTTCTTCCACTTTATTGCTGAAGAAGTGCGCCGCCTTATGGCGGAGCTGGGTATTCGCAGGTTCGAAGAGCTGATTGGTCGAGTGGACCTGCTCGAGTTGCAGCCGGGCGAAACGGAGCGGCAGTCGCGCCTCGACCTGAGCCCGATCGTATCGAGCGACGGCCTGACAAAGGGCGGCCCGCAGTTTTGTACCGACTTGCGCAACGAACCATTTGACAAAGGTGAACTCGCGGAAAGGATGGTCGCAGCGACCATGCCGGCCATCGAATCGATGACGGGAGGCCAGTTCGAATTTGACGTGCAAAACTTTAACCGTTCGATCGGTGCAAGACTTGCCGGAGAAATCGCCCGCCGACACGGGAACCATGGCATGCACGACGCACCGCTGGACATAAAGCTACGCGGCACGGCGGGCCAGAGCTTTGGTGCCTGGAACGTGTCGGGCCTGAACCTGGCGCTGAATGGCGATGCGAATGACTACGTGGGCAAGGGTATGTGTGGCGGGCAAATCACGATTCATCCGCCCGCCGCGGCAGACTACATCGCGCACGACACAGCCATTATCGGCAACACCTGTCTTTACGGTGCGACCGGCGGGCGGCTGTTCGCAGCAGGGCGTGCCGGTGAGCGTTTCGCTGTAAGAAACTCCGGGGCTACTGCAGTCATCGAGGGTTCCGGCGATCATTGCTGCGAATACATGACGGATGGCGTGGTCGTCGTGCTCGGTAGCACCGGCGTTAATTTCGGTGCCGGCATGACCGGCGGCTTCGCCTATGTCCTCGACTTCGATCGTGATTTTGTTGATCGCTACAATCATGAGCTGATCGATATTCACCGCATTACTCCGGAAAGCATGGAGGCGCATCTGCATCATCTGCGCTCGCTGATCGCGGCACATGTTGAGGCGACGGGCAGTGAATGGGGATCAGCGATCCTTGATGACTATCGCACTTTCCTGCCGAAGTTCTGGATGATCAAGCCAAAGGCCAGCGAGCTTGGTTCGCTCATCGAATCGTTACGGCGGGCCGCGTAATGGCAAAACATCCACTGCAGTTCCTGGAGGTGCCACGGCGTGATCCGGACAAGGAACCGGCCGAAGTCCGCATAAAGCACTTCGGCGAGATCTACGGGCACTATGACGGCGCGAATGCGGCCGCGCAGGCGGGTCGCTGCCTGTCCTGTGGCAACCCTTACTGCGAATGGAAGTGCCCGGTACACAACTACATTCCGAACTGGCTGGCGCTCATAGAGGAAGGGCGCCTGTTCGAGGCGGCCGAGCTGTCGCACCAGACAAATTCACTGCCTGAGATCTGCGGCCGCATTTGCCCACAGGACCGCCTCTGCGAAGGTGCCTGCACGCTCAACGACGGCATTGGCGCGGTGAGCATTGGCAATATTGAGCGTTATATTACCGACGAGGCCGTCAAGCAGGGCTGGCGCCCGGACATGTCCAATGTTGTCGGTACCGACAAGCGCGTAGGAATCGTCGGTGCGGGTCCAGCCGGACTGGCGGCTGCCGATGTGCTCGCCCGCAACGGCATTGCTTCGGTCGTCTACGATTCGTACCCGGAAATCGGTGGCCTGCTGACTTACGGCATCCCGCCTTTCAAGCTCGAGAAGCACATCGTCGATCAGCGTCGCGAAATTCTCGAGGGCATGGGCGTCAGTTTTGTCCTCAATACACTCATTGGCGAAGACAAGCCGTTTCAGGACCTGCTGAATGAATACGATGCGGTCTTTCTCGGCATGGGAACCTACAAGTACGTGCGTGGCGGGTTCCCAGGTGAGGATCTGGCCGGTGTTTACGAGGCGCTGCCCTACCTTGTTGGCAACGTATACCGGGAACTCGGTCACGACGAGTCGGCCGCGCCCTATATCGACCTTGAAGGTAAAAACGTTGTTGTCCTTGGCGGCGGTGACACGGGAATGGACTGCAATCGCACGGCAATACGCCAGGGAGCGGAAAGTGTAACCTGCGCTTACCGTCGTGACGAGGCTAACATGCCGGGCTCGCGGCGCGAGGTTGCCAACAGCAAGGAAGAGGGTATTCGCTTCCTGTTTAACCGTCAGCCCGTGGAAATTCTTGGCGACAACGAGGTCACTGGTGTCAGGGTTGTAGAAACGCGCATGGGCGCGGCGGGATCAGACGGTCGCCGGCAGCCCGAGGTCATTCCTGGTTCCGAAGAGGTTCTGCCTGCCGACGCCGTTGTCATTGCATTTGGTTTTCGTCCGGATCCGCCCGACTGGTTCGACGAGTTCAAGGTAGAGACTTTGCAGAGCGGGCGCGTTCGCGTTGCGTCACTGGGAGCTTATCCTTACCAGACGACCAATCCGAAAATATTTGCGGGCGGCGACATGGTGCGAGGCTCTGACCTCGTCGTAACAGCAGTACACGAAGGTCGTGAAGCTGCCAAGGGCATTGCGCGCTACCTCGGGGTTTGAAGCGGCAGCCGCAGGCTTCAGCGCGACGGATGGCGCGGGCGACAAAGCACACAACATTGAGTGGAGAACAGGCAATGCCCGATGGCAAAATCACAAAATACCCAGGTAAAAGCGCAGAAGTTTCATGGCATGGTGCTTTGTGCATTCACATCGGCGAATGCGGCCGGGCGAAAGGAGAATTATTCGTCGGCGGCCGACAGCCATGGTGTCAGCCCGACGTTGCGAGCGATGATCAGGTTCAGGAGGTCATTATGCGCTGTCCGACCGGCGCGTTGACGGTCGAGCTTGCAGATGGTTCGCAACCCGAAACCGCGAGCCCCGAAAACACGATCAGCGTTGCTTATAACGGTCCATTGTTCGTTCGTGGCGAGCTCGCGATCGACGGCGCTCCATCCGATGCACCGGGCTTGAAGTTTCGGGCCGCGCTATGCCGCTGCGGACAATCGAAAAACAAGCCGTTTTGCGACAACAGTCATGAGGATGCCGGGTTTCGCGACTCCGGTGCTGTTGGTGAAACGGGCGAGCCGAATGCTGAGTCGGGCGGCCTATTAGTCATCAAAGCCGTGAAAGATGGCCCACTAATGGTCAAAGGCAACGTCACGATCTCCGGTGGCAGTGGCCGCACCTCCTGGAGTGGGAAGAAGGTTGCGCTTTGCCGCTGCGGCGCGTCGAAAAACAAACCGTTTTGCGACGGCAGTCACAAGAAGATAGGGTTTACCAGCAACTAAACCAGCATCCTGCATAAGCCCCGCCGTGTGCGCGAGAGGCAATTTTCGGCCAATCCGCGGCAGACACTGGCCCGGCCTGAAGCTGATCGCTGACCCTAGAGTTCGCTCTGGTTTAGTCCGTTCTTAAGAACGACGACCTGAAAATTCTTCTGTTTCAGTACGAAGGCCGCGGCCGAACTTCGCCGGCCGGTATCACAACAGACTACGTACTGCTTTCCGCGGTCCAGCGTGTTGAGCTTGTGACGAAGAACATACAGCGGCAAATTCACAGCGTTGTCCTTGTGCAGGACCTTGAATTCACCCGGCAGCCGGACGTCGAGCCATTGGCCTCCCTCGCTAACGACCCTGTCCGCTTCGTCCTGGTCCACCCACTCGAGCATCGGCTCTTTTAGAAGCGCCTGAAAGTCGTCTTTACCCAAACGCATCAGGACGCCGTCCGTCTGCATTCTTATCGTCGCGTTGCACTTTGCATCAGTGAGCAGCGCTTCTTCACCGAACGTGCTGCCGGCAGATAGCTCAGCTAGGTCGATGCCCGCGTCACTCAAAGGCGTCTCGCGTGTCACCATGCAGCGGCCACGACTGATGATATAGAAATAATCGCCGTCGTCGCCCTGCTGGATCACGACATCCCCGGCTTTAGAATTAACCTGCTGCAGGCGCATGAAAATCGACTGAATATTCGCCGGCGGAATCTGCTGGAAAGCTTTGATTTGAAGAAACGAAGACATCCAGTCTCCGGTCTCCTGCAGCTGTTCGGTGCTGAATTCACCAACCTCGTAGATACCGGTTTGGTCCCAGGTCAACGTCACATCAAGAAGCTCACTATCTATACTGATGTACTTAACCGCGCCAGCCGCTACGGCCGTCTGTTGGCGTGGCAGTATGGGGGCGATCGGGTTGAGTGCTTCATCTGTGCCAGCCGCGATGGTGTGGACGACTTTGTCGCCTTGCTTGAGTTCTATCGTCCCGGACAGCACATAGACCGTGCGCTTATCGGTATCGCCTTTCTTAAACAGACTCTGGCCGCGGTGCGCTTCCAGCAGTTCGATCTTATCGAGAATCGCGTGGAGGTTGTCCTTCTTCAGACCGTTGAGTGGGGACAGGCTCTTGAGCCGGGCAAGGTCGAGTTCTTTGGCCATGGAGTATGGTGCTGCCCTATCCTGGGGGATTCCGGTCCGATTTGCGTCGGAGTTTATCATGGAGTGAACGTCTGCATCCGGCCGATCGCCGCTGCTCGGATGATAAAATACCGAACGCCAGCTAGTGACAGGAGGCGGACATTGAGATGAAAACAACAGGCTTCAATAAGATCTTTGGCAGTGGCCCGATTGGGTTTTTGCTTAGCCTGTTGCTGCTCTTCATTGCCCGCTGGCTGGATCTGCGAATCGATCTTCCCCGCGTCTCGGAAAATCAGTTCCTCCTGAATACAATATTTCTTGTTTCGGTGCTGCTAACACTAGTCATCATTGTCTGGAGTTTGAAATCATTACCCGTGGCCAAAAGAGGCAATCAGCTTTGTACCACTGGGGCGTTCAAGTATGTTCGCCACCCCCTGTATGCCGCATTTCTAACAGTATTCAGTTTCGGGTTGGCCATTTACCTCAACAGCTATATTTACATCGTATGGGCCGTGCTTTTGCATCCGATATGGGCCTACCTGATAAGGCCTGAAGAAAAACTGATGATTGATATTTTTGGCGAGGCGTATCTTGAGTATCAAAAGAAAACCGGACGGTTCGTCCCCAGACTGACCACAAAACGTTGGCGGTAAGCTGGTTTTTGATTGTCGTTGGCGCCTCTCGAATTCTATTCGCCGGCGCAATCCGCATTATCCATCACGCTGATCGTACGCATTTGCAGCGTGCCGTAGATTGAGTCCGACCATCGATATTCGTCCGTGGTTCGGGACGAACTACAGTCGCTGGACCCGGTATACCATTTGGACGAGATGATGATCTTGTCCTCACTCGCATAGATTACTTCGCTCTCGGTCTCCGGACTCACAACGCCGAGGTATCGGAATTGATGACGATCCGGTTCATTTGTCGAACGACTTCTGTCGAATGTAAAGCCGAAAAAAACATCATTGAACGAAGTTCCGTGATGAAAGTCAGCGTTGATAACCAGAACTCCTTCATCTCTGCGTGTTTCCCAGGCATGAGTACCTCGCGTAAAACGAAGCGTCTCACCGTTAGCGGCTGACAGCGTACTGTCGTCATACACAGTAAAGTTGTCGGGAATAGCGGCATATGTCATGGCCATCGCCAACGGGGCGTCGAACAAGCCGTTAAAAAACGTGGCTAACTGCTCTTCGCGGCTCGCCGTCTTGTCAACTGGCGGCACGTTTCCGGCCGTGCCTGCAGTCGGCGTCTTGATACTGTGTGTGCCCGCAACGGGTTCCGGAGTCTGCAGGGGTTCGGCTTCGTATACGGACTGAACATCGTGATTGGGCTCAGTATCGGGTAATGTCAGGACATCGGCTGCGGGGCCAGCGTCGCCTGCGACGTGCGCCGGCTCGTCACACCCTTCGACCTCAAGAGCCGTACAGAAAAAACCCGCTTTATCAAGGTCTTGTACGAGAGCCTCGGTACGGGGACGACAGTAATCGCGGTTGTTCCTGGCGCGCCACAGCGTCTCGGTGGCCCCGTCTTTCGTATAGTCCGCGCGGCAAACGTAGCTGCCGACCGGTGGCAGCGCCTCATCCAGACAATTGTCGGGCGACCGGTATTCATACAGTGTAATTTTCCTGTCACGCGGGCTCTCAGTCTTTGCCTCGGCGTCTGGCGCCGCTATGGTGCACTGCCATGCTTTGATCGGCCGCAGCTCTGCAACTGCAGGTGCGGAAAAAAGTCCGCTCAATATGAGTAACGCAAGACCGAACGTGGAGCAATGTCGTTTCGCCATGTCTCTACCTCTTTAGCCGCTCGTCATCGTTGGCAACACCACCCGGAACATGACGCCTCCGTCGACGTTGTCGGCGTCGATGCTGCCACCATGCCCGACGGCGATCAGGCGGGCAACATACAGGCCCAGACCAAGGTGACGTGTATTGTCACCTGAACGCATGGAAACCATCGAATCGAACATCTGCGTGCGCATGCGCTCCGGCAATGGGGGCCCCGGGTTTATGACAGACAATTCGAGTTCGTCGTGCCGTGCAAGCAGTCGAATTGTAATCGTGTCGCCCTTGTTACTAAAGTCAACTGCATTGTCAACCAGCTTATCGAGCATCTGGATAAGCAATTCCGGCGATCCGGTCGTGTTCAGGTTTGTCAGATCACAGTCGATTTCGAATGATCTCTCCCTGTAAACATCACGATAAGCAGTGACAGTCGAGTCGAGGGCTTTACGAAAATCGAACATTTCAGGTTCTACATTGGCCATCAATTCTTCGACTCGGTTGGCTTCGCTCATGGCGCTCAGGATCCTCCGCAGGCGGTCGGCGCCATCTCTTGCGCGTGCCGTGTAACCCATGCCGGCCTCGTTGAGCGGTTCGTGTTCGAGGTTTTCGAGCGACGAGGTGACGATAGCCAGAGGAGTACGCAGTTCATGCGAGAGTTTCGATGCCAGCGATTTGAGGTACTCGTTGTAGTCGCCGAGCTGTTTCAAAACGCTTGAGAAACTGCGAGAGAGATCACCGATTTCATCGCTCGCAAGCGCACTGGGCAAAGACGATTGCAGCGCCTCGTTCTCGAGGGCTGCTTCGGCCGCGACGGACAGGTGACGAATGCGGCGTGACAGCCAGGTGGCGTATCCCAGTAGCGTGCCGGCCACCAGCAACGTTGCGATCAAAGTGACGTTGATAAGGCGAGCAAGCCCCTCGTTCGTCAGACTGAGTATGGCGTCGGTGTCCTGTTGCAATATGACGGCGCCCAGCGTGTCGCTACCCGACCTGATTGGGGCCGCAACCGCGACGATGGCCTTGCCACTCTTGTCGCTGCGAAACCAGCTTGCCATTTCGCGGCCCTGTAGCGCCGCGGCAACATAGCTTTGCTGCTCTCGTCCGAGCGGGTCGGGTTCTGCGAAAACAGCCTCTTTTCCGGACTCAACCAGCAGGTCGTAGAGGCGACGGGCAAAGCCAGGGCGTGTATTGGCGGCAGTGTCAGCGCTTAATTCACCCGCGGCTGCGATCCGCCAGCCGCTGGTGTCGGTAACGATGAGCCGCATGCCCGGCTGCACGAGCCTGGCGGCGATCGCGTTGACGTCAGGCGATATACGCGCCGTTGGACCCGGTGCGAGCCCCGAAAAGCTGCTGCTGCGCGTGCCTGGGCGGGCCGCATCGTCGGTGTTGTTGACGACGATGCCCAAATGCGTTCCCAGGAGTGCTGCAGGAATGCCCGATTCCAGCCGGTATCCGCCTGGAATATCCTGCCAGTGCGCCGTGATTGTGGGTTCCAAAGCAATGCCGTACGCGTCCTGTTTATAGCTGAGAATCTTGCCGGGCGCTTCCGCGGCGAAAGCGATCGTCTCCTGAAGGTAGGGCGGGTTGCTGCTGATCAGCGTGACGCGATCGGCCTGGCGTGACTCATCATCAAGGACCAGAGACTGTGGTGTCGTATAGATGACATTGCGGTCGCTGACTTCGACATAAAAATAGATCGTTTGACCGAACGAGCCAAAGGAAAAAAGCACGGGGCCATCGACGCCGCGCATGGACTCGAGCGAATCTGGGCGCAGCGGCCAATCGTCGAAATAGCCGTCAATCTCCGGCCGCATCTCGAGTTCGTGTATGTACAGCTGGTCATCCGTAGCGAGCGCGGCATCCTGCCGCGGGAATTCTTCACGGTATTGCGCCATGGAGTTGGCAAGCGCACGGGCCGTCGCCGCCAGCATTTGCTGTTGCCCTGTTCGCAGCGCGGACTCCGTTTCACGAATGAACTCACACCCGGCCCAGGGGAGCATCAGCGTCAGAAGGCTGACAAGTAGCAGTTGGCGCCTTAGATTCATCGCCCGGCGCTGGCTAGTCAGACAGCCAGCGGTAGCCCATACCGTAAACTGTTTCGATAGCGTCAAAGCCGGCGTCGATGTTCAGGAACTTTCGACGGATACGTTTCACATGTGAGGTAATCGTATTGTCGTCGAGCACGGCTTGCGCGGCATCCATCAACTGCTGCCGGTTCTTGACGTGGCCCGGGAATCGAGCGAGCGCATGTACGAGCCAGAATTCCGTAAGCGTCAGGCCAACGGGCTGTTCTTGCCAGTGTATCGTCATGCGCTCCGTATCAATGACGAGGTCCCCGCGTGTGATGCGGCTTGCAGCGCCCTGCGGCTTCTGCAGAGCGTCAAGCCGCCGGAACAGGGCCGCGATGCGAGCCATCAGATGCGGCAGGCTTATGTCTTTGGTCAGGTAATCGTCGGCGCCAAGCCGCAGCCCCGATACGGCGTCGAACTCGCTGTCGCGGGCCGTCAGGAAGATGATAGGTAATTCCGCCGCGCGCGCCCGAAGTTCACGACACAGCTCGAAGCCGCCCTCGACATCGTCTTTGAGGTTGATGTCGATGACGACCAGATCCGGCAGCCGACTCTCAAATGCGTTCAGGGCCGGTGCCCGCGCCTCGAAAGCATCGACGACATAGCCTTCACGGCGGAACGCCGCCGCGTAGTTGTCCCGAATCGCCGCCTCGTCTTCAACGATTGCTATCCGTTTCGCCACATGGGCCTCCTGCTTCGCACTCCGCCCTCGCGAAGTACTGGTGGCCACAATTTGCCACATTACGCCGGTGCATTGCCATGTCGTTGTCGGCAGACCGGCGTTTTGGGGGGTTGCAATAGTGAGGACGCCAAAGGGAGGCCGCAATGAAACGAAGCAAAACCAAAATCCACGCATGGAAGGCGCGCCTGGTCTTGCTGCTGTTGATCGGGCCGGTCCTGGCATGTGCGAGCGAGCCGATGCCCGATCAGGCGCGGTCCGGCAGCCTGCTGTGGCAAATGCAGCAGGGCTATACGACAGCAATGCTGTTGAACACTGACGTCGACATGCAAATCAGCGGGCTCGTCGCACGCGTCTCTGTACGGCAGGAATTTCACAACGAAGGCTCCGAGTGGGTCGAGGGTATTTACGTTTTCCCGCTTTCGGAAAACGCCGCGGTCGACCGTATGCGGCTGCATATCGGCGACCGTTTTATCGAGGGCGATGTTCAGGAGAAGCAACATGCCGAGAAAACCTATGAACAAGCAAAGCAGGCCGGCAAAAAAGCCAGCCTCGTGCAGCAACAGCGACCCAATTTGTTTACAACGTCAGTGGCAAATGTCGCGCCAGGCGAACGCGTGGTCGTCGAAATCGAATACCTGGAAGACATTCGCTATGAAAATGGCCGCTTCAGCATTCGATTCCCGATGACCCTGACGCCCCGCTATATCAGCGGGCAGCCGCTGGCAGACAAGGTCGGCAACGGCTGGTCGCGCGATACTGACCGAGTGCCGGACGCCTCGCTTGTCACGCCGCCCATGGTTGCGGGGTCACGTGGCCACAAAATGACGCTGACAGCCAACGTCAATGCGGGCGTGCCGCTGGCGACTGTCGTGAGCCGCTATCATCCGGTCAGCGTCGCTGAAGACAACGGTCGCTACCGCGTGACGCTCAGCGCCGGGCAGGTCGCCATGGACCACGACTTCGAGCTGGACTGGCAGCCTGTGCCAGCGGCAGCGCCGAGGGCAATGCTTTTCTCAGAAACGATCGAGGACCAACCACACCACCTGCTGATGGTCATGCCGCCGGATCAGAATGAGGCGCCAGCCGCTCTGATGCCTCGCGAGATGATCCTGATCATCGATACGTCGGGCTCCATGCACGGTGTGTCTATCGCAGAAGCGAAGCGGGCCGTGCATCTTGCTTTGAAAAGCCTGCACGCAGGCGATCGTTTCAACGTCATCGAATTCAACTCGTCGACGAACGCCCTGCACCGGGCCAGCGTTGCGGCAAACCCATCGAACATTGCCGATGCACTGAATTTCGTCAAGCAATTGCGGGCCAACGGTGGCACCGAGATGCGCCCGGCGCTGGACATGGCGCTGAGCAGCAGGGCTGAGGAAACACACTTGCGCCAGGTAGTTTTTATCACCGACGGCAGCGTTGCTTACGAGGACGAGATGTTCTCGATGATCGAAGACAAACTCGGCAACGCGCGCCTGTTTACGGTCGGCATCGGTTCAGCCCCGAACAGCTGGTTCATGCGCAGGGCGGCGGAGGCGGGCCGGGGATCCTACACGTTTATAAGCGCCCTGCACGAGGTGCGCGACAAAATGAATGCGTTGTTCCGCAAGCTCGAGCATCCGCAGGTCACCGATATCGACGTTCAATGGCCCAGCGGTGTCGCAATCGACAGCTATCCGCAAACGATTCCGGACCTCTATCTTGGTGAGCCCGTCACCGTAAAGATCAGGGCTTCCGGCGAGTTTCGGGCCGGCGACACTGTCAGCATCAGCGGCAATTTTGTCACGGGTGGCTGGTCGAAGAACCTGTCACTGCAGTCACCGGAAAAAAGCGAGGGCATTGGAGCGCTCTGGGCGCGAGCCAGGATCGCTGAACTCATGGAGAAAGAAAGGCGAAGCGGAAGCGCCGCCGGACTACGCGCAGCAATCGTAGAGACGGCGCTCGCTCACCACCTGGTCAGCAAATACACGAGCCTGGTTGCCGTCGACAAAACACCGGTGCGTCCGGGCGGTGATCCATTGTCGAGCGAACAGGTGCCGAACCTGATGCCGTATGGCCAGAGCATGAATGCAATATTCGGTTTCCCTGCGACAGCAACCAATGCACCGATGCTGCGCATGACCGGAATTGCCTGTGTACTCCTGGCCTTGCTGCTGTTTACTGCGCTGCAGGTCGGCCGGCGCACGCATCGTGTTCACGCGATATAGTCTCGCAGGGCGCTGGCTCGTGGCTTGCCTGCTTTGTCTCGGCTTTTGGCAACTGGGAACGGGCGCATACATTCCTGCCAAGGCCTGGCTGGCCCAGGAGCTCATGCAAAGGGCCTGGCTGCGTGCCGCAAGAGACATCGAGCGTCCGGCCCCATGGCCGTGGGCCGATACCTGGCCAATCGGGCGCTTGCGTTCAACGTCGCGCGAGGTCGACCTGATTGTCCTTGCAGGCGGGTCTGGTCGAACCCTGGCATTCGGGCCCGGGCATCTCAGCGCGAGTGCAATGCCCGGTGAGGTCGGGAATACCGTTATCGCGGGTCATCGGGACACGCACTTCAAGTTTCTGAGGGGCATCGAGAAAGGCGAGCTGCTCAGCATCGAGTCGGCCAGGGGCCAGAAGCACGTTTACAAAGTGATTGGAGCAAATGTTGTCGATTCGCGTAAAGGCGGCCTGGTGCTGGACACCGATACGTCTATGCTGACGCTCGTGACCTGCTATCCATTCGAGGCGCGCGACGCAGGCGGCCCGCTGCGCTACATCGTTACGGCGCAGATGCTTTTTTGACAGCGCGTATGCAGAGCAGCGCGGCAGCAGAGATCGCGTCGGTGATCTGGCCGTCTAACACCATTTGCACGGCGTCTTCCAGCGGCAGCCTGCGAATCTCGAGGTCTTCGGTCTCCTCGAAGTTCGTTTCGCCAAATGAAAGGCCCGTGGCAACGTAAGCGAAGCCGAGTTCATCGGTGATCGAATTGCTGGTGTGCAGACGCATGAGCTGTTGCCAGTGCGACGCCCGAATGCCGGTTTCCTCCTTGAGCTCACGTTTCGCGGCTGTCAGCGGTAGCTCGTCAAGCGGTGCGCCCCCCATCGGCAGCTCCCACGAATACTCGCCAAGCGTGTACCTGTTCTGTCCGACAAGCCAGGTATTGTCGGCCTCATCGAGCGCGATAATCGCGACCGCCACGTTCTTGAAATGTACGTAACCGTAGTTGTTCTGGCCTCCACCCGGGTTGATGACATGATCCTCGCGAACCTCCATCCAGCCATTTTCGTAAACTGTGCGCGATGACATCTTCTTCCAGCTCATGATGGCTTCCGGGCCGCCTCCGTCTCGACGAGTAGCTTGAAGCGATTCAAGTCCGTATCTGTGCGGTCACGAATCGATTTGCGCATGAAGAATGCCATGATTTTCATGAAGCCCCTGAAATTATAGTTTGTGTTGACCACCCAGCGTGTCTTGCCATCTTCGGTCACCTCAAAACGGTTGAATATGATTACCGTGCCCCAGTTTGATTCGTAGGTGCCGCCCAGGAAATCCGGCTCCCGGCGCGCCGTAATGGTCTCGGTCATTACAACTTCGCGACCATCCTCGTCGTAGACGAGTTCAGAGATGGCATCCGGTTGTCCCGGCGTGCCTGCTTTGTGCGTAAATGTTTTTAAAGCAGGCTGCCATTCCACCATCCGGTCCGGATCGTCGAAGAGTCGCCACACGATCGCGCGATTCGCGTCGATGACAATTTCAGTCTTGTGTTTCATCCTCATTACCTGTATTCGTCTTTTTTCATCATAGCCTATCGGGCCGCAATGCAACCCCAGAAAGCCAGACTTACGCATGGGCCGGTAGGCCGTCACCTTGTTGACATGGCTTTGCCGATGTTGCTCGGAATCACGACGATGATGGGGCAGTCGTTTATCGATGCATGGTTCCTCGGCCGGGTCGGCGATCGTGCGCTGGCGGCCTATAGCTTCGGCTTTCCAATTCTGATGATCGTCACCAGTGTCGCCATCGGCCTGGGCGCCGGCACCTCGTCGGTTGTCGCTCGAGCGATCGGCTCCGAAGATCATGGCCGGGCGAAACGACTGGTGACGGACAGCCTGATTCTGTCTTTCCTGATCACGGCATCGGTTTGTGTGGTTGGCATTCTGACGATCGAGCCCTTGTTTCGATTGCTCGGCGCTCCCGATGACATGATTCCGATGATCCGGAGTTTCATGATCATCCTGTACAGCGGGGTGTCGTTCGTTGTGGTTGGCATGGTGGGCATGAGCAGTATGCGCGCCACCGGTGATACGCGCTTGCCGAGCAAGCTCATGATCGCGGGCGCCATTCTGAATGTCATTCTGGATCCTATATTTATTTTCGGATTCGGGCCTGTTCCGGCCATGGGTCTAAACGGTGCGGCGACGGCGGGATTGCTTGCGAGAGGTACGATCTTCTTTGGCACGTTGTACCTGCTGCTGTACAAGCTCGACATGGTGTCTTTCAAGAAACCGAATTTTCCGGAACTCAGGAAATCGTGGGTCGACATACTGCATGTTGGGCTGCCCGCCGCCGGCACGAATGCCATCGTGCCGGTCGGCCTTGCCGTGATCACGGCGATGATCGCGCGTTACGGCCCCGAGGCCGTTGCAGGCTTCGGTGTTGCAAGTCGCATCGAGTCACTCGTGCTCGTGCTTTACTACGCGCTCTCGGCCGTTATCGGTCCGTTCGTCGGGCAGAACCTGAGCGCCGGTAAAGAGGACAGGATTCAGCTGTCGCTGCGCCTGTGTGCCGGCTTCTGTATTTCGAGCGGCCTGGCCGTTGCGATCATCCTCGCACTGTTGTCGGGTTTCCTGCCAACCCTGTTCAGCGACAGCGAAGCCGTCGTCAGCGTAACGCGACAATTCTTGTGGATAGCACCCATCAGCTACGGCGCGTATGGCATCGTTATGGTCGTGAACGCTGCATTCAACGGCCTTGGCAATCCGATGCCGGGCGTCATCATAAGCGTTACGCGGATAGTGGTACTGTACGTACCGCTGGCCATGCTCGGCATGCACTACTTTGGCATTACCGGTATCTTTGTCGCTTACGCCGTGGCGAACATTGTCTCGGGAATATTGGGCTATTACTGGGCGAAAACCAACGCGCACCGCTTGTGCAAGCTTGCGACCAGTCAGTCTATGGGCTGAATAAGCAGGGTTTGTAACGCGGATCCCACGGGCCCTTTCTCATCGAACAACGTTGCTCGAGACAACCCGATACCGGTTGGCTCCCAAAATGAAACGGCGCTGGAGGCGAGCCATTCCGAAGCGGGTAGCCGATGCAAAACAATGCTGAGGTCGGGATTGACAAACGTCGCGTCAGTCAGTTCTGCGTTCCTGGACGTTCCGTTGCCGCAGTCCGCCAATGGACAGATGCTCTGAAACGGCGACGGGATCTCGTCGTCGAGCAACGGCGGCGTGCGCATCCAGAGTGTTGTCGGGCCCGGCGCGTTCGATTCGCCCGGCGGGTATGCTACTTCTATCGAATCGCGAAAAAATGGCAGGCCGTGATGGGCGTTTTCGACTGCGAACTTGCCGGGCCTGGCGTCTTTTCTCGAGGGTCCCTGAAATTTGGCGGTCGGCAAGTTGCCAAGATCCGATTTGACGAGGTGAAGACTCGTCGCTGTCGCACAGACCTTGCCATCTGCATCTGTCAGCACAGCGGTGCCCGTCGCGGCGGCGCGCCCGCTTCGAGTGACTTTCGTGTCAATGCGAAATCCTGACATCGGGATTGGCCGGGCATAATCGGTAGTGATGCGAACGAGCTGCTTGTCAGTCACGGCCTGCTCGAGCGCACGTACGATCAGCCCGGTAACGGGCCCGGCATGGCAGGCGTCTGCTGACCACGGTCCGCGTGCACCGTCGTTGCCGACAAACCATTCGCCGTCTCGGATCGAGAAGAAGGCCTGGTTATCGCTGTTCATGATCCAAAGACACCATCGGTAGTACAGTTCTGCTGTACCCAATATGCATGCCTATGCCGCGGCTGGCCATAAAAATAAGGAATGCAAGCCAGAGTCCGTCATTTCCCAGCGGCTGTAACAGGTACCAGGCCGGCAGAAACACGACGAGTGTGGAGACCAGCATGATGTTGCGCATCTCTTTCGCTCGTGTCGCGCCAACGTAGACGCCATCATATAGAAAGCACCACACTGAAATGAGCGGTGACGCAACCATCCAGGGGAGATAGCGAACCGCTGTCGCGCGAACGTCGGGCAGGTCGGTGAGAATGCCGATGATCAAGGGCCCTGCGACGAAATAGACCAAGGTAAAGCCCAGGGAGAATATCAGCGACCACCTGAGCGTGAGCCGAACCGCTTGCTGGAGTGCGTTGCGGCGTTTTTGCCCTATCGCTTTGCCGACCATCGCCTCTGCCGCGTGCGCGAGACCGTCCAGGCCGAACGATGTCAGGTTCTGGAAATTCATTAGTACCGCGTTGGCGGCAAGGATCAGCCCGCCGAGGCGCGCGCCCTGTGCGGTGACGAAACCCAGCGTGAATATCAGCGCCATTGTTCGTATAAACAGGTTGGCATTTACGGAGAAAAACGCTTTGTAGGCCGAGACGTTGACCAGCCTGTCAACTGGCCAGCGCCCCGTGCGTTTGCGAAGCGTCGAGAGTGCGAATGCGCCGCCGACCACGAGTCCCGAGTACTCTGCAAAAACAGAAGCCAACGCGACGCCATCGACTTTCATGCCGAAGACGAGGACGAAAATCAAATCGAGCACGATATTGGTGATGTTGATCGTTAGAAAGATGAGCAATGGGATGCGCGCATTCTGCAGGCCGATAAACCAGCCGATCAGCGCGAAATTGGCGAGCGTGCCGGGCGCACTCCAGATTCGAATGGAAAAATACTCGATCGCGTAGGCCCTTGTTTCTGCGTCGGGGCCGAGCAAATGCATCGCGAGATTTCCGAGCGGACGCTGTAATAGGATTAATCCTAAAGCGACAACGAGTGCAACGATAATTGCCTGGCCGAGCGAGACGCGTAAGCCGTCGTTGTCATCCGCGCCAAAACTTTGCGCCGTAATGCCCGTGGTGCCCATGCGCAGGAAATTCATGCCCGTGTACAGGAAGCTGAAAATCATTGCGCCAATGGCGACGGCACCCAGGTAGACGGGGCTGTCCAAATGCCCGGTAACGCCGGTGTCGACCATGCCCAGCAGCGGAACGGATACGTTGGACAGGATCATCGGCGCCGCGATGCGCCACATATCCCGGTGCTGCGGAAGTCGATCGTTCAAACGGTGTTCATCAGAACGCGTTCGTTCCTGTCAGTTCCTTGCCGACGACGAGCTGGTGAATCGTTTCGGTTCCTTCATAGGTAATGACGCTTTCGAGGTTCAGCATGTGACGAATCGGCACGTACTCGGCGCTGATGCCGGCGCCGCCAAGGATATCCCGGGCGTCACGTGCAATGTCGAGTGCCGCGCGACAATTGTTCCATTTCGCGAGCGACACCTGAGTCGGTTTGAGCTGGCCCTTGTCCTTGATGCGACCGAGCCGCAGTGACAGCAACTGCGCCGTCGTGATACGACGACTCATGTCCGCGAGGCGAATCTGCATCGCCTGTGTGTGGGACACAGGACGGTTAAAGAGAATACGGTCCTGTGTGTATTTAATCGCTTCGTCAAGACAGGCTTGCGCAGCGCCGATAACGCCCCAGGTAATACCGTAGCGTGCCTGGGTCAGACAGCTGAGCGGGCCCTTCATGCCAGAGATGCCGGGCAGCAGGTTGGCTGCGGGAAGGC
Organism: Woeseiaceae bacterium; assembly: GCA_013043165.1. GTDB lineage: Bacteria > Pseudomonadota > Gammaproteobacteria > Steroidobacterales > Woeseiaceae > UBA1847. Next base: position 16,957 of record JABDOQ010000021.1, on the reverse strand, counting down.
GGACATCATTGAAGAAAAGCGCGCCCGTTACCGATGCTCGCAGGGAAAACTTGTTTTCGATCTCCTGCGCTTCATATCCCGGCATGCCCTTCTCGACGATGAATCCTCTTACACCATCGTCCGTCATCGCCCAGACAACGGCCGCATCTGCGATCGTTGCATTGGTAATCCACATTTTGGAACCATTCAGTATCCAGTCGTCGCCGTCGCGCTTTGCATGGGTCTTCATGTTGCCGGGATCCGAGCCACCATGTGCTTCGGTCAGGCCAAAGCAGCCAATCGCTTCGCCGCGCGCCATCGCCGGTAACCAGCGCTGCTTTTGTTCCTCGGTCCCGTAGGCATGAATCGGGAACATCACGAGGCTGCTCTGCACCGAAACGAAACTCCTGAGCGCGCTGTCGCCGCGCTCGAGTTCCTGGCAGATCAGACCGTAGCTGACGCTGTTGAGCCCGGCGCAGTCGTAGCCGTCAATAGACGTGCCAAGCAGTCCGAGTTCCGCGACTTCGCCGACCAGGTGGCGGGGGAAAACGTGTTGCTCGAACGCCTCACGCATTAACGGGATCACCTTGTCGTCGACGAATCGAGCGACGGTGTCCTTCACGATGATTTCGTCTTCGCTCAGTTCCGAACGAACGTCATACAGGTCGAGAGGATCGAGTTGTTGCGCGCTCACGGCTGTTGTCCTGGGTTGGGTGGGGCGTTGATTCTAGACCAGCTAGCTTACAGTGGCATTCATCTAATAAGGGATACCGAATCGTCGGTAGATGACCGACAGCAACCACGCCGGGCCGATCATCATGAGCTGCAGGTCCTGCAGGATGGCGCGAATGCCTCCTGCGCCGCGACGGCCCATGGCCAGCCCAACCGTGCCGGCGACCACGAGGCCGATCGATACGCCAAGCGCGGGGTAGGGGGAGGCCGTCAGCCAGAGTTGCAGCGTCGCGAGACCCAGCAGGAACGGCAGCATGCCGATGGCGATCGACAGGGATATAATGAAATAGTAGATGGTCGCCGCCATCAGAAAAGCGCTGCCCCAGTTGAGCAGCGGAGAGATCTCATAGAATTCCGCCGGGATTGGCAGGGCCCACAGGAGCCCGACCGTGCCGGTTACGACCATCGGTACGGCCGCCCAGTAAACCCATGGATTGTTGAGCTCGCTGTGGTTTTGCTCGTAGCGCAGCAGCCAGTTGTCGGTTTCACTCATCGATTTTCTCGCTCGGCGACCCGCCATTCTACACGTACAATAGGCGCCCTGTGACGTGGTCCACAGTCTGGCAATCCATATTGAAATTACTGAACATAAACGCATTAATTAAGTCTGTGTTCAGGTAGTTTGGCATTACAATGCACACCATTTACTGTAGGCAAGAGGAACGAACATGATTACCAGGTCTCAAAAGATCGTCCTCGCAATGACGGTATTTGCCGTCTTCGCGAGCGCCTGTGAAACGTTGGACCCGTATACGCGGGAAGAGAAGACCAGCAAAGCCACCAAGGGTGCCTTGATTGGTGCAGCGGCTGGCGCAGTTGTTGGCCTCATTTCCGGTGATGACGCGGTCGAACGCAGGCAGCGCGCATTGATCGGTGCTGGCGTTGGCGCGTTGGCCGGTGGTGCTATCGGCAACTACCAGGATCGCCAGGAAGCCAAACTTCGCGCCGAACTCGAAGGCACGGGTGTCAGCGTTACCCGCATTGGCGATAATATTACGCTCAATATGCCCGGCAACGTTACGTTCGCAACCAACAGCTCGGATTTGAGCCCGGCGTTCTTCGACGTGCTGAATTCGGTTGGCAAGGTTCTCAAGGAATTCGACAAGACCGTCGTTGAGGTTGCGGGTCACACCGACAACACAGGATCCGAGTCGTACAACCAGAGTTTGTCAGAGCGTCGCTCAGGGTCGGTTTCGACGTACCTGAAGGCTCAGGGGATAAATCCGCAACGTCTGATCACGGTCGGTATGGGCGAGCTGCGCCCCGTAGCAGACAACAACACGGCAGACGGCCGCCAGGCCAATCGTCGTGTTGAAATCACGATGGTGCCGCTAACCGCCGGCTAGAACGCGCGAAGCGTCAAACGAACGCGGCGGCCAGGGATGGCCTGCCGCGTTTTTTGTGGCGCGCCACGACCGGCTGGGTGTCGAAGACGGAGGCTATGTGCGCTACCGACGGCAAGACTCTCGACGAGGAAGTGGAAAACCACAAAAAAGGCCGCTCGTTGAGCGGCCTTTTCGTTGATCTTTCAGCGCTCGCTACACAGCCATCGCATTGCGAAGTTTCTTGATGGCATTGGTCTCGAGCTGTCGAATTCGTTCAGCTGAGATTCCGTATTCCGCGGCAAGCTCGTGCAGCGTCATCTTTTTCTCACTGAGCCAGCGCTGTTCGACAATGCGGCGGGACCGGTCGTCGAGAATCTTGAGCGCGGATGCCATACGGTTCGTTGCGTCCGTATTCCAGTCGGCCGTTTCGACAAGTGTCGCAGGGTCGGCATCCGGGCTCGGCAGATAAGCGGCCGGCGTGAAATTGCGATCGTCATCGGCATCCGGAGTTGGATCGAAAATAGCATCGCGCGAATGCAGGCGCTTCTCCATCTCGGTGACTTCCTTCTCACTGACGCCGAGATCATTGGCGACCGCCGCAGTCTCGTCGGCTGACAACCAGGCAAGGCTCTTCTTTGCCCTGCGAAGATTGAAGAACAGTTTGCGCTGCGCTTTGGTCGTAGCGACTTTCACGATGCGCCAGTTCTTGAGAACGAATTCGTGGATTTCCGCGCGAATCCAGTGGACGGCAAATGACACGAGACGCACGTCGTAACTCGGATCGAAACGCTTGACGGCTTTCATCAGGCCGACGTTGCCCTCCTGAATCAGGTCGTTCAGGGGCAGACCGTAGCCGGTGTAGCTCTTGGCGATGTGAACTACGAATCGCAGGTGCGCCATGACCAGGTCACGAGCCGCCTCGAGGTCTTCTTCCTCGCGGAAACGGGTGGCCAGCGCCTGTTCGTCCTCCTTGGACAGCACAGGGATCGTACCAACGGCCTGGATATAGGCATCAAGACTGCCTACCGGGCCCGCCAGTACCAGATCACGATTAAAGTTCGCAATAGCGTTCGTCATTAACTACCTCCATGTTGGGACATAATTTTAGCACTCGCCGCATTAGAGTGCTAACAAGATCTGGAGTTCATTATAGGAAGAATTTTTTATCTAACAGAAACAATCGGTTACAAGGCTCGTCGGGCCCGCTGACCCGCAGGGTTACTAGCGCGGTTCGATCCGCCGCATGTGGCGCGCGGCCGTGAACCAGGATGCGAACAGGCCCAGGAAGACGCCGATACCGATGATGGCTGCCGCTTCCCTGAGGTCCAGGGACGCGACGGCGATATTGCTCTGATAAAGCCCCGAGAGCTTTGCGACCGGGCCCTCCAGCATGAACAGGCCGTAATGGACCAAAGCCAATGCCGTCAATCCGCCAAACAGGCCGTACCAGAAGCCCGTCCAGAGAAACGGGCGTCGGACAAACGCATTGGTGGCGCCTATCAACTTTGTGACCTCGATCTCTTCACGACGGTTCTCAATGTCGAGACGAATCGTATTGCCGATGATAACGATGATCGCCACGCCGAGCAGTGCGGCGCCAATCGAGATGGCCTGCCGCACGATATCCAGAATCGCGTGAAATCGTTGCACCCATTCGGTGTCAATCTGGACGTAATCAGACTCCGGCAGGTTGCCAATTTCCTCCTGCAACAGGATCAGCGATGCGCTCGTGTTGCCGGCACTGGGCCGAACCACCAGCGTGTGTGGCAATGGATTGTCGGGCAGCTGATCGAGTGCTTCCGCAAAGCCCGATTGCCGTTTGAATTCTGCAAGCGCGTCCTCTGCCGAAACGAACTCAACCGTATCGATATCGGCACGTTGCCGAATCAATCGTGCAAGCGCTTCGGCTTCGCTGACCGAAATCTCTTGCCTGAGAAATACCGAAAAATCGAGTGCGTTATCCCAACTGCCACTCACCGATCTTGCGTTTTTGACAATGAGATTGATCGCGGCCGGCATGGCCAGGGTCACGGCAATGACCAGGATGATCATGAGGCTTGCAAACGGTTGGCGCACCAGCCGACCGAGTGAGCCGATGGCCGTACTCACGTGGCGGGTTACCCAGGTTGACAGCGGCCCGGAAGATCGAACCGGCGCGACCGCATCGGCGTTTCGGGTCATTGCCACGGATCGACCTCCTCTTGAAGGCGGCCTTCCTCCAGCCCGATGCGACGACAGCCGAGGCGATCGATAAGCGAGATATCGTGACTCGCTATCAGGAGCGTTACGCCAACCTCGTTGAAGCGGCGAAATATTCGCATGACTTCAAGCGAGAGGTCCGGATCCAGGTTACCCGTTGGTTCATCCGCAATCAGGAGCTTGGGGCGAGTCACGATAGCGCGCGCGATGCCGACACGTTGCTGTTCGCCGGCGGATAGCGTTTCGGGGCTCTGTTTTTCCTTATGCAACAAACTGACCTGGTCCAGCGCGGCACGAACGCGCCGCCCGGCGTCACCTCGACTGACGCCTGCAATGATGAGCGGTAACGCAACGTTGTCGAATACCGGACGATCGTAGAGCAGCTTGTGATCCTGGAAAACCATACCTATCTGACGCCGGTAAGCCGGGATCTTGCGGCGTTTGACGCGGCTTGTGTTCTGGTTGTCGACGATAACCTGCCCGCTCGTCGGGCGTTCGATCAGTGCAATAAGGCGCAGGAGCGTGCTTTTGCCGGCGCCGGAGTGTCCCGTAACAAAGACCATTTCTCCTTTGTCGACCGAGAGGTCCAGGCCGGAAAGAGCTTCCTGACCTCCGGGGTAACTTTTCGTGACATTCTCGAGTCGAATCATGGAATCGGCTTACGGTCCCTGCGTGCCCGATGTGAGCAGCGCGTCGACAAATTCTTCCGCGGAGAAAGGTTGCATGTCCTCCGCGGCTTCGCCGATGCCGATGAAGCGCACCGGCACCTTCAGCTGGTTAGCGATCGCCAGCAGAATGCCACCCTTCGCGCTGCCATCCAACTTCGTGACGGTAATGCCGGTGAGGCCCAGCGCGTCGTGGAATTTCTGCGCCTGCACGAGCGCGTTCTGGCCCTGGCTTGCGTCGAGCACCAGCATGACTTCATGAGGCGCCGAATCGTCGCGGCGTGCCAGCACGCGCTTGACCTTGGCCAGCTCGTCCATCAGTCCCTTCTGACTCTGCAAGCGGCCGGCCGTGTCGGCCAGCAGAATATCAATATCTCGCGCGCGCGCCGCGTCCCACGCATCGAAAATAACGGCTGCCGGGTCTGCGCCTGCCTGCTGCGAAATAACCGGCACATCGTTGCGTTCACCCCACGCCTGCAGCTGTTCGACGGCGGCCGCGCGAAACGTGTCGCCCGCGGCCAGCATCACAGAATAGCCGTCATCCTTGAATCGACGCGCCATTTTGCCGATCGTCGTCGTCTTCCCGGCACCATTGACGCCGACCATCAGTATGACGAACGGCCCGTTAGCCGGTCCTATCGACAGCGGCGCCTCGACCGGGGCGAGGATCTCGCACAGTGATTTTCGCAAACCCTTTTGGAGTGCCTCGACGTCTTTGAGCTCTTTGCGCGCCAGGCTTTTTTGCAGGTCGGAAACAATGCGCTCGGTCGTGTCAACGCCGACGTCTGCCATAACCAGCAAGGATTCGAGTTCGTCGAGAACGTCTTCGTCGATCTTGCCGCCGGGCGCGAGGTTGGCAAGATCGTAAGTGAGCCAGCTATCACCACGATTAAGGCGTGCGCGGAGGCGCTTGATGAAGCCTGCACGCTTCTCGGGCTTTTCTTTCTTGGCAAACATGGATATACGTTATTAATTCCGGCAGCAGGAAGAACATGGCCAAGCGACAAAAAACGAGCAAAGCCCGGCCAGGAAGGCTGCGTATTGTAGCGGGAAACTGGCGCAGTCGTCTGTTGGATATCGCCGATGTCGCGGGCCTGCGGCCGACGTCGGCGCGGATTCGCGAGACATTGTTCAACTGGCTTGAGCCACGCATCCACGGCGCTCATTGCCTGGATCTGTTTGCGGGAACCGGCGCGCTGGGACTGGAGGCATTGTCGCGCGGCGCGGGTAGTGCCGTTTTCGTGGAAAAGTCGATGCGGGCCGCCAGTACGCTAAACGCCAACATCAGGACACTGGGCGCGGCGGGAGCGGTCGTCCGGCACACGGACGCGCTGAACTACCTTCGCGGCGACAACACCGAACAATTCGACCTGGTGTTCCTGGACCCGCCATTCGCAGCCGGCATGATCGAGGAAGTGTGCAGCCTGCTGGCTGAGCGAAAACTGCTGACAAAAGATGCCTGTATTTATATTGAGCAAGAACGATCCAGGGCGGAGCCCGATTTGCCAGAGGGCTGGGAAGTGCTAAAGAACAAGACGGCCGGCAGTGTCCGTTATATGCTGGTTCGGCAAAGGACATGACAGGACGCACTCGATGAAAGTATCCGCAATGTATCCCGGAACGTTTGATCCGATCACACTCGGACACGAAGACCTCGTGCGCAGGGCGGCACGCCTGTACGATAAGGTCGTGGTCGCTATCGCCGCCCACCCGGGCTCCAAGGCTCCGATGTTTACCTTCGGCGAGCGCGTCGAGCTGGCCAAGGCAGCGCTGTCGAAAATCAAGAACATCGAGGTCACTGGCTACGAAGGGCTCACGGTTGACTTCGCCCGGGAGCATGGCCTTGCCGTAATCATCCGCGGTTTGCGAGCTGTCTCTGACTTCGAGTATGAGTTTCAGCTTGCCAACATGAACCGTCACCTGACAGAAGAAGTGGAAACGGTTTTCCTGACGCCGACAGACAAATACACGTTCATTTCATCAAGCCTCGTTCGCGAGGTTGCCTCCCTGGGCGGCGACGTGTCCAAGTTTGTGTCGCCGGATGTGAAACACGCCTTGCTGGATCGCTGTGGGCGCGACTGAGCGCTAGGTCTGGCAATTCTTGCAGTAGTAGGTTGAGCGCTGTCCCTGGACAATCGCGGTAATCGGCGTGCTGCAGCGTCGACACGGCTCGTCTTCGCGGCCGTAGGCTTGCAGCTGCTGCTGGAAGTAGCCCGCCTCTCCATCGCCACCGTAGAAGTCACGCAAGGTCGTGCCGCCGGCCGTGATCGCCCTGCTGAGGACTTCCTTGATTGCATCAGCCAGCGCGTCGTAACGAAGCGCCGAGATTCGCCCGGCCGCGCGCCGCGGATTGATGCCGGCCACGAACAGCGCTTCGCTCGCGTAGATGTTGCCAACGCCGACGACAATGTGGGCGTTCATGATGAACTGCTTGATGCTGACCTTGCGGTCCCGTGATATTTGCCAAAGGTAGTCGCCATTGAATTCGTCGCCGAGCGGCTCCGGCCCGAGTTTGTTCAGCAGCGGATGCGACAGTGGATTCCTGCTCCAGTGGAGGGAGCCGAAACGCCGGGGATCGCGGTAGCGCAACATCAGTCCCGAGCTAAACTCGATGTCGACGTGGTCATGCACACTGGCCGGTGTGTCACGATCGACGATGCAAACGCTGCCCGACATGCCGAGATGTAAAATGGCCGAGCCGATTTCCGTATTGATCAGCAGGTATTTTGCGCGGCGACCCACCGATGTAACGGTCTGGCCCGGCAGGTTTTGGTCTACCTCCTTCGTAACGGGCCAGCGCAGGCTCCGCTCGCGAATCACAACGCGCGAGATGGCCGTGTTGATAATGTGCGGCTCGATGCCGCGACGGCTGGTTTCGACTTCAGGTAGTTCGGGCATACGCTATTGTGCCCTAATAAAAAGCCCCGTCGAGCGGGGCTTTTTGAAACTGTTGGAGCGTTGCTATTTGATCTTGGCTTCCTTGTACAACACGTGCTTCCGAATCGTCGGATCGTACTTCTTGGTCTCCAGCTTTTCAGGATGGAGGCGCTTGTTCTTGGTTACCGTGTAGTAATGTCCGGTTCCGGCACTGGAAACGAGTTTGATTTTGTCACGCATAGTCGGTTCCTCGGGTGCTTAAACGCGCTGCCCGCTTGCACGCAGGTCGGTCAGGACTTTTTCGATGCCGTGCTTGTCGATGATCCGCAGGCCCTTGTGCGACACGCGCAGGCGCACGTAGCGTTTCTCGGATTCGATCCAGAAGCGCTTGCTCTGCAGATTCGGCAGAAAGCGGCGGCGGGTTCTGTTTTTTGCGTGGGATACGTTGTTGCCGCTCTGCGGCCGCTTCCCAGTCACTTGGCAAACCTTAGACATTAGGTTAAGTCTCTGATTTTATTAAAAGTTGCCCGCGGCGGGCGGGCAGAGAGCGAAACTTTATACCAGTCTCCATGGTGCAATACAAGCGCAGCACCGAGGCTGCAGGAGATAGTCATCAGATCAGGCCTCGCCGGGCCAGCGAGGTCGCTTTGCCGTCGCCGATAATCAGATGGTCGAGGAGCCTGATATCGACCAGGTCCAGGGCCGATTTCAGCCGCCGGGTGATGCGCTCATCGGCCTGGCTGGGTTCGGCGACGCCGGAAGGGTGATTATGGGCGAGAATGACCGCGGCGGCGTTGATGGCGAGGGCTTCCTTGACGACCTCGCGGGGGTAGACCGATGTCCCGTCTATCGTGCCGCGAAACAGCTCTTCGAAGCCCAGGACTCGATGCCGGTTGTCGAGAAACAGGCAGCAAAAGAGCTCGTGATCCAGGTGCCGCATGCGCGACTGCAGGAAGGCCTCCGTATCGACAGGATTACGAATCGTCTCGCCGCTGGGAAGAGACTGCGAGTAATAGCGGCGGGCGAGTTCCGGCAGCGCTTGCAGCATACCAAGCCGCGCCCTCCCGATACCGCGGCAGGCCAGCAGCGCTGCCGTCTCGGCGTGCAGCACGGCCCGAAGGCTGCCAAAGCGCCGCAGAAGCTGCACAGCCGACTGGCCCGCCGAGCTGCCGCTGCCCGTACCAAGCAGGGTTGTCAGCAACTGAGCGTCGCTCAATCGTTTGTGGGCCTCATGCTTCACGAGTCCATGGTCATGGTTTTCGAGATTTGCTTACAACGAATCAATCTGGCCACGATCGCCGGTTTCGGTAGAATCAAGGCATGAACGTTGTCCTTGGCATTACTGGCGGCATCGCTGCGTACAAGGCGCCCGACCTGGTGCGGCGCCTGCGTGAGCGCGGCGCGGAAGTACAAATTGTCATGACGGCCTCTGCAGAGGAGTTTGTAACGGCAACTGCCCTGCAGGCCGTATCGGGCCGGCCGATTCGATCAAACCTGTGGGACAAGGAGGCCGAAGCCGCCATGAGCCACATCGAGCTGGCGCGCTGGGCCGATGTCGTGTTGATCGCACCGGCGACGGCCGAGGTGATGGCGCGTATTGTCAGCGGTGCAGCACCGGACCTGCTGACGACCCTGTGTCTCGCAACGGAAGCACCGATTGCCCTGGCGCCCGCGATGAACCATGTCATGTGGAACAACCCTGCGACACAGTCGAACCGCGAGATCCTGGAAAGCCGCGGCATACATATTCTCGGGCCGGGCACCGGTTCGCAGGCCTGTGGCGAAACCGGGGCCGGTCGCATGCTGGAACCCGAGACGATCGCTGCAGCAGTTTGTGATTTGAGCGTTGGCAAGGGCGAAGGCTTGCTTGACGGCAGCACGGTCATCGCAACAGCGGGACCGACGCGCGAACCGATCGATCCTGTGCGCTACATAACAAATCGCAGCTCCGGAAAAATGGGCTATGCCGTTGCCCGCGCCGCTGCGGCCCAGGGTGCGAATGTCCTGTTGATCAGCGGCCCGGTCGACCTGTCTGCGCCACCAGGCGTGGAGGTGCATCACGTCAATACGGCCCAGGAAATGTTCGACGCAACGCATGAACGCATCGCGAACGCGGACATCTTTATCGCAGCTGCGGCTGTAGCCGACTATCGGCCGGCAGTGGTCGAAAAGCAGAAGATCAAAAAGAGGGACGAAACCAGCCGCATCGAACTGGTCCGATGCCCGGATATCCTGGCATCGGTCGCCGCGATGGACAGGCCGCCGTTCACGGTTGGCTTTGCTGCCGAGACTGAAAATGTCGAGGCCCATGCGCGTGTCAAGCTAAACAAAAAAAAGCTGAACATGATTGTCGCCAACCAGGTCGGCGACGATTGCGGTTTTGATCGAGACGATAACGCAGCCAGCGTGCTGTGGAGCGACGGCAAAAGAGACTTTCCAAAGGCCGCCAAATCCGATCTCGCCCGAGATCTTGTTGCACTGATAGCAGACCATTTTCACGCCAATCGCGGCGTGGAGACCGAGCCCCGCCTCACGGTCATATCGAACAAGGACTGAAGGACAGGACCACGTGCGATCCATTGAACTGAAAATTCTCGATCCGCGTATCGGGGACTCGATTCCCCTGCCGCACTACGCCACTGACGGTTCCGCCGGGCTCGACATGCGGGCCTGTATCGACGAACCGATCACCGTGGCGCCGGGCGAAACCGTGCTCGTACCAACCGGCATCGCTATTCACGTTTCCGATCCGTCACTGGCAGCCGTATTGTTGCCCCGTTCGGGTCTGGGGCACAAACATGGAATAGTGCTGGGCAATCTCACCGGACTCATCGATTCCGACTACCAGGGGCAGGTGTTTATATCCTGCTGGAATCGGGGCTCGGGAAGCTACGACGTGCAGCCGGCGGAGCGCATCGCGCAAATGGTATTCGTCCCTGTGGAGCAGGTCGAATTCAGGGTCGTAAAGGAGTTTGATGAAAGCGACCGAGGTTCAGGCGGTTTCGGTCATTCGGGCACTGCGTGACAGGGTGCCTCGGCGTCAGTCGATGCCTTTGAGGGTTTTGAAGCGTGAAATATCGCCATCGAAGCGTGCAATGATTTGCTGTTCGTCCGCCTGGAACTTCATCAGATTGCGTTCGTGCCGTGCGACTATGTCTTTCGTCATGCGAATGTCTTCGGCGAGCTCACGAGGAATCATTGGCGCGTCCGAATCTTCGCTATACGGCTGAAAATGTGATGCCTCGCTTTTCAGCTTCTGCATGCGGCGCTCCAGGTTTCTGAGATAGAGTTCGGTGACGCGCGACTGCGCCTGGAAAAGTTCGACGCGGCGATCGCGGTGCATCAGAATCTCGTCAACCGAAAGATAGGTCGCGAGCAGTGCCTGGTCAGCGCGGCGCTGCAACTCGATGGCGGCTACTCGTTCTTTCTCGAGACGCTCCGCTTCGATCTGTTCGGGCGTTTTCTTGCCCTCGAGATTCTCGACCGTTACGCCGTGATCATTAAGGACTTCTTTCGGAAACTCGGCGTACTTGGCGGGGATGCTGTCGCCGTAGTGCAGGGTGCCATGCTCGTCCACCCACTTGTAGACCTTGGCCTGCTGCGCGAGACTCGCGAGCGGCGCCAACAGCAACAGCACAAATGTAAAATTCAATTTCCGCATTATTCAAATATGCCAGCAAAAACAAACAGAAGACCGGGACTGGTTCTCGTTATTGCACCTTAAACCCTCGATCTCACCCTGTAAACCATCGTAGCAGGCATGTTTTTCAGCTACTTACGATATTACGCCATATTGCTTACGATAGCTCAGCACAGGCTCGAGGTACTCCTCATATTCGCTTGATTCCTCCAGAATGTTGATCAAATCGTCGAGCTGGACGATGCTGATGACTGGAATTCCGAGCGACTGCTTTAGCTCCTGCACGGCCGAAAAATGGCCCTGTCCGCGTTCCTGGCGGTCGAGCGAGATGACGAGCCCGGCAATCTGGGCGCCGGCGGCAGAGATAACCTGGTAAGCCTCTCGCACAGCAGTGCCTGCGGTGATGACGTCGTCGACAATCAGCACTTCGCCTGACAACGGGGCGCCAACGATGCTGCCACCTTCGCCATGTGCTTTGACCTCTTTACGATTGAATGAGTAGGGCACGTCGATGTCGTGGTGTTCGGCGAGCGATGCGGCGGCGAGTGCGGCCAGCGGAATGCCCTTGTACGCGGGCCCGAAAATCATGTCGAAACGGACGCGTGATTCGGCAATTGCCGATGCGTAGAAGCGACCGAGTTTCGCCGCCGCGTAACCGGTATTGAAAAGCCCCGCGTTGAAGAAATAGGGGCTGACGCGACCCGACTTCAGCGTAAATTCACCAAAACGCAATACGCCGAGTTCCAGTGCCAGTTCGATGAATTCCCGCTTGTACCCACGCATTCGATTGGTCTTCTGTATCATGGCCGCGACCCACCGAATTATGACACAGGAGATCGATCTTGTTTCGCGTTATCAGCCTGAATGCCAACGGTATTCGGGCGGCCGCCCGCAAGGGTTTTTTCGAATGGATGTCGACGCAGAATGCCGACGTGATCTGTATCCAGGAAACCAGGGCGCAGGCTCATCAGTTGACGGACGATATTTTTTCGCCCGAGGGCTACCACTGCTACTACGAAGATGCGGTCAAGAAGGGCTACAGCGGCACGGCCGTTTACAGCCGACACAGGCCGAAGAAAGTTGTTCGCGGTTTCGGCGACCCGGAGTTCGATGCTGAAGGTCGCTACCTCGAGGTACAGCTCGAGGGCATCAACGTCGTATCGTTGTACTTGCCATCCGGTTCATCGAGCGAGGAACGGCAGGCGGCCAAGTATCGCTGCATGGATACGTTCACCGAGCACCTCAAGAAGCTGCGGCGACGCCGCTCGGAATACGTAATCTGTGGCGACTGGAACATCGCTCACAAGGAGATCGATCTCAAGAACTGGCGCGCCAACCGAAAGAATTCCGGGTTCCTGCCCGAAGAACGCGCCTGGATGGATTCAGTGTTCGGCGAACATCGATTCGCGGACGCGTTTCGTACGATCGAGCAGGAGCCGCACCAATACACCTGGTGGTCGAACCGCGGCCGCGCCTGGGATAACAACACAGGATGGCGCATCGATTACCAGGTCGTAACGCCGGGATTGAAGGACAAGGTGCTGAGGACCGATATCTACAAAGAGCAGCGCTTCTCCGATCACGCGCCGCTGATCATGGATTACGATTGGGTCCATGGCGGCTGATTCAAACTTCGACCGAACGCGCAAGGAGAGCTTGAAGGAAGCTGTCCTGAACCGTCGCATGCTGATTTGCGTGTTCACCGGTTTCTCGTCGGGACTGCCGCTCTACATGCTCTTCCAGATGGTCCCCTACTGGCTGCGTACCGAGGGTGTAGGCCTTGCGGAAATCGGATTCTTCGCACTCGTGCAGTTCCCCTACACCTGGAAGTTTCTGTGGGCGCCGATCATGGATCGCTACACCTTGCCGTTTCTGGGTCACCGGCGCGGCTGGATTATCGTGACGCAACTGGCGCTGCTTGTCGCGATCAGCACACTCGGCTTTTTCAAGCCGGCGATGTCACTGTGGACGATTGCCTACCTTGCCACGGCGGTTGCGTTTTTCAGTGCCAGCCAGGATATCGTTCTCGATGCATTCCGGCGCGAGCTGTTGCCCGACGTCGAGCTCGGGCTCGGCAATTCCATACACGTACAGGCGTACCGGCTTTCAGGGCTGATTCCGGGAGGGTTGGCACTCATCCTGGCTGACCGCCTTCCCTGGCACATGGTTTTTATCGTCGTCGCGTTGTTCATGTTGGTCGGAATAGTGATGACACTGGTGATCGACGAGGCGATCAAGGAACCAACGCCACCGCGATCGCTGAAGGAGTCCGTGATCGAACCGTTCCGGGAGTTCATTGGTCGTGCCGGTTTCGGATCAGCATTGCTGGTACTCGCGTTCCTGTTTTTTTACAAACTGGGCGACAACATGGCGACGGCTTTGCAGACACCGTTCTTTCATGATGTGGGCTTTTCGGGAACGCAGATCGGCACAATCGCAAAGTTCGTCGGTACGACAGCGGCAATCGTCGGCGGGCTCATCGGTGGATTGATCATGGTGAAGGTTTCGATCAACCGGGCATTGTGGCTCTTCGGCTTAGTGCAGATAGCCAGCATTCTCGGATTCGCCTTGCTGTCGGTCGTTGGTGCAAACCCCTGGATGCTGGCGTTTGCGATGGCGTTCGAATACCTGGGCGTCGGCTTGGGAACTGCGGCATTGACCGCTTTCATGGCCAAGTCGACCAACGTGGCGTTCGCGGCGACCCAGTTCGCGCTGTTTACGGCGCTCATCTCGGTGCCCCGGGTTCTGGCCAGCGCGACAACCGGCCTCATCGTTGAGCGAACCGGTTGGACCAACTTTTTCCTTATCTGCACACTGCTGGCTGTGCCGGGGATGTTGTTGCTCTTCAAGGTCGCGCCATGGAACGAGACGGATACCTGATGCCAGCGGAACAGGAAATCGTTGTCGGCAAGCTGGACGAGCTGGATGATCCTGGTTGTCGTGAATTCCAGATCGGCGAAGGCGACTGGCCGTTTCGCGGTTTCGTCGTGCGACAGGGCGACGCGGTTTTCGCCTATCAGAATTTCTGTGCCCATGTCGGCCACCCGTTGAACTGGTCGCCCGAAAAGTTCCTGACCAAAGACAAGTCCGCAATCATCTGCGCATCACACGGCGCGACGTACGAGATCGAGACGGGTCGCTGTATAGCGGGGCCGGCATCCGGGAAGGCATTGCGACGAGTGGAACTGTCAATCCGCGACGGCGTCATTTACGTTACCGGCCCGACGAGCATGTAACTCTCCCGTTCACTACCCAACACGACAGCCGACCGCGGCGCCGATCGCGTGGCAAAGGGGCCCGCTTCGGGAATTCCTCTCGCTTAAGCTCGCTCGGCGTCCTGCCTCGCTCACATCGGGCTCCGCTTGCTTTGGCGTCCATGCGTCGCTGCGCTTCGCACGACGCTCGAGGAACTCCCAGAACCGGACCCTCGCGTCGCCGTGCAGCGGCGGCGAGCGCCGGCGTGTCTCGCGAAGCGACGTTGCGTAAGCGGGAGCGAGCGAGATTTCGCTGCGCTCGCCGCCACGTTAAGAATGTTGGGGGTGGTGGTGTCTCAGGTCCTGTCGAGGAAGTCGAGCGGATCCTGGTAACCGGTGGGATTGTCGTTTGCGTTCTTGCCGTCGAAATCCTCCGGATCCATATCGACGGACCCGGACCAGTCTTCGGGCGCGGCAACTTCAATCAGCATGAGAGTCGGCCAGATTTCGAAGTCGATTTCATCGATCGTACCGTCGAATAGCTGAATTTCCACGGTTGCGGCGTCTTCGTCGATTGCGACGACCTCAAACACGGTTCCGCCTGGCCTTTTGAACCAGCGACCGATGATGGGTTCGTGCAGTGCCACTTGACAGAGTCCTCAAACGAATAAAAACCATCCTACCACTAGTTATAGATCATGGAGGCAGAAGCGCAATAGTCTAGCTGTCATGGGCCGATTTTTTGCAGCGCCAGTCCCATATACGATGACCTTTGCGCAGGCCGCGCCGCTCGAACTTGGTGCCCGGACGATCCAGCGGCCCGCTGCCATCGTGTTCGCGCCGCTCCTCGCAGCGAAAAAGACCTGACTGTCCGAGGACTTCGTCGATGTGCTCGGCGTAGTTCGCCCAGTCGGTTGCGATGTGCAGCGTGCCGCCCGCAGCCGTGCGTTCGTGCAGCAGTTGCAGAAACCCGGCTTGAATCATGCGGCGCTTGTGATGGCGTTTTTTCGGCCACGGGTCGGGGAAGTAGATGTTGATTCGCTGTAATGATGCCGGGGGAATCTGGTGCGTAAGAACCTCGATCGCGTCGCGCTTGATGAGCTTGAGGTTCGACAGGCCGGCAGCGCGTGCTTTCAGCAGGCAATGCCCGACGCCGGGTTCGTGCACCTCGATCCCCAGGAAGTTCATCCCCGGGTGCTCGAGCGCCTGCTGCACGAGCGAGTCCCCGTTGCCGAAACCGATTTCGAGAACGATGGGCGCACTGCGGTCGAAGAGCTTGTCGAAGTCAATGACCCGGTCGGGATCGAAATCAACGCCAAGGGAAGGCCATAGCTCAAGAAGGGCGCGCTCCTGCGAGGGTGTCAGCCTTCCGGCACGGCGCACGAAGCTGCGAATCGTGCGGCGCCGGCTGTTGTCCGGCGCGGTCATGACCGGTCGACAAACTCGACAGGCGTGGTTTTCTCGGGCCAGCGACCTTCGAATCTGGCGTAATAATCCTGGAAGAACCTGAGATCGGCGTCCTGATCGCCGGTCAGGTCGAATCGTTGTCCGATGCCGAGACGCTTGTGTTTGTAGTCGAAAAAGCCGAGGTAAATAGGAACGTTCGCGCCTTCGGCGATGCGGTAAAAGCCGGTCTTCCAGCCGCGTTTTTTGCTGCGCGTGCCTTCGGGCGATAGAGCAAAGAAAAAGCTGTCTTGTTCATTGAACATGTTAATCGCCTGGCGCACCGCAGAGCCCGCACGCTCGCGATCCAGCTCGATGGCTCCGAGCGCCCTGAGCAACGTGCTGAGCGGAAACCAAAACAAAGAATGCTTGGCAAAGAAATGCAGTTCAGCGCCGATCGCGACCTTGTAAACCAGCGCCCAGAAGCCGTCCCAGTTCGAGGTGTGTGGCGCAGCGATGATGACCGCTTTCGGCACATCCGGCATCTCGCCCACGGCAGTCCATCCGCCGACGCGCAATATCAATCTTGCAAGGCCTCTTAACATGGGCTTCACTGTCCGAATGTTGGTCGGTTGTTGCCGCACCCCGGTGTGGCATAGTAACGCCGGCTGAGTCAATTTGTAATCGGATTTGGAGTCATCGTGAGAACATCCGGATGGATGAAGCGCCAGCCGTGGTTTTGGCCTGTAAAGCGTTTTATTAAACGCATCAGCGGCAAGGAGCTGTGGCTAAAGAAGGACGTCGAGCGCGAGGTGCTCGAAGCGGGTGGCTGGATTTACATACCCGAGCTGCTCGGTTCCGCTTCGGTCGTCTATTCGCTCGGGGTCGGCGACTCGGTCGACTTCGACATGGACATCATTCATCACTACGGCCTGACCGTGCATGCCTTCGACCCGACGCCTT
>JABDOQ010000001.1 GCA_013043165.1 Woeseiaceae bacterium | reverse complement strand
TACTGGGTGTCCTGGCCGCGTTTCGCGTGCCTGTACAGATGATCCCGGACCTCGAAGTACGAACCGTATCAGTCCAGACCGCCTGGCCGGGCGCCACCCCCCAGGACGTCGAGAAAGAGATCCTGATAGAGCAGGAGGATTAACTTCGGACCCTGCCAAACCTGCAGCGCCTCGAATCGTCCGCATCGAGCGGCAGCGCGGTCGTCGAACTGGACTTTCCGTTCGGCGTCAACATGACGCAAACACTGATCGAGGTGAACAACGCGCTGAACCAGGTTCCGTCATATCCCGAGAACGTCGATGAACCGCGAGTATTTGCCAATTCGTTCTCTGCGAATTCGTTCATGTATTTTGCAATCTCGCCACTGCCGGGCAACCCGCGCAACGTCGACATGGTAATGATGCGCGACTTCGTCGTCGACAACGTGCGAACACGACTGTCGGGCGTGCCCGGCGTTTCGCAAGTCAATATATCTGGTGGCGCCGAACGGCAGATCAGAATTTTGTTGGACCCGACACGGCTGGCGGACCGCCAGATCACGATTCTCGACGTGCGAAATGCGATCAGGGCGCGCAATCGCGACGTGTCCGGTGGCGAAATCGATGGCGGCAAGCGACGCTATCTACTTCGCACCGTCGGCCGGTTCGATTCGGTCGCAGCGCTTGAAGACCTGATCATCGATCGACGCGGCGACTCGCTGATTCGCCTGGGCGACATTGCCATCATCGAGTTAGACCATTCCGAGATTCAGAGCTACGCCTATTTCAACGCGGAGCCGATACTCTTTGCGTCGGTCAATCGCGAGGCTGGCTCGAACGTTATCGACATAAAGTATGCGATGCTCGATGCAGTTGAACGCGTGAATGGCGACTTGCTGCAGCCCAACGGCATGCGTATGCAGCTGATGGCCGAGGATGCCGGCTACGTCGAGGCCTCGATTCGCAACGTCTGGATCAACCTGTCGCTCGGCGCGTTATTCGCGACCGGCGTGATGTTCCTGTTCCTCCGCTCTGTGCGTGCAACGGCCGTCGGCGTGCTCGGCATCCCGATCTGCACAATCGCCGCGTTCCTCGGGCTGCTTGCAGCGGGGCGCACGATCAACGTCATTTCGCTGGCCGGCGTCGCGTTCGCGATTGGCATGACGCTCGACAACAGTATCGTCGTCATTGAAAGCATCGAGCTGAAGCGGCGGCAGGGACTTGACCGGATTCGGGCGGCGGTCGAGGGCGTAAAGAGCGTGTGGACCGCGGTGCTGGCCTCAACGCTGACGACGATCCTCGTGTTTCTACCCGTGCTGTTCATACGCGAAGAAGCCGGCCAGCTGTATTCGGACGTCGCTATCGCCATCTCGGCCTCGATAATGGCGTCGATGCTAGTGGCCATCACGCTGATCCCGACGGCCAGCGCGCGGCTGTCGTTCGGCACTGAGCATCGCTCACACACGGAAGGGGCACTGCGGGAACGACTGCTCGCCCGTATCGAAAGTCTCATCGCTACTCGCAAGCGGCGACGAGCGACGATTGGGGTCACGATTACTGCGAGCATCGCTATCATCGTGTTGCTTACACCGCCAGCGGAGTATCTGCCCGAGGGTGAAGAGCCAAAGACGTTCGCATCGATGAGCGCACCGCCCGGCTACAACCTCGAAACAATGAAGGAGATCGGCCTCGAAGTGCAGGACTACTTCATGCAGTTCGTAAATGATGATCCGGGCCGCTTTGATCGCGGCGAGACCGATGTACCAGCAATCAAATATTTGAACGCGAGAATATCGGCCGGCGGCTTCCGCATCATATCGGAACCAATAAGACACCGTGACATCGACGAACTGATGGATGCGATAACGGAACGATACCGGCAGTACCCCGGGATGCGCGCTTTTGCTGCCCGCGGCTCCATTATCTCCAGCAACGATGGCGGCACGCGCAGCATCAATCTCGATGTATCCGGCCCGAACCTCGCCATCATCTACGATGCGGCCTTGACGACATACCGGCGCGCAGAGGAGGTCCTGGGCAATCCCCGCATACAGTCCAGCCCGTCTTCGCTGTCGTTGTCGCAACCGCTGCTCGAGGTGCGGCCCGACTGGACGCGCGCGGCGGAACTCGGCCTGGCGGCAAACGAGGTGGGTTACACCGTTGCGGCACTAACGGACGGTGCGTTCGTTGACGAATACTTCGAGGCCGACGACAAGATCGATATGTATCTTTACGGCACGGCCGGCGGGCAGGCGAATGTCGATGATCTCGGAGGACTGCCGATCTATACGCCGCAGGGCAGTATCCTGCCGCTGGATGCCATCGCGATTATACACGAGACCGTCGATACCAATTCGATTCGGCGCATAAACGGCCAGCGAACGGTGACGCTAAATATCATTCCGCCGGCATCTGTAGCGCTTGAAGAGGGCGTCGAGATTGTGCGCAACGACGTTGTTGCCTATCTCAGAGACACCGGCGGGCTACCGGCGAACGTCAACGTCGACATTTCCGGCGCCAGCGATCAGCTTGACGCAACCAAGGCAGCGCTCGCTGCCAATCTGCCGGTCGCCCTGATCATCGTGTACCTGCTGCTGGTTGCGATATTCAATCACTGGGGATTTCCGCTGCTGATCATGACGACGATTCCACTCGGCATCGCCGGCGGCATCGTCGGGCTTGGTGTGCTGAACCTGGTCGGCGCCATTCTGGCGTGGCTGGGCCTGGGCAGCCTGCACCAGCCGTTCGATATGATCACTATGCTCGGCTTCCTTATATTGATGGGCACGGTTGTCAACAACCCTATTCTCATCGTCGACCGAGCGATACAGCATATGAAGGAAGCAGGTTCTTCGCCGTTTGACGCCGTGCGGGAGGCCGTCGCGTCTCGCCTGCGCCCGATATCGATGTCGACACTGACGACGATTTGCGGGCTTTCGCCGCTGGTATTTATTCCGGGTGCCGGCACGGAACTCTATCGTGGTGTCGGCGCCATCGTTCTGTTTGGCATTCTTGGCGCCGCCGTCGTGTCGCTTACGATGTTGCCCGCATTGACGATCTCGGTGCTGGAGTGGAACGACAGACGCGTGGCGATGCGTAGCTGATACAGACAAATCTTACGCCGCCCGTCTATCGCTCACGACCCTCACCGCCTGGCAGTCGCCGGATGGTGCTGACGCGTTTGCGGGAGATTCGACCCAGCTGCCGTCGGGGCCGCGGCGTATTTGCGTACGAGCTTTCTCCACGGCCCGGTAGCTCCGAGCGCGCTCAGGTTTCCAAACAGACCGCCCAGCGTTCGGTTTATGAACACAACGTCGCGGGGAAAGCGGATATCGGTAGCATCCTGCCAGTTCGACATACCCAGGTCGTAGAGACTTTCGTATATCGAGGCGTCTTCACCAAAGGTATAAGGTGGCGATGCACGCACGATATCCTGCACCAGGTCGACATAGGGATCCGTCATGGCCCTGGGCAACGGGGCGCCTCCTTCCTTGAAGACACCCATGTCGTGCAGGATCCCGGGAATCGCCGCTTTGCGTTTACTAATCACCGAATGAAGTAGTCCGCGGTAGCCGGCTGCGAGATCGGCCGGTATCTCCTTCATGCAACCGTAGTCGTAGACGGCCACTTTGCCATCTTCGCGGAAAGCGAAATTGGCAAAATTTGGGTCCGCGTGAATGAATTTTTGCTGCACCAGGCCGCGCAGCGTGAATTCGAACAGTACGGCTCCCCATTGATCCTTGAGACGCGCCGGGTATCGATCCGAGACCGCTTCAGCAGGCGGGATACCGCCCACAAATTCCATCGTCAAAACGCGTCGGGTCGTCGCCTCCTGCACGACGTCGGGAACGATGATCTCCGGATGATCCGCATGCATTGCCGCCATTCGCCGGATGTTCTCTGCCTCGTTCAGATAGTCGAGCTCTTCCAGCAGTCGCTCCCTGACCTCTTCCCAGATCGGCTCGAAGTCAATATCAGTGAACATACTCACCAGGTTGCCCAGCAGGGTCTTGAGGTTCTTCAAGTCCGCTTCGACCATGCGGTCGGCACGGGGATACTGAATCTTTACCGCCACCTGTCGACCATCACTTAAAACGCCACGGTGGACCTGGCCTATCGACGCTGCAGCGAAAGCCTCGGGCTCCAGGGACTCAAATAGCACATCGAAGTTCTCGAACTCGCGGCGCAGCTCGCGCTCCATGACCTCGAATGACACGCTCGGCGCCTCCTTTTGCAGAACGCTGAGAACGGCCGCGACTTCCGGGGGTAACAGGCCCGCGTGGAGACTAAGCATCTGACCGACCTTCATCGCAGCGCCCTTCATCTCGCCGAGCGTATCTGCGATCCGGGCCGCGTTTCGGATCATGTTCTCGGCCTTCTTCAGCTGCTTGGTGGGCCCGTCGCGGAGCAGGCCGACGGCTTGCCCGCCTATTACGGAAACGCCGACACGGCCAACCAGTCCGCCCACCTTGACTAATCGGCCGAACGCGGAAGTGGTGAGGTCATCCCGACTCATGAGGGAATCATGTCGAGGCGCATGGCCGGGGATTGCAGCACGATCAAGGCGCATCGAGCGAGAAGCGTTCACGCAGAAAGTGCGCGATACCCTCCTCGTCGTGATGTCCGATCACGGCCGTAGCGGCAGACTTGATCCTGTCATTGCCGTTTGCGGGTGCGTAACTTTCATCCGCCGCCTCGAACATGCTGAGGTCGTTGTCACTATCGCCGAAGCAAATGACGCGATCAAGGCCGAGCAAACTCTTCATCGTCCTGATGGCACCGCCCTTGCTGGCTTCGCTGTGGTGGACATCGAGCCAGCGCCATTGCTGGCCTTCCAGAGCGATGCCCGAGTACGCTACAAGGTGCGTCTCGTCTTTGACGCTGTGGAGCACGGCATTAATGGCTTCGCTGGCGCCGATGGAGTTGACGTGGGTGATCGTCGCGTCGGCAAACAGCTCATCAAATGCACGTACCTTCACTGGCTCTTCGACGCCGATGCTGCGAATAAGCTCGCGCTCAATGTCCGTCTGCAGCGGCGGATGGTAGACGATGCTCTCGTTGTTTTCGTCCAGTGCAAAAACGAAAGGCGTGAGCCCTTGCGTAAGACAGGCGCGCACAACATTGTCCAGCTCATCCGGTGTGAGCGTGGCTCCGCGGGAAAAGTGTCTCGTTTCCGGGTGCCAGATGATCACGCCGTTCTTGTATGCCTGCGGCAGCCGAAAGCAATGACCCTCGAGAATCGCGCGCGCACCGTGAAGGGTACGACCTGTCGCGACCGTATAGGCAATATCGCGCTCGGTCAGGAGCTTCAACGTATCGCTCGTGTAGTCAGATATTTCCGACTCGCGATTCAGTAGCGTGCCATCAAGGTCGAATACAACGAGTTCCATATAAAGAAATCCGGGGAGCGTTAATTTTCTTAGTCTGGCCGCTGATTCGAGCCGGTGCAAGCGGGTTCAGCCAACACCCGGGTAACAGAGTGTAACGGTCGCGCAGGCGCTATTGTCGTTGTAAGTCCCGCACCGTATATTGATCTTTCAAAAATTGAGCCACTGTAAGGCTACGAGGAAAAAATCCGCATGACGAGCAATAGACTTTTCGCAACAGCACTGAGCGTGTTGCTGGTACTGAGCACGGCCGGCAATGCCCAGGATAGCCTGCCGTTCAATGCAGCGCCCGTCACATCGTTTGACGAGCCCTGGGCGCTGGCGTTCCTGCCCGATGGCCGCATGCTGGTTACCGAGAAGAAAGGCAACCTGTTCATCGTGTCACAGAACGGACAGAAGTCTCGCCCGGTGGCCGGTTTACCGGATGTGGACTACGGTGGCCAGGGCGGACTCGGCGACATTGCAGTGCATCCGGACTTCGCCGACAACGGTTTGGTTTATCTGAGTTACGCTGAGCGCGGCACCGGCAAAACGCGCGGCGGCGCCGTAACCCGGGCAGTCCTGAATCTGACCGAGCGCGGCGGTTACCTGTCCGATGCCG